>NZ_CP015207.1:2675632-3353765 GCF_002101375.1 Sporosarcina ureae | reverse complement strand
AGTGACTATACCTCCTTACAGAACCTTTAACGATCTCACAAGCTGGATTACTTCCGAGGCCAACTCCATTGCTTTCAGTAGGTCGTTCCTTTTTTCTGCTTCTTTTGATTCATGTCGTTTTTGATCAATTAGACGTTTGATTTGATTTTTTTTCAAATGACGGATACAGTCATTCACTTCTTGTGTAATATGCTCCTGTGAACGTTCAGTTAAGATGGCTTCCATGACTACTTTCTTTAGTTGCCGGTCTTCCAACGTTTCTGCAAATCGCTGATAGTTTGGCAAATCATATTGTTCATAAAACGCTGCTAACTTAAAGAATATTTTGATGATATCATCTCGCACAAATAAATCTTGAAGTTCCAGTCGTTTTTCCTCGAATAGATCTGCGTCCATCAGCAGATGCGCAAGAAGTAATTGTTCCGCACGATCTGTTTCCGCACGATTCACCGGGGCTCTCGTAACTTGTACAATTCTGCCTTCATCAGGACTTGTATCTCGTGATTGTTTCGCTTTCTTAGCAATCGACTTGGTGAATTCTTGACCAAGTGACTCTTTTGAAGCATGTGTTTCATTGTGGAGTTGCTGGATCAATAAATCCTTCTCGATAGGAGAACAACGGTGAGCCAGTTCGTCAAATACTTCGTGTACATATTGCTTGATATCATGATCAACGGATAAATTCTTATCTCTTCTATAGTAGGCCGCTACGAAAGAAATATAAGATAACGCTTGATCAAGCACCTTTTCTGAAAATACTTCTGAACCATGCTGACTGATATAATCATCAGGATCCATTTTATCAGGTAAGGTGGCAATCAGTACATCCATTCCGCTATCCATTAATTGGTCAGCAAATCGTTTGGCAGCCCCCCAGCCAGCTGAGTCACCATCGCAGCAAATGACGATCTTTTTTGCCATTCGCTTCAATTTCACGATATGATGCGCGGACAATGCAGTACCCATAACAGCCACTGTATTTCCTATTCCGCCACGATCTGCTGCAATCGTATCCATGAAACCTTCGAATAATACTACTTTACCCGTTTTTCGAACATTAAGACGTGCACGGTGAAAATTAAACAAAACCTTACTCTTTTCAAAGACGGGAGTTTCTGGACTATTGATATATTTAGCGTCAGAAGAAGAATCCTCCAACCTTCTGCCGGAGAATGCGATTGTTGCACCATTATCATCCTGAATCGGAAACATGATCCTTCCTCTGAAACGGTCAAAATAACCTGAGCCATCTTCTTTATGGAAACAAAGCCCTGCCGTTTCCATTTCCTTCATATCAAAACCTTGTCTCTTTAGCAGTGCCGATAAGGCATCTGATTGAATGGGAGACCATCCTATTTCATACTGTTCTATCTCGTCACGCGTAAATCCTCTTTTTTCTAGATATTCTAATGCTTTTTCGCCTTCTATGGTGTTTAAGAGCAGATGGCTATAAAAATTAGCAGCCAGTGTGTAGGCTTTCAGCATTTTTTGATTAGACGAGGAATTTGACGCTTGGTTGTCTGTTTGGGAACTCTCCAATTCTAATCCCATTCGGCTGCCTAGTTTGACGATGGAGTCGATGAATGACCGGTTTTCCATATCCATCATGAACGTGATGGCATTTCCGCTTGCGCCGCAACCAAAACAATGGAAAAGCTGCTTGTCTTCGGAAACAGAGAAAGACGGACTGCCTTCTTCATGGAACGGGCAAAGTCCAAACCAGTTTTTACCTCTTTTTGCTAATTGGACATATTCGCTGATCAAATCGACGATGTCGGTTCCTGAACGGATTTCCTCAATTGTATCATCAGATATTCTTGTCATTCTATCACCATTTCCACTCTATATACATAAATTCTAGACGCTTCACAAAAATCCTTCTTTATCGACATTTTTTGCTATAAATATTTTCAGTATCTGCATTTATGTCACATTTATGACATGTTAGTCGAGTGGAGACACACAGAAAAAAGAAGACCCAACTAGTTCTTTCAGTTGGCCTTCCTTGCTAAAAATGCTTTAAGAATCGTATTGGCTGTCTCTTCTACCGCGCGATTCGTCACATCGATGACTTCACAACCGACACGTGTAGTAATTTCATTGAAATAGTCAATCTCTTGTTGAATACGTGCTATTTTCGCATAGTTTGCATCATCTTTCAAGCCTAATGTCTTCAAGCGAGATTTCCGAATCGAATTCAATTGCTCAACGGAAATACATAGGCCAAAGCACTTTGCAGGATCAATAGAAAAAAGTTCTGACGGCGGGTCCACTTCTGGCAGAAGCGGTACGTTGGCCACTTTAAAACCTTTATTCGCAAGATATTGAGATAACGGCGTTTTGGATGTACGCGATACACCGATTAGGACCATATCCGCTTCCAATATGCCACGTGTATCTCTTCCGTCATCATAGCGAACTGCAAACTCGATGGCTTCAATCTTCTTAAAATAATCATCATCCAACTTCCTGACAAGACCGGGCTCTTCAAATGGTTCTTGTTTCAACTGGTCTCCCATCTTCTCAATCAATGGACCGAGCAAGTCTACGAAAGGTACTTTCAATTCTTCACAAAGTAGATGTAGCTGCTCTCTCATCTGGCTTTTGACTAAGGTAAAGACAATCAATGCTTGCTGTTGCTTTGCTAAGAATACAATCTCTTCCAATTGTGAATTCTCTTCTATATACGAAAATCTTTTTATTGAAACCGTCTCCAAATCGTGTCGAAATTGACTCGCAGCCGCTTTCGTCACAAGACCTGCAGTTTCCCCGACAGAATCGGAGACAATAAATAATGTGAATTTTGTCATGCAGTCACTCCTCATACATCTTGATCTTCCACTAATGAAAGAAAAGCGGCAGTAATATTTGTTTTCGTCACCCGTCCCATTACTTCTAGTCCTTTTTCACGCTCTTGAACGATAGGCAATGAATCGATTTGACTGTCCATCATTTTTTTGGCAACGGAAATGAGTGTGTCTTCTTTTTTGCAATATGTGACATTCGGCATTCTTGTCATAATGACATGCACGGGTATCTTTTCTAATTCTGTTCTTCCGATGCTCGTTCTCAGTAAATCCTTTCGTGACACAACGCCTGTCAATAACGACTGTTGGTCCACCACGAATAGCGTACCTACATCTTCTAAAAACAGCTGGCAAATCGCGTCATAGACAGATAGATTTTCAGTGATGACGACTGGCCTCGATTGGTAATTGGCTACAATCATATCCACCATGCCATCTGCAACGGATTTGATAGGTTTCTTGCCAGAATAGAAATAACCTACACGCGGTCGTGCATCCAAAAATCCAGCCATCGTCAAGATTGCCAAATCCGGCCGGATCGTAGCGCGCGCCAAATGTAAACGCTCAGCAATTTGCTCCCCTGTAATCGGACCGTTTCCTTTGACGATGTCGAGGATTTCATTCTGACGTGTATTTAATTCCAAACATGTCACCGCCTTCAGACTTCAAAGTTGTATTTACTGTCTAATTATATATCAACACGCTCGCTATTGCGAAGAAAGGAGAAGCATGCTAAACTAATTTTGAATCAAGTAAACGAAGAACGGTCAATAAGTAGTGTATATTTTGAGCGAACAGGGATAGTGAAAGCCTGTACCTACACGAAAACGGCAGCCGGGAGTTGAAACATTCATTATGAAAGTGGGTTGAAAAACCAATCGGGGTGGAACCGCGGGTTATCATGCACTCGTCCCCGGACATGATCTATGTCCGGAGACGTGTGCTTATTTTAATTGGAGGCGTTTAGAATGTTATCTATGGAACAAGTAGTCAATCTTTCAAAACAACGGGGGTTCGTATTCCCAGGGTCTGATATTTATGGTGGTTTGGCAAACACTTGGGATTACGGTCCTCTAGGTGTCGAACTAAAAAACAATATCAAACGCGCTTGGTGGCAGAAATTCATTCAGGAATCACCTTATAACGTAGGTCTTGATTCCGCAATCCTGATGAACCCGAAAGTTTGGGAAGCATCCGGTCATATCGGAAACTTCAATGATCCGATGATCGACTGTAAAAAATGTAATACCCGTCACCGTGCAGACAAATTAATCGAAGAAGCATTGGATGCAAAGGGAATTGAAATGGTCGTCGATGGCCTACCGTTTGATAAAATGTTCGATTTGATTCAAGAACACGAAATCAAATGTCCTACATGTGGTGCGTTGGATTATACGGAAATCCGTCAATTCAACTTAATGTTCAAAACAAGCCAAGGCGTAACAGATTCCTCTGCGAACGAAATTTTCCTACGTCCTGAAACGGCACAAGGAATCTTCGTGAACTTCAAGAATGTTCAACGCTCTATGAGAAAGAAAGTACCTTTTGGTATCGCACAAGTAGGAAAAAGTTTCCGTAACGAAATCACACCGGGTAACTTCACATTCCGTACTCGTGAATTCGAACAAATGGAACTTGAATTCTTCTGTAAACCAGGCGAAGATGAGCAATGGTATAAGTACTGGATTGACCAGTCTGAAGGATTATTATTGAAACTTGGTTTGAAGAAAGATAATATGCGTCTACGCGAACACAATGAAGATGAGCTATCCCACTATTCTAAAGGAACTGTGGATATCGAATACAAATTCCCATTTGGTTGGGGAGAGCTATGGGGGATCGCTAACCGTACGGACTTCGATTTGAACCGTCATATGGAATATTCAGGCGAAGACTTCCATTACCAAGATCCAATTACGAATGAAAAATACGTACCTTACTGTATCGAACCTTCCGTTGGTGCGGACCGCGTAACGTTGGCTTTCCTATGTGACGCATTCGATACGGAAGAACTTGAAGACGGCGATACACGTACTGTTCTTCGTTTCCACCCAGCATTAGCGCCAATCAAAGCAGCAGTCCTTCCATTATCCAAAAAGCTTGCGGATGATGCACAACAAGTATATGCGGAGCTTTCAAAGCATTTCCCAGTACAATATGATGATTCTCAATCCATCGGACGTCGTTACCGTCGTCAAGATGAAATCGGAACTCCATTCTGTATTACATTTGACTTTGATTCGTTGGAAGACAAACAAGTGACTGTTCGTCACCGTGATTCCATGGAGCAAGAACGCATGCCTATTGAAGACGTTACAGCATATATTCAAAAACACCTACAATTTTAATTATAAAAAAGCCCAGAAGAAGTTGGCATCAGCCTTCCACTTCTGGGCTTTCTTTCGTTCGTTCATTTGGTTTTTGCAATTCAGGTGTACGTTCCAGTTGCTCAATGAACTTTCTGGATTTCAGAAAGATTCCTGTTTGTTCTTGATAAATCGTTGAAACAAGCTTCGCCATAAACGTCTTCGTCGGTTTCTTCAACGTCAGTTTGCCAATCTGATCGAGTGGAACATTGTAAAACATTCGGATCAATTTGATTTGTGTAGGAGATAGACGAATGATATACGGATCGACGTTAAAGCAACGATGACAAAGAAAACCTATCTGTTGGAAAGAAAAAGCGAATTCTCCTTCTGTAGCGCCGCAACTTGCACACTCATGAAGTATAGGATGTATTCCTGCAACCGGCAACATCTTCCACTGAACGAAAAGTGATATGGCTTCCGCGTCATAGCCCTCTTCCAGAGCATTAAAAGACTCGTCAAGCAAACGAAATATGCTCGCATTTGGCTGTTCAGATTCTGTGAGACGATCAAGCAATTCTACAATCAACCCCGCATAGGCCGTCGTCTCTAGATCCGAACGAATGTGCCGAACACTGCTGATGAGCTCACCTTGCTCAAGCGACCCCATGCCCCTGCTTGCACGAACAAGAAAATAGCCATGAGTAAAGGTTTGTGTAATGGCTGCTAAGCGACTCGCAGGCTTTTTCGCACCTCTTGCCATCGCCGTGATCTTCCCCGCTTCTTTCGTATAGATCGTCACAATCTTATTGGATTCTCCGTAAGGGATACTTTTGATAATATAGCCTTCCAATTTATTCAGCAACACGCTCTCTCCTTTAGCAGGACAGACAGCTTAGTAGTCTTCCTCGTTAAATCCAAACTCTTTCAAACGACTCGGACGGTTACGCCAGTCTTTTTGGACTTTCACCCATAGCTCTAAATACACTTTATGGCCCAGCAACATTTCGATATCTTTTCTTGCTTTCACGCCGACTTCTTTTAGGAGCTTTCCACCTTTACCAATGACAATCCCTTTTTGTGAATCTCGTTCCACTATAATGGTCGCGCGGATATGCGTTTTGTCGGTTACTGGATCTTGCTCAATACTTTCAATCGCCACCGCAATCGAGTGCGGAATTTCTTCGCGTGTAGTGTGCAATACTTTTTCACGGATCATTTCGGAAATGATGAAACGCTCTGGGTGATCCGTTACTTGCTCTGCATCATAAAATTGTGGACCTTCTTCTAAATAACTTTCTAGCGTTTCCACCAATCGTTCAATATTATTGCCATTTAGTGCAGAGATTGGAACGACTTCTGCAAATTTCATTTCATTTGTATATGATGTGATGATCTCGAATAATTGATCAGGATGCACTAAGTCGATTTTATTGATGACCAAAAATACAGGCGTCTCCGATTTCACGAGCCACTCCATAATAAATCTGTCACCTGTTCCGATTTTTTCATCCGCATTGACCATAAACATGATCACATCGACTTCGCTCAGCGTACTGCGTGTCACTTTCAACATGAAGTCGCCAAGTCGATGTTTCGGTTTGTGGACACCTGGTGTATCTATAAAAATCATCTGAGACGTATCGGTTGTGACAATTCCCTGTACTTTGTTTCGTGTTGTTTGTGGCTTGTCGCTCATGATCGCAATTTTTTGACCGACCATGCGGTTGATAAATGTAGATTTCCCTACATTGGGACGTCCGATGATGGAAATAAAGCCTGACTTAAAGTTGTTCTTCTGCATAATCTAAATCCTCCTTGGAAAAAGCACCCGGCAATAGCTGGTCTACTGTTGTTTCTTGTATATGACCTTTCAAATTCGTCAAGTATACAGGCATGTTCGGCGCACAAAATTCTGCAATGACTTGACGGCAAGAACCGCACGGCGCGATCGGGCCTTCCGTATCGCCAATTACTGTAATCGACTTGAACGATGTGACACCTTCAGATACCGCTTTGAAAATAGCTGTTCTCTCTGCACAATTAGATAAGCCATACGCAGAGTTTTCAATATTGCATCCATGATAAATAGTACCATCGCTTGCCTCTAATGCAGCACCTACTGGAAATTTTGAATAAGGTACATAGGCCGTTTTCATCGCTAGCTTTGCTTCATTCATTAATTGTTCTACTTGCATCTAATTACCACCTCTTCATTCGATCTTATTATCCAAACCATTTTGGAAAGAAAATTATACAGCCGATGATTGCACTGGCTATGGCAAACACGAAAACGGAACCAGCTGCAATATCTTTTGCTTTTTTAGCTAGCGGATGGAATTCGGTTGTGACAAGATCCACAACGTATTCCACTGCAGTATTCATTAATTCAAGCGCCATTACACCTGCAATGACGATAAAAATAATCATCCATTCTATTTGTGAAAGGCCGGTGAACCAGCCTGCAATCAACACGATCATAGCTGATAAACCGTGCGATTTCATATTCCGGCCTTGCCTAAAGCCGTCTTTAATGCCTTCCCACGCAAAGATGAAAGACTTCAAGAAATTCTGCATAGACTCACTGCCGATCCAAACCGAATGCAGTTAAAATCTCTGTCTGTCTGCCGAACATCTCACGTTCTTGTTCTTCATCGAGATGATCATATCCGAGTAGATGCAAGAATCCATGTAAAGCAAGAAACCCGAGTTCCCGCTCGAACGAATGATTGTACTCAATTGCCTGACGTTTTGCAGTATCGATGGAAATCAAGATGTCCCCTAGCACAACAGGCATATCGCTTTCATGAACAATCGCCACTTCTCCTTCAGACAACTCTTCTAGCGCAAATGAAATAACGTCAGTTGGACGGTCTTTGCCTCTGTATTCAGCATTCACAGCTTGAATGGATTCATCGTCCATAAACGTAATAGACAACTCATACAGACCTTCCATTTTCTCCATTATGGACGCGTGAGTCAACAAATCCTTGATCAATGTTTCCGAACTTGGTTCCACGATTTCTGTTTCATCTTCGAAATAAAAATCTATCATAGTCGCTCTGCTCCTTTACTTATCGGGGTATTCAATACGATTATGAAATATCCCGTTTAACGTTTCATTAATTGCTTGTTTCACTAATTTAATTTCTTTTAACGACAAATCACATTCGTCAAATTGATCATCCTCTAATTTCCCTCGTACAATCGCGTTGACGAGCGTAGCAATTTTTTCAGGAGTCGGTTCTTTCATAGAACGCACCGCCGCTTCCACACTGTCTGCAATCATAATGACCGCATTTTCTTTCGTTTGCGGTTTCGGGCCGGGATAGCGAAAATCGTCTTCATTCACATCGGGATTGATTTCTTTCGCTTTCTGATAAAAGAACCGGACGCTACTCGTTCCATGATGCTGTCTTGCAATAGCTATAAGCTCTTTTGGCATACGATGCTTCTCCAAAATTTTCGCGCCATCTTCCGCGTGGGCTATAATCATATCACGACTTTTCTCGGGTGTCAGTGCATCATGTAGATTACGATCATTATGTTGATTTTCAATGAAGAATCCCGGATGTATAGTTTTCCCAATATCATGATAATAACTGCCGACACGCGCGAGCAATCCGTTGGCTCCAATTGCTTCACACGCCGCATCGGCTATATTCGCAACCATAATGCTGTGATGATATGTGCCCGGCGTCTCCACTAAAATTTTCTTTAGTAGCGGATGATTAGGATTCGAAAGCTCCACTAAACGCATATTAGAAAGCAAGTGGAAACTCGACTCGAAAAACGGCAATAATCCCATTGTCAAAGCTCCAGATAACAAGCCAGATGTGATAGCTGCCACGGCATAGAAAATCAGCTCTGGCGTTGTATAACTAGTCTGCGTCATTAACAAATAAAATATGATGAACATACTATTTGATCCCGCAACACCAACACTCGTCTGCAGAATCGTTGAACGTCTGCCATGTTCACTCAGTAAATAGATACTCACAATTCCACCGAATAAAATATACAGCGCTACTTCCATTTGCATGATTGCGGCCAAGCCTTCCTGCAGCATGATACCAGCTGTCGCAGAAGTAATAATTGTCGCAAGTACTGCTGAACGCTCATTAATCAATAACTTGATCAACATCGGTACGAGAGCCGTTGGAAATAAAAATGCAATGAGGACATCAAACTCATAATCGATGTAGCTGACGATTTTCATTAATACGACCGCCAGTAATAAAATAATACAGAAAATAACCAGAGCTTTCTTTTTAAATGCCTCATCTCTTTTGGACTTGCCGAAGTGTATAGCAATCAAACCTGACACAAACAAAATAAACAACACCGTTCCGAACATCGGTTTAAGTGAAGATTGATTATTAAGGACTCCAGAAAGCTTTAGTTGGTGATACACATCACGATCGATCAACTGTCCTTCACGTACGATGACTTGTCCTTGCAAAATACGGATGGCTTCAACTGAAGCTCGCGCATCCGCCTGATTTTTGACTGTCAATTCTTCATCGATTACTTCCGTTTCCACTACCGCCATTCGTCCTAGGGATAGTGCAACATCAAGCAAATCTCTTGGCAGTGTAGTAGTTTCTCGAATTCTACGCTCCACTTCATAACGATGCATCGGCACCTGTTCAGCTTTAAACGGCTTCGATAATTCTTTTCCCACTACAAGTGTCAATAATTCATGCAAATTATTTAGATCATCTTGTTCAGCCGAGAGCAGCTGTTTAAGTTGGTCACTTGTAACGGGTAAAAAAGTCTGTTCTTTTTCAAGTCCTTCCAACTTCTTTTGGAGCAATTTCATTTTAGATCCCGAGGTCATGTCTGGATCTTCACTCGCTTCGACTTTGACATCACTCACTGCAGTAAAGATTGAACCAAGGATAGCTTGGCGGTTTTTCATGACATCTTCTGAAAAACGATAGGAATTAGGTACCGCCTGTTCTGCCCGTACACGTTCAAGTTCGGTTTTCTCGATATCTTCTATTGTTTTAGGTGAACGTATAGTTTTCGGTGAAATCTCAAAAGCTGAAATTTCGTACGTTTCGTTTTGCGTGCTGCCATACATCAGAAAAAATAATAAGATACTTGAAAGAGAGACGACAAGAAGCAAAAGAAATGTAAATTTCACTTTTCTTAGGTGTGAAAGTAGTTCCTTTAAAGCTATCATGCAGTTGCCTCCTTTCAGCAAATGTTCCTCACATGATGGTGTAACTATGTATATTCATCATTCAAAAAAAAGCAGTCAATTAATTAGTTGACTGCTCTTTCTCATATGCATCAATGATCTTCGCTACAATCGGATGTCGGACTACGTCACCTTGTTCCAAATACATGAATTGGATATCTTGCACATTCTTCAAAATATGTTCTGCAACATTGAGACCGGAATCTACACCGCGAGGTAAATCAATTTGCGTTTTATCACCTGTGATGACCATTTTCGATCCAAAACCGAGACGAGTTAAAAACATTTTCATTTGCGCTTTCGTTGTATTTTGAGCTTCGTCCAAAATAACGAATGCATCGTCAAGCGTTCTGCCACGCATGTACGCCAATGGTGCAATTTCAATGACGCCACGTTCCATAAGACGTTCTGTATGTTCGGCTCCCAGCACATCGTGTAACGCATCGTAAAGAGGGCGAAGGTATGGGTCGACTTTTTCTTTCAAATCGCCTGGAAGGAATCCTAAGCTCTCTCCAGCTTCAACAGCAGGTCGGGTCAACACAATTCGCTTTACTGAACCTGTTTTCATTGCCTGCACAGCCATCACGACAGCGAGATACGTCTTTCCTGTTCCGGCAGGTCCGATACAAAACACTAGATCTCTTGAACGAATTGCTTGGACGTATTCTCTTTGGCCGATCGTCTTTGCACGAATGACCTTTCCTTTTGTGTTGCGTGCGATTTCTTCTTCGTATAAAGAAGAGAAATATTCAATCGTGCCGTTTTTCGCCATTTCGATCGCTGTTGCTACATCGCGTAAATTGATATTAATCCCTTTACGGATAACTTTCAATAACTGCTCGAGCAATGTTTTCGCAGCTACCGCTTGTTCTTCCGCTCCACTGATCGAGATATTTTCACCTCTAGTGTGGATTGAAACTTTCAATTCCTCTTCAATTAGATTCATGTTCTGATCGGAAATGCCAAGAAGCATAATCGCTTCGTTCGGTTCTTCAATATGAAGTTGAAGTAAATGTTCGCTCAATATTTTCAGTCTCCTTGAGTTATAGGTCGTTTTTCAGCAATGTTTTCATTAAGTAAAAATAGTATAGTCCCACTCACTTTATCATTAGTGAAGGATACATGTAAAATGTTTTCTTCCTTAATTATGCGCTCATCTGTTTTCTTTGACAATAAATCGTACTTAATCAATGGCAATATGATGGTCTCTTCCATTCCTTTTTTCAGAAATACTTCCTGGGTGTGATTTTCTTTCACCTTATCAATAATAATGGGATTTCTAAAACTTATATCTTTTATCTGGTTACCCATCCATGGCTTTTGCCAACTGATATTCACGTTTTCTTCTCCTTGAATCGAATAACTAATCGTCCGGGGTAATTCAAAATGACATTCTAACCAGTAATCAGCAAATACTTCTCCATCCGCCCCTACTACTGCCGTTTTCTCTCCTTGTTCTAGAATACCTGTTGCCAACATATCACCTTTTTTTACGGTCTGATGAATGATACTCGCTCTTTCTCCTCTTGTTAATGCAAAGCGTGTAATTACTCCTCCTGTTTTTGCTACTAGATGGGAGGGCTTTTCTTTCACTTCTTCTTTCACTTCAGTGGACAGTGGTGCAAGCATCGGTGAAACCGTTAACGAAGTACCTGCCTTTGAGAACCGGATCCAAGATAGCGAGGGTTCATCTTGCATCAACAGTCGACGAATTTCATCTTCCTCCGGTAATTTGGATAATAAAGTAGGCGCAGTAATTCGCGCTTTCTTCATCTTGGTTTCCATTCGTTGCGCAATTTCTGGGACATCACTCTCCACCGTGATATTCCAAAGAAACAGCGAGGCAACTAGTGGGATGAAACAGACGATTAAAAACAAGAATGATGCGAATAGCCGATGCTGAACAGTATCCTGACCTTTACGCCTGATTTGTACTTTCACACGGTACTTTCTTCTGTAACGACGGATAATATGAATTCCTTTTGAATCCGTTTCAAAAAACATAGCACTTCCAGAGACATACAAGCTGCTGATCTTGACATGCTCTCTCTGTAATCTACTTAGAAAAACAGAACCGTTACGAACATCTTTCACCTGAACTTCAAATCGTTTAGGACTCATGGCTGTTTCCTTCTTCAGGCGTAAAACGCACCGTCACTTCCTGTAGTTCATCGATCGATATATGGGCGTGTTGTTCAGTCAGCATTAGAACCGTTACATCTTCTCCTTTAACAGTCATGACATAGTCATTCGTTTGAAAGGATACGGATTGTTCGCTTAATGCGAGCAAGCGATAGTTGCCAGTAATCCGCAATGAGTTGAATTCATCTAGAATAATGGATGGATGAAGTGCGAATAATTTTTTCATGAAAAAACCCCCTGTCTCATCCTATGAAAAGACAGGGGGCGGCATGATTACCGTTTTGATTTTGGTGGACCTAAAATTTCTGCATAGACGATTCCTTGCATGATCTGCTGAGGTGTTCTTGGAATCAAGTCTTCTTGCAAAATTTGTTCATCTTCTAACATGATGGACTGGTTCTCTCCGTGCAGTCTACCTCTGCCCGTTTGACGCTCCGGACGTGACGCAGAAACGGGTTTAGCCGGTTTCTTAGGTTCTGCATAGAAGACTTCCGACTGAGGCGCCTGCGACTTTACAGGCTGTCCAGGTTCCTTCGTTTCTTGTTGGAGATCTTGGAATTCCTTTTGAATATCTTCGAATAGGTTCCTAGATAACTCCTTCAACGAACGCGGCTTTTCTTCTGGAGTTGCATTAGTCCGCGGAGTTTCTCTTTGATTCATTTGGCGTTGAGTTGGTTGAGCTGGCCATTGCTGACTAGTCGGTCGCTTCGGTTGTCGATCTGGTTTCTCTTGGTCTTTCTTTTTACCGAATAGAGATCCCAGAGCCAGCATAATGACCAAAATTATCAGTTGTTCCATTATGCATCCCCTTCCCGGGAATTCATCTCGTTATTATTGATCTTTCTTTGGTTGTTGATCCGAACCTGTTTTGCTGATAGAATCTCGCATGCTTGTATCTGCTTGGATATTTTTATAATTCATATAATCCATGATTCCGATATTTCCTGAACGCAAAGCTTCTGCCATAGCTAAAGGTACTTCGGCTTCTGCACCCACAACTTTCGAGCGCATTTCCTGAGTTTTTGCCTTCATCTCTTGTTCATTCGCAACAGCCATCGCACGGCGTTCTTCCGCTTTTGCTTGGGCAATGTTTTTATCCGCCATCGCTTGTTCAGTCTGAAGTTCCGCGCCGATGTTTTTACCGATATCCACGTCGGCAATATCAATCGAAAGAATTTCAAACGCAGTACCTGAATCCAAACCTTTTTTCAGAACGGTTTGAGAAATCATATCCGGATTTTCTAGTACTTTTGCGTGGCTGATAGAAGAACCAATTGTCGATACGATACCTTCACCAACACGGGCAACGACAGTTTCTTCACCTGCACCACCGACGAGACGGTCGATGTTTGCACGGACTGTGATACGGGCTTTCGCTTTTACTTCGATACCATTCATCGCAACACCTGCGATAAATGGTGTTTCGATCACTTTCGGGTTAACGGACATTTGAACTGCTTCCAATACGTCACGTCCTGCCAAGTCAATTGCTTGCGCTCTTTCGAAAGTCAAATCAATGTTCGCACGTTGTGCAGCAATCAATGCATTCACAACGCGGTCTACGTTACCACCTGCCAAGTAATGGCTTTCAAGCTGGTTGATCGATACTGTCAGACCCGCTTTATGTGCTTTAATTAACGGGTTAACTACTCTGCTTGGGATAACCCGACGTAAACGCATACCGACTAACGTGAAGATACTTACTCGTACGCCTGCCGCCATTGCGGAAATCCATAGCGTGACTGGCACAAATGTAAAGAATACCGCCAGTACGATGATGATAATGAAGACTGCAGCTACCAGTCCGATTGTTCCTAGTCCCATCATAAGCCTTGTTCCTCCTCTTTCATCTCTCTAACTACAATTCTAAAGCCTTCTACTGCTACGACAACTACTTTTTTACCACTCTCGATATACCGACCTTCTGATACTACATCGATTCGTTCACCGTCCAACTCGGCAACACCCGATGGATAAAGTGGTGTAATGGTTGTGGCAACTTTCTGCAACAATTCATTACGATTTTTATTGGAGACATAACCGCTTTCAGTATCCATCGTATCCATTAAAATGATTTTATTCAACAGATGAAGTTTTTTACCGAAGAATTTCATAATAACCACTGCTCCTATACATGCTACGGCTATCGCAATTAGCACCGAGATTGCCATGAATGCCAAGTTTGTGCCTGCCAATAAAATACTTCCTATGATAGCCAAGATCCCGAAGATACCCGCTATTCCCCCCGCTACAAAGAATTCGGCAATAATGAGTGCAACGCCGAGCAGGAATAATAACAATGTTTCATAACCCGCGAGCCCCGCTACTGTATGTCCATAGAAGAATAAAAACAGAGCTGTTAACCCCATACTTCCCGGCACACCGAAGCCTGGTGAATATAATTCTACAATCAGTCCGAGACTTGCAACAGAAAGTAAAATCGGTACAACGACCGGATTGGTGATGAATCGCGCCATTTTCTCTGTAAATGTTTCCGTTGTAGAAATAACTTGCGCGTCTTCCAAATCCAGCTTCTTAAGTAACTCATCAAATGAAGCCACTGTACCTTCACTGTACCCTACCTGTTCTGCTTCGTCAGCAGTGAGAGTCAGAAGTTCCCCTTTTTGCGCACGCAAGTCCGGCAGATCAATTTCAGGATTTGCCATTGCTAGTGCATATTGTGGATCACGGTCTGAGTGCTTTGCGGCATTTTTCATTTGCGCCAACCAATAACTATTGGCTTTCGTTTCTGCTGCATTTCCAGAACCATCGATGACTTGTGCAGCACCGATCGAACCGTTTGGTGTCATGTAGATTTCATCTGCATAGAGCGCAAGGAAAGCTCCGGCAGATAGTGCACGATCGTTGATGAAAGCAACAATTTTCACATCATCCGTTGTTTCCATCAGTTTTGCGATTTGATCAGCAGCGTCTACAAACCCTCCTGGAGTGTCTATATCCAGCACAATCGTCTCTGCACCTTCAGCTTTGGCTTCTTTGAATGAACGCTGTAGGAAAGCATGCAGCCCCTTTTCTACTTCTTGATGAAGGGGTACTCGATATACTTTTGTTTCAGCTGCATCTGAGTGTATAAAAGGCAATGCGATTGTACCGATGAATAAAATGAGCAGAAAAACTGACCTAATCATTTTAGACATTATTTTCTCACCTCTCTCTACTGCCTATTATACTTACTATTTACGTTTGAAGAAGCATTTGGTTTCATTTAATCGTAATTAAATAAAAGTTTTTCTTTCTGTTGTGTCATAGCTTGTTAGTATATGGATTATATATGGAAAAAATGAGCAGAATAGATGAAGCCTTGTTTAAAGTTGTAGAGGATGAGGGTTGAATTAGAAGAGTGAATTAGTGTCTATGAGGGGATGGAAGCTCCAGCTGGCGGACGCTTTCCCATGGGCCTGCGGTGAGCCAACTGTTCGCAAGTGCAAAGATATGCTCCTAACGCTTCGCTTTTACTCGCAAAAGCCGTTCTTTGTGACGGCTCTCGCTCTCTTAGTTGTCTCAACTGATCAGGCTGATCCATCGGGAGTCACCGCCAGCTTCCGCTTCCATCCTACTTATTGAGTGGAGATACTTAGAATATTCATCGGAGCTAGTGAGTGAATTATTTTTGTGCCTAAACTTAATTAAGTTCAAGTTCAAAATAGATTATAAACATAACCTCAATGCACAACAAAAAGTATCATCCATTTACATTGCAAGGGAGTGGCGCGTAGGAGGGCTCCCAGGGGATCAGTTCGACAGGCGAGACAACCAAGGGAGCTTGTGACTGGTTGGCTCGCCGCGAACCCTCCGAAGTGCTAATCCCCACCCCTATACCTTCGCCAACAACTCCTATAAATGGCTTAGTAAATTCCAGACAATAAAATAAACCGAAAATCCAAGGATGGATTTTCGGTTTATAAGAAATTACATTAGTAGGTAATATCAAAATTCAATGTAGGCAGAAATTAGAACTTGCGCTTACGAGCAGCTTCTGATTTCTTTTTACGTTTTACACTTGGCTTATCATAGAATTCACGCTTTCTACTCTCTTGTATTGTACCACTCTTGGATACAGTACGTTTGAAGCGGCGAAGAGCGTCTTCAAGTGATTCATTTTTGCGAACGACTGTCTTAGTCATATCTCTTGTCCCTCCCTCCAAACACACACTTCGAAACATAGCACTTTGCTATGTACTATAAAATTATATCGTATATTTTCTGTTTGGTCAATAAAAACTATTAGAATATCATGAGAAGTTTTATGAATTACTCTTTTAAAGTGATCAATAATCGCTCGATGACGATAGGCCTTGCATGATGGAAACACCCGAACTCGCACCAATACGTGTTGCACCCGACTCCATCATACGATCTACGTCTTCTGCACTGCGCACACCGCCACTTGCTTTAACTCCAATTGCCGGACCTACTACAGCACGCATCAGCTTCACGTCTTCCGGAGTTGCACCGCCAGTAGAGAATCCAGTCGATGTTTTGACAAAGTCCGCTCCTGCGAGCACCGCAAGTTCACATGCCGTGCGTTTTTGGATATCGTCCAACAATGAGGTTTCGATGATCACTTTTACTAAAGCCTGATCTTTTGCTGCTTCCACGACGGCTACAATGTCATTTTGCACTTGTTCAAGCAATCCACTTTGTAATGCACCAATATTGATCACCATATCCACTTCTGTGGCACCGTTAGCAATCGCGTCTTTAGCCTCAAAAGCTTTAACTTCGGGTGTGCTTGCACCTAAAGGAAAACCGATCACGGTGCATACTTTTACCTCCGTACCCTGTAAAGCCTCTGCAGCTGTTTTCACCCAAGTCGGATTAATACAGACTGAAGCAAAGGAATATTTTTTTGCTTCTTCACATAATGCCAGTACTTGCTGTTTTGTTGCTTCTGCCTTTAACAGCGTATGATCGATATAAGCGGCATAGTTTGTAGTCAATGAAAGCGCTCCTTTTTTACGTACCGTTTTTTTCAGTATAACAAAGCTTACATTTTGTTGCACGAAAAAGACCACCCATTACAGGTGGTCCAAATTAAATCATGATTTTTTCTTCTGTAAGCACACGAACCGGTTGACCTTCATTGTAAGGATAGCCCGCTTTCGTGATTTTCACTTTTACAATTTGTCCAATCATCGTTTCATCTGCAGGCAAGACTACTTTCAAATAATTATCTGTATAGCCTACATAGAGATTCTGTTCAGTGTCGTCCTTAAAGATTTCTTCTGGAATAACTTCGAGTACTTCGCCTTCAAAACGAGCAGCATAATTTTTTGCTAACTGATCGTTCAACGTTAATAAGCGGTGGACGCGTTCGTTTTTCACGCTTTCGTCAATTTGATCTTCCATACGAGCAGCAGGTGTGCCAGTTCTTTTCGAATAAGGGAACACATGGAGTTCAGAAAACTTATGGTCACGAATGAAATTATACGTCTCCATGAACTCTTCTTCCGTCTCACCAGGGAAGCCTACGATGACATCAGAAGTAATAGCAAGGTCAGGCAACGCTTCGTTCAGACGAGTTAAACGATCAGAGAAGAACTCCATTGTGTATTTACGGCGCATCCGTTTTAGTACAGTATCTGAACCTGACTGAATAGGGATATGCAAGTGGCGTACAACAATATTAGAGTCGCGTAATACATCAATTACTTCGTCTGTTAATTGGCTCGCTTCGATTGAACTAATACGAAGACGTTTCAATCCTTTTACTTGCTGCTCCAAGTCACGCAACAGACGAGCTAAGTTATAGCCTTTTAGATCTTCACCGTAACCACCTGTATGAATACCTGTTAAGACGATTTCAAGATAGCCTGCGTCGACGAGTTGCTGTGCCTGATGAATAACTTCTTCAGGATTACGTGAGCGCATTAACCCTCTAGCCCATGGAATGATACAGAACGTACAGAAGTTATTACAACCTTCTTGTATTTTTAATGAAGCACGTGTGCGATCTGTAAATGACGGTACGTCGAGTTCTTCATAGACACGGTTTTTCATAATGTTGCGCACCGCATTAATCGGTTGGCGCTCTTCACGGAATTGTTCGATCAGCCCAAGTAGTTTCGAACGATCTTGTGTACCTACAACAATATCCACACCTGGAATTGCCATAATTTCTGCTGGTGATGTTTGTGCATAACAACCAGTTACACAGATTACTGCGTCTGGATTTTTACGAATAGCACGACGAATTACTTGTCGGCTCTTTTTATCACCAGTATTCGTTACGGTACATGTATTAATAACATAGACATCAGAATTCTTATCAAACTCTACTCTTTCATAGTCTGCTTCTTGAAACAGTTGCCAAATAGCTTCTGTTTCATAATGATTCACTTTGCAGCCCAGTGTATGAAAAGCAACTGAAGACATAAGTTGTTCACTTCTTTCATTCAAATTCATAAGACATAGCGGACAATACATATAAAGGTGCTGTTTCCGTGCGTAAGATTCTAGGTCCTAACGACACTGGGAGGAAACCTGCATCTTGAAGTAAAGCGGCTTCTTCCCGCGTTAATCCGCCTTCCGGTCCAAAAACAACTACTATCGATTGTCCATGATACACGTTTTTCAGACGGTCCGCAATCTTATGCGGCATATCACTTTTCGCATCTTCTTCATCCGCAAACAATTTGACATCAAAGGAATCTGTATACATGATCAGTTGCTTGACGCTTTGGACGGATAAAATCTCCGGTACTCGGTTACGATGACTTTGTTCAGCAGCTTCCTTAGCAATTTTTTGCAAACGTTCTATACGTTTATCGCCTTTTTTAGTATCCCATTTGACGATAGAACGACTTGCAGCAAAAGGAATCAATCGACTCATACCTAGTTCGGTACTTTTTTGCGTTATCAAATCAAGTTTATCGCCTTTAGGCAACCCGCAGGCAATCGTTACAGATATCGGTAACTCGTTATCTTTATCCAGTTGTCTCTGCTGCGAAACGGTAACGATGTCTTCAGAAACACTGTCGATCATTGCTACCGAAGCTTCGCCATCATAGACAGTCAGGATTTCCTGACCCGGCGTCATGCGCATCACTTTGACAATATGCTTATAATCATCCCCGCCGATTGCTACTTGACGCTGCTCATTAAATGGTTGATCCAGAAAATAACGTTGCATGATTATTCACTACCCTTACGCGCAATGATCGCTACCCAATCTTCCATGAGAACCGTTTCCAAAATCTCAAAGCCTTGCGCCATTAGGTCGTTACGCACTTCGTCCCGTTTCGCACCAATAATACCGGATGTAATGAATAGTCCACCTGGTTTAACGAGTTGATATGCATCTTGGGAAAACGACATGATAACTTCCGCTAGTATATTCGCAATAATCATGTCTGGTGGTTCTTCTATCGAATCGAGAAGATTACCTTTCAAGACGGTAATGCGATCATCTGCATCGTTATACGTCACATTCTCCTGTGCAGCACGTACAGCTACTTCATCCAAGTCAAGTGCAGTAATGTGCTTTGCTCCAAGTAAGGCAGCACCGATTGCTAGTACTCCTGAACCTGTTCCTACATCGACAATCATTTGATCAGGTTGAAGGTATTTCTCCAAAGCTTGTAAACAGAGGACTGTCGTAGGATGTGTACCCGTACCGAATGCCATTCCCGGATCCAATTCGATAATCAACTCATCAGATTCCACTGGTGTATACTCTTCCCATGTAGGTACAATTGTAAAACGTTTCGATATTTTCACCGGATGGAAATATTGTTTCCACGAGTTAGCCCAATCTTCTTCATCCACCTCTGTGATGCCTATAGTAAAGCGTCCAGGATTTAATGAAAATTGACGAAGGCCTTCAATTTCCAATTCAAGATTTTCAACTGTTTCATTGATGAAGCTAGTGACAGGCAAATAGGCTTTTATAATGACACCTTCGATTGGGAAGTCACCTTTATCTAGTGCATATATTTCACCGTACTGGTCTACCCGTTCTTTACCAGGTTCTTCGGAGTCTTCAATTACAACTCCGCTCGCACCCGCTTCATGCAAGATGTTCGCTACCGCCTCAGTTGCTTCATGTGTCGTGTGCACGGAAACTTCAGACCATTTCACAGTTAGTCAATCCTTTCATTCACCTTTAAAAGTGCGTTTGATTTTATCGAAGAATGAGCTAGAATACTCATCAGGTGATTCACCCTCAATGGATGCAAACTCACGCAGTAATTCCTTTTGGCGCTCCGTCATCTTTTTCGGTGTAATCACTTTGACGATGACATGTTGGTCGCCTGTTCCATGACCGTGTACGTTTGGAACCCCTTTTCCACGGAGGCGGAAAGTTGTGCCGTTTTGTGTACCCGCCGGTATCTTCAACTTCACTTTTCCATGCACCGTCTGGACTTCGAGTTCGTCTCCTAATGATGCTTGTGGGAACGTCAAGTTCAACTCTAATATAATATCATCTTCTTCTCGAATGAAACGTTTATGTGGACGAACATTAAAGACGATGTACAAGTCTCCAGGAGGTCCTCCATTAATTCCTGCTTCACCTTGACCGCCTACCCGTAAACGTTGTCCTTGATCTACACCAGCAGGGATCGTTATTTTGATGACTTTGTTTTTCGTTACGCGACCTTTACCACGGCATGCTTCACATTTTTCAGGAATAATTTTCCCTGTACCCTGGCATGTAGGGCATGTTCTGCGGTTGACAACTTGACCAAATGGTGTGTTTTGAGCGAATGAAACCTCACCCGCACCATTACATTCCGTACATGTTTTAACGCTTGTACCTTTCTTAGCACCAGTGCCGTCACACGTATCGCATTCTTCCTCGCGCGGGATGTCGATTTCTGTTTCTTTACCGAAAATTGCATCCATAAATTCGACTGTCATAGTATATTGCAAGTCATTACCTTTTTGCGGAGCATTTGGATCTCTTCTTCTTGCACTGCCACCGAAGAACGTACTAAAAATATCTTCAAAGCCGAAGCCATCTGCGCCTCCGCCACCGAATCCTCCGAAGCCTGCACCCGGTCCATTATGACCGTATTGATCATATTCGGCTCTTTTGTTCTCATCGCTCAACACTTCAAATGCTTCTGTTACTTCTTTAAATTTCACTTCCGCATCCGCTTCTTTATTTAAATCCGGATGGAACTTCTTAGAAAGTGTACGGTATGCTTTGCGGATCTCTTCCTTCGTAGCGGATTTAGATACGCCCAGCACCTCATAGTAATCTCGTTTACTCATCATTGCACCCCTCATCGCATTTTACCTGTTGTCCATTGTAACACGTTGATATTGAATTTTGTTAAGTTAACAAACGAAAAAGTCAAAGCCGGAATTTCGGACTTTGACTTTTCCGTCAATAGCTATTTCAATTTACTTATTTATTGTCTTTGTCGTCTTCTACTTCTTCGAAATCTGCATCCACTACACCGTCGTCTTCTTGACCTGGTTGTGCATCGCCTTGAGCAGCTTGTGCTTCTGCAGCAGCTTGCTCATATAGTTTTACAGATAGAGCTTGGACTAATTCGTCAAGTTTTTCTTTCTTCGTACGAATTTGATCAAGGTCTCCAGATTCATTAGCAGCTTTCAATTCTTCCAACGCCGCTTCTGCTTCTTTCACTTCCGCTTCATCCACTTTTCCTTCTATATCTTTAAGTGTCTTTTCAGCCATAAATACTAGCTGATCCGCTTCGTTGCGAAGTTCTGCTTCTTCTTTACGCTTTTTATCTTCTTCAGCGTGCGCTTCTGCATCTTTAACCATTTGATCGATCTCCTCATCAGAAAGGCCTGAGCTAGATTGGATCGTGATGTTCTGTTCTTTCTGTGTACCCATATCTTTCGCTTTAACATTTACGATACCGTTTTTGTCGATGTCGAATGTTACTTCGATTTGTGGTACACCCCGTGGTGCTGGTGGAATATCCGTCAATTGGAAACGACCTAATGTTTTATTGTCAGTTGCCATCGGACGCTCACCTTGCAATACATGGATATCTACTGCTGGCTGGTTGTCAGCTGCTGTAGAGAACACTTGTGATTTACTTGTAGGGATTGTCGTGTTGCGGTCGATTAGTTTTGTGAAAACAGAGCCCATTGTTTCGATACCTAATGATAGAGGTGTTACGTCAAGAAGTACAACGTCTTTTACGTCTCCAGTTAGGATGGAACCTTGAACTGCTGCCCCCATTGCCACTACTTCATCTGGGTTTACGCCTTTGAATGGCTCTTTGCCTGTTACATTTTTAATTGCTTCTTGTACTGCTGGAATACGTGTAGAACCACCAACTAAGATGACACGGTCGATGTCAGATGCTGATAGATCTGCATCTTTTAATGCTTGACGAGTTGGAATCATAGAACGTTCTACTAGGTTTGCAGTCAACTCATCGAATTTACCGCGAGTTAATGTGATTTCCATGTGTAATGGGCCTGCTTCTCCAGCTGTGATGAATGGAAGAGAGATTGAAGTAGACGTTACACCAGACAAGTCTTTCTTCGCTTTTTCAGCTGCATCTTTCAAACGTTGCATAGCCATTTTGTCTTTAGAAAGATCAATGGAGTTCTCTTTACGGAATTCCTGTACCAAGTAATCCATAATGATATCATCAAAGTCGTCTCCACCAAGTTTATTGTCACCTGCTGTTGAACGCACTTGGAATACTCCGTCACCAAGCTCAAGAATGGATACGTCAAACGTACCGCCACCTAGGTCATATACTAAGATAGTTTGATCTTCTTCTGTTTTATCCAAACCATAAGCAAGTGCTGCTGCTGTTGGCTCGTTGATGATACGCTCTACTTCAAGACCAGCGATTTTACCAGCATCTTTTGTTGCTTGACGCTGTGCATCGTTAAAGTACGCAGGAACTGTAATTACAGCCTTCGTTACTTTTTCGCCTAAGTATTCTTCAGCATAGCCCTTCATGTATTGAAGGATCATAGCAGAAACTTCTTGTGGAGAATATTCTTGGCCATCCACTTCTACTTTATAATCCGTACCCATATGTCTCTTAACAGACATAATTGTGTTAGGGTTTGTGATGGATTGACGTTTAGCTACTTCTCCTACTTGACGTTCGCCATTTTTGAATGCCACAACAGATGGTGAAGTTCTGTTACCTTCAGGGTTCGGAATTACTTTCGCTTCTCCGCCTTCATATACTGCTACTACCGAGTTTGTTGTTCCTAAGTCAATACCGATAATTTTACTCATGTGTAATTTTCCTCCTATAATGTGAATGCTGTAATTTTTTATTCGTTTACTTTAACCATTGACGGTCGTAGTACACGTTCTTTAAGTTTATATCCTTTTTGCAGTTCTTCCAAAACAATTCCAGAATCTTTATCTTCTTCATTGCCTGTCATCACTGCCTGATGGAAGTTCGGATCAAATTCTTGATCAAGGGCTTCGATTTCTTCCAATCCATCAGATTTCAAAGCTTCTACTAATGAACGGTAGACCATTTCCATCCCTGTTAAAAGTGCTTTCGTCTCTTCCTCTTTTGCTTCAACAGAAAGTGCGCGTTCAAAGTTATCCAGTACAGGCAACACATTAACCAGTACGTTTTGCGCACGGTATGTTTGCAACGTTTGATAGTCGAGTGAAGCTCGTCTCTTAACGTTTTCCATGTCTGCCAATACGCGTAATTTCTTACCCTCTTCTTCTTCAAGAGCTTTCGTTAATTCATCTATTTTTTTCTCAAGTTCTTGTTCTCTAGTGAGCTCTTCGACGACTTCTTCAACATCTTGCTGTTCTGTCGCTTCCGTTTGCTCTAGCTCATTTTCGGAAAGATTTTCATCTAGTTGCTCTTCAAACTCTTGGTTTTCTTTCACTTGTCTTGCCTCCCGTTCCCGTCTTTTCCGATGGTTAACCGATGAAGTGCAGAAGATAAATCACTGCTTAGTATATCGAGCAATGTAATGACTCTTCCGTAATCCATCCGCTTCGGACCGATAATTGCGATGGAACCTTCCATATTCTCTCCTGCCGAGTACGTGGAAGTAATCACGCTATAGTCTTCCATATCAATCACATTATTTTCAGAACCAATCCGAACTTGAATACCTTGTTCGTTTTTTTGGAAAAGCCCCATGGCAGGATTGCCTTTCTCTATCAACTCAAAAAATGATTGCATCTTCTGGAAGTCGTGAAATTCCGGTTGTTTCCACATATTCAATTTCCCACCAAAATACAATCGCTCTTCCGGCTCCACTGCCATTGCTTGTTGCAAGGAGCTGAATAATTGTTCAGCTTGGTGAATATGCTGTTCAAAAACATACTTCGCTTCGAGTTGCAATTTTTGTTGCAACTGCACAAGCGATGTGCCGATTAGGCGGTCATTTAAAATATTTACCGTCTTCTCAATTTCCGAAGCAGTAAGACCAGGTGGTACATCAAAAATCCGATTTTCCACATGTCCGTTATCAGTTACGATAATCGCCACTGCTCGTTGTTGATCTAATGGAACAATAGAGAATTTCTTCACGGCATGTGTAGATGTGTCAGGTCCAAGTAGGATGGACGTATAATTCGTCAAGTCAGATAGAATGGTTGCGGATTTCCGAATTAATTCTTCCGACTCTCCAACTCTCTCTTGAAACACTGTACGCAACTGCAAGCTGTCCTCCAGGCCTAGAGCTTGTGGTTGCAATAAATGGTCCACAAAGAACCGATAGCCTTTTTCGGAAGGCACTCTTCCAGATGATGTGTGAGTCTTTTCTAAATAACCCATATCCTCCAGATCCGCCATGTCATTCCGAATCGTTGCCGAACTAAATGGCGCTTCCGGCTTTTTCGACAGTTGTCTGGAACCAACCGGTTGTGCAGACTCGATGAAATCTTTCACTGTCAATTGTAGTATGAGCAATTGTCTGTTTGTCAACATGATCATCACTCCTGTTAGCACTCATTAACCTCGAGTGCTAATACTACTCATAATTTATCAAATTCTATTTTATATGTCAACGAATCAAACTCAATCTCCTAATAAAAATTCCTGAAATACCGAATTCCCTTGAAAAACACCTTTTCTAGTCAAGCGAAGATGGTCTCCATCCATTTCTAGAAGCCCTTGCTGTTGCATTTTTTCTATCGGTTTGCTGAATACTTTATCAATCGGCCGCTGAAATTTCTGCTCGAATTCTCGCATCGAAACTCCCTCAATGATTCGTAAACCTAGAAACATTTCTTCTTCCATTGATTCAGCAAGAGTTACTTCGTGTACTTCTTTACGAGGTAGCTTCCCTTCCTCCAATAGATTAATGTAATGTGTTAACGGTCCGACGTTCGCATAACGTTCTTTTCCTATATAACCGTGCGCACCTGCACCAATACCTGCATAGTGAGAGTTTTCCCAATAAATCAGATTATGAAACGAAGGATGATCAGTTTTTGCAAAATTACTGATTTCATATTGATCGCGGCCTGCTGCATTCATGCGTTCGATCACCATGGAGAACATTTCTGCTTCAATATCCTCCCCCGGTAACGGTAATTTCCCTTTGACCATGCGATTGTAAAAAACCGTTTTCGGTTCCACGATTAATGAATAGGCGGAATAATGAGGCAGGTCAAGCGCTAATGCACGATCGAGTGTTTCTTCCCACTCCTTCACTGTCTGAGTTGGTAAGCTGTACATTAAATCGATACTAATGTTTTCAAAGCCAACTTTACGCGCAGCCTTAATAACTTTCTCTACGTCTTCATTGGAATGCGTGCGTCCAATTTGTTTCAGTAATCGTTCGTTGAAGGTTTGCACACCGATAGACAAGCGATTCACACCTTTTTCCTTCAATATAGAAAGTTGCCCTTCCGATAAATCATCCGGATTTGCTTCCGTTGTAAATTCCTTCAATGCCTCGACATCGATATACTGTGAAACGATCGTCAGTAACCGGTCGAGCTGGGCGATGTTGAGTGCTGTCGGTGTGCCACCGCCTAAGAAAACGGTTTCCACTTCATCAAAAGAATAACCCACTTCTTTCATATAATAAAACTCTTTGCCAATCGATTCGATGTATTGATCGACTGGTTGGTTTTTTAGAAATACTTTATTGAAATCGCAATAATGACAAATTTGCTGGCAAAACGGTATATGGATATACACTCCCCGCATGCAGTCACTTCCTTTGTGTAAGTATGTAAACGGCAAAAAGAGGGCGATTTGCCCCCTTTTCGCTGAATTTAATTAATCTTCATCCATCTTCAAAACCGCCATGAATGCTTCTTGTGGAACTTCCACTGAGCCTACTTGCTTCATCTTTTTCTTACCTTCTTTTTGTTTCTCAAGCAGTTTACGCTTACGAGAAATATCTCCACCGTAACATTTTGCTAAAACGTTTTTCCCCATCGATTTGATAGTTGAACGTGCAACGATTTTCTGCCCGATTGCTGCTTGCACAGGAACCTCAAACTGTTGTCTTGGAATTAACGACTTCAGTTTTTCAACGATTGCCTTCCCACGTTCGTAGCTAAAGTCATTGTGCACGATAAAGCTCAACGCATCGACAGTTTCCCCGTTTAACAAAATGTCCATCTTAACGAGTTTCGATCGCTTATAGCCAATCAATTCATAATCTAGGGAGGCGTACCCTTTTGTACTAGACTTTAATTGGTCAAAGAAGTCATAAACAATTTCAGCTAATGGCAGTTCATAAATGATATTGACACGGGATGCGTCCATATAATCCATTGTCATGAAATCTCCACGTTTACGCTGACAGAGCTCCATGACGGATCCTACGTAATCATTCGGTACCATAATGGAAGCTTTAACATATGGTTCTTCAACAAAGTCTACTTTTTGTGCACTAGGCATCATCGATGGGTTATCGACGTTCATCGTCGAACCATCCGTTAAGTTTACTTTATAAATAACGCTCGGCGCTGTCGTGATCAAGTCGATGTTGAATTCGCGTTCGATTCGTTCTTGAATGATCTCCATATGCAACAGTCCAAGGAAACCACAACGGTAACCGAAGCCTAACGCTTGAGATGTCTCTGGCTCATATTCAAGTGCAGAATCATTCAGTTCGAGCTTTTCAAGCGCTTCACGCAAATCGTTGTATTTGGATGTATCGATTGGATACAGTCCACAGAACACCATCGGATTCATACGACGGTAACCTGGCAATGCTTCCTCTGCAGGATCATTGACAAGTGTTATTGTATCCCCCACTTGAGTATCGCCTACCGTTTTAATGGAAGCAGATAAGAATCCTACATCTCCAACTGTCAATTCGTCACGTGGAGAAATACTTGGAGTGAAAACACCTAGTTCCAGTACTTCAAATTCTTTACCTGTTGCCATCATGCGAATCATATCGCCAGGCTTTACTTTTCCTTCTACGATACGAATATTGACAATAACACCTTTATATTGATCATAGTGAGAGTCAAAGATCAACGCTTTCAATGGCGCTTCCGGATCTCCTTGAGGTGCTGGCACTTTTTCTACGATCTGTTCTAAGATTTCATCAATCCCAATTCCCGCTTTCGCAGAAGCTAAAACTGCTTCAGATGCATCTAATCCAATCACATCTTCAATTTCTCTTTTCACACGATCCGGATCAGCTGCCGGGAGGTCGATTTTATTAATAACAGGTAATATTTCTAAATCATTGTCTAACGCCAGATAAACGTTCGCCAATGTTTGTGCTTCGATGCCTTGCGCAGAATCTACTACAAGAATAGCCCCTTCACAAGCAGCTAAACTTCTTGACACTTCATATGTGAAGTCTACGTGTCCTGGTGTATCGATCAAATGGAATGTATAGTCTTCACCATTCAATGCTGTATAGACTAACTGAACGGCATTCAATTTAATGGTGATACCGCGTTCACGTTCCAGGTCCATCGAATCCAATGATTGGGCCTTCATGTTACGTGTTTTCACTATTTCTGTTTTTTCTAATATCCGATCCGCCAGCGTTGATTTCCCGTGGTCGATATGGGCAATGATAGAAAAATTTCGAATGTTTTTTTGACGTGCTGCTCTCTGCTCTTGATTCATCACTGTTCACTCCTACATGTACGTACCTATTTAAGCTACTTGAATTATAGCAGTGAACGGTTCAGACTTCAATATTTGAAAGATTATTGCACAATCATCATAGCGGAAACAGATTCACCAATAACAGAGATCGTTTGGTTGATCTCCATTTCTGTATTACCCACACCACCCATTTCGAGTAAAATGATGCTTGTATTTAGATCTTGATTGTATTTACCATCGACACCACGTCCACCTTTAATAATGACCTCCCGTGTAATGCCAGGCACTAATTTTTCCATCTCATTTTTCAATTGCTTCGCTTTGGCCAGGTTCCGTTCGTAATAGGGGTGGTCTCTTCCAATTACAAATGCCACTTTTGCATAGCGTTGACCGGCGTGTGTTATCGTCGTTTTTGAAGGCCCTAGCGAATCTCTATGCATGTCGATGACTAAGTCATAAGATTGCTCGTTAACCTTCTTTTCCACATAGGGTCTAATCGCAGCATAAGAGCGATGATACGGTATCTTCTTTTGTTGCATGATTTTCACAATATCGATATCGAGCTGTTCTGCTGCAAGGCCATGTGAAATTAAATTCTCTTTTAGCCTCTCGCCCACTTTTAAAATATTCTCAGAATGATGAGATACCGCCACTTTTCCATTCGCCGCTTGCGTAATAGGTTCATACGCTTCATGTGAGTGAGTCGAATAAATCAACACATTTCCTTCTGTCTTCGGTCGAATATCTTCTTCCAACACATTGGATGCGTAGACAATTGTGCTCGGTTCCTTTAACGAGAGGGCAGTGGAAATGGTTGGCTGTTTGGGAATGTACTGCAATACAACAGGAAAGATGAACAATACAAAAATAACGCTCATCCAGATTTGCAAAGTTTTTTTCATAGTAATCCCTCCATCTTCCACACTATGCGGAAGAAAAAAGGTCAATGACTAGTTCATGCATTTACTTTGTGAATCCAGGTAATTAATGAAGAGGATAATGCAATTGCGTAATTTGCCACCCATGAATCAATTTCTTTTGGAGAAATAAATGTCGCCAACTCCTGATTTGTCAGTACT
Organism: Sporosarcina ureae; assembly: GCF_002101375.1. Lineage (GTDB taxonomy): Bacteria > Bacillota > Bacilli > Bacillales_A > Planococcaceae > Sporosarcina > Sporosarcina ureae_B. The sequence continues at coordinate 3,324,236 of NZ_CP015207.1, read as the reverse complement.
TCTTCAAATAATTGGATTCGTTCTTCATGCGTCCACGATGACCAATCACCAAATATAGGGCCAAGCGCTGTACGATCCGCATCTTTTGTTGAACGTTGGGGGAAACGACCCGTTGAAAGTTTAGACGAAGGCATACTCTCTTCTTCTATTCTGGCTGCAATATAGCCGAACATCGTATCGATAGCATCTGCCACCAATACAGGTCCGTCCACTACTGTTGGTACACCTATTGCAATCACAGGGATACCAAGACTTTTTTCCGATAACTCTTTGCGGCTGTTCCCTACACCTGAACCAGGATGAATACCGGTATCCGTCAGCTGAACCGTGCGGCAAAGCCTTGCGCTACTCCTTGCAGCAAGCGCATCGACGACCAGCAATAAATCGGGCTTACTTTGATCCACAATCGCTTTAACGAATGAAGCAGTTTCCAAACCAGTCTGAATGGTTACACCCGGTGCATACACCATTACACCGCTCTCGTCTGCTTCGTAATAATCTGGTATAACTTCCTTCACATAATCCATAACGGCGGGTCCAACAGCGTCTGGTGTAATCTCTCGGTTGCCGAGACCGACACACAATACTTTTTTCACGTCACCCGGTAACTTTTCTTTAATTAATGTGTCCATTTTTTCCACCACAAGTTCACATAATGCTTGGAGCTCATCGATTTCGTGAACAGCAAGTGTCGGAATCGTCAGCGTAATATATGTACCTTTCGCTTTTCCGATTTCTTCTTCCCCTTCCGCTGTCACTTTTACAGTTGTCGCCTTAATTCGACCGATTGTTTGTTCTTCGACACATATTCCGGACATTTCCTTCAATTTTTTTTCTTCTTGTTCGGTCTGATGTCTGACAAACTCATCACTTTCATCAATTAAATCTGTGCGGTAATAGTTGATTTCGCTCATTTTCTTCACCTCTACTAGTAAGTTTGTGCAATTTATCGGCGTTTATTCTCAAATAGATTACTGTAAAGTTGAATCACTTTACTTTTTTTCTTGCAATCTGGCGGTAGCTTTGATAAAATTATGCTTGTTGTAAAGAGATATCCGGATGATTGTGGAAACACTCTTGCCTTACCTGAAAGCTGGAGGTGAATGAAATGCCAAACATTAAAGGTGCTATTAAACGCGTGAAGCAAAGTGCTGCTGCTAACGAGCAAAACTCTCACGTAAAAGCTTCTATGCGTACTGCAATCCGTAAAGCGGATGCGGCTCTTATTAATAAAGAAGAGAACGCTGAAGAACTTTTGAGAGATGCTGTGAAACAATTGGATACTGCTGCCCGTAAAGGTCTTATCCCAAGAAACACTGCTGCTCGTCAAAAATCACGTCTAACTAAAAAAGCTCAATAATGATATGTTAAAAGACTGCCTCTTCGTGACGGCAGTCTTTTTTTGTGTTCTTATAATCCATTCAGTAAAAATAATTCCAATTTACGCTGACGGTTACCACTCGTTGTTTTAAGTTGCAGATCAATAGTCGCTAAATCATCCAATGCTTTCAGCAACACTTGCAAAGGAGGTAGCTGACGTTGCATCATCAATTTAACACGATACGGGTGGATCCGAAGCGTTGTAGCAATTTGTTGTTGCTGATAACCCTTTTTACGTAAATTCGTCACATGAATCATTAAACGTACTTGACTCGCAACGAGTGATGCCAGCATGATTGGCTCTTCACCATTACGTAATAAATCATGATAGACCGCGATTGATTCCGCTCGTTTATTGTTGACGAATGAATCTGTTAGGCGGAATACATCCATCTCAGGTGTCCTGGCTACTAATTGCTCAATCGTATTCGTATCCACCGTACCTTTAAACGCTAAGTAGCCAGCGAGCTTGTCCACTTCTGTCGACAATGTCAGTAAGTCGGTTCCAGACATCTCCATAAGAAATTCAGCTGTCTTTTTATCGAATTCAATACCTTTATCCTTACCTTGCTGCATAACCCACGTGGATACATCTTGCCCTTGTAAAGCAACCGCTTCTACAATAACTGCATGCTTTTTTATTTTTTTCGTAATTTTCTTCCGCGCATCTAATTTTTCATATGGTGCCACGAAAACTACGGTAGCAGTAGGTGATGGATTTTCAAGCCATTTTTCCAATAGTTCTAGTTGATGGTTCTGCTTTTCCTTCGATTGATCCGTCGCTTTCAAGAATGAACAGTTTTTTGCGACGATTAATTTATGGTCGACTAAAAATGGAAATTCATTCGCCACTTCAAGTACGGCTTGGATGGGAATCTCTTCTAAATCAAAACGATTCACTTCAGAAGTTGTCATACCTGGGATTGCTTTGATTAATTTCTTAATCGTTTCGTCCAATAAGTGCTGCTCTGTGCCTGTTAGTAGATAAACTGGTTGCACATCACCTTTTTCAATTTGACTCCAAATTTTTGTAATCACTTTTTTCACCTCAATTACCGATTGCTTGCTAATAAAAACCTGTGATAACTATACATGAAAATCAATCCTTTCTCCATACTAGCATGTAAAGGAGGTTTTTTAATGAAAAAGTCTGAGCGTCTAAAAACAAATTCTCATAAAAATTCGAAGCCTGTAGAGAAAGAGGAAATATCACTGGAGTTAACAGAACTCGAACATTTAGCGCCGAAACAGGAACCGATGACTCCGAACCATCGGGAGACAGCAGAAAAGGACAAATATTATTAATTCTAAGATGAGGTGGAGTTTGCTATAAGCAACTCCGCTCTTGTAACTTACAACATACTTACTCTATGAACAATTTGTGTCAACATACGTTGCAACTCCTAAAAACTGCGATTTTAATGGATTTTTCTTTCACTTTCATCTATACTTAGTATGGAATTAGGAGGTGTAGCAATGAATGAATTTGAACATGATGTCCAATCCAAACGTAATGATGCGATTGACAGTGGCATCGGCTTTATAGTAGCGTTTATCGGTTTTTCTGCAATTTTTGTTGTTGCTACGATCATCGATATCGTCGCTCTCTAATCAACTGTTGTATAAAATAGACACATCCACCAAACTGGCGGATGTGTCTATTTATTTTTCTATCGACTTGAAGTGGCAGTATACACTCCGTCTTTCACACGTAATTCAATAGTTCCTTGTTCAGCAGTTGACCAAAACGGAATGCTATGTTCACGGAAACGGTCGGTCACTTCTGCATGCGGATGCCCGTATGGACTATTCCTCCCTGCTGATACAATAATAAACTCCGGCTTAAGAAAACGAATAAACGGCTCCGTACTCGACGTCTTACTTCCATGATGGCCGGCTTTTAGTACGACTCGTTGAAAATCAGCGGCAATATATCTTTCTAAAAATCGTTGCTCCCCCTCTTTTTCGAGATCTCCTGGAAAGATGAAATGAAGGTCTTTTTCCTTCATCACAAGTACTAATGAACTATCATTACCGTCATATACACGCTCTTCAGGTGCTACATATTGGAATTGATAGTCTCCTATTTTCCAATTCATGCCTTCTCCGACTAATTGCACTGAAATGCTCTGTCTTTTTGCCAGTGGCAACATTTCCTCCATTGCATTCTCTTGTTCACTTCCAGGCGACAAATGAATTTCCTGTACTTTTAACTCTTCCAAGACTTCGTCGGCCCCCTCCATATGATCCAAATCGGCATGGGATATGATCAGCCGGTCAATTTTCGTGATCCCTTTTGCTTTTAAGTAGGGCACGACAATATTTCGTCCGATTTCAAAAGGCTGCTTGGGTGTTTTCCAGTCCGTTTCGCCAAAGCGGACCACTCCACCTGTATCTATCACATACACCGCTTTCCGATAAGGCATTTCGATTATCGTGCTATCCCCTTGCCCGACATCTATATAGGAAATGACCACATCACGATGAAGCATCGGCTTAATTTCCAGATAGAGTGCTGGGAGTAGTAAGCAAATAAGACCGAACACGACGAACTTCTTCCTTTCCAGACAGACAAGGAAGATGAGAATACCAATGACGGCAAGCGCTGCCCCAACCCCATCCGGTTGTCCGGGTGTCCACATTTGGTAGGGGAACGAAGCAAACCATGTCGTCATACTACCAATCCATTGCCTCACGGGTTCATAAATAATGAATAGGAAAGTTTCCAATGGTGGTGCTACGTACGTACAAATCAGCAACAGTAAATTAGCAGGCAAAATAAATATAGAATACAACGGAACATAGAACAAATTCGCAATAAAAGAAGAAATCGACAACTCGTAGAAGTGATATAGCAAAATAGGATAAAGCGCGACTTGCGTGATGACGGTGACAAGAAACGAAACAATCAATCCGTTTTTCGCTTGGCTAAGAATAGCTGACGAATACAATAAAGAGAACGCAGCTAAATAAGATAGCTGAAATCCAGGTTGGAATACGATATGGGGTTGCATAACGATAAAAAATAATGCACTTATAGCAAGCGCATCATCAAGGCGCAATTTAAAATTTCCTGAAACAGCAAGCAATACAATCATTGTCACCGTCACCGCACGCCAGACAGACGGTGCTCCTCCTGCAATACATGCGTAGACTGGTAAAAACATGAGTAATCCGTAGGTCACCCATTCTTTGCGGAAACCGATACGTAGCAAAATAGCTCGAAAGAAAAACGTTAATAAACCGACATGCAGCCCAGATATCGCAAAGAGATGCGTAATACCAAGCGTCTGATACTCTTTCTGCAAGATACGATCCATCCCCGAACGGTCACCAATCAATAACGCTTCAGCTTCTGTAACAAGTGAGGGTGGAAATTGGTCGTGAATATGTTGTTTGATTGTAGAGCGGTAGTGAGAGAGTCGTGAACGAATTGTGGCGAGTGGTACGCTCGAGGTGATACGAGTGGCTTCTAGAACTCCCGCCGCGCCATTCATTCGTAAATAGCGTGCCATATCGAACGAATAATCATGAGCTGCCGGTTCCAATTCTTTTGGCTCTACTTCAGCCGTGAACTGATAGGTCGCTAATCGTGCAGATTGAAATTGACTCTTTTGCACTTCAGAAGGAAATGAATACATCATATAGACGATTGTGCCATCAGTCAGTGTAGCGAAACCCTTCACTTTAGCACCATCGATTTTCACTTGATCTTTCCAATGAAATGTCACGACCGAAGCGTCAGGAAGAGTTGTGGATTGACTCGAGAAATAGAAAAAAGAGAGACTTGCAAGAAGTGTGCAAAGAAGGAGGTGTAAATAATCTTTGCGTAAAAAGTAGAACGGTATGAGGAATAATGCATTCAAAAATAAAAGCGATCCTGAAAGCTCAGCTGAAAACGCAGAAATCGCAACAGGAATCGCTATATACATCCAACGTATCGATTGGATTAATTGCCAAATAAATGATTCACCCTTTGCAAAAGGGCATCCAGTTCTTCAGGTTCAGCGCCAAGTTCTTGCATTTTAGTCAACATCTCGTTGAATAATGAAAATTTCTCTTCACTAGCGAAGTCAATCGAACGCTCATCAAAGGGCACTTTTTCAATCTCTACACCTGCTTGAGCAAATAGCTCGAGTGCATACTCGCTGTTCCGATAATCTTCCGCATATTTAACGCGTTCAATCCCCGCCTGAATCAATGCTTTACTACACTGTAAACACGGGAAGTGAGTGACATATATGGTCGCTTTTGCAACCGGTATGCCATATTTAGCACATTGCAATAATGCGTTCATTTCCGAGTGTATCGTTCGAACACAATGATTATCCACGACATAACAGTCGTGTTCAATACAATGGTCTCCGCCCGATATCGAACCATTGTAGCCGCCAGCAATAATGCGTTGATCGCGTACTAAAATGGAACCTACCGAGAGTCGTGTGCATGTACTGCGCATCGCCAGCAAATGACTTTGCGCCATGAAGAACTGATCCCAAGTAATTCGCTCCATACGGTTGCCTCCATCAATTAAGAATAATATTTGGTTCTAATTTTTCAAATGTTTTGTCACCAATACCTGACACATTCTTTATTCCATCCAATTGCGAAAAAGGTCCATGCTCTTCACGGTATTGGACAATCGCCATAGCTTTTGCCGGGCCAATGCCAGGAAGCGTCTGAAAATCACTTTCATTCGCAGTATTGATATTGACTTTTGAAGTGGAACTGTCCGTTGATGAAGATGACGCTGTAGCCGGCTGCTCGTATACGGGAGGCTCTTCTCCAGCGATCGGTACATAGACGACAGATTCATCTTGCAGTCTTTGAGCGTGATTCAATAGCCTGGTATCAGCGGCCTCTGTGTAGCCTCCTGCTTTGTCGACCGCATCAAGCAAGCGATCGCCATCTTGCATCGAATACAGTCCAGGATGTTTCACAGCGCCTTTAACGTCTACGAGAATAGTAACAGAGACCGCTTCAGCGACTAATTCAACAGGTGCTTCCAGTTCTTTATTTTGTTCAGCGATTTCAATAGATTCAATTGGTTCAAATAGGGATTGTCCACGTTCTTCGGAAAGTTGTTCCGGTCTTGGGGGAAAGAACAAAACGGTGGATAGTACAGCGAATGCTGCAATAGGAATGATCAATGTACGCCACTTTTCGGTAAGGAATGAACGGATAAGCAACGATCCTTTCTTTCAGCACCGTATGGAGTCCTATTAACTATACCCGATTCCGAATTACTATGGTAGCCCTATTTTCGAACTTGAAAGAATATTCTTTCACTCTCTTCTTCGGGTGCTTCATCTTCCCAATCTGCAAAAACTCTTTCAATGTGGAATCCAACTTCTTCCAGCATTTGAACATATTCCGGTACTGCAAACGATCGTTGCATATGTACTTCATCAAAACGTTGATAGGAATGATCTTCTTGTTTTACGAAAAACGCCAGCTCGGAATAAATGGAGTGATCCTCATCTCCAGGGGCCGTTTGCCATATATACGCAATACGTCGATTATCAAAAACAAAAGGCCCTTCAAGAAAGATCTCATCCATCTTACATAATGAATGCACATCAAATAGCAACACGCCACCTCTAGCAAGCGCTCCATAAATTCGTCGGAACGTCTCCACGACATCTTGCTGTTGGATTACATAATTCAGTGAATCGATTGAGATGATGGCGGCATCAAATGTACCTTCTATTTCTAGTCGCTGCATAGGTTGTTCGATAAACTGAATATCTAGAGAAAGGGACTGTGCACGATGTGAAGCGACCTCCAGCATATCAGCGGAAAGATCAATAGCAGTTACATATGCCCCTTTTTTCGCGAGTTTCGCAGAAAGCAAACCGGTTCCGCAGCCTATATCCAATACCTTTTTCCCTGAAACGCCAGCAGACGCCAAATCGAGTAACTCGACATAGGCGTCATACGGAATATCATTCATTAGTTCGTCATAAATTGATGCGAACGCTGAATAGGATGAGCTCATACTTCATCCTCAACGTTTAGTAGTTGTGCGTCTCCCCATAGCTTTTCCAAGTTATAGAATCCGCGTTCGTCTCTGTGGAATACATGAACGACTACATCCAGAAGATCGACTAAAATCCAACGACCCGCATCGAATCCTTCCAAACGTTTCACTGTGTACCCTTCTTTTGAAGCCACATCTGCCACTTCACGCGCGATGGCTTGTACTTGTCGTTCAGAGTTAGCATGACAAATGATGAATTGATCAGCAATTAGTGAAATGCCCTCCATGTTTAATACTACGATGTCTTCCGCTTTCTTACTATCTACTGCTTCATAAGCTAATTCTAATAATGTTGGCATATTTCACTGTTCCTTTCTTCTACGTACATGTTCATTATAGCAGTCAAATGAATGTGGAAAAATGACTGCGTATCGCTGAACTAAAAATTTAAATGTATGCTGGATGCATTCAGTCATTTGATCTTCCAGCGTTTCTCCATCAATACGTTGGCGTAGCTCTTCGATACCCGGAAATTTTCTTCCTGGTTCGATTAAATCAGCGATATAGATCACTTTCTCCAAATCACTCATTTTCGAGCGTCCCGTCGTATGAAAACGGATGGCTTGCAAGATATCTTGATCTTCTACGCCATACCGCTCTTTCGCAAGCATAGCGCCAACCGGGGCATGCCACAATTCGGAGTGATACTGTGCATAGAGCTCATACTCTTCGTCCCGTTTTAGTAATTCCAGTAATTCATCTTTATCCATAAACTTGGCGTAATCATGGAAGAGGCCAGCAATTTCAGCCTTTTCTACTGACACACCCATCTCTTCAGCTAATTTCATAGCTGTTTCCGTGACTCGCAGTACGTGTTCATAACGCGCTTTCGGTAATCGTTGTTCTAGGTCATTTCTAACTTGTTGAAGATCCATATAATCTCTCCTCTCGAATGTAAGCTTCGACAGCCGGGGGAATCAAAAGTTGCACGGTTCCACCTTCTACAAAACGTTGGCGGATCAATGTGGATGACAAATCAAGTTGTGGTGTTTCTACCAATTGTACCGGGATTGCAGAAGCGTTATCAGCACCTGGACGTTTTACACCGATAAACGTAACCATTTCGAGTAAATCCTCAATTCGGTACCATGTCGGTAACTGATCAATCATATCTCCGCCAATAATGAAATGAAAATGAACATCTGTTTCATTTTGTATTAACTGCGACATCGTATCATATGTAAAAGATACTCCGCCACGCTCAATTTCAAATGATGACGCACGCAAACCTTCCACTTCATCTACTGCTAGTTTCACCATTTGCAGGCGCTGCTCGGCCGACGCATCACCTGTCGCAATCTTGTGTGGCGCAACGGCAGTAGGCATCAACCATACTTCATCTAACTGTAGTGCATAGCGCACTTCATTGGCAATCAATAAATGTCCAGTATGCGGCGGGTTGAAAGTTCCGCCCAAAATGCCGATTTGTTTCATCTGATTCTCCTTACGGTAATTGTATGCGTTTCTTCTCTGTCGATTCTCTGTATAAAACAATTGTGCTACCGATGATTTGGACTACGTGAATACCTTTGTACGCGCCAATCTTTTCAGCAATTTCCTTTTTATCTTCATCACAATTTTGAAGGACACTCACTTTAAGTAATTCACGTGCTTCGAGTGCTTCGTCGATTTGTACGAGAATTGCGTCAGTCAAACCACTTTTCCCAATTTGGAATAATGCATCCAAATGATGTGCTTCGCTGCGTAAAAATCTTTTTTGTTTACCTGTTAACATGTTTACCCGCCAACTTTCATTGTAATCATATCGTTCATCTTTTTTGTGTCAGGATAGACGCCTGTCCACTTTTCAAAAGCCAGAGCTCCTTGATGGACGAACATTCCTATACCGTTCATCGTCTTGGCGCCTGCTTGTTTTGCTTGTCGTAAAAATTCCGTTTCAAGCGGATTGTAAATTATGTCCGCTACTACTGCACCGTCTGCGACATTCTTTGGATCTAGCGGTAGTCCTTCTTGTGCAAAGTTCATACCGACAGATGTCGTTTGTACTACAAGTCCAAACTCGCCGAGACGAGCTTCAGCGTCTTCAATAGAAAGCGCATGGCCATCGATCATATCTGTCGCCAGTTCCGCAGCTCTTGAAGCGGTCCGATTCGTGAAATAAAGAGGTCCATAGCCAGCTGACTGTAGCGCGAAGGCAATGCCTCTAGCCGCACCGCCAGCACCAATAAGTAATACCGAGCCTTTCACTGAATCTGAAAACTCTTCTAGCGATTTCACGAACCCCGCTCCATCCGTATTGGCACCGATTAATTTACCATCAGCTGTTTGATAAACTGTGTTGACCGCATTCATAACCGTTGCTGATTCGTCCACTTCGTCGAGGAAAGGAAGAATCGCCTGCTTATGGGGTACTGTCACATTGAAGCCGCAGCATCCAAGTGAACGCAAGCTGTTTATCGATTGTTCTAAACTTCCCACTGTTGCATGAATCGGTATATACGTTGCGTCCAAAGCGTTCTCTTTAAACCACTGATCATGCATGACCGGTGACATCGATTGCGCGATGGGATCGCCTATAACCGCATACCATTTTTTCATTTGGTCTTTCCTCCTGTCGCTCTTAAATCAATGAAGGTCTGATTTCGACATTCACACCTTTAGGTGCATGTACAGCCACTTGTACATCAGCGTGTTGAATCGTAATCCAACCAAGGCCTGAAATTACTAAGTCCGTCTTCGCGTCCTTAATCGAAAATTCATGACGTACAAGTGACGGCAACTTCTCAAGTGATGCAGGTCCCGGTGGAGATAGCATGTCACCTAGATGGTTTTTGTACAACTCATCGGCATTTTCTAACTTCGTCCGGTGAACTGGCAAACCGTTTGCTGCGTAAATGTTGAAAGATGAGCGACCACCTTGGATGAAATCAAAACGTGCAAGTCCGCCAATGAATAATGTTTGTTCAGCGTTCAATTGATAGACTTTCGGTTTAAGTTCTTTCTTCGGTGTAATCAACTTTAAATCATGTGGATCCAAGTGATGAGCCATTTGATGATCGTTGATAATCCCTGGTGTATCTATCAGCATTTTTCCGTCATCCAATGGAATTTCCACTACATCAAGAGTTGTTCCCGGGAAATAAGACGTCGTAATCACATCATTCATTCCTGTTGCATCTTTGATGATACGGTTAATGAAAGTAGATTTCCCTACATTCGTACAGCCAACTACATAGACATCTTTACCCTTACGATATTTCTCAATCGCGTCGAGTGCTTCACTCATGCCGTTGCCTTTTACAGCCGACACAAGCAATACATCAATTGGTTTCAGACCGAGCTTTGCAGCTTCTGTTTTCATCCAATTTTTCACACGTTGCGGATTAATCGCTTTCGGAAGGATATCTGCCTTGTTACCAATTAATAAAATATCTTTCTTGCCTACAAAACGATGCAAGCCATTGATCCAACTACCGTTGAAATCAAAGATATCCACCACTTTCACGATCAGGCCTTGTTTTTCACCGATTCCGTTTAAAATCGCTAGAAAATCATCTCCTGATAGGGATACTGGCTGTAATTCATTATAGTTTCGTAATTTAAAACAACGTTGACATATGACATCTTCTTTTTCTAATGAAGCTGGTGGCGCATAGCCTTCCATTGTTTTGTCCGTCGTTTGGATCGTGATTCCGCATCCAATACACTTGATCAATTCCAAATTTAGTCCTCCCACGTAAGTAATCCTTTTCTTTTAAACCTTGCCATAATCCGTCGTTCAATCGCACGGTTGAACTTCGTAATCGTCGCATCGGAACTTGCCACAGGGACGACTAATATCGTCTGCAGTCCCACTCGATTCGCACCCAAGACATCCGTTAACAATTGATCGCCAATCATGACGACTTCTTTTTTTGGCAAACCTAACGTAGCAAGTGCTTGATGAAATGATTTTTTCATCGGCTTACGCGCTTCACAAATATACGGAATACCTAGTGGATCACAAAAGTGACTGACGCGCTCAATATGGTTATTGGAAACAACTGTAATTTGCAAACCAGCATCGCGCATAGATTTGAACCACGCCATAATATCTTGCGTAGCATCCGCACGATCCCATTCAACAAGTGTGTTATCTAAATCTGTAATGATGCCCTTAAAACCATTTTCAAGAAGGTCTTCCGGTTTAATCAACAAAACGGATTTTACATAAGCACTTGGTAAAAATTGATTTAACACATTATCCTCTCCGCCCTACAACAAATTCTTGTCTGATTATAACATAGTTGTGCGGCATGCACGCACAACTATGTCTGATTTTATCGCTTTTCTTATCAGTGATAGACCTTCCGCCGTTTGCATAGAGTAAACTACTAATAATCGGAGGTGGTCACATGAGCGGGTTTTTCCTGGCCGTCATGCAATTATGGTTAGAGATCCCCGCGCTAATCGGTTATATCAGAGGGCAAGCTTTCCTTCGTCCGTTGTCCAAAAAAGAAGAAGCAGAGTGCCTGAGACGATTAGCTGAAGGTGATGAAAGTGCACGTAATGAACTTATTGAACACAATATGCGTTTGGTCGCCCATATCGTCAAGAAGTTCCAGCCAAAGCACGAACTACTTGATGATTATATTTCTATAGGAGCGATCGGTCTGATGAAAGCAGTCAACAGCTTTACGCCAGATCGAAAAACCAAGCTCGCAACGTACGCTGCACGCTGTATAGAAAATGAAATCCTTATGTATTTACGAACACAGAAAAAGGTGCAAAAAGATGTTTCCCTCTACGAACCAATCGGTATGGATAAAGATGGCCAATCCCTAGAAATTGCAGACCTCCTTCAAACAAACGACATACCTCCACAAACAACCGTAGAACAAAATGAACAAAAAGAGCGGCTCTACCGTCATTTGGATAAACTCGACTCTCGTGAGTTGGAAATCATTCAAAGACGCTACGGCTTGCTGGACGATCAGCCTATGACACAAAAAGAAATTGCTGAGCAATTGAATATTTCCAGGAGTTATGTTTCACGTATCGAGAAACGAGCAATCGTCAAATTATATCAATCATTTAAGCATGAATATCAATAATGCAAAAAGCGTTTCCGATTGTGCAACAGAGGCCCACAGCCCCCGCACATCGGAAACGCTTTGTTTCTTTTCTCAGTCCGCTTTAACCTCGCGTAAAATAATTGCTGCCAATAATGCTGTGACGATAAATACTCCGCCCATTAAAAATGTCATTGAATGTCCCTCCTCTCAACCAAACGAACTGCTAATCTGTCTACTTAGACATTTTATCATAGAACACTCAAAGTTTCGAGATGACACGCAAAACAATCTGTGACGAGTGTTTGGCAGCCAGCGGTAAAAATTCATCAAAACTGACTGTCGATTCTTTTCCGGCAATATCAGAAAGGGCGCGGATCACCACAAATCGCGTGTTAAATTGATAACAGACTTGCGCAACAGCGGCAGCTTCCATCTCTACAGCAATTACACGCGGAAATCTATTTTTGACTTGCAGGACTTTTTCAGGGTCAGCCATGAAAATATCAGCTGAAGCGATGGTTCCTACAGCATGTTCATATGTATCTAACTCCATTACAGCTTCTTTAGCGAATTCTATTAGGTTAGGATCTGATGGAAAACTTGCAGGAAGTTGGGGCACTTGACCCAGCTCATAGCCGAATGCAGTTACATCAACATCATGATGCAAGACATAATCAGATATTACAATCGTTCCCACTTCAAGTTCAGGGTTAGTTCCACCCGCAGAACCCGTATTCAACACGATATCTGGTTTAAAGTTCTGCAAAAGGATTGTCGTTGCCATGGCAGCGTTTACTTTTCCGATGCCACTTTTCGTCACAATCACTTGATGCTTGCCTACTTTGCCTTCAATAAATTCACAGTTTCCAATGGTTGTAATTTTTCCAAACCCAATTTCTCTGCGAAGTATTTCGACTTCTTCCTCCATTGCACCAACGATTGCTATTTTCATTTATGTCCTCTCCTCTTTTCTACTTACTAGAATGTGCTGCACGATAGGCAGCACATCGGTAGTTCGATTCACTTACTTCAATACATCCATTCTTACAGGTTTCCAACCTTGGCCATCAACCCACTCAAGATATACTTTGTATTTTTTGGAATTGTCCTTACTTCTTACAATACCTTCTGATTTTTGAGGACTGCCGCCATTTTGAATACGATCAAAATACAATTGATCTTCAGACAAACCGGTTGCATAGGATATGGCTTTCTTTTTTTCATACCAGTCATCGGACTGACCATCGTATTTCGAGACATGCTCGCCTGATTGTTTTGTTCCAATAGGTTTCCAGTCAGGATTTACAACCACTTTCTTGTTAGAATCCGATGAAGTTTCTTTCTTCGGTTTATCCTTTTTTGGTTCTTCTACTTTAGGTTCTTCTACCACTGGCGCTTCCGGTTCTTCAACTACTTCATTTATCACTTCGTTATTTTCTTCTTGGTCCTGAACTTCTGGTTCATCTGCATCTTCTGGCACATCATCTTCAGTTTCAGGCTTGTCCATCTCGTCCTCATCGTCTAAAACGATAGGTTCAATTGGAGCTGCGTCGGACTGAGTGGATTGCTTAGGCTTGTCGATTGCCACTTCTTTCTGATCGCCATCACCCGTGATGAAAATTACGGCAACAACTACAATAAGAAAAACTACTACACCAATTGAAATATTCAATGCTTTATTCACTTTGCTTGCTTTACTGCCTTGTTTTCTTGACGTTCTCGAATATTTTGGATCTTGATCTGCCATTTCAGACATCTCCTTTACTATGAAATGGAAAGCGTATACCGCGGTTGGAATGAAAATTAGCAATACCGTCTTCTGCTAGCGAGAAGACGGTACGTGTATCACTTTATCTCAAGTATCTCTACTGACATTTCACCGCCGGGAGTCTGAATCTTTACTTTATCATCTTTTTTTCGACCAATTAATGCTTTCGCAATTGGCGAATCGTTTGAGATCATACCTTCTAACGGATTAGCTTCAGCAGAACCAACAATCGTATACGTCTCTTTTTCACCATCAGGAATTTCTTTAAATGTAACTGTTTTACCTAATTGTACTTCATCCGTATTCAATTCATCTTCAGTAATAATGACCGCATTACGAATCATTCCTTCAATAGAAGAAATCTTCCCTTCGACAAATGCCTGATCTTCTTTCGCTGAATCGTACTCGGAGTTTTCCGATAAATCACCGTAGCTACGCGCGATTTTGATGCGTTCTACTACTTCCACACGTTTCACCGTTTTCAAATACTCTAGTTCTTCTTCTAACTTTGCTTTTCCTGCAGCTGTCATTGGAAATTTCTTTTCTGAAACCATGTAATAACACTCCTCAAATGTCTGTTCATAAAAAATACTATGTCACACTAGCTTTAATTATGTGACATAGCAGAACTATTTTAGTTTTGACTACACTTTTTCCGTTCACTATTCTGATTTGGACGAAAAAAAGTCCTTGCTCATCTTGCGTGCATCCTAGGTTTTTCTATACAAACTCTCGCAGATGCTGAATTAATTTAAAATTATGTCATCATCATATTATACTTCGTCAACAGAAGCAAGAATTGTTTTTATCTTCGTTACCATCAAATCGATTGCGACCGCGTTTTCTCCGCCTTCGGGAATGATTATATCAGCATACTTTTTTGTAGGTTCAATAAATTGATTATGCATCGGACGCACAACCTTTACATATTGCTCGACGACAGAATCTACCGTACGTCCACGGTCATGAATATCCCGTAAAATCCGACGAATAATGCGAATATCAGAGTCCGTATCAACAAACAGCTTGATATCCATAAGATCTCGCAATCGTTCATCTTCCAATACTAAGATCCCTTCAAGGATGATGACGTCTTGTGAATCTACAGGTACTTTTTCAGCTGAACGTGTATGCAATGTGTAATCATAAGTAGGCTTTTCGATTGCCTGTCTATTGATCAACTGATGGATATGTTGAATCAATAGGTCGGTATCGAACGCCAAAGGATGATCATAATTCGTCGTTAATCTTTCCTCAAATACTAAATGGGATTGGTCTTTATAATAATCATCTTGTTCAATGACGACGACTGAATGACCTTGGAATACTTCATGTATCTTTTTTGTGACACTTGTCTTACCGGAGCCAGAACCACCGGTAATACCAATTACGACAGGTTTTTTCTTCACAGTGATTCCCCTTTTGCGATCTACTGTTTATTATTTTTTCACAGCTAGTAAAATGCCGTCACCTATTGGTACTAGTGATGTTTCATAGTGATCGTTTTGCATCGCCCAGCTCGTGAATTGTTGCAAATTTCGTATCATCGTGCGGTTGCGTTTCGGTATGTCCGCATCTTCCAACAGCACCATACCATGCATGAACATATTATCACAATAGATTACACCTGCAGGACCGACCAGTGGGCTATATTTGTCGAAAAACTTTCGATATTGTCCTTTTGCTGCGTCAATGAACAGTGCATCAAATGGTTCTTGTGGTAACTTCGTTTCATCTAACTCGAGCGCATCATGATGTATAATTATAATACGTTCCTTCAGTCCACTGCGTACAATATACTCGACCGCTTTCTCATACCGCTCTGTATCGCGCTCGACTGTATAAATGATGGCGTCTGGAAAAGCTTTCGCCAATCGAATAGCCGAATAGCCGATTGCGCTTCCAATTTCAAGAATACGTTTCGGCTGCTGTATTTGTAGCAGTCCGATTAACGTATACAAGCCCGTATCATCCATGATGGGCACACGATGCTCTGCAGCGTAATCCTCCATCTCTAGGATAAGCGGCTCTTTTTCTTCCGCAAAGCGGCTAATGTACGTGTTGTAGTCCGTCATATCTACTTCCCCTTTACGACGTGTTATTTATGTTGGCTGTCGATATACTTTGCTTTGTTTTTCAGATGATCTTCATAGGTTTTAGCAAAGTGATTAACGCCATCTTTATCTGCCAAGAAGAACAAGTATCCAGTTTTGGAGGGTTCGACAGTTGCCTGGAGAGAAGCAGTTCCGGCATTCGCAATGGGCCCTGGCGGTAATCCCTTATTTTTGTACGTATTATAGACATTATCCACTTTCAAATCTTCATTCATGACACGGGCTTTATGTTCGCCTAACGCATATAAAACTGTTGGATCTGTCTGTAACGGCATACCTTGTTCAATACGGTTATTAAAGACGCTTGCGATCGTTTCGCGATCTGCTTGGCCTGTTGCTTCTTTTTCTAACAAGGAAGCAAATGTCAGCATTTTATGAACTGAACGGTCTTTGCCTTCCTCGGCCCAATACGCCTTATACGGGATGACATTCTGTACGGTGGCATCGACCATCGTATCGACCACTTCTTTGACAGTAGGCTTTTCCTCAAAGAACGGGTAAGTAGCTGGGAATAAATAACCTTCCAGTGCATAGCGTATATTTTCATTAAGAATTTCTTTTGTTATGATATCTGGATACTTGGCCATATATTCCTGAATGACTTGTTCATTCGTCACATATTCCATAAACTGCTCTTTGGTAATCGTGGTCTTTTTGCTTGTTCTTTCTGCAATCTGATCAATCGTTAACCCTTCTGGAATCGTTAGTGTAAATGCCGGTGTGCGATAGACTACACCTGTTTTCAGACTCTTAATCAATTCATCTGGCGTCATGGACTGTGTTAATCCATACGTGCCAGCTTGGAAATCTGCTTCGTTGTTTACTTTTGCATAGTATTTGAAAATCCGCGCATTTTTGATAATACCCGACTCTTCTAGTTTTTCTGAAATCATATCCAAACCTGAACCGATCGGAATTTCTACTTCTACGACTTTTTCTGAATCCGGATCAACAGGCTCTAACGCACTTTTTATGTATGTATAGACCGAAAAACCTCCAACTATCCCTACAACCAATACAACGGCTACAATCCAAAGCACTATTTTTCTAACGGTTCTCACTTCTTCCTTCTGTTCTAACATACGTTCAAACATGACATCTTTTTTTCTTTGGGGCTCTTTTTCCACAAGCCTCACCTCTTCTTCCGCTATAGATAAATCCATTAAAAAAGACGGAACGGTCAGCACCATTCCGCCCGTCACATGATATTATCGCTTACTCGTCTTCTTCATCAAGGAATGTGTTCAGCACTTCTTCGATCATATCCCATTCTTCATCGGATTCAATTTCAAGAAGTGATCCGCCATCTTCTCCTTCTTCAGTCGGAATAAATGCGGACGCATGAATTTCAACTTCCTCGTCATCATCTGTCTCTTCGCCATCTAAAATATGGTAAAGCACATACGATCTTTCATATTCTTTTGAATCAAATGTTAAAATTACCTCACATACGTGCTCTTCGCCGTTCTCATCTACGATTGTCATTGTTTCTTGTCCGTGTTCCATTGTTTAATCACCTCTAGTTTTTTTGTGAATCCAAATACCCTTGTAAAATCATGACGGCTGCCATTTTATCGATGACCAATTTACGTTTTTTTCGGCTGACATCCGCATCAATCAAAACACGTTCAGCAGCCATAGTAGTTAATCGCTCATCCCATAAAACGACAGGTAAACCGAACTTCTCGCGTAACTTCTCAGCGTACTGTTCAGATGCTTCTCCACGGGGCCCTATTGTATTATTCATATTCTTAGGGTACCCGACGACAAACTCCGTCACTTCGTACTCTTCTGTCAATTGTTTGACTCGCTTCATCCCGAAAGAACCTACCGCTTCATCAATTTTGATGGTTTCGATTCCTTGGGCTGTCCAACCGAGACTATCGCTTATCGCAATACCAACGGTTTTGGTGCCAACGTCCAATCCCATAATTCTCATTCTGTTTTACCTCTGTTTTCTCGGATATAGAACTTAACTAATTCTTCTAGAATTTCGTCTCGTTCCAGTTTCCGAATCAAACTACGGGCGTCTTCGTGGCGTGGAATGTAGGCTGGATCTCCTGACAGTAAATAGCCAACCATCTGGTTAATTGGATTGTAACCTTTTTCTTCTAATGATTTGTAAACGTGGAGCATGACTGTTTTGACTTCTTCCTCCATCGATTCTTCAGGAAAGTTAAACTTCATCGTTTCATCGGACGAATTCATACTCGACACCCCGCTTTCCGATTTCCATTTATGTGTGTAACGATCTACCGTCATAATATACATAGTACATAGATTTGTGATTAAATCACCGCACGTATTCATTCTAGTTCAATCATCCGGGTAGGCAATTTAGCCACCCAAATGAAAATTAACTAGTAACATGTATCTACAATTTATGATGAATCGTTCTCTGAAATGGTTAAACAGATTTTACATAATCATACACGGATTGAAGCGCATCATCAAGTTTTGACGCATCTTTCGCCCCTGCCATCGCCATGTCTGGACGCCCGCCACCTTTTCCGCCACAAAGTGACGCCACATGGTTGACGATTTTACCCGCGTGGTAGTTGCCGCCTCGTAAATCATCGGTAACACCAGCCGCTAGCATAACTTTTCCATCCGTTACTGTACCAAGTACAATGACGCCTTTGGAAGTTTTTTGTTTCATTTCGTCGATCAATTGACGTAAACCGTTATTGTCTTTCACTTCCACATTTGCAGAAATGACTGTGACGTCATCGATCTGCTGAGCCGTTTCCATGATACTGGCTAATTGGCTGTTGCCCATTTTCGCTTGCAATGATTCATTTTCACGTTGAAGTTCTTTAAAGTCAGCAAGAATCGATTCGACTTTTGTGACAACTGTTTTCGGAGTAGCTTTTGCAGTTGTTGCGACTTGATCGATGATTGCTTGGTCTTCTTTAAATGAACGGAATGCTTGTCCACCCGTGAAGGCTTCAATACGTCGCGTGCCCGCTCCAATACCGCTTTCAGAAACGATTTTGAATACGTTGATGTCGGACGTGTTGTTAACGTGACACCCTCCACAAAGCTCGACAGAGTAGTCTCCGACTTTAACAACGCGAACGATATCGCCGTATTTCTCGCCGAACAATGCCATCGCACCCATTTCTTTCGCTTCAGCAATTGGTGAAATGATCGTATGGACAGATGTACCTGCCCAAATTTGTTCATTGACTTGGAATTCGATGCGCTCGAGTTCTTCTTTTGTGACTTGTCCAAAATGGGAGAAGTCAAAGCGAAGGCGATCGGGACCAACATATGAACCTGCTTGATTGACATGTTCACCAAGAACATCTTTCAATGCGCGGTGCAATAAGTGTGTAGCCGTATGATTTTTGATCGTCAGCTTGCGTGAGAACTCGTCCACTTTCGCGCTAACTGATACGCCTTCATTCAATTCACCGGAACTGATGAAGACTGTGTGCAAGTTCTGTCCATTTGGCGCTTTTTTGACGTCGCGAACTTCCGCAGTGAACGACTCGTTTGTAATCATTCCTTTATCAGCTACTTGACCGCCACTTTCTGCATAGAACGGAGTCTGATCCAAAATGATTTGTACCGTTTCTCCTTCAGTTGCATGTGCGATACGTTGACCGTCTTGAACCAGGACACTGACGATCGCAGTTGTTTCTAGTTGGCCATAGCCGATGAATTCACTCGCTTCATGAATTTCACCAAGAACGCCCGATTGAATATGCATAGAGTCCGAAGTCGCACGCGCAGCACGCGCACGGTTTCGTTGTGCAGCCATTTCTTCGTCAAATCCGATACGGTCGACTGCCACATCTTCTTCGAGGGCAAATTCCTCTGTTAGTTCAAACGGGAAGCCGTATGTGTCATAGAGTTTGAACGCATCAGAGCCTGAAACGATTGGTAAGCCTGAAGCTTTAGCCTTTTCAATGATCGTCGTTAAAATCGCCATACCGTCATGCAATGTTTCGTGGAAACGGTCCTCTTCGTTTTTCACGACTTTCATAATGAACGCTTGTTTATCGTGGACTTCGGGGTAGAAGTCTTTCATGATATCCCCAACAATAGGTACCAGCATGTACATAAATGGCTTATCAATACCTAATTGTTTCGCGAAACGGACCGCTCTTCTTAATAGACGACGCAGAACATAGCCACGGCCTTCATTGGACGGAAGTGCTCCGTCGCCAATAGCGAATGCTACTGTGCGGATATGATCCGAAATGACTTTAAATGCCGTGTCTGCTTGAGTAGTTTCACCGTATTTTCTGCCTGAAACATTTTCAACTGCTTCAATGATCGGTAAGAACAAGTCTGTATCGAAGTTTGTTGGCACATCTTGGATAACGGATGCCATGCGCTCAAGACCCATTCCCGTATCGATGTTTTTCTTTGGTAGCGGTGTGTACGTGTTATCAGGATTATGATTGAACTCAGAGAATACTAAGTTCCAGATTTCCAAATACCGTTCGTTTTCTCCACCTGGATATAATTCAGGATCGGAGAAATCGTCGCCATAACTCGGTCCGCGGTCGTAGAAGATTTCAGAGTTTGGACCACTTGGGCCTTCACCGATATCCCAGAAGTTGCCTTCGAGGCGAATGATGCGCTCAACCGGAATACCAATCTGATCTTTCCAGATAGCATACGCTTCTTCGTCTTCCGGATGGATCGTAACGGATAAGCGTTCGGGATCAAAACCGATCCATTGTTCATTTGTCAGGAAATCCCACGCACGAATAATTGCTTCTTCTTTGAAATAATCACCAATAGAAAAGTTGCCGAGCATTTCAAAGAACGTATGGTGACGTGCTGTATAGCCGACATTTTCAATATCGTTTGTGCGGATCGATTTTTGCGCATTAGCAATCCGCGGGTTTTCAGGAATCACTCGTCCATCAAAATATTTCTTCAATGTAGCGACTCCACTGTTAATCCATAATAGTGATGCATCATCAACTGGCACTAATGCTGCTGATGGTTCTACATTATGCCCGTGCTCTTTAAAATAGTCTAAAAACATTTGGCGAATTTCAGATGCCGTGAGTTTTCTCATCGTTTTACTCCTCCTAAAATTAAAAAAACTCCACCCCTTGTATAAAGGGGCGAAGGTTTCATTGATCGCGGTACCACCCTAATTACCGCATAACGCGGTATCTCGAGTTGCCTTAACGCGGCAAGACGGCAGGGATTAGCCTGCAACTTCGGAATAGCGTTCGCTGTAGATCTGAGGGAGCTTTTTCAGCCAAGAAGCTCTTTTCTATGACACAGAATAAACAGGTACTTGTTCCTTCAACGTTTTGATTATTTCTAAACGAATTATAGGAAAGTTCTCTCGCTTTGTCAATCCGTCACTTCAAGAAAGTCGAATGGTGACACGTTGTTCATGCCCACGAGCGGGTCGATTCCAGTAAAATTGTCCATCGTTAACTTTGCCGGTGCCGTGTCTTGTGGTTCAACCGTCACTTTTGCGGGTGCTTCATCGACTGAGATGGGTTCCTTGTGATGTATTGCTAGATTTTCTTGCGTTTCCCCCGTAATGCGTTCTTTTAGCGTCGTCTGTCGTTCTGTTTCGTCAGTGCGCGCAATACCCGCCTTAAATTCTTCCGCTTCACCACACAGTATTAAGAAGTTCTTAGCGCGCGTAATCCCAGTGTAAAGGAGATTCCGTCGCAACATTTTCCGCTGACTTCTCACGATCGGCATGACCACAATCGGAAATTCACTGCCTTGGGATTTATGGATAGAACAACAATACGCAAGTGTCAGCTGATTCAAATCACTTCGCTCATACTGCACTTCATTGCCGTCATAGGAAACCACCATGATCGCTTTTTTGTCAGTAGTTTCTTTCGCTAACATGATCGCAACGACTTCCCCCATATCCCCATTGAAGACATTACTTTCAGGTTGGTTGACGAGTTGTAGTACTTTATCTCCTATGCGATACGTCGTTTCACCGAAAACCATTTCTTTTCTACCCTCTGCAGGTGGATTCGTTACTTCTTGGATCATCTTATTCAAGCCATCTATACCTGCTGGACCTTTATACATCGGTGCCAGTACTTGGATGTCTTTAATGGAATGTCCTTTTGATGTCGCATTTTCAATGATTTGTTTGACCGCAGGCAGTATTTGATCACTTGATGCTTTGATAAATGAACGGTCCGATGTTTTCTTTGTGACATCCATCGTACATTCTTTTTGCTTGATCATATGTGCCATTTCGATAATTGTCGAGCCTTCACTTTGTCGAAAAATATCAGTCAGTTCAACAACCGGGATTCTCCCTGACTGCATGAAGTCATGCAACACTTGACCAGGTCCAACGGAAGGTAGTTGGTCCTGGTCACCAACGAACAATAACTGCGCATCGTTGCGGACAGCTTTTAACAGCTGATGCATGAGCCAAGTATCCACCATGGATGTTTCATCAATGATGATGAGATTGCCGTCCACTTCTCGTTCAGTCTCTTCTTCAGCTTCCTGACCCGTAAAACCGAGTAGACGATGGATCGTCATCGCAGGTAATCCGGTCGATTCAGACATACGTTTCGCAGCGCGTCCTGTAGGGGCTGCCAAAATGATTGGAAACGGTTCTTTTTTCCGTGCATACTCTTCGATGTCGAGTGAGAGACCATGCAGTTCTGCATAGGCCTCAACCAACCCTCTAATCACAGTGGTCTTCCCCGTCCCTGGGCCACCCGTTAACACGAGCAGTGAAGAATGAAGGGCGCGCTCGATGGCTTCGACTTGCGTTTCGGCATATTGCACTTCCAAACGTTCCTCAATTTCACCTATAGCTTTTCTAATTTCAGAAGCAGGAAATTGATCAGCAACTTCATTTTCAAGAATTTTATTTACTTTTGCTGCAATACCAATTTCCGAAAAATAAAGAGAAGGTAAATAAAGACGTTGCATTTCAGCAGACAGTGCACCTTCTTCGACGAGTTCAATCACTGCTTGGGTAATCGATTCGTACGAGATGATATGAGCCTGACTCGATTCAAGCAACAGCTTCGCTTGTGGCAAGATCGTCTCCGATTCTACGTAGACATGTCCTGCAGACTGTACTTCACTATGTACGCTGTAATAAACAGCTGCCTTAATACGCGCGGGATGATCCCCGACGAGCCCCAGTTGCTTTGCGAGATCGTCTGCTCGTTGAAAGCCGATTCCTTCGATCTCCTGAATTAAACGGTATGGATTTTCTGTCAGAATGGTGATCGCATCATCTTGATACGCTTGATATATACGCATGGCCACTTGTGGACCGAAGCCCCATTCATTGAGTTGCACCATTGTACGCTCAAGACCTAGATTTTCCTGCAACACCGAAACGAGCGTATCTTTCCGCTCGTCGCTCAAACGTGGGATTTGGTCAAGAACACTGCGGTCTTCAAGAATTTTCTGAATGACATTATTGCCGAGTGTTTTGACAATATCACTCGCCGTTTTCTTCCCAATTCCAGGAAATAAGTCACCAGAAAGATAATGAATCAGACCCGCCTCCGTCGCAGGTAACTCTTTCGAAAACGTCTGCACATCAAACTGCTGTCCATGTACAGGATGGGTAACAAGTCGACCCGTAAATTTATAATCTTCTTCCGCAACTAAAGGAGGGAATGACCCTTTGATCACTATTTCACTGTCGCGGTAATCGGTATTGGTGGAAGTGACTTTCAACTTGACGATGGAAAATAGATTCGTCGTATTATGGAAAATTGTCACGACCGGCCTACCGATTAAATATGGTTCTGTTTCACTCATCGCTAGGTCTCCCTCCTTTTTCACCTAATGGATTACTCGCCCTGTTCGCCGAGCTTGATCATATCGAACAAATAACGCGCTTGTGTGTGCTCAGGTTCCGAAGTGAAGGCTTGCTCTAAGTGTGATAGCGCACTTGTTTTGTCTTCTGTGGAGACTGCATATAAAACACCCAAATTATAATGGCTATCCGCATGATCAGGAGCTACCGCCAAAATGGATTCGAATACCGGCTTAGCCTCTTTAAATAATTCAAGCTTAGCTAGTAAAATTCCGTAGGACAATGCCACTTCCTGATCATCCGGATTTAATTCAACAGCACGCTGCAAATATGGCAGTGCTAAACGATCATTACCTGTTTGTTCAATGCTTTTACCGAGCATGAAATAGGCATCGGCAGAATCCAATCCTGTATTGATTGCTTTTTCATATAATTTTGCTGCTTCTTCAAAGCGCTCTTGATTGTAATACAGATTCGCCAGTCCATAAAAAGCGGTTCCTGCATTTTCATCAAGCGTCAACGCTTTTTGGAAAAATGGTTCCGCCTGCTCAGCATCTCCAAGAGACGCAAAGATGTT
Organism: Sporosarcina ureae; assembly: GCF_002101375.1. Lineage (GTDB taxonomy): Bacteria > Bacillota > Bacilli > Bacillales_A > Planococcaceae > Sporosarcina > Sporosarcina ureae_B. The sequence goes on along the minus strand of NZ_CP015207.1, from coordinate 3,299,589 downwards.
TCCAATATTGATATAGCCTGTAGGCTCTTCCGGATTTTCTTCTACTGCTTTCATGAAAAGCTCAATTGCTTTCTCATAATTGCCTTCTTGCATTTCTTTAATTGCATCTTGATGTATCGACATGCTGTTGCCTCCTTATCCTACGTACGTCAGTTTTTTACCGTCTTTATATACTTCATTGATCGTGCCGCCACCGAGGCACTCGTCACCGTCATACAGCACAACAGCTTGTCCTGGTGTGACTGCGCGAACAGGTTCATCGAAAGTGACGATCGCTTGATCACCCAATAATTGCACAGTTACTTTAGTATCCGGTTGGCGATAACGAAATTTAGCTGTACAAGTGAATGTCTCGGGTAATTCTTTCGGTGAACAAATATTCATGTCAGTCGCTTGCAAACTAGTTGAGAACAATGTGTCATGATAGAAGCCTTGTTCAACTAGCAAGACGTTGCGCTCCAAGTCTTTACCGACCGCAAACCAAGGTTCACCAGCTCCACCGATGCCTAGACCATGACGCTGGCCAATTGTGTGATACATGAGTCCGTCATGCTTACCCATCTTCACTCCAGCCATTGTCTGCATCTCACCTGGACGTGCAGGCAAGTACTCGCCAAGGAATTCCTTGAAATTGCGCTCGCCGATGAAACAGATTCCCGTTGAATCTTTTTTCTTTGCTGTTGCGAGTCCTGCTTGTTCGGCGATTTCACGGACTTTGCTTTTCTCCATATGACCTAGAGGGAACAGTACTTGCTGAAGTTGTTCTTGCGTTAATTGATTCAAGAAGTAGGTTTGATCTTTATTATTGTCTACACCACGGAGCATCGCTACACCGTTTTCGCGTTCTACGACTTGTGCATAATGTCCAGTCGCCAAATAATCGGCACCTAGACTTTTTGCGTGCTCGAGGAATGCCTTGAATTTGATTTCTTTATTACACATTACATCTGGATTCGGCGTACGGCCTTTTTTATATTCATCCAAGAAATACGTGAATACTTTATCCCAATATTGCTTTTCAAAATTGACAGAGTAATACGGAATGCCGATTTGATCACAGACACTGCGTACGTCTTCGAAATCTTCCGTCGCGGTACAATGTCCAGATTCATCCGTGTCATCCCAGTTTTTCATAAAGATTCCGATCACTTCATAGCCTTGCTGTTTTAATAGTAATGCCGCAACCGAAGAGTCCACTCCGCCTGACATTCCAATGACTACACGTGTATCGGCAGGTGCTTTTTTCGTTGTCATATTGTTCATCCTTTACTTAATTCATTTCACTAGTCGTTTGACTACACTTGCGATTCGATTGGCTGCTTCTTCTATAATGGATTCATCCAAATCATAGCCGAAACTAATGCGGATCGAGTTTCTAGCGTTATCTGATTCCGTACCGAACATAGCCGTTACGACATGTGACGGTTCAAATGATCCTGCAGTACAAGCAGAACCGCTTGATACGGCTATACCGTCTAAATCCAAACTCATCAAAAATGTCTCCACATCGGTGCCCGGAAACGATACGTGATAAATATGCGGCAAAGATCTTACTGCATGGGGGATGGTCGGTTGGAAATCGATTTGATGCTTTTCAAAGACATCCGCCATTATTTGTTTATACGTAGAATAGTTTTTTTGTTTAACGAGCTTTGATTGCTCGGCAATGGAGACCGCTTCTGCAAATGCAACTACAGCTGGTACATTTTCTGTACCTGCACGGCGTTTCCTCTCTTGTGAACCTCCGAATACTTGGCTCGATAGCATCTTACCTTTTCGCTGATAAAGAAAGCCGATTCCTTTTGGCCCATTAAGTTTATGTGCTGAAACTGATAATAAATCAACTTGCAGTTCCTCGACATCCAGTTGGCACGTACCGTAAGCTTGCACTGCATCTGTATGGAAGACGGCCTGATGTGTGGAGAGAAGCTGGCCGATCTCCGCAATTGGCTGTATTGTCCCCACCTCGTTGTTTCCATACATGATGGACACCAAAATGGTTTCATCTGTTAATGCGTGCTGAACTTGCTCTGTAGTTATGACCCCATTGCGGTTAGGTGAAAGATAGGTCACTTTATAGCCTTGTGACTCCAGTTGTTTACACGGATTTAACACCGCATGATGTTCGATTTCCGTTGTAATAATATGTTTGCCTTCTGTTTCCGACGATCGTACACACCCAAAAACCGCCAAGTTATCCGCTTCTGTTCCTCCAGAAGTAAGAATGATTTCATTAGGTGATGCATTGATCGAAGAGGCTAACGTTTTGCGTGCATCTTCCAGCACTTTCCTCGCGTGACGACCGAATTGATGTGTACTTGAAGGATTACCATATGTATCCTGCAGCGCAGTGGTGAATCGCTCCAATACAGTTGGATGTATCGGTGTCGTGGCAGCATAGTCTAAATATATAGCTGGTTTCATAACTAAACTCCTTTAAATATAGAACATGTATTCATCAGCAGTCGACGTATCTTCAAATTCAATTAAATCTTTGATCGTCGTATGATCCAATACTCCTCGGATTGCGTCTCCGATTCGTTTCCATAGTTCCCGTTGCGGAATATCATCGTCATCAAGCCCTTCGACTAATTGGATCGGTCCTTCAAGCAAACGAATTACGTCACCTGCCACGATTTCAGAAGGATCTTTTGCGAGTTTATAGCCACCGTAGGCACCGCGAACACTTTTCACCATTCCACTGTTGCGTAAAGGCGGGATCAGTTGTTCCAGGTATGCTTCAGAGAGATTTTGCTCTTCTGCGATTTTACGCAAAGGCACAGGACCCTCTCCATATTTTCGTCCTAATTCTACTATTACTGTAAGTCCGTATCGTCCTTTAGTGGATATTTTCATTGGGCATCGTCCTTTACTAAAATTGCTGAAATCAGTATAGCATAATTGTATCACTGGTTCTTGCAAATGACTTCACTAATGTTTTACGGTATAATGAAAGAACAAACGTACGCTAGGAGGATGTACATGCATAATGAACCTTTGGCTTTTCGCATGCGGCCTGAGACGATTGATGAAGTGATCGGACAAGACCAGGTCATCGGCAACAATACTCCCTTATATCGGATGATCAAGAACGGGCATGTCCCGTCCCTTTTATTATATGGTGAACCAGGTATCGGCAAAACGTCTCTAGCATACGCAATCGCAGGTACGTCAAAACTACCTTTCATTGCGTTGAATGCCACAGTAGCAGGAAAAAAAGACGTAGAAGATGTAGTGAAAGAAGCACGGATGACGGGCAAAGTGTTGTTATTCTTAGATGAAATCCATCGTTTCAATAAATTGCAGCAGGATACACTGCTTCCTCATGTAGAAAGCGGTGCGATTGTCTTGATCGGTGCGACAACGGAAAATCCATTCCATGATGTCAATCCCGCTATTCGTTCACGTTGTGGAGAAATCGTCCAATTAAAACGATTGCAACCAAAAGATTTACTGGAATTACTCGAGCGTACATTGAAAGACGAGAAAAAAGGACTCGGTAAGGAAACGATTGACATCACAACAGAACAACTGGAGAAAATCTCAGAAGGCGTGAATGGTGATGCGCGAAAAGCTTTAACTTTCCTTGAATCATTACTTGCTGCAAGTGATGAAGAGGACGGCAAGATTATTATTGAAGATGCATTGCTTGCTCAATTATTGACTAGAGTTAGTTTACTAGGCGATAAAAAGGGCTCGCATCATTTTAATTTATTATCTGCTTTGCAAAAAAGTGTACGCGGAAGCGATGTCGATGCCGCACTTTATTATTTGGCCCAACTACTCGAAATTGGAGACCTCACAGCTGTTACAAGACGGATGCTTGTCATGAGTTATGAAGATATCGGTTTGGCAGCGCCGGATGTCGGAAGCCGAGTTCTCGCGGCCACAGACGCCGCACAACGTCTTGGCATGCCAGAAGCACGTATTCCACTGGCCACGGCAATTATAGAGATGTGTCTGGCTTCTAAATCAAACTCCGCTTATAAAGCTATCGATGCGGCTACAAAAACACTGCATGAGAAACCAACAGGCGAAATCCCCATGCATTTACGTGATACACACTACAGCGGGTCTGCCGCACTTGGTCATGGCGGATACGTCTATCCACACGCAACACCGGTAGGCACATTTGGCGGTTGGACAGACCAGCAGTACTTGCCTGACAGCCTAGTAAACTCTAAGTTCTATACCCCTGTAGAAGCCGGTGAAGAAACTAGAATGGCCGCCATTCACAAGCGTCTTCAATCATTCAAAGGCCAAAAGAATCCACGTTAGGAATTTAGCTAGATAGTACAAAAAATCCACGCCAACCTTTGCTAGGTCAGTGTGGATTTTCTCGTATTACTTGAACATCTCTGCATCTTTCGGTGTGGAAATCGAATCAATATCATTAAAATAACTATACTTTGCATCGAGCTTCTGCTTATAACGAATATAATCCCGTCCGAAATAACTCGTAACATTCGCCGACATCTTCATGCCCGTCACAAACATGGTCTTTTCGTTTACCGTCAGCTCTACATCCAGTTTCTCCACTACAGGAAATCCGCCATGCGTATGGACAAATTTTTCTGGTTGCGGACTATTCACTGATACAACTTCCATCAACTGACGATAATCAGCAGGAGATAGAGAAAACTGCACTGCATAGCCATAATCAATTTTTTCTATTTCTGCATCATGCAAAAAAGGTTTTAACAGCGAAAAGTCCATTACAGGAGAAACAAACGGCACCCACACACCAAGCAATTCTATGCGTTGCTTATCTGTTAGCTCTTGCCATTCACTTTTTTCTGTTTCAACTGTCTCTTGCATAGCCAATTCATTACCTTGGCGGAATAGTTGAATGTTTTTCGCGCCTTGTTTTGGAATTTTCCAGACGACTTCCTCTGAAACCTTCAGTGGATTCTGTTCAATATCCGCCTGGACTTGTACATTTTTGCTTGTACGCTTTGCAGGATCGGATGTGACACTACTTTCGTCGTACGCGATATTGGCATGGACCGATTCCAATTCATCCATCGCTTGTTCCGCTTTCTTCAATAAATCTTCCGCACTCGACGGGGCGGAAGACGTTTTTCCGCATCCTGTCACTGTAAATAGCATCACTGCCAGGAATAGAACGATCAAACTTTTGTTCATCAGGAAACTCCCCTTCAATCAAAACTATTAACAGTGTACTTCACAGCACCGCAGTTGTCACGGACCATTCCACCTGATTTGTGAAGGAAATTAGTCTACCGGCACGACCCAGTTAAATGGATCTTCTATTTTTCCAGTCTGGATGCCTGTAATCGTCTCGTAAAGCTTTAGCGAAAGTTCACCGATCTCATTCTGATTGATCTCGCATTTTTCACCTTCAAAGAATAGTTCACCTATCGGAGAAATAACAGCAGCCGTTCCTGTACCGAATGCCTCTTCTAATGTGCCTTCTCGATTGGCTTCCATAATTTCCTCGATGGACACTTTACGTTCTGTAACTGGAATATCCCAAGCGATCAATAACTCGATAACGGACTTACGCGTGATACCTTCCAAAATACTGCCATTGAGGCTTGGGGTGATAACTTCTCCATTGATTTTGAAGAATACATTCATCGCTCCCACTTCTTCTATATAACGATGTTCTTTTGCATCCAGCCACAGAACTTGTGAATACCCTTCCGCTTCCGCCACTTCTTGAGCTTTCATCGCGCCTGCATAGTTACCAGCTGTTTTCGCAGAGCCTGTACCACCTACTGCCGCACGGACATATTCTGATTCAACTGCAATTTTGACCGGATTAACTCCTTCTTTATAATATGGACCTACCGGCGATAAAATGATCATTAGGCGGTACGTTTTAGAAGGAGCTACACCTAAATAAGGCTGTGTAGCGAAAATGAAAGGACGGACGTAAAGTGATGTCCCTGCTCTATCCGGAATCCAATCTTTATCAACAGAAATCAATTCCTTTAGTGCGCTTAATACGAATTTCTCATCGAACATCGGCATGCATAATCTATCATTTGAACGGTTCAGGCGTTTCATATTTTCCTCTGGACGGAACAAAACTACTTCCTTGTCTTCGTTTAAATAGGCTTTCAACCCTTCAAAAACAGTTTGTCCATAATGCAACACGATAGCGGCTGGATCTAAAAGAAATGGCTTATACGGCTCAATACGAGGATCATGCCATCCAGTTCCATCTGTATAGTCCATTACAAACATGTGATCTGTGAAAATTGTTCCGAAAGCGAGTGGATCATCCGCTGCTGGTTTGTCTTTTGGTGCGGAAGTTTCATAGTGTAAAATATGTTTTTCATTGGCCATAAATAAACCCTCCTAAATATTATCTGATTTGTCCGGTTCCCCGAATTACAAATTTCGAAGAAGTCAATGCTTCTAATCCCATTGGACCTCTCGCGTGAAGCTTTTGTGTACTGATACCGATTTCAGCACCATAACCGAATTCAAAACCATCCGTAAAGCGTGTGGAAGCATTAACGTAAACAGCTGCGGCATCTACGTTATTTAAAAATTGCTCAGCATGTGCATCCGTCTGTGTAATAATGCTTTCTGAATGCTTCGTACTGAATGTTGCTATATGATCTAATGCTTGCTGTACATTTTCCACGCTCTTCAAGCGTAATGTCAAGTCCAGGTATTCATTTGACCAATCATTTTGTTCAACCGCTGCGACATCTGAATCAAATGCCTGTAGTTGATCGTCACCTTGTAGTTGCACGTCTTGGTCACGTAATGCTTTAATCAAACGCTTTCCATGTCGCGTCAACCAGTTGGAATCGATCAAAACGGTTTCGATCGCGTTGCAAACCGACGGACGATGGGTTTTGGCATTGACTACTATATCAATCGCCATTTTCTCATCTGCGGATTCATCGATAAACACATGGCAGTTCCCCGCCCCTGTTTCAATCACCGGTACTGTAGACTCACGGATAACAGTCTGTATCAACTTAGCTCCGCCACGTGGAATCAAGACATCTAAATAGTCATTGAGTGTGAACAATTCTTTCGCTGTTTCTCGACTCGTGTCTTCTATTAATTGAACAGAATCGACTGGTAATGAACTTTTTTCGAGTCCGCGTTGAATAACACGCCATAGGGCCAAATTGGAATATTTCGCAGACGAACTTCCCCGCAACACGACCGCATTCCCTGTTTTCAAAGCGAGGGACGCAGCATCGATCGTAACATTCGGTCGTGCTTCATAAATCATTGCAATGACACCGATCGGCACGCGCTTCTTGACAATATGTAATCCGTTTTCTTTGTGGATTTCTTCAAGCGTTTCTCCAATTGGATCTTGTAATTCAATTAGTAGACGAACACCTTCCGCCATAGCTTCAATACGCTCAGGCGTCAATAAAATACGATCGAGAACGGCCGAGTCAATTCCTCTTTCACGACCTTCTTCAATATCTTTTTTATTCTCCGTGAGCAATTGATCCTGTTCTTCCAATAATTGATCGGCAATCAATTGCAATGCATGGTTTTTCTCTTCTGTCGTTGCCACGTTCAGTTCAATACTCGCTTCTTTAGCAGCCTTGCCTTTAGCTTTAATTTCACTCATAATAACTTCTCTCCTTTAATTATACTTGTACCCAGCGATCACGGTGAATGACTTCTAGCATCGGTTTGAATTCTTCCAATTTATCCTTATTGGATATCGTTTGTTTTAATTGTTCAGATGAATAGGTGACTTCACCTTTACCGATCAAACCATCTAAACCGAACACTTCCACGACTTCGCCAATACCAAAGTCACCTTGTACTTTAAAGACACCTGCAGGTAATAAACTGCGGCCATTATGCACAATGGCTTCTTCGGCACCTTTATCCACATATAGACGTCCAGTTGATTCGGAATGAAGTGCAATCCATTGACGGTTCGTATTGATCGTATTGGCAACAGGACTGGAAATATATGTACCGTCTCCATGACCTTTTAAAATGTCCAGTAATTTTGACGGACCACGCCCTGTTCCAATGAATACTGGAACTGCCAATGTGTGAGCGGTTTTTGCAGCCAGTATCTTCGAACGCATGCCCCCTGTACCGACTTTTGAGCCGACATCATCAGCACCGCCCAGTAATTCATCTGTAATTTCATCCAACTTAGTCACTCGTACAGCGTCTGGATCTGTTCGTGGATTACTTGTGTAGATGCCATTGACATCGGTTAAAATAATCAACTGATCCGCGTGTAGAAAACCACTGACTAATGCGGATAGCATATCATTATCACCGAATGTTAACTCGTCAATGGACACCGTATCATTTTCATTAATGATCGGCATAATACCACGGTCAAGTAATTCAGACATCGCCGCAAATGCGTTGCGGTATCGATCGCGATCGGCAAAGTCATGACGCGTCAATAAGATCTGTGCTGGTATTACTTTATGAGCGCTAAATCTTTCGATATAAGACTGTATCAATAAGCTCTGCCCTACTGCCGCTGCGGCTTGCTTACCTTTTATGGTCTGTGGACGGGAAGAATAACCGAGACGGGCAAAGCCTGCCGCGACCGCTCCTGAAGAGACGACAATGACTTCATGTCCAACGTTTTTTAGCATCGCCAAGGCATCGACATGATCATTGAATTTCACTTGATCTATTTCTCCATTATCATTCGTTAACGAGCTGCTACCGATTTTCACAACGATTCGTTGTCTTTTCATATACATTCGCCTTCCATTTCTCCATATCATCTGCTTTTAGGAAATAAAAAAGCCCAATCGTCCCGATATAATCAGGACGAAAGGACATAACTTCCGCGGTGCCACCATCATTGGATCCATTTATATGAATCCCGCTTTCCTTCTAACGCCAAGGTGCGCGCCTGTGTTTTCACAGGACTCAAAAGGCAGGTTCGACAAGGCATTGCGACGGAAACTTCCAGCCGATGGATTCCGCTCTCTAACACATGCTATTTATCTACTGATCCTTCTTCAACATTCAATATCATTTTCCCAATCATACAATATTCAGAGTAATTGTCAAGCGCAGCTACGTTAGTTTCGTTGCAACATACGGTTTAGCGCATCCATCGCATCAGCGGAAGTAGCTTCATCCACTTGGATAATATTTTGCTCCGCGCCTTCTATGATACTTTCAAGACTCCAAAGTAAATGAGGTAAATCAATACGGTTCATTGTCAAACAAGGACACATTAAAGGGTTTAATGAAATGATATCTTGATCCGGATGATTTTCCATCAGACGGTTGACTAAATTCATTTCTGTTCCGATCGCCCATTTCGTTCCAGGAGCGGCGGATTCAATTTGATCAATAATATACTTCGTTGAACCATTATCATCAGATTTCATCACGACTTCGTGAGAACATTCCGGGTGAACAATAATACGACGATCAGGATCATTTTCACGTAACTGTCGAATATTTTCTACCGTGAAGTTTTCGTGGACCGAGCAATGTCCTTTCCACAATATCACTTGACACTCTTCGTTTTGTCCAGCGTATTCGAGAGTATCTGTAATAGGATTCCATACAGCCATATGATCGAGAGGCACTCCAAGTCCATACGCTGTGTTGCGCCCTAAATGCTGATCAGGTAAGAATAAAATACGTTTTTTCTGAGTGAAAGCCCATTGAACGATTTCTTTGGCATTTGACGATGTCACTGTTGCACCACCATTACGCCCGACAAATGCTTTGATTGCTGCCGTTGAGTTGACGTACGTCAATGGAAGAATCGTATCTCCAAAACGTGCTTGCAAGTCAATCCACGCTCGTTCCGTCTGGTAGATATCCGCCATATCAGCCATCGAACAACCAGCACGCATATCAGGCAAATAGACTTTTTGATTTTCCGTTGTTAGGATATCCGCCGTTTCCGCCATGAAGTGCACGCCACAAAACACAATATGTTCGGCTTCTTCGTTTGCTGCGCAGATTTGCGCTAATTGCAAAGAATCTCCCGTAGCATCTGCAAATTGAATCACTTCATTTTTTTGGTAGTGATGGCCAGGTATAAATAATTTGTTGCCTAATGTTTGTTTAATGGTCCGAATCTTTTCTTCCATTTCACTAACCGTAAACTGTTTATACTGTTCTGGCAACATAGCGTTTGCCTGTTCTCTTACAAGTTCCATCATCGACATGTTCTTCAGTCCTCCTGCGTAGTGAGTTGTATAGTAGCACTAATGTCAGCTGCCATTACGGAATGTGTCAGTGCGCCGACCGATATGTAATCAATTCCTGTCTTGCCATAAGAAGCGATGGTGTCTTCTGTAATCATGCCCGAAGCTTCTGTCATGATATGAGCAGGTACTAATGGCAACCAGTCAGTAATTTCTTGTGGCGACCGGTTATCAAACATAATAATATCCACGTTTGCTTCGATAGCTTCTTGTAGTTGCGTTAGAGATTCGATTTCTACTTCTATTTTCACTGTGTGACCTAAACGTGTTCTCAGTAGTTGCACGGCATTCGTAATAGAACCCGCGTAAGCCAAGTGATTATCTTTTAGCATCACTGCGTCATACAAGCCATTGCGATGATTAAATCCACCGCCTGTACGGACTGCATATTTATCTAGCATGCGGAGCCCAGGAGCTGTTTTGCGTGTGTCACAAACTCTCGTCTTCGTTCCAGACAATAATGCAGTTAGATCAGCAGTTTTCGTTGCAATCGCACTCATCCGCTGAATACAATTCAGTACTACTCGTTCCGCAGTTAATAGATCCCTAACACAACCTTTAACAATCGCGAGTACTTGCTTATCTGTTATTCTTTCACCATCTTCTACTAGACATTCGACTTCTATAGATGGATTCATCACTTGAAAACCTGTCGTGATGACATCTACTCCACAAAATACTCCTGAAGTTTTAGAGATGATTTGCATTTCACCTATCGCATCAGCAGGAAATAATGTATTAGCCGATAGATCTCCATCTCCCACGTCTTCTATGAAAAACTGTTCAAGCATTGAGACCAATTTGATTCTATTCATGTGCAGTCCTACGACCCTTCTTTTTTACTTAGTGTCTTTACATCTATCTTTACATATAAACAGTTATATGACAAGATGAATATACTATTTATTGCAGGAGGTCATTCAATTGCATTACTTTGATTACGCCGCCACGACGCCACTCCGTGAGGAAGCCGCCTCGGTCTATGTGTCGGTCTCTCAACAACAGTTTGGTAACACAACGAGCCTCCACGACGCAGGAGGGGCTGCGCAAAACATCTTGTCCCATAGTAGACAAAACCTTTCTGCACTTTTAGGGGTACGTCCTGAAGGGATATACTTCACTTCGGGTGGTACGGAAAGTAACATTCTCGCACTATTATCTTTAGCTGAGTCGGCAAAGAAAAAAGGACAGCATATTATTCTTTCCGCTGCAGAACATCCTTCTCTCCATTCAGCTGCAGCGTACCTGGAAAGACAAGGGTTCTTTGTTACGTTCATTCCTTTTACAACGAAAGGCTTCATCGATTTACTAGCTCTCGAAAATGCCATTACAGAACAAACGACTGTCGTATCCGTGCAACACTGCAATCCAGAAATCGGTACCATTCAACCGATCCGATCTATATCTGAACTAGTAAAACCTAAAGGGATTTATTTGCATAGTGACTGTGTACAATCTTTTGGTAAATTATCTGTGCGCGCCATCTCTCCATATGTAGACAGCCTGTCTATATCAAGCCATAAAGTGCATGGTCCAAAAGGGGTTGGTGCAGTCTATATCGATCCACATATTCGTGCAGTTCCGCTATTTCCAGGAGCTACACAAGAGAAAGGATTTAGAGGTGGAACGATGAATGTACCGGGAATTGCTGCATTCGTTACGGCAGCTGAGCTGGCAAATAGTAATGAAGTCAAGTACGCTACATTACGCTCTCTCTTTATTGATATACTCTCTACCCAGCAAGATGTATTCACTTTCTATGGCGGTCTCCAGACATCTGATCAACTTCCGCAAATTATCGGTCTATGCGCCAAACACTCAGAAGGACAGCTCATTATGTTAGAATTAAATAGAAGAGGATTTGCGATATCGACAGGTAGTGCTTGTCAGGTCGGTCAACAACAGTCATCAATGACAATGACTGCGATGAATATCCCCGCCCATTTGGCGAAAGGATTCATTCGGATTTCATTTGGTGAGACATCAACTAGTGAAAACGTCACCCAACTGGCAAAAGCGTTGCTTGAAGTTGCAGTATTAACACCTACTGTACAAATCCCGATAGATATTTTATAGATGGCAGGTGAGATTTTTGCGACAAAAAGCAAAAGTGGCAGGAGAGCAGCGTCGAAATTTGATTCTCCAAACGTTAAAAGAAGCAAATCATCCCGTTACCGGCGCAGAATTAGGTGATTTAACAAAAGTCAGTAGACAAGTAATCGTTAGTGATATTAATTTGTTGAAAGCAAAAGACGAACCCATCATGGCGACGAATCAAGGATACTTATACACGCAGTCAACTAAAAGTGTAAAAGACATTGAAAAAATCATCGTCTGTAAACACGCTCCTGAACAAACTGAAGAAGAATTGCATATTTTAGTCGACCACGGCGTAACTGTCAGAGATGTACGGGTAGAACATCCTGTGTACGGCGATGTGCGCGCATCGATCATGGTATCGAACCGGCAAGAAGTCAAAACGTTTATCGAACAGATCCAGCAGGCACAAGCCCCTTATCTATTGAATTTGGACGAAAGCGGGATTCATTTACACGCTATTTCTGCTCCACGACCAGAACAACTACACGATGCGGAAGAAGCATTAAAAAAAGCGGGATTCCTAATTGAATAGGAATTCCGCTTTTCTATGGAAACAACCAAATACCAAATATAGGACCGACAAGTGCGCCGATAATCGCCGATAAAGTCATGGCAACCGAACTCATGGAAGCCGTTTGTTCCCCGTATTCAAGCGCTTTAGAAGTTCCAATCGCGTGCGCACCCACTCCAAGGCCAATGCCCTGACCAATCGCTGTATCAATCTTGAACCAGCGATTGATCCAAGGACCCATTAGGATTCCAGCAAGTCCGGCGATAATGACAAATACCGTCGCTAGCGAAGGTATGCCACCGAGTTCTTCCGCTATTTGCATGGCGATTGGGGAAGTAATGGATTTTGGTAAAATACTCGCTAGAAGTTCAGTTGAAAATCCGACCCATCTCGCTGCGAGGACACCTGTCAACATCCCGACAACACCTCCGACAACGACTCCACCAAAGATGGGCAATACATTCTTTTTGATGACATCCCGTTGCTTATAGAGTGGAATACAAAGAGAGACGATCGCAGGGCCAAGCAACGCGTCAATCCATTTACCACCTACCATATACGTTTCATATGACGCATCGAATAACGATAACAAGACAATGACTGCGATAGTCGTTGTCAGGATAGGTACTAGAAACGGCGAACGTAACCTTACGTAGACGACGTTCATCACAAAATAAAGAATAACCGTTAACAATATCATCGTGAAGGCAAGTAAGACTGTATTCATGAAAGAGTCCCCTCCTCTTTCACATGGCGCTTGGCCATAAATTGGCTAACCAGACTGGCGACGACCATCGTGATCAATGTACTACCGATTGTGATCAAGATCAGTAGACTTCCCTTACCTGCGAAAACATGACCATAATCCATCACTCCAACCGTTGCAGGAATCAAATACAATGGTAAAGTCGATAAAAATACATATGCCCCTTTTTCCACCCAGCGAAGTGGGATGATTTTGATCGATAACAGTCCCCATAACACGAGCAAACCGATAATGCTCCCCGGCAAAGGAATGGATAGTTTGGCGCGTAAAAACTCACCTGTTAAAAATAGTATGTATAAAATTCCTACTTGCAAAAGCGGGATGACAATTTTCACTCCAACACTTCCTTATCTGATTCTTATGTATAAAAAATGAATACTTCTTCATTATAGGGAATAGTCAGATAAAAACCAATACATTCCTTGCTATTTTTGAATAGTAATCAGAATATTCCTTCTAACATTGACACGCTCGGCCCACTCATGTATAGTGTAAGAAGCCGTATTGGGCAAGTTGTCAGTAGTAGACTTGTACGTTACGTGTGGAGATGGATTTCTAATTGCCGAGGAGGAATTATTATGCACCAAGGTAAAGTGAAGTGGTTCAGCAGTGACAAAGGGTATGGATTTATCGAAGCAGATGATGGTGAAGATGTTTTTGTGCATTTCACAGGAATTGCTACAGATGGATTTAAGACACTGGCTGAAGGTCAAACAGTTTCTTTTGAAGTAATTGAAGGAAATCGTGGTCCACAGGCGGCTAACGTATCGACTCTTGAGGATGAAGTGCAACCTCATCTCGACGTAAACAGCTGAATTTATAACATAAACAAAGCATCCACGCAGTTGCGGGATGCTTTTTCGTTATTTATTTGGATGCAGTACTGATCTTGTTGATTTCTCTTCCAAGGAATTGCAACTGGTCTCCTACAGTACAGTCAGAAATACAAAATTGGTGAGCGCCTGTTTTGCCGCGTTCGTTTGTTAGTTGTTTTTTCACGTAACAACCTTCACAATATATATCGAGCAATTGATTAATTTCTTTCATGACAACTACTTTATTCATTAGAAAAGAACTCCCACCTTTCTTCTTTCTATTTTAAGTCGGCTAACGGGATGTTGCAAGTGTTTCTACGTTTTTTACATTTTATTACCAGATTGGAGAGAAAAATCTCATGTTGGAAGTGTACATAGACGGTGCTAGCGCAGGTAATCCTGGGCTGAGCGGAATTGGCGTGTATATTAAAGGAGAAGGTCAGGATGTCCGGATTAGTGAGTCGATTGATCCGACGAATAATCATCATGCGGAGTTTCAAGCGCTTGTGAGAGGTCTTGAGGAGGCATCTAAGCTGACAACAGGCATGGTGTCGGTGCGCTCGGATTCGACGGTGGTCGTACAGTCGATGGAGAAGGAATTTGTCAAGAATGAGCAGTATGTACCTCATTTGAAGGAGGCATTAAGACTCGCGGCGACGTTTGATTTTTTCTTTATTAAGTGGATTGCGGACAGTACAAACAAGACGGCAGATACACTTGCGCGGCAAGCAATATTGACGCAGAAGAAGCAAAAGGAATAAACTAGGCGCGATGTTTTGTTGTCATTTGAGAATTCGACATTAAAAGAGTGTACTGCTGCTACTTTATTTTATTCGCAAAGGTCGTGCTTCATGACGACCTTTCTTGCAGGGGGACTCAATCTGATTAAGTAGTAGCTATAATTTGATCATTGAGTCGGGTTGAATGGCAGCCCTCTGCAATTATCGGCATTCAATTGTGGTCGATTGTATTATTATTTTTACACTTGTATAATTGGACCTATGTTATTTTGAATAACATTATTTAATTTATTAATTTCTAAATCCCATTTATCCAATGCGTAATGAATAACTTGCCTAATAATTTTCGAGTATGTATGTCCATTACTTGTATAATCTGCACTTAATTCCTGTCTATCTTGTTTTAATAGCACTATAAGTTCCTGCTTTTATTCAACTGTCATATATTCAAAAATCAACCTTGATTTTCTATCCAATTATATCCCCCTCGTATGCAAAAGTTACAAACTCAACATTCTGGCCTGTTTGGTGCGTAACGGTTGTTCAGTTTACGCACCCGATGACAGGATTGTGGTTTGACCCCGTTGATCTGAGTTGCAACCGAACGGTTCCGGAGTCGCCAGCTGTAACGAAGATCAACTAAGCGGGTGCTAATAAACCATGTGCACAATCGCACCCGTTAACGAAACTAAATAAATCATTAGTAAGATATCTTTTTGCGTTGATATCTCATAAATTCTAGAGTATAGAAATTTATAAGTGTTAGCACTGGAATAAAAAATGCAAATACTAGTATTCCTAAACTGCTAAAAACACCACCTGTTTGTTTATGAAATACTTGTACGTCTAAGTTATAAAAAATAACAGTTGCTATTAGTAAAATCACAGAATTTAAAACCAATGCCGTTAGAGCACTTAGCCATTTATTCCTTTTCAGTTTAAATATCCAGATGCAAGCTATGGTCGAGATTAACAGAGAAAAAAGCACTGTTAATAACACTATTGCATTCAAGAAATCCCCTCCCATAACTTTATAATCTGGCCCGATTGCGATAAAGACGCAATTGCTTATAAAGCAATCGCACCCTATTCCGGAGTATTAATTTTAATAGGTTAGCCTTGTCCAAACACTCCGAAAAAATCAGTTATAAACATTGAGAGCAATAATATCGTAAAAAATGCTAATTCAACAATCGTTAAAATGTAAGCATTTCTGTTATCTGCATATTTCCATTCCATAACTGCCCTTACTACCTCAGTTAAAAAGATTAACATAAATAATAAAAAGTATGGTTCAAAAAATAAAATTGAGTTCAATGGCTGTCTCGAAATATTAATAATACCTCCGACTATCATTGCAACAATAAAGGTAATTCTAATTGTCCAATCAATTTTCTTGTGCAAGGGATTCAAATGATTATGTGAGAATGGTTTCTTTTTTTCAACTTTAAGAATCCTTCTCATAATTGCGCTAAACGAAAAGATCAATAACCCAATGATAGTTAATAATAAAATAAGTTTTAGCCAGAAAGATGATTCAACTCCATAATAAATCATTCCTTCAATCTCACCCACTATCTAAGGATAAACACTTAGTCAACTTTAATATAATAGCCTAATCCTACAACACAGGGCGCAGATCCTTATTCAAGAATTGCGCCCGTTTATCGAAGAGTGTTATTCATGAAAAGCACCCTTTTGTTGAAGGCATTACGTTAGACAATGAAGCTAAAAACCATAACGCAAATTTATTCTAACAATCAATTCAACTATTGGTGATGTAAACGCATCCGGAATCATTGGTGACGGTAAACTTTCTTTACGATTCGTTAAGCCGAAAGATGCTCCATCCAGATCAATCCAATCCAATTCGTCTGTACCGTGAATTTTTCCAATGAAATGATAATCAGCTACATAATAATATGTTCCATCTTCATTTTCAGCGGCTCTCCAAACTTCTGCTTCTTTTCTTGCATCAATGTCAAATTGCTCAAAAAACTGCTGTATGGCTGGAGTTGTTTGAAAGATCGCTTTTTCGTAATACGTACACTCAGGACATCCGCAATGGGCTTTGTCAGAAACAAGTGGAAGTTCCCTATACAGTTTCTTTGTTTTATTCTTATCTACTTCAACGATGTATCCACTAAATATAAGTTTTCCAATTTCTCATCCCTGTCCAATTTTGTAATCTGGCCAACATAAAAAATAGGTGCAAATCCTTGTTAAAGAATTGCACCCTAATATGGAGGATTATCCCACTTAATTGTAAACACCCTTTGTAAACTTATGTGATATAAAATAAGCAACGATAGCTGATAAACTAACAGTTATTAAAGTAAACAAGAACGAGCTGCCATTTGAAAAAACTTCTACCTCTTGGGATAGATTAGCACTTGTTTTCCAGGCTTCACCAATATCGGGAGTGTATGTAGAAGTTAGAAAGATCCCAGATAACACTTGAAATGAAAGAATCAACAGTGAAGAAAGTAATATAAAACCAACAAGAAAGACTATATGCTTTTTCACGGTTTCCCCTCCTTCCTTTATATATTTATTTCCTACGTTAACAATACTGTATTCACAAAAAGGTTCAATCTAGGCACAATGCCCAGTTCTCACTTACTTTATATACGAATGAGTACTGTATAAGTTTCAGTAAATTGAATTTATTAAAGAAAATGGCCCGATTAATGAATAAGGTGCAAAACTCTTATACAAGAATCGCACCCATTTTGTAAAATTAACCACTCTTCCTATTCACGATACCTTTGTCCTTGACATGTCTATATAAGGTTTCAATTCTATTTTAAAGAAGAAAATCCTCAATACATGTTTTTTTGGAAATTACTCCCCAAGCGACTGATACTCTGCTGCAAGACCTTTTTGAACGCCTGGTCGTTTCGCAATGCGATGAGACCATTCCAAGAGATGAGTATATTCATCCATGTTTAAAAATTCATAAGAGCCTTCATACAATTTCCCTAAAGCTAAACGTCCGTACCAAGACCATATCGCAATATCTGCAATAGTATAGGTATCACCAGCAATATAAGAGCGCTGAGCTAATATTTTATCTAGTAAGTCTAATTGACGTTTCGTTTCCATAGTAAAACGATCAATTGGGTATTTCATAGGCTCTGGCGCATAAGCGAAAAAGTGACCAAACCCTCCACCAATATAAGGACCCGCCCCAATTTGCCAGAAGAGCCAATTAAGGGTTTCTGTCCGTCCATGAATATCTGTCGGAATCAGTTTATTAAATTTCTCAGCCAAGTAAAGCAAAATCGACCCTGATTCAAAAATTTCCACACGTGGACTTTGACTTTGATCGACTAGGGCTGGGATCTTAGAATTAGGATTGATGTTGACAAAATCTGAACCAAATTGTTCGTCGGCACCAATATTGATTTCATACAAATCATAGTCTGCACCATCGACATCCAACTCTTTTAATTCTTCCAACATAATCGTCACTTTAATACCGTTCGGCGTTCCGAGTGAATAGAGTTGGAACGGTGTCTCTCCGACTGGTAGTTTTTGTTCAAAACGTTCACCGGCTGTCGGACGATTTCCACCTCTATTCGAATTCTCTGCTTCCCACTTCCACACGTTTGATAATTCATATTTTGTCATCTGAACACTCCTCCTACTATCTATTTATTAACTCCATCATACTAACTGTATAAAACTATTCCTACTATTTAGTTTATCATCTATTTGTATTACAGCTTATCGTTATTGTTCTTACACTAAATTTTTCTCTGCAAAAGGTAACTGGGTAAACTTCATCTGGATCTATGTCAATATTCATTCTTATTTCCTCCCCTTGCCAAGGGTAAATGAATTAGAGAATAATTGATTTGGGTACCCAATACATTCATACGCAGTTATTATTCCGCAATTATGGTCCGTTAGAAGCACATGTGTTATCCAGCAACTTCGCCCGATAATTGCTAGTTTTTTATTTAGACGGCAATGCCATCTTCTTTTGCTTCAATACAAAACTTTTTTCTCGGCGTACTTTCAGTTCCATAATCGTAGTATTTCCTTGTGGACCTGTACGCTCGATTGCTTCATCAATGATTGCTATTTCATTATCATAATCTTTTAGTTTTCGATAAGCCATTGCATATGATCTATATAATGCTGGTGCATCATATCCGTTATATCTTGCTTTATCAAATAACTCAATGGCCTTTTCTATATTATCAGCTTTTCGTTCCTTCTCACCTTGCTCCCAATAATGCATTCCCTCATTATATCCTTTACTCCAATCGTGTAAGTTCTTTATCTCAGTTAATGGAACTCGTTTGTGAACCGGATTAAATAACACTTCTTCTTTTGAAATTGCTTCAACTTCACCATACTTGTTTATTAAAAATCCCCTTACATCTAGCAAGTGGTATGTTGGGACCTTCCTTCCAAGCCTCTCCATAGCCTTCTCTTGGTCAACTATATAGTTTTGTAAATAATCATCCCCAATAAATATCCAAGCCGATACAGACTTTGCGAATTGGGTTGTTAAAACTCTACTGCCATTCATTGATAGCAAATGTAATGTTTCTTCCTTATATTTATCAAGATTCCCCCCATAAAGAATTTCAATTTCATCTCTCATACTTCTGGTAATGAAAACCACCGCGCCCAAGCTTTCGATCTTGACCTCATCAAACGCTTGAGGTTTCACCCCAAAGTAATGCTCCTCTATCTCACTTGCGTATAAATAGGGCGGGGTCTCAAATTTTAATTCAGGAGTGTTTGGACTACGATCATACCCATTGTCTCTTTTCGCTAGGAGTGGAGTTATACGATTCGTTAGCCTGTCGTTTGTTTCATTTAGTACCCGTGTCATTTCTTTGTTTTCCAACTCTATTGCTTGATCTTCAGTTAATCCCGTTCCAATAAAGCGTGTATCAGTTTCATACAGCTTGCGTATCTTCTCTGCTTCATACGCTCGTTCGTGGAATTCCTTATAACGATCGCCACGTCCTTTTCCTATATAAAAGACTTCTCCGGTTTCTTTTATAAACCATTCGTATACATAAAAATCTTCTTTCACACTGCCCGTTGAAACACCAACGGATGATGCAGAAATAATCCCATTGTAGTCATCATCTATTGAAAAACTTAAAGTTGGTCCTATGATTGAATTTTCTTCGCTTTTGGGTTTCTGTGCCTCAATCTTATTTTCTACTTGTTTTTTATTTCCGAACAACCTTTTAAATATCTCCATCTTTCTCAACCCCGTTTCTAATTATTGTTTTACCATTACCCTATAATCATCATATCAGAGTTGTATTTATCAATAACGTGTTTCTCAATTGATGGTGATATGGACTTTGCTGTTGCATTAATAAAACTTTTTGCTTGGACCATTTTGTAATTCCAACTTTTTAAATAAGCTTTACAATCGTTAATGGTTATCAAGTAAAGCCATGTTTTAATTTGTGCGTCATATCGAAACGAGTTGAGTTTTTTTAACATTTGATAAACGTATTTTGAACTATGTCCTCAGAAGCCTCTATATCTTTCAAATAAGAAAATATTAATCGTACCAACTCATTATCAGATTCAATCATCACTTTTTCTAATATGAAATCTGTTTTCTTCTTTATACAATCCACTAGCTCCCCTTCATCGTACTTCAAATTCAACCATTAGACGATTATCAAATCATAATAAGTTCAAGCCTTTGAAACATTTACTCAAACAAAGATTCTTCTATTTTAGCTGCTTTTATTCCTATAAGTACTTTTCATAAAAGTGCATACTTAAAATTAATATATAGAAAATATAGTTGAACCAAAAAGCCTGTATCTTAGATCACAAAGTAATCTAAACTGTACCCTTTGTAAAGGACAATTAAAAAAGCCTATGCTGCTTGTTGAAGTTGCTGCCTGTATTTTGCAGGCGGCAACTTTTATAAATCCCACTGCCCACGATCATGATTGTAATATGTCATGTAACTTTTAATTTCACGTTTGACTTCCTCTAATGTTGCACACTCTTTTATGTTCGTTTCGTCCTTAAAATGCCCGAAGAAGGATTCCTGTGGCGCGTTATCCCACAGTTTCCCCGTCTGGACATGGATTGACCCAGCCCCATCCGTTTAATAACTGACTGAACTTCCGAACTCGTGTAATGGAAACCTTGATCCGAATGAATAAAGGCACCTTCTGAAAGATGGTCATGTTTTCTCAATTTTTGAAGGGTGTTCAGCACAATTTCTAAATGTAGTGAAGAGGATACTTCGTACGCCAAAATTTCGTTTGTCTCTGCGTCCTTAACTGTGGATAAATATGCTCGTTTTCCATCTTTATATGTTAAATAAGTGATATCGGTTAATAATACTTTTCCCACTATACCTTGTTTAAAATTGCATTGTAATAGATTGGGACACGTACGATGTTCTTTTGTTGCCTTCTCCATACGTCGATAAGGATTCACCTTACGAATCGGACAGATAATATTATATTTCTTCATGATACGACGAATGCGCTTTAGATTATAGGTAATATTATATTGATTTTGGAGTATCATTTTAATTTGGTGTGCATCTTTTTTGCGTCCTTTGAAACGATAAGCCCTTAAAATGAGATCCCTTACCATTTCATCTGCTTGTTCTTGCACTACTCGTTTTTGCGACGACTGTTCCGCAAAATAATTATAATAACTTGAACGAGAGACACCCATTACTTCGCATAAATAGCTTACCATCGGCTTCGAATTATACTTATTAACGGTGTAAAGGATTAATTCAAATTTCACTCCTGTCAGGATTTTTATTTCCTCTTCAACGCCTGCCTTTCGAGTAAATCGAGCTTTTTAAGTAATTCATTCTCTGCACGTAATAATTGGTTTTTGGCTTCTAAACGATCAATTTTCTCCTCAAGTGTTAGTTCGCGACCTACTGGACGACCCGCATTATCTTTACGTGTGTCCTGTAAACCGTTCACACCCTCTTTTCGATACGCAGCACGCCAACGCTTACTAGCGGAATGTACACGCTCTTTACCGATTAGCTCAACGTCAAGACCTGCTTCCTCAAATATCTCCCCTGGCAATTTACCTTTTTCGTATTCTGAAATAAAATGACGTTTAAATTCATCTGAATAAGTAATTCCTTTTTCACTGACTGCTTTCACATTGGGATTACATTTTAGTTGATCCTGTTCTTTTTTAGTAAATAATATGTTAGTCATTTGATCCCACCCCCGAAATCTTTTTTCATAATATACATAAAAATACCCTATAAGAGGGACTTTTTCAAAGTGTCCATCTTATAGGGTACAGTTTATTTCTTTCTCCACAGACTTTTTGTAGAATGATTTATTCAGTAGTACGCGTTGTTTGGAACGGAAGTGTATCCCAGAAAGAAATGTCTTTCGTTTCAATGGAACGATCTGCAATTGCACGCACTGTGGCATCAAGTGTGGTAATCGTTTGTTTAATCAAATAACCATTACTCTTTTGCCCTAATACATATGATTCATAGGAATGGTCTGACATTCCACGCATCTCAAAAAGTAGCGTGGAGATCCCATATTCTACTGCAATACCGTTCCGACTAATTGTTTCAGCTGAACCACCATTATATTTTCCTAAATGGCCCCAACCTTTCTTTTCGATAGAATCATAAACGACTGCACCTAATTTTTTGGATTTCAGTACAACATCCTCATCTACGTTTGGAGTCGTAGGATAAAGGATTGATCCAGAGACGTATTCGTTGTCAATCTCACTCTGTGTACCTTGGTGATGCAAGTCAATCATATAATCAATGTCATATTTACGCATAACGTTGTCGTGCAAAGCTTTTGTTTCAGGTTGAATTTTAGTAATATGATCCCTGTTCAAGTCGATTCCGAGTGCATTATAACGTGTCAGGTTACGGCCACCACTAGCGATATAATCATCGAGAGGGAAATCGACATCACCCATAGCTCCGTCTGCATTAAGCATTGGCACTATGAGAATATTAACTCCATCAGCGACGCCCTTCATCTTACCTGTGCCAAGATGTTTAATAAATTCAAGTGCCCCTTCTGTTGTTAGTTGCTCGTTTCCATGCTGTTGTGTTAAGAAAAGGATTGTTGGATTTTTAGGGTTTTTCATATATTTAACAAGATACAAGTCCCTTCCCTTCACGCTTTGACCAATTACTTCAAGTTCCATATCCTTTTGTTTCGCTTCTTCCTTTTTTAGGAAGTTTGAAAGTTCATCATACGTATGCAATATCGAGGTGTTCACTGTTTCATTGCCACCGTAATTTGGTCCGTTTCCTACTGCATCGACAACCGGAGAGATGCTAAGCATCATTGCCCCTGCCATTGAAAGTGCGAAAAATGTTTTCTTCATCTAACTTCCTCCTAGTTTGCTATATTTAAATTATCTAATCCAGCAATTATTTATTCATTAATTCGTCGGTCTGGATGATGTGAGCGGAATATTCTCGTAGTCCTCTGGATTTAGATTTTTCACAGAATTGTCAGCAACCGCATCAATGATACCAGTCAGGCCACGTTCAACCGCTTTCACAAGTCGTCCATTTTCTTTGTGCCCCATCATTTGCGTTTGGCCTTTCACTTCAAAAAGTACGGTACCACTTCCGTTCAATGCATAGGAGCCAAGAGCCGTACCAGGAAGGTCTAGACCTTGCGAATAAAGTGAAATGTTAGTAAATGGCGAATTTCCGTAAGACTTTAATTCATTGTACGCAGCAACGTTCAATTGCCTTGAAAAGTCATAATTATAGTTGTCCTTGTATTGGGCATATTTTTCACCTGCTGGTGTATTCGGATCTGGGACAAACTGGGCGGATAAGGAGAGCGTCACATCGTTAGCTGTACCTGCAACATAGTACATCCCTTGGTGGTGCAGATCGATGAAGACATCCACTTTTCCATAGTCTTCTTTCAATGACTTGTATACATCCCTTGCTGTTTGTGCTTCAGGCGTAATGAACCACCCCGCTGTGTTTGATCTACCTGGGAAGTCTTCCGCCCGTGGTATATAATTGAGATCCGGATTGAAGTCGCGATTCACATCAAATCCAGGATTTTTACCGTAATCGTAACTTTGGCTTATGCCCCGATTTAGGTAGTTCCAAGAAGGTGATGCCCCGTTAAGTTGTGGGAATTTCGCGATCACTTCATCCCAAGTCATGCTATTTCTTCTTTTGTCTCCTTCAGACGCATCAGGATTCATCATCGGCATGAAAACGAGTGTTACCTCTTCGCGAATTTCCCTTGCTTGTTTTGAGTTATTTGATAACTTTTCTAACAAGTTAAGGATTGCAACTGTACCCGTCTTTTCATTCCCGTGGATTTCACTTTGTATAAGGATAACTTGATCCCCAGTACCAACTGTCGCTTTGTAAATATCCCGGCCTTTGTTTGACTGACCAACCACTTTAACCTCAACAATCCCCTTGCTTGACTTCTCAATTTGTTGAAGCTTTTTTTGTAGTTCACCGTAATTTGTGAATCCTGAAATCGAATAATCGTGATGATGTGGTTCCTGAATGTCTGTAGTGTCTGCAGCAAATACAGGCACAGCGAGACTAACGCAAAGCGCTAAAATACCAACAATACTCCCCAATTTCTTCATAATAAACAACCACCCCTTCTTTTTGCCGAGTAACTTACCGTCCCTGATGGTCTAAACTAGAACACTTACATTCTCTATTAGACTTGCTTGCAATTCATCAATAGCATAGCACAGGGGAACTGGATGGTAAAACAATTTTGAATATTCGGTCCGCAAGTAGTATATACTAAATTAATAATATTATATTGTGATTATGGGTATATCATTTGTATTGATAAGTTTATGATTCGTAGTTCCAAATATACGGGCAACGAAATGAATTACGTAGACTTTACTAACCCTTTTTATAAAATGATATAGAGTAGCTACTTTAGTCATTGTAGGAAATTGACCTCATTTTTGTATCATCTTAATTAGAATTTTTAAAAAAGGGTCGTTATACTTGGTTTACCGTTCCAAATCTACTCTTTACGTTTTTAGATTTAACAACGCTACTTTCATTCAAATATGTTTCCGTAACGAACTAAAAAGAATAGCCCCATTCGCTGAATTATTAGCAGAAAGCCCTTCTACAGTTGATGTTGATATAGTTTTATCTATTTTCCCGTTTACACTGTAATGGATTTCTAACTGCCTATCATTATTTTTATTTACGCTGCTTAATTTCACTTTCAGGATAAGACGTCCTTCTTCTTCGATTTCATATTCTAGGATATTTTGTTTTCCACCCATAGTATCTCCGCGATGAAGTCAATAACAGCGGGCCGGTTTCCAAACCATTTAATAGGCACGACCAAAAAGTAGGTGTTATCTGCAGGGATGTCGTCAGTAGAGATATTGCCAACTGTAAACCTGCTTTCGTTTGTATTTATTGTCTCGGTACCCGACACGCAGCGAACAGTACCCCATTAAGCAGTAACATAAGACTAATGAATGCTACCTTAAGTACTTTTACATTTCTATTTGACATGACATTTCCCATCCTCAGTTTTATTTATGCAATTCGTTTCTGTGAAGATTCAATTATCATTACAAATCATCTTCATATATCCATCAATTTGACCCACTTAGTGATCAACGGTTATACAGTTAACTCACCCTTTTGTCGTAAACAATATATCTTTAAGTTTTGAAGTCAGCTGGCGTTCACAAGATAATCCATAAATATATATATGAAAAAGCTAAGTATATTACTTTGAAACTCTTGTTGTCCATTCCACGCACCCTTACCATCCGACACAATAATGAGCCTACTACAACTCTTCAAAAGGCACGTTTCAGGAATAATTCAACTTCCACAACTGCAACTATATGCTTTATTTATTCATCATGGTTGTGCTATCATGATCTATTTCAAAAATCAAAACTCCTCATCTTTTTCAACTACTACTTTTTCATATCTGATCTCTTTATCGATTATCATTTCAAAGTAGTTTGTTATGTTATTCAATTCAAATACTGTGCATTGATCAAATCTCACGTCACCAATAAAAATCGCTCTATTTCACATTGGACCTTCCTCTTCACAGTTTATATTACAAAATGGCGCATTTATTTAACGTCAAAAACTTTTTAACCCTCAACGCCGTAATAATAAGGATTCCCAATTGGATTTCAACAATAAAAAAAGCACCGCAAAATGCGATGCTTCCCATGTTATTTCACTATTCACTTCTCAACTAAACGGGTCAGACACAAACCCATTTAGCCTTGTAACACTTTCATAAATCTAACATTTTGTTTTTCAGAATCAAATAACACCCATTCTCTAGAGCCCACTACAGCCCCTACGTTGATAACAGTTCGAGAACCTTTCACTGACATCTCGTCGTTCCAGCTAATTGGTACGGATTGTCCTTCGCTCGTGAAGCCTGATTGGTGGGTATGCCCGTGAAAGACAAGGTGTGCTTCCGGTAGATGCTCAGCCAGCCATGCGTCAGCTTGCTTATGCGGCCACTGGTGACCATGAATGATCGTCGCTTCATCAGCGTTCAGAGTTTCAGGCAAGCCATTCAGGACGTTTCGTATAGGTTCTGATTGCTTTGTCAGCAACAGAATACGTTCTTCTTGATTGCCATAGATGGATGGAAAAGTTAACAACTCATGGATGTCTTCTAAATGTTTAATCACTTCTTCGACAGTAGGATAAATCTGCCCATGAAGGTCTTTTTTGCTGACTGTGCATTCATATAAATCGCCCGTCCCGATGATAGTTGCTTCAGGTGCTTCATCAGCAACGTGTGTCAGTACGGCTTGCAAATCTTCTTTGGATGAATGTATATCTCCCAGCAATGCGAATTGCATCGTGTATCAACCCCTTATTGCGGTTTCAATTGGTGCATCATCTTTAGATATCCAGTCGCTGAAACTGCCCACATATAATTTTACATTTGGATAGTCCAGTTCTTTAAGTGCCGCTAATAAAGGGGAAGCCGTTACGCCGCTGCCACAGTAGACGATGACATCATCTTCAGGAGAGACAATCTGTTGTAATTGCTCTTTTGCGTGTTGCACATCATACTGTCCGTCTCGCTTCAATTGTTCCCAGTCGAAGTTTCGCGCTGTCGGTATATGGCCTGCTTTATGATAAAGCGGCTCTTTTTCCCCGCGATAGCGAACTTCAGAACGTGCGTCGACAAGTTGTGACGCTCGATTGCCCGCCACCACTTCTTCTACTTCACTTCTACTTGCATATAGGTGATCTTGCCACTGCGGTTCCACTGTTGAGCGTACAGGCGTAGCAGAATCAGACGTTACGTCCACGTTTTTGCGTAATTCTGTATAACTTTCTGTTACGACATGCACATTCGTGAAACCTCCATACTGCAACATCCACCAAGCACGTGTTGCGAAAGGACCGCCGCCCTCATCATAGATCAAAATCGTATCTGTACGTTCCAATCCACTTTTACGGAATAATTCAGTCAGTTGTTCGGCAGAAGGCAAGGGATGTCGTCCACCTTCTACAGAAGCACCGGATAGGTCTTCTTCTAGATCCCAATGAATCGCGTCTTTTACGTGTTCTTTTTGATAATCACGTTTCCCCTGTTTTTCATCTTGCAATGAAAAGCGTGCATCGATCCATTTCGCGTGACTTGTCTCCATATCGTGAATAGATACAAATACTTGTGTCATTGAACCAACTCCTCTTGACGGATTTTTTCATAGATTTTTTGCCAATGTTCCAGCTGCTCCGAACCATCAAGCAACGTACGCTCCGATTCAATTTGTACAAGACTTTCCTGCAATAAATGAACACGCAACGCTTCCGCTTCATCGTCAATCCACAGGTCTGCCCACTTTTCAATACGTTCTTTTTGATCGCCAAGATAGCTAGACGCATCTTTTTTCAATATTTCTTCCAGCTTCACTTTCAAGATATCGCGATCACCGCGTTCAAAGAACGCCTTTTGATTTTTGAACGATTTATTCACTGCGCTGTAGACCATAGGATCTTCATATGGCGTCTCAAATGACAACATATCTTTATCGCTCGGCTCGTATGGAGAAGGCACGATCGACTGGTCCATATCGGCTAATGAACGAACTTCCATGCGTTGACGTTCTAGCAATTGTTTCTTCATGTACTGAAGAATACGTAAATTTGTTACTTTCAATTCTTGCGTCAAGTCAAAGCCTACCATATTAACTGTTTCCGCCAATGCGATTTTCAATGCTTTATCCGATGAGTTCTTCGCGAATGTCGACGGACTATATCCCTCTTTGAAGAAATCTCCGAAACGTAAGAATACACGCTGTAAAATAT
This sequence comes from Sporosarcina ureae, assembly GCF_002101375.1. Classification (GTDB taxonomy): domain Bacteria; phylum Bacillota; class Bacilli; order Bacillales_A; family Planococcaceae; genus Sporosarcina; species Sporosarcina ureae_B. The sequence goes on along the minus strand of NZ_CP015207.1, from coordinate 3,271,170 downwards.
AATAGACAAGTTCACTCAATTCATCTTGAGTGGATTTCACTAAAATCTCACTTGCACTCTTTTCGAAACGTTCTTTTATTGCTACTTCAGCAGTCGCGAGCTCTTCTAGTCTTTCTGCTTTACGAGAACGGTTCTGAATCGTTCTGTCGATCAATGAAGCTAGACGATCGATCGTTTTCGTCGTTTCTTCTTCCAGTGCTTGCACGACTTGCGCACGTAGATCATGCTCGAGGAATGAATAAAACTTCTCTTCAAAATCGGCCATCAATGGATTCGGTTGTTGTGTCAATTTGCCTTCCAATGCCTCAAGGCTTGAAATACCGTGTACGCGTGGATTGCGGATTCCAAACTTCTGCAATTCATTGGCAACGAAGCCTTTTACTTCTTCGCCTTCTTCTTCATTCGAAGCAAGATCGATCGCGTTGACGATAAAGAACATTTTATCGAGTTCAAATGCATCTTTGACACGGCCCAGTTGGATAAGGAATTCACGGTCAGCACGTGCGAATGCGTGGTTATAGTATGTTACGAAAAGAATTGCATCGGCATTACGGATATATTCAAACGCTACGTCGGTATGACGCGCGTTGATGGAATCCGCTCCTGGCGTATCCACCAATGTGATTCCATGGCGAGTTAACGGACAATCATAGAAGAAATCGATGGAGTCGACGAAACAACTACGCTCTTCCTGTGCAACGAATTTCGTAAACTCTTCACGCTCTACCGTCAACGTCGTCCCAAGTGCAGGCGTATAAAGTGGATACCCTCTCTGAAATGCGCTGATGAATGACTTATGGATGTGCAAGTTCTCATCTTCAAGTGGTTGCTTCATAGCGACATCTGTTTTATTGAAGGCGTCTTCCAGTGAAGAAATAGTGATACCGAGTGCACCGAATGACAACGCGACGTCTTCTGTCATCGTCGCTTCATCCTTCAAGTGAATATCCGCAGTATTATGCAAATGCGTTTCACTTACTGGACGAATTCGGTTGATCGCAGCCGTTGTAGGATTCGGTGAAACAGGTAACACTTTTTCACCAATCAACGCGTTTGAGAAGGAAGATTTCCCCGCACTGAATGCGCCAAACAATGCCACTGTAAATTCCTGTCCTTTTAAGCGGTCTGCTTTCGTCATCAAATACGATGCCGTTTCTGCAAAACCAGGAATGGTCTCGACCGACTCGGCAATGTGTTGCGCATGTACGATAGCTGTTTCTGAATCAACCAGTTGACGTTCTTCTTCCACTATTTCTTCCACTTCTTCAGCAGTCGTTTCTTGCTGTTCTACTTTCGCTACATAATCGATTGTTTCGATTTTTTTAGGCTGTTCCCACTTTGTAACGAGTTGATCGCGGCCCATACGTGTCGGCGCTGAAGGATTAGCGATTTCTTTATCAACCCATTCCATACGCTCTTTCCACTTATTCATTTCTTTTAGTGCATCTACTTTTTCTTGTAGCACGGCAATCGTTTCAACAAGAGGTCCCGATTGCTCACCACCCGATTCTTTCGCGATGACAGACATCTCTTGTTTCCATTTATCCGTTTTACGTTTATACACTAAATGAATGGCACGCTTCATTTGCTCTGCATAATTCAAAATGGTTTCGCCAGTGATCACTTCTTGTACATGCAGTTGCTCATCTACTTTGTCAAACGGTAGTGTCAGATCCATATTGTCAATCGCAAGTGAACGCTCATCGGTTAAGATTCCGGCTTGCTTTAGTGAGCTTTTCATCAACGTTTTCATATAAATTTCGATTTGTGTATGCGCTAAACCTGAAATATTATCATCTAGCTTTTGACGACGTTTTTCGCGCTCTTCCGCTGTCTTCTTCGCGCCAAATAGTAAGCCTACTTTAAATTTCGGTGACTTGGCTTCCAAATGGTCTTTCAGTAATTCTCTCGTTTCAAACGGTGCCAGTCCTGCGTTCGACAATAATTCATTGCGTTCTTTCTCGAAATTCACATAGAATTCGTCACCTGAGACTAATTCCAAACGTTTTTTTGCATCTTTCAAATCTTGATTCAACTCTTCAAACTGATCCCACTCGGGTTCGCTAAGGATTTCTGAATGATTATCTTTCAAGTCATCCACTTGCTGCTGAAGATATTTCATATGCTCATCTTTTAATTTCAATAACGATTGCTCAATATTTTGTTCGAAATTCTCTTCTCGGTGTTCAATTGAACCGTCAACAATCGCTTTGACTTTTTCAAAATCATTATGCGGGTGATCCAGTTGTTTCAATGACGTGTAGAAAATCCCTTTTGGTTCTACCCCCCATAACTTAAACGAGTCTTCAACAGACTTTTTGAACTCATCAAATGATAATTCACTGTCACGATGCTTATCGATCTGATTAATAATTAAATAAACATTACTATTATAGCGCATTAATTCTTTTGTAAATCGGAAGTTCATTTCAGATTGTACGTGGTTATAATCCATCGTATAGAATACAAGATCCGCTAAGTGCAATGAAGACTCGGTAGATAGTCTATGTGCATCATCTGTTGAGTCAACGCCTGGTGTATCCATTACCGTAATTCCTTCAGGTAAATTGGATTCGGTATGGCCGATTTCAACCAATGAGACTTCAGCGCCATCCTTACTGTACGCTTTCACACCTTCAGAGAAACCATGGCCACTGAATTTCACTGCACTTCCATCGACGCGATGGATAATCGCATAATCTTCATCCGCCTTATGTACCTTCACAATATTCGCGCTTGTCGGAATAGGACTGGATGGTAAAAGGTCGTCTCCTGTTAAAGCATTAATTGTCGAAGATTTTCCTGCCGAAAAGTGTCCGGCAAAAGCAATCGTATATTCTTTGTCGATTATTTTATTAGCAAGTAATGTCGTCTTTGCTTTGCGTTCGTCGTCTTCATTGTTGGAAAAAATCTGTCCATATGTAGCGGATTGCTGTAAAAATTCATGGTTTGTAGACATAATCGTCGTCCTTTCAATTTTAACTCATCTCATCATACCATTAATGCGTGAAAAAATAGATAGTTACTTTATAAGTATTACTTTTAAAACCAAGGAGGTATGATGCAGCTATTCTAAATAAAATAAAGTCAGCGAATCTTGAAGAATTCGAATGATTAATGGAGCTGTAACTACTCCGTTAAAATTATCTAGTCTTTTAGACACTATAAGTGATATAATTGAACTAATTAACCGTTCGCGAAAGGGTGTTTCTTTAGATGGATACAGCAACAAATGTACAAAAAGTTTTACATGCAACGATAGCTTCTCTTACTACCGTAGTTCCATTAAAGTTCCAAGTGCTTTCCCCCGCCCTTGTACAGCAACCGTATGAACAACGTGAAATCAGTGTATTGATCGGCCTAATTGGAGATATTAAAGGTCGTTTAATTGTAGAGCCTACACATTCTATTATTAGTGACATTGGTTTAGCCATGTTCGGTATGCAGATCGAAGGGGAAATGGCTGAGTCATTCACTGGAGAACTCGGGAATATGATTGCGGGAAATCTTTGTACTGTATTGGAAAAAGCGGATCTGACGTTAGATATTTCACCGCCTACTGTCATGACGGGACAAACAAAATTTTATGGCTTTAAGCAAGCATTTAAAATCCCTGTAAAATTTGAGGATGGTCAGACGTTAAATTTATTGCTTACCATTGACGAAGAACGATAACAGGTAAAAAAGCGTGTAGATGACGGAACTCCGACATCTGCACGCTTTTTCTAGAATGTTCATGAAAATGGTACAGGTAACACACGTTCAATAGCCGGTAGTAATTGTATATTATCCGGTTTTACAAATAAATGAATCGAACCGTGATCATCGCTCGTTCGAATCAATCGACCAATTCCCTGTCGCAAACGCAACAGCATAAATGGTAGATCCACTTCGTCAAACGGATCTTCCGCAAATTCCCTTCTAGCTTGGAATAGCGGATCATGCGGTGGAAACGGCAAGTCAAAGATGATAACACGAGTTAACGCTTCGTTTGGCAAATCCAGACCTTCCCACAAATGATAGGAGAAGAAGACATTTACTTTACGTTGCTGGAAATCTTTCACCAATGATGAGAGTGAGCGTTCCCCTTCATAGGTCACCATGACGCTTTGTTCGAGTGGTAATTGATCGTAGGCTTCCATCATCGATTGCTTGGAACCGAACAATACCAATGTCTGTTCCTCTTCTTCAAGTAGTTCGGAAAGACGTGTGATGTTCTCATCCGTATTCCCTTGTTCCAAATGAATTTTCATAACATTTTCATAGTCGAATGGCGATGCGATAGAGAATGATTGATAATCTACAATTCCCAAACTATACGCTAAGTAATCAAATGATTTCTCAACTGATAAAGTAGCAGAAGAGAAGATAATCGGCATCGTTCCTGTAAATAACTTTTCTTTCAAGATGGACGTTACAAGTCTTGGCATAATGAGCAGTGTGCTTTCTTCACGGCGATTTTCAAGCCAATCTACCGCATCGTTGTCACCCGCAAATAGCTCCATTGAATAAATGTACTGTTCCAAATACTCTTCGACAATTTTCAAGTCATATTCAGGAATAACATATAATTCACCTTCAAAAACAAATTCTTCAAGAAGTTCGTGAGATAATGAAACTGCTGTTTTAGCATACTTCATCATTTCCTCATTCTTATCAATGGTTAGGCGTTCATTGTCATGTTGAATGGCATTACTTTTCAACTGTTTGAAAAATAATTCATGCGTCTCGAGCAATTGCTCCATTAACTGCAATGTTTTCTCTCGGATGCCATCCACCATAATACGTTCTAGCAAGTTGATAATCGTTTGTTCTTGTACTTCATATGTCAATGCACGCTGAGCGGAATACTCAAGTAAATGTCCTTCATCAAACACCACCATCGATACTTCCGGTAATAAAGGCAGTTGCCCTTGTCTAGCACGTGATTCTTTCGTCCACAAATGCTCCATATAGAAGTCATGTGAGCAAATGATCAAGTCAGCAGCTTCTCGATAATGATTACGATGAATCGTTTGCCCACAACGATTACGAATATCACAAGCCGCACATTGCATAATCGGGTGGTAATTGATCATTTCCCACTCTTCATCAGCCAAATATGGATAATCTGAACGCTCGCCGTAAGGATATACCGACTGCAATGAACGCTCTGCATGGACAAATTCTGGCAATTGATCTTCAACTAAATCGACAAAATCTTCGTTCGTCTTCATACTAGTTTCTTCCAGACGTTTTAAACAAATATACTGATTACGTGCTTTCGCCAAACGGACGTCCACTGTCATATTGAGTGCGGTACTCAACTTCTGAATATCGCCTTCTTCTTTGATCAATTGATCGATCAAAGTTTCATCAGCGCAAGAAATCACCGCTGGCTTCCCTGTATAACGCGCATACGCAATAGCTGGCAATAAGTACGCAATCGTTTTCCCCGTACCCACTCCCGCTTCTGCAAGCAAGACGTTTTTTTCTTTGAGTGCTTTTTCTATTTGAAATGCCATATAAATTTGCTCATCACGGCATTCGAATCCTTTTTCTGTTAAATCGTCATATAACGTATCCCCGAGCCAATCGTTGAGAGATTCATAAAACGTTTGCCCTTTATCCAACTCAAATGGAATTTTTGTATTCATACTGACTCCTCCTGAATGCAAGCGAAAGGAAGAGGGATCTACTCCTCTTCCTGCCCGTCTAATTATGAACGCTGTCCCCAGAACTGATATAAATCAGTACGGATGAAGCCGTTAAATAGTTTACGTTTTTTGGTTGCACGTTTGCCATACATCGTTTCATAGTTTTCAAGTGAAGATAAAATATATACTGACCATGATGGATACTGTTTCATAATCTCACCAAGTACTCCGGCAATATCTTCTGCTTCTTCCACTTCACCAAGTCGTTCACCATATGGCGGATTGGCGATCAAGACTCCATTTTGTCCTTCCAGTATCAAATCACGCACGTCTCGCTGTTCGAATGAAATCAAGTCTGTAAATCCTGCTTCCATAGCATTACGCTGTGCAACAGAGACGATATTGTGATCTACATCAAACCCGCGAATATCAAGTGCTAAATCATACTTCGCCACGTCCTCGACTTCTTCGCGAACACGATCCCACACATCCGCTTTCATCCAAGGCCATTCTTCACTTAAGAAGGAACGATTATAACCTGGCGCTAAATTTTGTCCAATCATGGCCGCTTCAATTGCAATCGTACCAGAACCACAGAATGGATCTACAAATGGCCGATTCGGGCTCCACTTAGAAAGTTTAACGAGTGCAGCTGCCATCGTTTCCTTTAGCGGTGCATCCCCTTGAGCCATACGGTAGCCGCGTTTATGCAAGCCTTGGCCGCTTGAGTCTATTGTCAATGTTACTTGATCTTTTAATATAGAAACTTCTAATTTAAAAAGTGGTCCTGATTCACTTAAGAATCCAGTTCGTTTATACGCACTATTCAATCGTTCAACGATCGCTTTCTTCACAATCGCCTGACAGTCAGGTACACTGAATAATTTTGACTTAACCGATTTACCTGAAACGGGGAAAGCCGCATCTACCGGCAAGAACTCTTCCCAAGGCAAAGCTTTCGTCCGTTCGAATAACTCATCAAATGTAAAGGCTTTGAATTCGCCCACAATAATTCGTACACGGTCGCCTACACGCAACCACATATTCGTTCTCGCAATTGCTTCTTCGTCACCCGTAAAATAGACTTTTCCGTTCTCTGTTTGGCAATCGTAACCAAGATCTTTTATTTCAGACGCGACGATAGATTCAAGTCCCATCGCAGCAGTTGCTACTAAATTGTATTCACTCATGTTTCAACACTCCATTCTTCACTTCTGGTCAATATGTCCTTTCGATCTTTGGAAAGGTATATGTATTCGTTCGTTTCTATAAAAAGAAAAACTCTCCCAAAACTGTAGGAGAGCTAATTGTAAGGTAAATGCCATAGAGTATTCTGTAAGCCATGTTTTGTTCTTCGGTACTCAAACGGCTCGCGCCTCGTACTTGAAGTGGTAATCATCTATCTACAGACAATTGCCTGTTCCTTCCTCCATTGAATTCTTTCGGAAGAACGCCCCTACCATAATTTGGGTTTCTCACTCGTGGGGTTTACCCGTTCCACTCGACATGTTTCCATGCCGACTACGTCACTGTGGCACTTTCAGAGAATCTAGTCCATATCCGAAGACTTAGGAGTTATTCCCGCCATCAATGCAAATGCATTGCCCCGGCTTATTTTTTCACCGAGCACGAACACTACGGTCATCTCAGATCCGTGTGAGCATGGACTTTCCTCTACAACCGAAGTTGCAGCGATTACCTGAATACTCTCTATGGCACTCCTGAGTATACACCAAATCAGTTAGTTATACAATAAATTCGTTTGGAATAAGGCAGATTAATTAGTTGGCGTGATGTGGAGAATGAATTAGTGTAGATTTTTTTGCGTAATGAGCGGTTAAATACAGTTAGTGAGCGGTTAGAGTTGAGTATAGAGCGGATTTGGATAAGGTATGAGCGATTATTGGAAGTTAAGAGCGGTTGAAGCGAAAGTATGAGCGCATCTACGAATTAATGAGCGCAGATAAGTTCTTATACAGTAATTATTCAATTTTCCAACTAATAACGACACAAATTTAATCGTATAGTGTAACTTCGTCAAAATAGGGAAATCATCTAGCAAGACTAGTAATTATGGTTTGAAGGAGGACTATTATTATGAAAGAAGTCAAAGATGAAATTGTTTTACGGGGACTCCGAGAAAACAATTTAAAACATATAGATTTGAACTTGCGGAAAGAAGAAATCACGGTATTTACCGGCTTATCAGGATCGGGGAAGAGCTCGGTTGCTTTCGACACGCTGGCAACGGAAAGTAGACGACAGATGACGTTGAACTATCCGCTTTATGTACGAAACCAGATGCCTCGTTATGAAAGACCAGGTGCTGATTTAATGCAGCATTTGAGCCCAGTTATTGTCGTGGAGCAAAAGCCTGTTGGAGGCAATTCTCGCTCAACAGTCGGGACATATATGGATATTCACCCATTGATTCGTCTTTTGTTTTCACGCATCGGTACACCTGCCATTGGTTCTGCTACGGATTTCTCGAGTCAAAGTTCATTTGGCAAATGTCCAGAGTGTAATGGATTCGGCGAGGTCGTCTACCCTGATTTACATAAAATTATCGATCTAGACCAATCGCTTCGAGAATACGCTGTAAAGTTTAAGCCACTGTCCCCTTCTGGTTGGCAAGGAAGATGGATGATGACGGGTGGATTATTCGACCCCGATCTGCCAATCAAAGAGTATCCACAAGATCAATATAATTTATTGATCTATGGACCGCCTGATGGTGAAAGAGTGTTTGCGCCCTTCCATACGAAAGATGGTCCGCATGATCATGAGTGGGATGGTTTATTACCTAGATTCGTACGTCTTTATATTAATCGGGATATAACGAAACTTAAACAAACTTCACAAGAGGATGTACTGGCAGTATCTACACATACATTATGTCCTACTTGTGATGGTTCAGGATTAAACCCAGAAGTATTGAAGTGTAAAATTAACGGTCTTAATATTGCTGAATACGATAAATTGGAACTGACAGAGCTTCTGCCAGAAATGAAAAATATACGTGATCCACTAGGCAAGTCCATTGCGCAACAGGCGATTCCGAATGTACAGCAATTGATAGAATTGGGACTCGGCTATTTAAGTCTATCGAGAAAAATGGGAACCCTTTCTGGCGGAGAAGCACAACGAGTGAAAATTGCGCGGCATTTAGGTAGCAGCTTAAACAATATCACCTATATTTTCGATGAACCAAGCGCGGGGCTTCATCCGGAAGAAGTGGATATGCTCATCCAGATGCTTAGAAGTCTGAAAGCTAATCATAATACTGTCATTGTCATTGAACACGACCTATCCGTTATAAAGGTAGCGGATGAGATTGTGGAAATGGGTCCGGGTGCAGGTGCCGCGGGTGGGGAAATTGTCTATCAAGGAGAGCCTGATGGATTGTCAGCGTCTGCTTTAACAAAACTGGATCACAAGCTGAAAATCAATCAGCATCCACGTCGGTCAAACGATTATTTCACCATTACTAGGGCGAATAATAACAATTTAAAGGATGTATCGATTGACATCCCTAAAAACGTTTTCGTTACCGTCTGCGGCGTGTCAGGTTCAGGTAAAAGTTCTCTACTCTTTGACGCATTCTCGGCAAAATATCCCGATCTAATCAAAGTAAGTCAAGGCCGTATCGGAATTTCTAGCCGCTCCACGCTAGCTACCTATATGGGAATCATGGACGACATCCGGCAGATCCTCGCGAAAGAAACGGGACAGCCTGCTGGTCTATTTAGCTTTAACTCGTTAGGGGCTTGCCCAGTATGTGATGGGAAAGGAGTCACCACTCCAGATGTGGCATTTGCGGATCCCGTAACAGTTGTTTGCGAATCTTGTGATGGATTACGCTATTCCGATGAGGCTCTTTCCTATATGTACCAAGGGAAAAACATCGCAGACATCTTAGAGTTGACAGTAGACGAGTCTAAAAAGTATTTTGTCATGCCCAAGATAGTAAAAAGAATGGATATGCTAGCTGAAGTCGGTTTAGATTATCTTACATTAGGACAAACAACCAGTTCATTGAGCGGTGGAGAAATACAACGACTCAAACTGGCGAGTCACTTACAGAATGAAGGGCAAATCTATTTATTGGATGAACCTTCATTAGGATTGCATATGAGCGATAATAGTAAACTACTCGAATTGTTCCAAAAACTTGTAAACAAAGGAAATTCGGTACTAATCATTGAACATAATCTAGACTTCATTGCAGCGAGTGACTGGATAATCGAACTAGGTCCAGGCGGTGGCAAACGTGGAGGAACCATACTTTTTGAAGGGACACCGCAAGAAATGTTGTCGGCAGACACGCTAACGGCGAAGTGGTTAAAGGATGGTGTCTGACTCTTTACCATCTAACATCAATAGAAGAGGTGAGCGACTTGGAGAAACTTCATATACGTACACAGGATCCAGCAGTTCAATCTATATGTGCAACAGATCCAAAGCTTAAACAGTTGATTTCACTAATTGGTGATTTTGAAGTTCCGTTACGATCAGATTATTTATCTTCCATTGTACGTTCGATTATCGGCCAACAGATCTCAGTCAGTGCTGCAAGTGCCATCTACACACGTTTGTTGGATTTGCTTGGAGGCCATATAACGGTTGACGGATTGTTAGTCACTTCTAAAGAAGAGTTGAGAGAAGTTGGATTAACTATGAGAAAAGCGGAATATGTAAAAGATCTTGCGGATAAAATTGTGAATCGTGAACTGGATCTCAGGAATATTGCAGCCTATGATGATGACGCAATTCTCAAGCAATTAACTAATGTCAAAGGCATTGGTAAATGGACAGCAGAAATGTTTTTGATTTTATCACTCGGCCGCCAAGACGTGCTTGCGATCGACGATGTAGGAATCCAACGGTCTGCACAATGGCTGTATGGCGTTGAAAAGTCGGAGCGGCGTCAATTACTTGTTGAGAAATCCCCTCAATGGATGCCTTATCGCTCGATTGTGTCCCATTATCTTTGGGAAGCAATTCATCTGGGCTTTGTTCAAGATTTTGACTCAATGGAGGAATTAATAGAAGCAAGAAATAGACTTCCATAATCCAAAAAGAACCGCCACATTTTACTGTGGCGGTTCTCCTATGTCAAATTACTTTTTACTCTTCAGGCTGAACCAATTTATCACCAAATACTTCTCTTTCAAGATTTGCGATACGCTGAATGATATCAATATTCGTCGTTTGAGGAGCCGGTGTTGCAGAACGTCTTTGTGAAGAGTTTACTTCCGACTTTAATCTAATATTTTCCTCTTGTAGACGTGCAATTTCTTTCTTAAATGTTTCATAGTCTTGAATGACATCATCCAAAAACCAGTCCACTTCTTCTTGCTTATAGCCTCGAATGGCTTGCTTAAATTCTTTTTCTAAAATCGTTTTCGTTTCTAGCTTTAATTCCATGACAAAACGTCCTTCCGTCTATGATTCCATAAGGCCATTATAGCATATGTTGTCATTCTTTGTCTTACTGAAAAAGGCTATTGCTCTTCATCCGTCGCTTCTTGCGCTTGCCCAGGAAATAATTTTCTATTTACTCGCATTTCCCGTTTCGCTAATGACTTCTTCATGCGATTGCTGAAACGTTGTGTAAATTCATTGGATTGTTGCAATAGTTGACCCGCACTTAGTATGTGTTCATATGCGAGCGAATAATCCTTTACTTGGTGCTCATATAACTTTGCCAGTTCCTCATACGCTAGTAGCTGTTCCCTGCCTGTACCATGCGTTGCGACAATATCAAATGACCGAATCGCCCGATCGAATTCTTTATGACGCTTCAGTAAAAAACCTAGATGATAATGCGTCATTGGATAACTCGTCCCGTACACTTCCGCAATTCGTTGAAGTTCTATAAAACTATGATCTTTCAAACCAAGATCTTGGAACCATTTAGCGATATTCGTTGCAATTTGAGCATTTTGCTGACTAGCTTCTTCCATGATGATATCAGTAGAAAGACTAAACAGCGTCACAAGCGATAGAATATCCCATTCATTATGCCACATAACTTTCATTAAAATTTCCGCACGACCGTTTTTCACCGCATCTTGATAAATAATAGGCGCCATATGTCCAGGTATATCGTCTTTACGATGAAAGCCTAGCTGTGTTCTCTCCACTTCGGTCAACTTGAATGATTCCATTTGCCCTTTCCAAATACGGCGCGATCCATGCAACAAATCGATTTGATGTGGGATAGGTAGTGGCGGCAACAACTTCCGATGTAATGACCAACGCGTTTGTAGTTGAGGGAAATCAAAGCTTTTGCCGTTAAATGTGACGAGTGTAAGTCCTTCTCTCCATAATTCTGATGCATAAAGAAATGCCGCTTCATGATCAGGGTTCGGCAACACGTACTGTGTCATAACGAATTCATCGGACTGTAATTCCAATAGCCCAATTAAAAAAATGACAGCACCGGCGCCTTTTAAACCTGTTGTCTCCGTATCAAAAAATAGTAGCTTACCGGCATTTGGGGATAATGGGTGCAAGTAGTTAGCTTCAGACCATTTCATCAACTTCTGCTTCACATCACCCAAACGAAAATCACCGTGCATCGTATCGAGCGGATAATGAATAACACGTTTATAGACGACACCAAATTGATTTTCAATTTTCTCCATACCCGTCGTCAACCAGCGTTTTTCATAGCTTGGTGCTGGTGGTGTTGTGAACGTCTCTTCCACTTCCTGAACAACTGTCGTCTTCTTCAAAAGTGATTTCATCGCCATTAGTTTCTGCTCATATGACATGACGTTTCAACTCATCTATCTGTTCCTCTATTTGTTGGCTATCCACTATATGTTGAACTTCTTGTCTATAGTACCAAGTAAATTTCACTTTAGTTATCTCCTGGTCTATCATAACTTCACCTCAAAAAAGATCATTATGATATAAATTATACATGAAATGTCTTGTTTTATATGAAATTTGATTTTCTGACGTTGCATTACTTCATATCTTGAACAATAAAAAAGCGATGTATCCCCGAAAATAGGACAGATCGCTTGAGTTCCTTATATATTTATTCGATTAAACTATAACCGTTTCTTTCACACCCACAGGAACGACTGCCAGTACATGATCAATCAGGAAAGTCCGTTTGGAGTTACGCAGAAAACAGTACGCTGTAAATGTTTTGCCATGTAAATTCAGTACACGTATTTTCCGCTTGCTAATGGAGCCATCTTTCGCTTCATAAATCACTTCAAGAATATCATCGTATCGTAATGCTTTTTCTAATGAACACCGCACGTTCGTTCCCTCCCTTTGTTCCAGTATAAAGAATGTATGTTCTGTTGTAAAGTATTTTATATATGGATTCTCCTGTTTTTCACCATTCTTTTAGGGGTAAAGTAGAAGAAAAAGGACGTGAATATATGCCATTCGATTATGATTTAGACTATAGTACGTTAGACTTACGCAAACACCCCGAATTATATAAAGTCGGAAAAGGCGAACAAGGCGTGTTGTTGGTTGAGCCTTACAAAAGTGAAATTTTACCTCATTGGCGCTTTAAAACACCTGAGATCGCAAAAGAGTCTGCAGATCAAATTTGTGCGCTTTTTGAAGAATACCGAAAGCAGGATGACTTTGTTGGAATGGATATGGCACGTAAGTTCATTCAAATGGGATATACTCGTGCACGTCGTTATGCGAATCATAAAAGCGGAAGAAAATATAATGAAGATGGAACGGTAAAAGAGCGCGATATGGATTCTGTCAAGGCAGAGTCTGCACAAATTTTCAAAGAACGATGGGACGCCATTCGCAAAGATGAAGAGTATATTAAGCGGAAAAAAGCACATCAGAAAGCATATGGGTAATACGCATGAAAAAGCGATGAATGTCTAGCACACATTCACCGCTTTATTTATTGAGTTAGTTCATAGATTACTTGACGTTTCTCTTGGAACCTTTAGCTTTCCAATGGCTCGCGTACAGAACGAGTAAGAAGGTTCCACACATAATTGGTCATCCACCATACAAAATCTCTCGTCTTTTGATCTTCCGAAATACTCGTAAAATAAGGATGTGACATCATATTAACGCTCGGAATAAACCAAATACTTTCACATATCTTCACTACTAATCATTTAAGCATGAACCTCGTCCCCTTTATTATCGATTAATAACCAAATTGAATATCGTATAAACACCTCAAAAGACGTGTAAAATAGTCACTTTGACAATTAAACTTGTCAAAGTGAACATCATACGTTACAATACCAGTAAGAGGTGAGGCTAGTGAGAACAAGATTAAAAGAATTACGAGCGCGTGACGGGCTCAATCAGACAGAACTTGCCAAGCGAGCAAAAGTATCTAGGCAGACGATTAGTTTAATTGAAAGGGAAGAATTTGTGCCTTCCTTGCTTATAGCGAAACGGATTTCACATATTTTTGATGAGACAATTGAAAGTATTTTTATTTTTGATGAGGAGGAATTATAATGAGAATGATAATTTGGACGCTCATAGGAGCAGTAGTCGGATTTTTTGGAATGTATGCCGCATTATCTATTGATTTCAAAGCAGGCTTTCCACCTATTGGATTAGAAGTAAATAGTGTGTTGATCGCCATCACTTTATTGCTTTTTGTCTTTATTGCTATCAGTTCTACTCAAATGAAAAAGAAAGCCCATCTCATACTGACAGGTGTTGACGAAGACGAACGCGATGTTTGGCAATATAAACGATTCAGTGACATGAATTTATGTAATAATGTTGCGCTAATTGTAAGTATCATGGCGATTGGGATCTCTATCATCACCGATCAGCCAACGTGGTTATTACTAACTTCCGGAGGCGTTCTACTAGTATCCATCTTATTTTCTATGTTGGTCCCCGGTTTGATGAAAACCGTTTATCCGGACCGTGATCTACCCTCGGCTTCTGAAAAAAACTTTGCCAAGAAGTTGCTAGCCGCTTCGGATGAAGGCGAGAGGTTCGTCATGCTTCAAGGCTTTTATAAAACGTTTAACACAATGAATCTGTCATTGATCATCGCATTGATGTTATTTATTCTGTACTCCGTGGGCACAGGTAATTCCCAGTTATTCTCTATTTTCATTGTAGGAATCATACTGATTGTAACGAACGCACAGTATTTGCTGACAATACGTAATAAATCAATCGATATATTGAAATTTGCTGTTCAAGTGTTTGTTTCCTTGAACAGCGTTTTGTATTCGATCATTACACTTGCTGATGATCCAAGATTTCTTTTAATACTACAGCTTGATTATTCTTTTCATCCTTCGCTCCAAATACTAGCGTTATATTCTTCTTATATTCTTTTGTCCAGTCCTTCAGCTTTTCTAACTCTTCTTGCTGTGCTTCATTGTTTTTCAATTCTTCTTTATACTTTTCCTTGAAACCTTCAAATTTATCGGGATCATGGTCAAACCATTGGCGAAGTTCTGTGCTCGGTCCTACTTCTTTTAACCATTCATCCACTTGTGCATCTTCCTTACTCATTCCTCGTGGCCATAGACGATCCACTAGAACTCGCAATCCATCATCTTTCTCTGCATCCTCATAAACCCGTTTGATCTGAACTGGCATGTAGATTTCCTCCTATTCGGTTCTCAGAATACTTCTACCCTAAATTCTTCAAGTTAACAAATTATTTGTTTTAGGATATATTACAAAAAATGCAACGTCGAGATTCATCTCGACAATATCTTTATTTTTAATTTATTTAATAGTACATTGGTTATTGGTATGCTCAGTTCGGGCAACTTCATTTGTCAATTCCGAGCAAATCCGTCGTTTCTATTTGTGCCGTCGACGTTTCAACTTGATACGTCCACCGTGCTATTTTGTTTTTGAAAAATCGGTTTCGTATAATCGACGCGATACCATTTCGTTCTATCAATTTTCATTTTATTATACGAGGAATTGGAGATCAAATAGCCTTGTGACTCTAAACTGTAAATAGTACGCCGTATTTTATTGAGTGACCAAAATGGAATCTCTTCCTTCCAGTCCGTATACGTTTTGTACACCCATTTGTATCCATCCCGTTCATTTTTTGAAATGAGCGAACGATAATGAAGATGTTGCAGTAAAAAGGCTTCATTAAGCCCGATTTCCATAACTAAAGTAGTTTGCAAAGTAAATGAAGGTTCATCGAGTAATAAATACATAGTATTTCCTCCTAATGGATTCGAATGTTAGAGAAGCATTTCTCTCTCTTCATATGCTATATAGTTACATATTGTAAAAAGGATACACCTAAGAAAAATATTTTTTACATAAAAAGAGTCGAAGCTTTTTGGGCTCCAACTCTTTTACATTCATGTATATTACTTATTCACATCAACAATTCGACCTTCAATTTCAGGCTTGACTGTTCCAAGCTTGATCATGTGATCCCGTAAGTTCACCCAATCATCCAAACCAAGATCGGTCACACGGCCATTTTCGTATGCTTCACCAAGCACTTTAAAACCATCTCCGCCTCTTGCTGTAAAGGCATTTGTCGTGATCACATACTCTTTATCCATCTCTACATCAACGAACTCGTCATTCGTTTTTACTTGCATAGTCTGAACTCGATTACCCACTTCTTTACTGCTATCGAATGTCATTTTCATTCCTGACATATGCAAGAAACCGCCCTCTTCTTTAGGTACATTTCGCACACTATGCTCAAGCGTATTTTTAATTTCTTCACCCGTAAGCGTAACAAGGGATAAAGTATTACCGAATGGCAGCACTTCAATTACTGCTCCGACCGTGACTTGTCCTTTATTTAAATGATTGCGGATTCCTCCACCGTTTTGTAGAGCAATTACCGTTTTCGGATCATATTCTTTTGCTTTTTCTAGCATTCCGTCCGTTATTAAATTACCGAGTGCTGTTTCATTCGCACGGACACTATCCGTAGAATTCTCTCCTTCACGACTTCTCGGGTTTGGCAAATCCACTTCTAAAGTCGCTCCGATTTCTTTACCAAACGTTTCATCAATTTTTCCGGAATATTTGAGAAGTGCTTCCGCTGCTTCTACATCATTCGCTTTGTCTTTTAAGCTGATTAATTTTCCAGCATGACCTGTAATGACACCTTGATCATCAAATTCTACGTCCAGTGTTCCAAGATGCGTCAAGTATTGATCCGCTTGAACAATGACTGTAGGATCTTTGCTTTCTCCACTTGCCTTTTTATCAACTATCACTGGTTCCGACAATTTCGTATGTGAATGTCCGCCCACAATAATATCGATGCCTTCAACTGCTTGAGCTAGAAGCAAATCATTACCTACAGATGGATCACTATCGAATCCAAGATGATTTAGCGAAATAATTTTATTGACGCCTTGGCTCTCAAAGTAGGCTACGGCTTTTTCAGCTGACTCTTTATACTCTAAAAACTCTACTGCTCCTGGACTCGCGACAAATGCTGTACTTTCAGTAGTCAATCCGAAGATTCCAACCTTTTCTCCATTCACTTCTTTGATCAAGCCTTTATGAATCTCTCCAAATGCCGGCGTGCTAGTGAATTCTGTTTTGCTTACTAGATTTTTCAAGGCGGGGTCTTTGGAAAAATCTATATTCGCTCCGATTACAGGGAAATTAGCACCTTTCACAAAATTCGCCAGTGACTTGTGGCCATTCGTACTATCGCCTAAATCAAATTCATGATTACCAAATACCATTGCATCTAGACCCATTAAATTCATCAGTTCTAGATCCGCTTGTCCTTCAAACTCCGAGAAATATAATGTTCCCGAGAACACATCTCCTCCATGAAGAAGCAAAGCATCTGGCTTTTCATTTCGAACTTCTTTGATAGCGGTAATAGCTTTTGGCATTTCCGCTACACGTGCATGTGTGTCGTTCATATGCATCAATGATAAGGTGTAATCGTTTGGTTGCAGCTGATTGGCACGGTGAATGAATGAGGAGAATGCACCTCGTGTGACGGGCTCATTCGGTCTGAAATTACTCAGTTGATCCGTTAAACCAAGATTCGCAAGGATTTGCACACCTCTTCTGTGTGACTCTCCTACATTCGATAAGTTAATTTCCACTTTCTTACCTGTATCGTATTTCTCAAGATCCAATGCATTCACTAGCACATTCGCCATTTGTTGACGCGTTAGGGCAGCTGTCGGTTTGAAATTCCCATTGGAGTCTCCTTTAAATACATTCGCGTTCGCTAGAGTCGCCATTTCTTTAGCGTAGAAACTGTCTTCTGAAATATCTTTAAACTTTTTTAATACATCCGCCACATTAGTTGGTTCTTCAAAGTCCCCTAACTTTGCCAAAATTAATGCCGCGTGACGACGCTCAATGGAATTCCCGGGCTTGAACTGATTTTCGGAATAGCCACGAATGATATGTTGGTCCGTCAACGCTTTAATCGCTTCATAATGCGTATTTTCCTTTGATACGTCGGTATACCATTGCTCTGCTGCACTGACAGAGCCTCCCGCCAATACAATAGCGCTAGCGACAGCAAATGTAGCACCAAACCTATGAACTGATCTTTTATTCATCTGTTTTACCCCCTCATTTTACTAGACCGATAGTTGTACATATTCATATTATCAGAATGCACTGCTATTTAGATAGAGGGTCGATATTTTTTATTGAATTTGGAAACTTCTACCGGTTCCGCCAACTACTTTCTCTTTCTACATAAAAAAGAGTCGAAGTACTTCTCTTCGACTCTCTTTCTACTCACTTTGCCAACTCTGCTAGCAAGCTATGTGCACGATGTTTGTTATTCTTTTGTCCTGCTTCTTGGGCTCCAATACAGACGGGACAGCCGTATTCACAGCGACACTCCGCCACATGATCCGCTGCGAGCATTAATAATTCTTTCCAACGACTATAAATATTTTCACTTAAACCAATTCCACCTGGATAGCTGTCGTAAATAAAGAATGTCGGCCGCTCCATGTGAATCGCCTTCACTTGCGGTACAACATGGATATCATTTCGATCACACTTGATGAATAGCGGTACCAGTGATTGAATCGCAAACGCTGCAGCTGTCATCGCGTCAGTCAAGTCGGATTTCTCCCAGCCTTCGGGGACATCAAACGTTAACCACGTACCTGACGTATGCATTTCTTCCGCAGGCAACGAAATAGGGCCTGATCCAATATTGTCATGCGTATCAAATTTGATTTTCTTAAAGATCGTTGGAATCGCGAGTACTGCTAAGTCTCCGTAAGCTAGCGTACGCTCCCCGTCTTCCATCCGCTTGTCTTCACTGATGACTTTCAGTTCCACCGCGAGATTTGCATCGGTGAAATAATCTACATCGACCACTGTAACGTATGCTTTCTTCTCTTCCCAATCCAGTTCCTCTACTTGATATTGCGTTCCTTGATGCAAGTAAATCGCTTCTTCATGCAACAACGTCATGGCACTGAACCGGTCCATCTCTCCTATGACACGTGTCTCTTTTGGAAATGATTGGTCAATGATGATGACGTTTTCTTGTGACGCGGAACGCAAACTGATTTCTCCAGCGGGAAAACGATCGGTCATCCAATGCCATTTATCCGATGTTTGTAACAAGACGCCTTCACTTTGTAAAAACGCCAATAATTCCTGTACTTCAAATTCACCATACGTCTCAGTAGAGCTAAATGGCAGTTCGAATGAAGCGCATTTCAGATGATCCATCAGTATCAGCATATTGTCTGGATGAATATGAATTTCTTCCGGCTGCCGTCCGAGCAAATATTGCGGATGTTGAATAATATATTGATCAAGCGGCATCGATTGTGCTACATAAATAATCAACGCATCTTCCTGGCGTCTGCCCGCACGCCCCGCTTGCTGCAAAGCACTGGCAATATTTCCCGGGTAACCTGTCATGATACATGCTTGTAATTGTCCGATATCAATCCCCAGCTCCAAGGCGTTTGTACTGACCACGGTGCGAATATCACCATTTTTTAAACCACTTTCGATTGTTCTGCGTTCTGATGGTAAATAACCGCCACGATAACCCATTACCGTCTTATCGAATAACTTTTTCTTTGTCAGTTCTTTCATATACGTGACAAGCATTTCTACACGTACCCGACTTCGTGCAAAAATGATCGTCTGAATATGTTTTTGATATAAAAATGCGCCGAGATCACGGACTTCAAGCACTGCACTTCTTCGTATGCCAAACACATCATGGACAATTGGCGGATTATAAAAAACGAAATGTTTCTTGCCGCGTGGTGCTCCGTTTTGATCAATTAGCACCATTTCCTTATTTGTCAGATTATCCGCTAAATTTTTGGCATTTGAAATCGTTGCGGACGTACAAATAAAAATTGGATCACTACCATAAAATCGGCAAATACGCTGTAATCTCCTTAAGACATGTGCCACGTGACTGCCAAACACACCTTTATATGTATGAAGTTCATCGACCACAATATATTTTAAGTTCTCGAACAATGAAATCCATTTAGTATGATGGGGCAATATCGCTGAGTGAAGCATATCCGGATTTGTCAGTATAATATGGCCAGATTTTCTAACCTTAGTTCGCAAGCCAGGTGCCGTATCTCCGTCATAGGTGTGACTTAAAATGGTTTCGCCACTCGCTTCAATCAACTCATGCAAATCGGCTAGCTGATCTTGAGCCAATGCTTTAGTTGGGAATAAATACAGTGCCCGTGAAGATGGGTCATCCAAAATCGACTGCAGTACCGGCAAATGATAACATAGTGACTTCCCCGAGGCAGTCGGCGTGATGGCGGTAATCGAATGTCCTTCACTCACTTTGTCAAATGCTTGTCGCTGGTGACTATATAACTGAGTAATTCCCTTCGTTGCCAACGCTTTACGAATCGATGAATGCAATATAGGAGGAAACTCCGCTAGGATGGCTTCTTGCTCCTTTAGCGTTTCGATATAGGCGATATTCGGCCCAAAGCGTGAATCAGCAAATAGTTCTTGAATTGTTTCAGGTATACTTTGTTTATTCATTCACATGGTCCTCTCCTTGATCCGCGTTCATTGCGTCCAAAACAGTTTGCAATGTATAGCGTGCTGCACGGATAGAAAGAATAAAGCGCTTTTTACCGGTGGCTTTGTAGAAAGACTGTACGACGAATTGCGTCATCGAGTCTTTCAACGAATCTACTTGCACGTCATGCACATAGCGCGGCTTTTTCTTCTGTATCCACACTTTCATCTCTTCCGCCCACTGCGCAATTGCCTGGTGGCTATTATCAGCATACGGCTTCACTTCTTCAAAGAAATCTGGTTCATGATCTGTTTCTCTCATACGATAAAACCGCTGTTCACATTCATCACAAATTGTCAGCAATAACTTTGTGTCTTCTATCTTGCTCATTTATATAAAACTCCTTTAGGATTCATTGTAAAAAAAACGTACTTTTTTTCATTTTATCAGATATTCCACTTCAGCTCCACTTTCTACGAACAAACATTCCAAGCCGTCACCAATTCGACTACTTTCAACTCGATGGAAACTTTCTTTTTGGTAACTCGTCTAATAGTCGGTATGATATGATGTAGAGTACGAGGTGGTCACATTGGCGATACGTTATCCGAACGGAAAAAAGTTCAATCCTTCCGTGTCTTCTACGAAAAAGAAAACCTATGACTACTCCTTCAGTAATCGGGGTAAATCATTAGAAGACGAACTGAACGACACAAACGAATACTATTTGGCGCATGGTCTAGCCGTCATCCATAAAAAGCCGGTACCCATACAAATCGTCAATGTCCGCTATCCTGCAAGAAGCGCTGCAGTGATCACTGAAGCGTATTTCCGTACACCTTCGACAACTGACTATAATGGTGTATGGAATGGATATTATGTGGACTTTGAAGCAAAGGAAACGAAAAATAAAACTTCATTGCCACTGCAAAATATTCATTTGCATCAAGTACAGCATATGAAGCAAGTAATCGACCAATCCGGACTTGCTTTTTTTATTGTCAATTTCACATTGTTGGATCGATATTTCTTATTGCCATTCGAGGAATTTTATCCTTTGTGGCAACGCATGGAAGATGGCGGACGAAAGTCCATTACATTATCTGAAATAGAAGAACGATCCATCGAAATCAATACCGGTTTTCACCCTCGGCTAGATTATATACAAGCCGTGAAGGATTGGATCAAGCGCAAGATAGATTAATGAAAGCGAAAGGCAGGAAATATTATGAGTGATAACATAAACTCGAGAACAGCAAGAAGAAAGAAACAAGTGACGGAGAAACCAAAGCGTCCGCAGAAAAAGCTTCCTACTCAATTATGGAAGAAAATCCTTTTAGCTATTGCAACGCTTTTCCTCTTAGTACTAGTTGGCGGGGCTTCATTATTTGCTTATTATGCAAGTACAGCACCTGACTTGGACGAAGAGCTGTTGAAAGATCCACTTACCTCTAACTTCGTGACAAAAGACGGCGATGTGTTCATGAAGTTCGGTGCAGAGAAACGAGAATTCGTACCGTATAAGGAAATCCCTGAACAAATGAAAGATGCCATTCTAGCTACAGAAGACATTCGTTTCTTCAAGCACGGTGGGATTGACTTTTATCGTCTTGGAGGAGCCGTGATCGCCAATTTCCGTAGTGGATTTGGATCACAAGGTGCTTCGACATTAACACAGCAAGTTATTAAAAACTCGTTTCTGAAGAACGAAAAAACATTGAAGCGTAAAGCACAGGAAGCTTGGCTTGCCTATAAACTAGAAAAAGAATATACAAAAGAGGAAATTTTCGAGATGTACTTCAATAAAGTTCTCATGTCAGGTACTCGCTACGGCATCGGGACAGGCGCAACTTACTTCTACGGAAAAAAAGTAAGCGAACTGGATTTACCTGAAATGGCCATGCTAGCCGGTATGCCACAATCTCCAAACGGCTTTAATCCATTTAAAAATCCGGAACGTGCAGAAAAGCGCCGGAATATTGTTCTAACACTGATGGAGCGTCACGGCAAAATCACGACTGCTGAAATGAATGAAGCGAAAAAAGTACCAGTCACTTCCACTCTACTGGCGGAAGAAGATCGTGAAGTATTCGGTAAATACCCAGCTTATGTAGATGCTGTCCTGGATGAAATTGAAGCAGCTGGTTTTACCGATCTTCTATCTGAAGGAATCACCGTACAAACTGCTCTAGATCCAAAAGTACAAGAAACAGTAGAAGCCGCAATCAATGATCCAAGCTATTATGAATCAGATGAAATGGAAGCCGGTATGACGGTGCTCGACACGAAAACAAGTGCCATCGTGGCTATTGGTGGCGGACGCAATTATTCGGGGCGAAACTTGAATTTTGCTGAAGTCAAACGTGCACCCGGTTCTAGTATTAAGCCGATTCTATCGTATGGTCCAGCAATCGAAGAATTAGATTGGTCTACAGGTCAAAAGGTGGTAGATGAACCTTACAGCTATAAAGGTTCAGGTACAGCCATCGGTAACGCGGATGGTAAATTCCTCGGTACATTGACTATGCGGCAAGCACTGTACTGGTCCAGAAACATACCCGCAGTCAAGACGTTTGAAAAAGTAGGACCAAAAAAAGCAGAAGCCTTTGCTAATAAACTTGGCTTTACGTATAAAAATATAGATTCATCCAATGCACTTGGTGGTGGAGATGAATTCTCTACCGTTCAAATGGCAGGCGCATATGCTGCTTTCGGTAATGGCGGTATTTACACCAAACCCCATACTGTAAATAAGCTTATATTGCGTGACGGCAAGACGGAAAAGAATTTACGTCCGGATCCTGTAACCGCAATGAAAGATTCCACCGCTTACATGATTACAGATGTATTACGTGACGTCCTTACCGAATATGGAGCGACAGGAACACGAGCGAATATCAGCAATATGGACATTGCTGGAAAGACAGGTACAACCAATTATCCCGCTGAAAGAATGAAGAAAGATAATATGGAAAGTCATTATGTACCTGATACGTGGTTTACAGGCTATACAACTGAGTACACCATTTCTACATGGGGCGGGTACGGAGATTTCTCACCGATTAAAACCTATGATCACGGACGTTACGTACCACAAAATTTATTCAGAGATGTCATGAGCAGTATCGCAAAAGACCCTGGCACGTTTAGTCAACCGGACTCAGTCGAAGAAGCTTCGATTGTCAAAGGCAGCGATCCTATTATGCTTGCTAGTTCTTTCACTTCTCGTAATCTCATCAGTACTGAATTATTCGTCAGAGGCACGTTACCTAAAAAAGCATCAATTCCTGAAAAGGTTTCAATTCCGAGTCCAGATGGATTAACCGCACAATTCGATGCGAATTCCAATACGATTCAATTACAATGGAATTATGATGTGCCGAATAAATACAGCAGTCTAGGAAGTCCTACATTCAACGTCAGTGTTTCTGTTGATGGTGGTGGAGCACAAAGTATCACGACAACTTCCGATAAACAAACGACTTACTCTGGTGTGGAATACGGTAAGAACTACACATTCCATGTCAGTGCCAATATGGGTGGTTATACAAGTGGATCGGCTACAGCTTCCCTTTCGATAAAAGGCGCTGATGAACCCGTCATTGAAGACGAACCAATCGTTGAGCCTGATGAAAATAATAATGATCAAAACAATAATGAAGATGATCAGTCAGACAACGACCCAAGTAACGACAATGATTCCGAGAATGAAAATCCTAATCAATCGGATCCAGACGGTTCGACCAATCAAGATGGCAATACCCCACCTAACGATCAGAACAACCAAGACCAAAATCAAGGTCAAGGTCAAGGACAAGGTCAAACTAACCAAGGTCAAGGAAATCAAGGGAATCCAGGGAACCAAGGCAATCAGGGAAATCAGGGAAATCCAGGACAAGGTCAAAACCCTAACGATGCCGGTGATACATCATCTGACTCCTCTACTAATTAAAAAAGAGCGATTCCACACAATTACGTGTGGAATCGCTCTTTTATTTATTGTTGAACGCGTAATCGCGCTGCTATCTTTTTCATCTCATCATATAGCATAGTCAGTTGAATTAATGCATAATGGCTGCTTTTTTGAAGTTTGATGAACTCGATCCGTTCGTCGTAATTATTTGGCGCAAGTGCGTAGTGCGTTTTTCCAGTATGTGGGTTCTCTACTTGTTCACTTTGCTCAATTAGCCACTCTAGCTGATCGATAGCCGGCTTTATTAATTCTATTTTACGCGTATCATTTACAGCATATGTCTTTTCTAATTCAGGCTTTTGCTGTTGCCATAGATCGAGTACTTGTTGCACGTTTTTCTTTAATAGTTCATATGTCATTTGGATTTCATCCTTTTTCGTCCTTCGCGGCATAAATCCAATAATGGACATTCTGGACAGTTGGGATTTTGCGCTTTGCAATGATAGCGACCAAAGAAAATCACTTGATGATGAGTCTGTGTCCATAGTTCCATCGGCGTCCAACGCATGATTTTTTCTTCTACATCAATCGGGCGATCTTTCCAGCGATTCATACCCAATCTTTTTGCTACACGTTCGACATGTGTATCGACAGCTAGTGCCGGCACACCGAACGCATTCGACACGACGACGTTGGCCGTTTTCCTACCTACACCTGGTAACGTCATCATGATATCTCGATTAGGGGGAACTTCCCCACCGAACTCTTCTATCAACCGAAGGCTAAGCGCTTGGATATTTTTTGATTTATTACGAAATAAACCAATCGAACGTATATCTTGCTGTAATTCCTCAATCGGTACGGCAAGATAATCTTCCGGAGTCTCATATTTTTTAAACAGCTCTGCAGTCACACGGTTAACTAATACGTCCGTACATTGTGCAGATAAAAGCGTCGCAATTAACAATTCAAACGCGTTTTTATGAACGAGTTCACAATGTGCTTCAGGAAACATCTCTTCGAACGTTTGCAGGCATGTTTGCCATTGTGTTTTTGTCAGCATCGTTTCACCTACTCCCGTTCTTCGAGCCAATTGTAGAAAGGCACATCTTTAATCGCAGTTTTCACTTGCGGTGTTGTGGCTACAGTTGTTGGACGAAACGCTTTAGTCTGCTTTTCTACATCACGCATGGTTTTAACATTTTTCTTTTTCCATTCAAATAGAATTCGGTCAATATAGCGCAAACTCATTTTTTGCGCCAGTACTGCTTCTCTTAATGCTGCCCGAATGATTTCTGTTGAATGACCATCTTTGTCAATCCACATACCGATAGTTTCAAATTCCATAGGGGATAAGAAGCGGCCGAATTCCTGCTCAAACAAAGAGAAAATTTCTCCCTCTTCCTGCTTGATCACTTCTTCTTCTGTTTCCACCGCTTGTTTTTCGACTTCTTCTATCAATCGTTTCCATAAAGGATAAAATGAAAATTTTTCATGCAATACTTTATTTTCATCGGTACTTTGCTCAATAGAAAACAATCCCTTTTGCATCATTCTTTGTAAGCAATTCGTTACATCTTTCTCTTGCAGTTGCATACGATTCGCAATATCGGTAGGCGTTGGGAAATAGTTCCCCGCTCCTTGAAATGCGATCAAATGCAATAATACCATGGCGTCACTATCCGAAATCAACAATTGTTTATAATGCTGAAAAAAGAGCTGGGAAATAGAAACATTTCCCTGCTCCATCCAAATTTTCAGCCGTTCATCTTGCTGCATATTTGAAACTTCCTCTCATCAGCAACGTGTTTGTCGCTTCTGTTTTACGCTTTCCAATGATCTCTTACAAACTTATCAATACGTGTAATTCCTTCTTCCAACAGATCGATTGATGTGGCATAGGAAAGACGGATCGTCGTATCAGAACCGAATCCTGTGCCTGGGATGACAGCCACTTTAGCTTCTGTCAATAATGCTTGTGCGAAGTCATCTACGTTTGCATAGCCCGTTTTCTTTACTGCTTCCTGTACATCAGGCAATAAATAGAATGCGCCTTGTGGCTTCAATACATGGAAACCTGGTATAGCAGAAAGTTTAGGGTACGCTTGATTCAAGCGGGATTCAAAATCTTTTCGCATGACTTCTACAGTGTCTTGCGGTCCGTTATATGCCTCAATTGCTGCGTATTGCGAAGTCGTCGTCGGATTGGATGTAGAATGGCTTGCAAGATTCGTCATCGCGCTTACCACTTCTTCATTACCCGCGATATATCCTATTCTCCAGCCTGTCATTGAATGGGATTTCGATACACCATTAATAATGAATGTACGATCTTTTGCATCTTCTGATAGCTGTGCGATCGATACATGCTCTTTATCATCATAAACAAGCTTCTCATAAATTTCATCTGAAATGATCCACACATCTTTTTCACGGCAAACTTCCGCAATCGCTGTGAGTTCTTCTTTTGAATAAATCATACCTGTTGGATTACCTGGTGAGTTGATGATAATCGCTTTTGTTTGATCCGTGATAGCATCACGGATTTGCTTGGCTGATACTTTGAACTGCTCAGCTGCTGTTCCTTCAACGAACACCGGTGTGCCTTCTGCAAGCTTCACTTGTTCAGGATAACTCACCCAGAATGGCGAAGGTATGATGACTTCGTCGCCTTTATTAAGCAACACTTGGAA
Organism: Sporosarcina ureae; assembly: GCF_002101375.1. Taxonomy (GTDB): domain Bacteria; phylum Bacillota; class Bacilli; order Bacillales_A; family Planococcaceae; genus Sporosarcina; species Sporosarcina ureae_B. The sequence goes on along the minus strand of NZ_CP015207.1, from coordinate 3,243,969 downwards.
AAGTGTATAGAGTACATGCTTCGCTCCAATACCGACTAACACTTCCTTGCGCGTATAAGTCAATCCTTGGTCTCTTTTCAATTTGTCAATTATGGCATCCTTTAATTGTGGGAGACCACCAGCTGGAGTATATTTCGTCTTACCATCCTTCATTGATTGGTATGCTGCTTCCAAAATGTTTTGAGGCGTATTATAATCCGGTTCGCCAGCTCCAAGTCCGATCACATCGATGCCCGCTGCCTTCATTTCTTTCGCCTTAGCTGTAATCGCTAATGTTGTAGATGGTGATAAAGTACTTACTCTGGACGCTAATTGCTTTCTCAAATTGACCGCTCTCCTTTTGTCCTAATCCCATTTTTCTCTATAATTTTGAAATTCGCTTTAACCATTTTCCATCTGCAAAATTCAGATACGCGTAGTGTAAGAAATCCTCGTTATCGAGATAACTAACTTCCCAAAACGGGGTGTCATTTTCCAAACCCAATGAGGCGTTGAGGACTTTTTCGACGTTCTCCTCTTTTTGTATGATGTCTTTGGCTTTCCGCTTTGTAATACCATCTTTGATTGATACAGCTTTCAGAATCTTTGTCGTCTTTTCTTCCACGAAGATAATTTTTTCATGGTTATTTTTATCTGTACCATAAACGGTAATCCATGACGTTTTACCATGAAAATGATCCATCTTATCTACTTTTTCAAGAACGTTATTTGCCAATATGGCTTCTTTCGCTCTGTTTTCAGATGTAGCAAACGGTTTTTCCGCTTGATAGAAAACGACTATAGTAATCGTGAACCCGAGCGCGAGTAAAAATAGGAATAGAAACTTAATCCAGTTGAGCATAAGTGTCACTTCCTATCGAATGAACCGCAGATTTTTTTCGATTCATTTTCTAACCTGCTTTCTTTTTGTACATCACTCATTATAACAATTTTCGATCTCGTTAACTAGACCTTCCAAAGATACTTTTTTCACTAATGATTTAGGTAAAGCTTGTAAAAAGGATTGGCCGTAGGATTTAGTATCAATGCGTCGGTCCAATATGATAAAGAATCCTTGTTCATCGGTTGAACGAATCAATCTGCCGAACCCCTGTCTGAAACGCAGTATGGCTTCGGGTAAACCAAGATGGGTGAATGCATTTTTATGCTCCGCAACTAAAGCTTCTGACCGAGCCTTAAATAATGGCTCCTCAGGTGAAGTAAACGGTAAACGAACGATGACCACCGCAGTTAATTGTTCACCCGGCACATCCACACCTTCCCAAAAGCTTGTCGTACCGAATAATACAGCTTTCTTTTGCTGCTTAAACGTCTTCAGCAACTTATGACGGCTTCCCGAGCTGACACCTTGTGCGATCAGCATGTATTCTTCTTGTAATGACTCGCTGTCAAGTACCGTTTGATATGTCTTCTTCAACATATCATGAGATAAGAACAAGGCAAATACGCGTCCTTCAATCGCAACGGCCGTTTGGATCAATGCATCTGCTACCGCTTCAATGTACTCATCATTTGAAACTTGCTGAATATCCGGCATATCTTCCACAATCAATGTATGCGCACCTTCATAGAAGTTGGCTGGAGCCTCAAATGTATAAAGCGGCACGCTAGAAGGCAATCCTGCCTGGTCTAGCACGAAACGGTCCTGTTGTCCCGCCGTTAATGTTCCGGACGTCCAGACGATGCCCGTTTCGCCTTCAAACGTATCAATAAAATTACGGATCACTTCTGAACCATTTACTGGACTTTTTTTAATTTGTAAACTGCCAGGTAAACTTCGGCTGTCTTTCTCCATCCAAATGGTAGTGCTTCTGTTTGGTTGCTCCAAAAATAATTCTATCCACTCGCCCGCTTTGATTTTCATTTCATTGATCCAATAAAACCATTCACTTAGTGCTGCTTGCTCATGTAAAGTCAATTCATTCGACAAGTTTTGGATGGGCATTGCATAGTTTTCGGTCACACTTATATATTCATTCATCTTACGCAACACTTTGTCGAAGATTTCATTCGTCCGCAAACGTTTGGATAATGGCTTCACAGTTCTCGTTGTCGACTTATTGTCGTTCGTTGAATTGGAGTTCGCTAGTATAAGCATCGACTCGTCAAATGCCAACATGAATTCATTGAATGAATATTGAAGACGTTCAGTAGACGTTTTATGATTGAAATGAAATCGCTTTAAGATATCCTGAATATCAAACAATAGTTGGCAGCTAGCTAAACCGTTCAACTGACTCATTACATACTTCCATTTCGTATAAGAAAATACTTGTTGATGCGTCCGAATTGCCGCTTGGTTCATTTGATGGGCCTCATCAATCACCAATCCACTGATGGAATGGAACAATGGATCATAACGTTGCTGGTCATTCACCAGCATGGAATGATTCGTCAAGATCACCATCGACTGCTGACAGTTTTTTAATGTATGCGTATAAAAATCCGCCACCCGCTCGTCTTTCTTTACCCGCATTGAACGCTTACGAATACGGTCGATAAACAGTTGACCGCCACCTGATACATTGACTTCATCTAAATCGCCAGTCGTCGTTTCCGTTAACCAGACCAATAACTGCATAATTGTGATGGAATCATCATAAACCTCATCGTTAAAATGCAAAAGTTCTTCAAATTTCCCAACTGAAATATAATTCGCCATACCTTTAACAACAGTCGTGGGAATCGTCATTTGCAAAGCCTTTTCAAGCTTCTGGACTTCTTCAGCGAGTGTGTCGACTAAGTGATTCGTATACGTACTAATGACAACCGGCTGTTTCGTTTCATAGGCGCGAATCAAAGCAGGCACTAAGTAGCCAATCGTCTTACCAACACCCGTTGGAATCTCCACTGCGATTTGCTTCTTTTCAACAAAAGCTTGCCATGTCAAATCCATTAAGTGTGCTTGACTTTCCCTAACATGATAAGACGGATGAATTTTCTGCATGACTCGTTCTTTCGCCATGTCGTCGATAGGAAATTCTATTGGCTGTGGCCACGATGTAGTGGTTGGTTTAGATTGCAAATAGGGAATCCCACGAAATAGTGCATAGTCACTGGACGTGTCTTTTCCACGTACATGCTTAAGCGCTTCATAAAATAATGTCGACACATCCGATTTCATTGCAAATGAACGCTCATGCATACGATTCAGCGTCTCTTTAGGCAACGTTTTGATTTTCTCAATAGCCTTCAATAAAAACAACGCTGTCGCTTCTGCATCATCATCTGCCCGATGTGCTTGCTTCAATGAAATATTTAATGATTCAGCAATATCTTGCAGACGATAGCCAGGTAAAGTAGGATACATAATCTTCGCTAGTTCTACCGTATCGATCGTCTTGCCATGCCATTTTGCCATACCGCAACGAACCAATTCTTTTTGTAGAAATGATACATCAAAGTCTGTATTGTGCGCGACAAAAATACATCCCGTAAGCAAATCAGCCACTTCTTCAGCAATCTTTTCAAAAGGGGCAGCATCCTTCAACTCTTCATCACCAATGGATGTCAGCTGGTGAATGAAAGGTGGAATCGGGCGCTGGGGATGTACGTAACGCATATATGTATCTGTTATTTTATTGTTTTCAATAAATACAATGGCAATTTGAATGATCCGATCTCCATTTAAAGGTGAATGACCAGTCGTTTCCAAATCGACAACTGCATATTTGCTTGTAGACATACCATCATCAACTTCCTATTTGGTTTCTAATGCAAATTGTATCACATTTACCACGGCGACTCACGTCTTGCATGTGGTCATAAAAGAAACCCATCATACCAAACAAATTGAAAGGGATATTTAGGTAGTGGTTCGGGATTGTAGCTCCAGCCTGGAACGCAGATCGACATTGCTACCTCTTCCTACTTACTTATTCTACAAATGAAACCCCCATTCGAATAACTCTCAAATGGGGGTTCAATACTTTTTAGAAAATCGCGACGCCTGGCTTTTCGGTGATTACTTCCTTCACACGATTCTGTTCATCCATAATCAGCACAGTTGGTTGATGCGTACGTGCCTCTTCGTCGGACACATACGCATAAGAAAGAATGATCACAATGTCGCCCGGCTGCACAAGACGCGCTGCAGCTCCATTGACACAAATCACACCACTTCCTGGCTCTCCTTCGATAATATATGTCTCGAAGCGCGCACCATTGTTATTATTGACGATTTGTACCTTCTCATTCGGCAACATACCCGCAGCCTCTAATAATGCTCCATCGATTGTAATGCTGCCTACGTAATTCAAATTAGCTTCCGTAACAGTAGCACGATGTAATTTTCCATTCATCATCATTCTAAACATTTTTCTCATCCTTTATAGTTGACATAATAATATTATCTATCAATCTTGCGGAAGTAAATTGGACCGCTGCGGCCAAGATCACTTCTTCCATATCATTGATATTCTCTTCTAAAGAGGGATAGGCAAGTGCTTCAACATAATCAATCGTACCGGATGTTTCTTCTTCAATTGCTTTACGTACAATCTTCACTACTTCTTGCAGCGGAACGCCTTCATAATAACTGCGTTTCCCCTGACACAGTGCACGGTAGATTGCACTCGCTTCATTTCGTTCATGTTCAAGCAAACGAACATTACGAGAACTTTTCGCAAGTCCGTCATTTTCACGCACAGTAGGTACACGTGCAATTGATGTGCGAAGATTGAAATCACGTACAAATGTTTCGATAATCGCTAGTTGCTGCGCATCCTTCATCCCAAAATAAGATTCATCTGGATCCACGATGCTAAATAACTTTAATAGTACTTTCAACACTCCGTCGAAATGTCCTGGTCTTGAAGCTCCGCAAAGACGCGAAGCTTGTTCACCAGGCAAAATACTGATCCCACTCTTACGAGGATACATTTCTTCAACAGAAGGAATAAATAAATAGTCGACACCTGCTGTAGAAGCCAGTTCCGCGTCATGTTGCTCATCGCGTGGATAGGCTTCATAATCTTCTCCCGGCCCGAACTGCGCAGGATTAACGAAAATACTCATGACGACAATATCATGGTCTCTTCTAGCTTCTTCGACTAATTCCATATGACCTTCATGAAGGAAGCCCATTGTCGGTACGAAACCTACTGTGCGCCCTTCACGTTTTCTTGGATTCAGAATGTTTTGCAATTCTGCAATGGAGCGGACAATTTGCATGGTGGCACTAGTATTCATAGTGTTTTGCCTCCGTATAATGCTTCAAGTTCTTCTTCTTTCATTGTAAAACGATGGCTTTCAGAAGGGAATGAACCGTCCTTAACTGCTAGATTATATAATTTCATCGCGCCTTCGATATCTTTACCGACTTCTGCGTAACTTTCAACGAACTTTGGTAGTTTGTGGTTGCCGTAGCGCACCATGTCATGGAATACCAGTACTTGCCCATCTGCTTCAGCACCCGCGCCGATTCCAATGATAGGAACTGATACTGCCTGCGCAACTTCTTTCGCTAATTGGAAAGGAATACATTCCAGTACAATCATGAACGCACCCGCTTCTTCACAAGCTTTGGCATCTTCAATTAGCTGTTTAGCTGCAGCTGCCGTTTTCCCTTGTACTTTGTATCCGCCACTGACTCCAGCAGACTGCGGAAGCAATCCTAAGTGCGCACATACTGGTATGCCAGCTGTCGTCAACAACTTGATTTTATCGATGACTGCACCGCTTCCTTCTACTTTCAGTGCATTCGCAGAAGTTTCCTGGAATAAACGTAAAGCATTCTGTAACGTTGTGTCAGCAGATCCGTGATACGTACCAAATGGCATATCTACAATAACGAATGTATTTTTTGCACCTCGTCGAACCGCTTTACCGTGGTGACTCATTTCGTCCAGCGTTACATGTGCTGTCGAATCATAGCCAAGCACGACCATGCCAAGGGAATCTCCGACAAGAAGTACATCAATCTCCGCCTGTTCTGCAATTTGTGCTGTCGGATAATCATATGCCGTCAACATACTAATCTTTTCACCGTTCGCTTTCATTTTGGAAAAATCTGTTGTGGTTTTCATTGTTCATCTTCTCCTTTACGTCTGATTTCAGCAGGCGTTTGGTAGGCAAAAAAACCAAAATAAAACCCTACTGATCCAAATTTGGACAGAAGGGTTGCGTAAGCGTTTGATTTTGCTTCCTCCGTCCCTGTCTAAATAGATCAAGGCAGATTTCTTATATAATTCATTTGCCAAACAGGTGCAGCTCTAAAATTGATACCGCCCTATGCGTACACTATATCAAAACTGTAAGAACCTGTATAGTTTTAATTCTTAACTTCAATATCTGCGGAATAAATACCACGGACCGTGCCATCTGCAAGTCGTAGTTCCAGCATGCCATCATGGGAAATACCCAGTGCAATACCTTCAACTGTTTCATGGACCATACTCGCTTTGATTTTCTTACCCGTTATCGCAGCATAGCTCTCCCATAAAATTTTAATCGGTGCAAATCCTTTTTCAACATATAAGTCTGTATATTGCTCAAGGTACTTAAGAATCGCTGCCACTAATTGTGCACGGTCAATCATTTCCCCTTTTTCAATACGTAATGAAGTCGCAATTGTTTGCAGTTCTTCAGGAAAATCAGACTGTTGCTGGTTAGCGTTAATACCCATTCCTAAAATAATTGCTTTGACACGGTCGGGATCTGACTGAAGCTCTGTCAGAATACCTGTGACTTTTTTGCCATTGATTAAAATATCGTTCGGCCACTTAATAACTGGTTGAATATCCGCTACTTCTTCAATTGCACGAACAATTGCGACCGCTGCAACCAATGTCAGTTGCGGCGCATATTGAGGCGCCAAGTCAGGGCGAATGATCAAACTCATCCAAACACCTCGATTGGCCTTAGATGTCCATGGTCTCGCTAAACGTCCTTTACCAGCTGTCTGTTCTTCCGCAATAATCAATGTGCCATCTTCCGCACCATTTTGCGCATCTTCATGAGCTATTGTCTGCGTAGTGGGCACAGTTGTAAAATATTTAATAGTCCGACCATAGCGTTCTGTCGTTAAATACTCGGTGATGTTCCCTTTGTTGACCAAATCGGGTGCTTCGATTAAATAATAGCCTTTTTTACGCTGTGACCCGATTTCATAGCCCTCTTCTTCAAGTTCTTTAATATATTTCCAGATTGCAGTGCGCGAAAGACCGAATTCATCGGCAATATCTTGACCCGATATCGGCTCGCCTTGTGCGGCAAATAATCGTTTCAATAATTCACTTTTCACGGGAGATTTCATTGATAAACCATTCCTTTATCGCCAGTGCGTCATTTTTAATGTGTCCGTAGACAACTGCTCGTTCAATTTTCATGATCCAATCACTTGTCCATTTGCCAGCACTTTTTCCTGACCATCTTAACAAATCCTTGCCAGTGAAAGACAAGTCTGTGCGTTGCAGAATCGGTAATTGTTTTTTATACTGTTCAATTTGCTCTTTGCTTATATCATAATCTTCATGATTTGCGTTAAAGATTTTCCCCACTACTTCTAGTATGTCGGTTGGATAAATATAGAAATCCCACGAATCAAACGCTCGATGCTTGCGTTTAGCATATGCTTCTTCACATTGTTTCAAGAAGCGTTTTTCGTCATTAGATAATTTGAAGAGCCGAGCCAGTTCTGTTGCGGGTGTGTCGGTTACTACAAGCATTGCAGAAAAGCCATGGCGCGCGTGAAGAAATGGTGTATAGCGATCTAGCGATTCAAACGCTGCAAATAACTCAGGAAACTGTTCGGGCAATTTAATTTCACGTCCGTAATGAAAAGCTCGTGAAGGGTTCTGCCCTTGAAACAGTTTATCCATCTCTGTCTTGATCCGTTCAATCGCCACATGATGCAATGAAGGAAGCCGCGTCCTCATCGAATGCAATGTTTCCATTTCTATATCAAAATCCAAGACAGATGAAAAGCGCAAGGCACGGAAAATTCGCAACGGATCTTCTTGAAAGCGTTCTTCAGGCTTCCCAACAGCACGGATGACTTTTCGCTGTAAATCCTCGAGTCCATCAAATAAATCAATGAGTTCCCCGTCTACCGTCATAGCGAGTGCATTGATCGTAAAGTCACGGTGTTGCAAATCTTCTCGTAATGATGCTACATAGACGGGATAACAAGCATCGCTAGTTGTAGCTTCTGTACGGTATGTCGTCACTTCAATCGGCTCTCCATGCATCAGCACAAGGATCGTACCGTGTTCAATACCAACATCAATTGTCCGTCTAAACACTTCTTTGACTTGAGACGGTGTTGCGGAAGTTGTAATGTCAATATCTAGCGGCTTTTTACCAAGCTCGGCATCACGAACTGCACCGCCGACAAAGACGGCTTCATAACCCGCTGCTTGCAATTCCCTAACTACTTGCCGACTTGCTGCTGAACCGAAAGAAGTTGTCATTTCATCGCCGCCACTTCATAATATAATTCTTCATATTGCGCTACAATCGATTCGGAACTGAATTCTTCCTGTACGGTACGTATAGCATTGCTTTTCATGTGTTGATGCAAATCCGGATCACTTAGTAACTGTGTCACATGATCGGCGACGGCTTGTACATCACCTAGTTCTACTAAAAATCCATTAACGCCGTCTTGAACAACTTCTGGAATTCCACCGATCGCATTTGCTATAGCTGGCACACCACAAGCAAAAGCTTCAAGCAGCACGAGACCGAATGCTTCTTTCTCGGAAAGTAACAACATCACATCACTGATTGATAATAATTCGGGCAGATCGTTACGCTTCCCTAAGAAGTAAATATCTTCTTGCAACCCGTGAGTAGTAACAAACTCTTCCAAAGCGAATTTTTCTGGGCCTTCACCAACTAATAATAATTTCGCTTTATGCTGCTTATCAATCAATCGGAAGCTTTCGATAATATCGGGAATACGCTTCACTTTACGGAAATTAGATATATGGATTAGGACTTTTTCATCCGACGCAATGCCAAGTTCTTCCCGAAGATGTCCCACTTCACGTGGATAATACTTTTCTTCATCAATGAAATTATAAATTGTTCGAATTTCTGTCGTCGGTTGCAACAACTCGATCGTTTCATTGCGTAATGAACGGGATACAGCTGTCACACGATCGGACTTATTGATACCGTAAGACAAAGTATTTTTTAATGCAGGGTCGTGACCAAGAATTGTCACATCGGTGCCATGTAGGGTCGTGATGATGCCAATAGATGATTGCGCCATATCTTTCGCCAAAATAGCGGAGATTGCGTGTGGCACGGCGTAGTGAACGTGTAGCAAATCCAGCTGTTCTGATTCGATGACTTGCGCTATGCGATTGGCAAGGGCAATGTCGTACGGCGGATACTTAAAAACTGCATACCCTTCAATCGTCACTTCATGAAACTGGATATTCGGATGGATATCTAAAAATCGAAAAGGTCTACTCGATGTAATATAGTGCATCTCATGACCTTTGGCCGCCATTTTAAGTCCTAACTCCGTCGCTACTACACCTGAACCTCCAAGCGATGGGTAACAAATGACACCTACTTTTAATTTTCTTTGTTGCATATGTTAACCGCCTCACTGCAAAAGTTTAATCTATAATATTTTCAAGCCCGTAAATAAATCGCGGAGTAGAAACAGATTCACGAATCGATAGTAATATACCCGGCATAAAGGACTTCCGGTCGAATGAATCGTGACGGATCTTGAGCAACTCCCCTTCACCACCAAGTAGTACTTCCTGATGTGCGAGTAATCCCGGTAAACGAATACTGTGAATCTTCATTCCTTCTATATCTGCACCGCGTGCACCTTTAAGCTTCTCTTGTTCTTCTGGGTGACCTTGGATGTGAGCTGCACGTACTTCACGGATCATCTCAGCCGTTTTAACAGCTGTTCCGGACGGTGCATCCAATTTCCGATCATGGTGCATTTCAAGTATTTCAACGTCTCCCAAGTAACGAGCGGCTTGTTGAGCAAATTTCATCATGAGGACAGCGCCAATCGAAAAATTTGGTGCAATAATACAGCTTTTTTGCTGTTCATTGGAAAGGTTCTCTAAATCTGTGAGCATTTCGGGAGTCAAACCAGATGTCCCGATTACTACATCCATGCCTAGTGACAAGGCTTGACTTGCGTTAGCAAATACTGCATCGGGGTCCGTGACATCGAGTAATACATCAGGATGGTGTGCGGCATGCAACGCTTCAAGCGATGTATAAATCGGTATTCCGTCCTTGGCATCAGTTACTGTTCCATTATGTAAATATTCCCCGTCATGTTTATAATCAAGTACCGCCACGATTTCAATATCTGCAGCTTCCGTTCCTGCTACTATAGCAGTCCCACCCATTCTTCCACGTGCACCTGCTATCGCTAATTTAATCATCATTCTTTTCCTCCTTTTTGGTCCAACGGTCTTTATCTCTTGTATTGAACTTTGTCAATACGGTATCAAGCGCTTCAGATAAATCGATTTGTTGTGAGTTAGCAAAACAAATTAAGACGAATAATAAATCGCCTGTTTCTTCCTCCAACGTTCGGACGGCTTCAGTAGATTTTTTCTTCTTCATACCGTAGCGATCCTGTACTTCACGGGATAATTCCCCTAACTCTTCTGTCAGCCGTGCGATGAGTTCCATCGGGGGAAAGTATCCTTCTTTAAAACCGGTTATGTATGTATCAACATCTTGTTGTAATTGTTCCATCGTTTTAGTCATCACAATCACTCCCCTTCCTATCGTATGCATTCTTCCGGCTATTGTCAAAATATAATATTTAGCACATACTATGTATATTGCACGTTTTATCGAATGATAATAAGCGCGTACATAGGACAAGAGCTCGATTACATAAAAAACCGATTAGTAGGGGGAGTGTTGTGTTTGTTCGCTGGAATTCGCATACGGAATATTTTAATGATTATTTTAGGTGCAGCGCTATTTAGTTTTGGACTTGTGAACTTTACGATTCAGCATGAACTGGCAGAAGGTGGATTTACGGGAATTACGTTAATCCTGCTGTTTGCTTTCAATTGGGACCCTGCTTTGATGAATTTATTGCTGAATATCCCTATGTTTTTAATAGGCTGGAAAATGCTTGGCAGACGTTCTTTCATCTATACCATCATCGGTACAGTGGCAGTGTCGGTTTTCATTAAAGTGTTTATGAAGTATCAAGTGAATATTCATATGGAAGGCGATTTGTTCCTAGTCGCGCTCTTTGCTGGCGTCTTCATCGGTGTGGGACTAGGTGTTATATTTAGAAGCGGTGGGACAACAGGCGGCTCCGATATCATAGCGAGACTCGTGCATAAGAAATATGGAATTACGATGGGCAAAACGATGTTTGTTTTTGACGCCGCTATCATTTTATTATCCTGGGCTGTCTATTTAGATTATCGCTCAATGATGTATACATTGGTTGCGCTCTTCGTTGGAGCACGCGTCATTGATTTCGTTCAAGAAGGGGCGTACTCTGCGAGAGGTGCATTCATTGTAACGAACTTCCCGGATGAGATCGCCAGTAAAATATCAGATTCCATGGAGAGAGGCGTAACCGTGTTCAAAGGTTACGGCCATTTTTCAAAAGAAAATCGTGAAATCCTCTATTGCGTAGTCGGTAAAAATGAAATGATTCGATTAAAAAATCTCATCACTTCTGTAGATCCCGAAGCATTCGTCTCCATGATGGAAGTACATGATGTAATGGGGGAAGGATTTACATTGGATGAACAAAAACGGCCAATCGGTGATTAAAAAAATCCTTCTGCTATTTAAAATGTACCCTATAAGATAGACACTTTGAAAAAAGTCTATCCTATAGGGTACTTTTGTTTATAATGAATAAAAAGATGTGGGAGCGGATGAATGTGACTGAACGATTGTTTACCTTAAAAGAACAAGCACGCTTGCAATGCAATCCTAACGTACAAGCTGTTAGTGATAAATCCATCACCTATACAGATGAGTTTAAACGTCATTTTATTTCGGAAAATGAAAAAGGAAAACTGCCGCGAGACATTTTTGAAGAGGCTGGATTAGATGCCGATTTAATAGGAGCAGTTCGGATTAAATCTGCAGGAAAGCGTTGGCGTGCCGCCTATAGAAAAAGCGGGGTGGAAGGCTTACAAGACACACGAAAAACCAATTCAGGCCGTCCATCAGAACGCGACTTGACATCCGAAGAAAAGATTGAACGTCTAGAAGCGAAAAACCGCTTATTACAGGCGGAAAATGAACTGTTAAAAAAGCTCGATCTACTCGAAAGGCAGATGATGAAAAAGAAATCACAATCCAAACGACGCTAAAATATGAACTAATTAATTTCACCATCCAAAAGTATAAATTAGCACGTTTGGTGAGCTACTTATGCGAACTTATGGAGGTATCGCGTTCGGGCTACTATAGGCACTTTGGAGAGAAATCTAAACAGAAACGTGCCGCTCGCGAACAGGCAGACGAAGTTGTAAAGGAAATCATTTTAAAGGCCTATCATTTTCGAGGACGAAAAAAAGGAGCACGCCAAATTAAAATGACACTCGAAAATCAGTACGGCATTACATATAACCTAAAACGCATTCGCCGGATTATGAAAAAATTCGATATCATCTGTCCCATCCGCAAAGCCAACCCAGCACGTCGTATGGCAAAGGCGACGAAAGAGCACCGCACATGTGAAAACACGTTACAACGTGAGTTTAAGCAAGGGGTGGCTGGAAAGGTATTATTGACCGACATCACCTATTTGACATATGGAAATGGCAAACGTGCTTACTTGTCAACGATTAAAGACGCCCAAACGAATGAAATTTTAGCCTATGAAGTTTCTTCTTCGTTAGGTTTGGAGATCGCAATGAATACGCTTCGCAAACTAAAGAAACATCGTCATTTAATGACAGATGCCTTTATACATTCAGATCAAGGATTTCATTATACAAACCCAAAGTATCAGGCAGCAGTGAAGAAAATGGGGTTAGGACAATCGATGTCACGCAGAGGGAACTGTTGGGATAATGCTCCACAGGAATCATTTTTCGGTCACTTCAAGGATGAAACCAATATAAAAGATTGTGAGACAATGGAAGAAGTTAGGCGGGAAATCAAGAGTTATATGACGTACTATAACCATTATCGCGGGCAGTGGAACTTGAAAAAGCTGCCGCCTGCAGAATACAGACGACAGCTTCAACAAGCAGCTTAGGCTTTTTTTATAATTGTCCTTTACAAAGGGTACATTTTAATTTTAGCAGAAGGATTTTCCCTATTTATTAGTCGCGGTTTAAAAAGATTGAAATCAAACGCACTAGCTCAAGTACAGCTACTGCAGTTGCAGCAACATATGTCATAGCGGCCGCACTCAATACTTTTTTCGCCTGTGGTTCTTCATCATTACGGATGATACCAAGTTGAACGATTTGATCCATCGCACGTGATGATGCATTAAATTCTACTGGCAATGTAACAATTTGGAATAGTACTCCAACTGCCATCAACAGGATTCCGATACCTAGCAAAGAATTCATGCTAGAGAAGATAATCCCGATCATGATAAATACCCATGATGCGTTAGAAGTTATACTTGCGACGGGCGCCAATCTGTGGCGGAAACGCAAGAATGAATAAGCTTCTTTGTCTTGAATAGCGTGGCCAACTTCGTGCGCCGCTACCGCAGTACCTGCTACAGATGATTCATGATAGTTACTTGTGGACAATGCCACAATCTTTGTCAATGGATTATAGTGATCCGTTAAGAATCCTTGGCTTTCCACTACTTTTACATCATGTAAACCATTTTGATCTAAAATGAGCCTCGCTACTTGAGCACCTGTCATTCCAGAAGTCGAACGAATCTTTGAATACTTTTTATATGTGCTTTTCACTTTAAATTGCGCATAGATAGGAAGCAATAAAATGATACCAAAGTAAATCCAGAACACGTCTAGTTCTCCCCTTTCTCTCTATCCTTAATTTTATAATGTTTACTGTCTTACTGCAACTATTTACTACGCTTTCATCATCTGTAAATCCAGCCTTGACTTATAATTCCACATTGCAATAGCAATACAAGCCATAGATAACCAAAATGTGAAATAGCCAATTTGAGGGCTAAATTGCGTAAGGTCATGGTAAATCGGCATTTGTCCGAAAATATAGTCGATGACGTCATTATGAAGTGTCCAAATTGCGGCAATTGCAATATGCCAAGCTGTGAACTTGTATTTTGGCAAGTACAAGATTCCTTGCAATGCCATCGCGAAATGCGAGCCTATCAACATCCAGCCTACCCAACCAATTGAACCCGTTACAACGAGAGTTAACAAATTCATAACGACTGCCCATAAGCCATACTTTACTAAAGTGATGAGTGCAAGAGCTTCCATCAATTTGAAGTTTCGATTAAGTAGCCAGCCTATTATAGCAATACAAAAGAACAAAGTAGCGGTAGGACTATCCGGTACGAAAATCCAAAATTTCGGTTCCGTGATTTCCAGTTGCCACATATACCAATCATATCCGTAGACGGAACCTAATATATTTATAAAAAGAAGAATCCATAAAAATGATTTATGTGAAAGGATCATCCAAATTTGAGCCCATAACATTCGCAAAAACATCACCACTTCCATCGGAATATACTACTTTTATGTATAGTTTAGTTATAGATAAATATATAGAAAAAAAGAGTCAGTTTCCTGACTCTTTTTTCTTATTTCGTTTCTAGCTCAGCTATAAATTCAGCAAGTACTTGAAGATCTTCATCTGAACCTTCCCATGTACCAGCAGGCATTGAACCTCGGCCATCATGAGCAATTTCGATGATTTCTTCAGGTGTCATACCTGTGTTAGTTAACGGTAAGCCCAGTCCACCTTGGAAGGAGTCACCGTGACAGCCAATACAGGAAGAGCCCTGATAAATCTCATACCCTTCTGCCGTTTCATCATATTCAACTTCGTCCACAATAGCACCTTGAACTTTTGCTGCTTCCCAGTCGTGGTTTTCGACTGATTCCCAAGTCAAGTAGAAAATAGCTAAGAATGAAAGAATCATGAAGCCTGTTGGCAACGGACGTTTAAACGGACGTCTTTCTTTCGTAGTATCCATGAAAGGAACAAGCATTAATGCCATAAATGCCAAACCAGGAATTACGATCGCACCGATCACGTTATAAGGACCGGAAGCGAATTCATATTTCAATAGCTGATACATGAATAAGAAATACCAGTCTGGTATCGGTATATACATTGTATCCGTCGGGTCCGCTTGACGCTCAAGCGGTGACGGGTGTGCAAGAGTAACGATCAGATAGCCGATTAAGAAAATCGATCCAACCATCCACTCTTTCAATAGAAAGTTTGGCCAGAATGCTTCGGTTTTACCCGGATATTCTGAGTAATCCTTTGGTGTATTCGACATCTTGCCTGAAGCCTTGATGCGCGAATCCCCAACAAATTTCATCCCTTTTCCGCGGTGCATGTTATTCCCTCCTTCTTAAATTTCAGATGACCCTAACCAAAAAATTGGTTCTTATAGTGGTCCGGAAATACCTTGTCTTCTGATCATGATAAAGTGTGCTGCAAGCAACCCAAGCAAAGCAGCCGGTAGGAAAAATACATGAATCGCGAAGAATCTCGTTAACGTCTGTGCACCTAGAATCGTGGAATCACCCGCGAGAAGGATTTTAATCTGTTCTCCGATGAAAGGTACTGACGCGGCAATCTCAATCCCAACTTTTGTTGCAAATAGAGCCTTCATATCCCAAGGTAATAGATATCCTGTGAAACCTAGACCTAGCATGACGCCAAAAATCAGTACGCCGACGATCCAGTTCAATTCACGAGGCTTCTTATAAGACCCTGTAAAGAATACACGCAAAGTATGTAGGAACATCATTACGATAACTAACGAAGCTCCCCAGTGGTGCATCCCTCGCACAAGTTCACCGAATGCAACATCGTTCTGAAGGTAGAAAACTGATTTCCATGCGTTTTCAATATCCGGTGTGTAATACATTGTCAGGAACATACCAGACAAGATTTGGATAACCGTTACGAAAAACGTCAAACCTCCGAAACAATAGATGAATGCAGAAAAATGATGTGCAGGGTTTACGTGCTCAGGTACTTCGTGGTCAGCGATATCTCGCCAAATTGGTGTGATATCTAACCGTTCATCCACCCAATCATAAATTTTATTTAACACTGCGGTCGTACCCCCTTACCCTTTAGACTAATGTGTTCGGTATTACTCCACCAAGATAGACAAATCCGTCGATGACGTCTACTTCAAACTCATCAAGCGGTCCAAGCGGTGGTGTTCCTGGAATGTTATCACCATTTTTCTTATAACGTCCAGCGTGACAAGGGCAGAAAAATTCGTTTTTATGCTCGTCGCCTTCCCAGTTTACTGTACACCCTAAGTGTTTACAGACCGGAGAAAGTGCTATGACTTTGTCGCCTTCTTTGTAGACCCAAGCCGTGTTAGATTCGTCAGAAGTATACCATGCATCTTGTCGATCTTTGATTGTATAGTCTACACGAACCGGTACTTCCGAAAGATCAGCTTCTTTTTGCGGTGTTGGAATCATGTCGGAACCGCCGGCACTGGCCAGAACGGGATCAATTGCGAAACGAATCATCGGCATCAGCATTGCAGAGGCCATGAACCCACCAGTTCCCATTAGTGTATAACTTAGGAACGTGCGTCTTGACACTTTATTGCTCATCAGTAATTTCCCTCCTCTTACTCCAAAGTCAGTCCCACGGACATTCTTTTGCTAATTGTAATACTAGGACATATCTATGATATATCAATATGAAACTAAATTCAATAATGCTTTTAGTAGGTACTTAAGTTTGTGGACAAATATTAAGATTTGGTGACAAACGGCAATCAACCTTTAAATAAGTCTTGATTAGTGCTTGACCCTTTTGAGGACGGTGTTTAGAGTGCGTCTGTATTGATCATGACATTAAATTTGTTTTAGTTCAAGTTCTAAGCCAAAAGTGGTTGCAATCCTAAACCCGGCCTTCATTAATGATAACCTTACTGCACATTCCAACTTTCCATAAAGTGTGTCAGTACTTGCCGTAGCTGGTCTTCCATGATCGTCTGGCGTAGATGGTTGTCCATTGTCTCTAGAGGGATAGACGGAAGCCAGACGACCTTACCTTTCACCGTCACGCTCGTCCACTTAGGATCCGTTGTAAGATAGAAGACATGTGTGAAGGAAGATTTCTTCAAATCCTTTGATAACGTATCCGCCATTTGCTGCAAGTCTGTTGACTGCGTGTATGAGACAGGAGGCAAGAACATCATACGTCCTTTAAATTGCTTCTCGATGAACATTGATAGATTCATCAAAAACTCAGAAGAGGATGCACTGTTTTTCATCGTTTCTGGTCGTGTGTCTATCGCTATTAAAGGTACTACGACAGTATCAATATATTCTTTCTGATTTATATATGTATCCACATCTTTTGGAACCCAGTTCATTGTCATTCCTCCTTGCATTACTCAGTAAAGTTTAGCCTATATTTCCCTTCAACGCAAACCAATGATTTCACCGCAAAGGGCGAAATCATTGGCTAATGTCTTTGTCTTTTTTCATCTCATTTAACATAGCTGTCAGGCTAATGAACAGCTCACGGTCTCCGTTGTCGAGCGCTTCATCGATTTTCTTCAGCAACATGTCATTCGTTGTTAAGGTAAAGCTCTCTTCCAACAACTTTTCTGCTATTTGTTGGTCTTTCTTTTTCTTCAGCAGATCTTCAGGCAAGTAAGGATTCTCTTCCGCCACACTCGCATACTCAGGACATTTGTTGCTGTGTTTGAAATTCAGTTGGATGAACATATCTTCGTCAGGATGCAGTCTGAGGTCGTGAAACGACTTTTCTGCATCAGCTGTCATCAAGTTACCCTTGTAAAAGCGAAAAGGGATACTGTCCACCTCTGTTGTAGAAATAATCATAGCGCGCGGACAGTGATGAGCTTCGTTTGTAAAATGAACATTCGTTAATAAATGTTCGTTGCTGAGAAGATAATTTAAAATCCATACACATTCCCGCCGCTTTAATCGATAGCGTTTTAAAAACCACCTCAAGAATTCTTTCTTGGCAGCTACAGGAACCATGGCCTTCATGTTACCCCTCCTCTTCAGATTGCGCGATGTATGCCGTCCATTCTTCTTCATGCGGAGCGATTCTTACTAGCTGCTGAATTACAGATAACGCTTCTTCGCGCTTACCTTCTTCCAGCAAGAATCGTGCATAATGATCTAAGAAAGCAGCATCTTCGTTCATCCCATCATATGCTTTCAAATACATTTCATACGCTTTTTCGTAATCTTCTGTACGTTCATAGGCATATGCAAGAAAAGCATGAAGTAAAGGGATTTCTAATTGATCTACTTCAGAGTACGTCAGTAATTCAATTAACGCTTGGTCTTCTTCCTGATTTTCATAGACCGAAGCAAGCGTAACGAGTGCCTCGATGTATTCAGGATCTAAAACGAGCGCTTCTTTCAAATGCGCTTCTGCTTGTTCTGGCATTTGAAGCTTCAAAGCAGATTTCCCTGCTGCCAGCTGTAATTCTTTATCGAACTCATCACGTTCAATACCTTTTTTGAAAAGCCCTAACGCTTTGTCGTCTTCATTTTGTTGCGCATAGCTTTGACCTGCAAGCATATAAGCAGAGAAATAATCTGGATCCATTTCTATTAACTGCTCAAGTCGTGTGACCGCTTCCGAGTAGCGCCCTGTTTGATAGTATGCCAATCCTAATCCGAACATCTCTTCAGGATTCTCTTCCTTATCAAGTAATGCCTCATAAAAAGGAATAGCTTCCTCATACGCAGCCCCTGCACTGTATGCTTCCGCAAGCCGTGACGACAGACGAACGCCTGCAATCTCTTCAGTTGTCTTGTGAAGCTCCTCGTAAATCCTCACAGCCTCACTGTATCTTCCTGAATCCAAAAGAAGTTCTGCTTGTGCGAGTTGGATTACCGGTTCGTTCGGAGCCAATGTTGCTGCTTCGCGCACTTTAGATAATGCTGTTTCAGCAAGGCCAAGCATTTGATAATAATCCGCTTGAGCAAGCAATGCCTGTACATACTCTTCTTCGTCCGGTGAAATGTCTGTCAGCAATAATAATGCTTCGTCTTCTTCACCAAGTTCAAGTAAGGCCGCGGCGCGATCTATTTTCAACTGCGCTTCATCAGGGAATAGCAGCAACAATTGAGAGAGTATCTCATCGGCTTGTCCGATGAATCCATATTCGATCAATAGATTTGCGACATTGTATAATGCGTCATATTCATTTGAAGCTTGTAGTTTCTGTATTTTATCTTGTAGGGCATCTACATCTCCATCGAGAACTATTTGCTCCAATTCCTGCAATACATTCATTTTTTCACCTGGGCTTTCTATTCTGCTTTATTGATTGACTAGCTCTGATAGATCTTCAAAAAAGTGTGGATATGAAATTGCGATACAAGAAGGATTATCGATGTGAACTGGACTTGACGTAATCAATCCCGCAATCGCTGCCATCATTCCCAGACGGTGGTCACCGTATGATTGAAGTGTGGCACCCGTAAGTGGTGTCGGCCCGTTAATAATCATGCCGTCTGGCGTGGTCTCGATATCGGCCCCGAGTTTCCGTAATTCCGTAGCTACTGCTTCAATACGGTCAGTCTCTTTCACACGAAGTTCTTCTGCATCCTTAATGATGGTCTTTCCTTCTGCTTGTGTTGCTAATAAAGCAAGGACAGGAAGTTCATCGATTAATCTTGGAATCAAATCACCTCCGATTTCAGTTCCTTGCAGGCGCGAATGCTTTATTCGTACAGTGCCATAACGCTCACCTGAAAATCCTTGTTCATCTGATAATTCGATTTCTACACCCATCGCTTCTAGTACATCCAGTATACCTGTTCGAGTAGGATTCAATCCAACTTTCAGGAACGACACTTCACTGTTTTCAACTAATGCTGTGGCTACCATGAAAAATGCCGCGGAAGAGATATCTCCTGGTACGACAACGTCTGTTCCTGTCAGTTGTTGCCCACCTTCGATCCTTATTACATTATTTTTTTGTTCCAGCTTCGCACCAAATTGTACTAACATACGTTCCGTGTGATCCCGCGATACAGTAATTTCTGTAACAGATGTAGTGCCTTTTGCTTGAAGGCCCGCAAGTAATACAGCGGACTTTACTTGCGCACTAGCAACTGGCATCAAATAGTCGATTGCTTGCAATTCTTTCCCAGTGATTGTAAGTGGTAAATAATCTGTTGATCCTTTGCTAGTGATATCTGCACCCATTTGCTCCAAAGGATTCGTCACACGCTTCATCGGACGCTTGGATAAATATTGATCTCCACACATTTCAGACGTTACGGAAGAACCAGATAAAATGCCTAGCATTAAGCGCGCAGTCGTTCCCGAGTTGCCCGCGTCAAGTGCTACAGTTGGCGTCTGCCAATCCGCTATACCAGGACTTTCAATAGTCACAGCAGTTCCGTTCCGAGTAATCTTTACACCAAGCTGTTTGAACATTTCAATTGTGCTCAGACAATCTTCACCATCCAAAAATCCACTGATCGTTGTTTTGCCTTTTGCAATTGAACCCAACATAACCGCACGGTGGGAAATTGATTTATCTCCAGGTACTTGTAAAGCGCCGCGAAGAACCGGCTTTTCAAATGAAACCGTTTGTTGTTCTGACATTACGCTCTCCCCCTTTTAAAGTACGTGCATAGAATAGTCTGTTTCTGCTGTTAATACTTGACGAGCTTTCTTACGTTCAGCAGCCGATTGGAAGCTGACAACTAAAATACCGTACACGTCTGTACGTGTTTCCACTATACGTATATTGGTCAAACTAATATTGGCTTCTGCAAGAATTTTCGTAATTTCGGAAATGATACCCGGATGATCTGGTATGTCGATGTGTAAATCAAATGTCATGTAGAGCGCACCTTGAACCGCCCCTTCATTTGTTGAAGGAAGTTGATCACGGTACGTTTTTGCTTGCGCAAAGAAATCGAAAATTTGCTCAGGATTATTGTCTTCCAACATAGCGCGAATTGTATTCATTTCGTCGAGCCAACCGTCTACTTGCGACAATAACTCTTCCCTATTTTGGATGGTAATATCACGCCACATAATAGGATCTGCGGAAGCGATACGTGTTAAATCGCGGAAACCACCTGCAGCTAATTTTTTCACGAATGGCTGTTGTTCTTCCTGTGCAGCCAAGCGGCCGACTAATGAAGAAGCTACAATATGCGGGAAATGGCTGATGATTGCCGTCATACGATCGTGTTCTTCCGCTTGTAGAACAATCAATTTTGCTTTCGTTGGGGTAAGCAATTTCTCTATATCATCGATTTGTTCTTCAGTCGTTGTGTCATTCGGCGTAAGAATGTAGTATGCGTTCTCAAAAAGATGTTCCATCGCAGCGGATACACCACTTTTATGGGAACCCGCCATTGGATGTCCACCTATGAATGTAATTCCTTTTTCTTGCAAGATCTTTGCAGCATCCATAATCGGTTTTTTCGTACTCCCTGTATCAGAAAGAATTACATGTTCTTTAAAGTCCCAGTCTACCGCTTCTTCAAAAAGGGCAACCGTCGTATTGACAGGCGTCGCAAAAACAACAAAGTCAGCCTGTTCACAGGCTGATTTTGCAGAAGGCGCGACCGTGTCAATGATCCCTCTGCGAAATGCTTCATCAGCAGTTGCATAAGAACGGTCAAAACCTACAATATGAATTTCTGGATTTCGTTTTAATGCTAGACCAAGTGATCCACCGATCAATCCAAGTCCAATTATACTTACCGTCGTTTTCATTGTCATCTATCCTTATTGGTTAGTTAATAGTTGATCGAACGCGTTAAAGAAGCCTGTATTTTGTTCATGCGTTCCAATCGTCACGCGAACAAATCCGGGCGTACCTAGCAGATTTCCACTGCGAACAATATATCCATTTTGCAATAAAATCTCGCATGCAGCATCCGCATCTCCAGGGACAGCGATTAATACAAAATTAGTTGCCGACGGATAGATTGCCAATGCATGTTGTTTCGCATAGTCTGCATAGCGTTTTCGTTCTTCATCATTTTTCGTTACACAATCTTGAAGGAACCGCTGATCAGCAAGAGCCACTTCCGCTACCGCTAATGCGAGTGAGCTGTTGTTGAACGGGTTCCGCACTTTATTGAGCTCCGTTACTACACTTGCGTTAGTGACGCCATAGCCTATGCGAAAACTTGCCAATCCGTACGCTTTGGAGAAAGTACGAAGTACAATTAAGTTGTCATAATCGTGAATCCACGTTATAGCGTCTTGCTGTGTCGGATCCGTAACAAATTCAAAGTATGCTTCATCGAGAACAACAAGTGCCGTTTTTGGTACCCGATCCAAGAATTTTTTAATCGATTCACTCGATAAAAGATTACCTGTTGGATTATTCGGATTACACACCCAGATGACCGCTGTTTCTTCATCAGTAGCTTGTAAAAAGCCTTCTAAATCGTGATCACCATTTTCGAGCATAGCCACTTCACGAATTTCGGCTCCTTCTATTTTTGCATTATGTGCGTATTGCGGGAAAGTTGTAGAAGCCATCACCGTATTCGTACCCGGTTGCAGTAAAGATCTGGAAATAATGGTGACAATTTCGTCAGAACCATTTCCGAAAAGAATTTCATTCGGATCAATTTGATGGAATTCAGCTAGCTTTCCACGTAATCCTGCAGTGTACGCATCTGGATAAATTTCAAATTTAGCAGCCTGTGAATGTAAATATTCCGCGACTTCAGGTGATGAACCATAAGGGTTTTCATTTGAAGCGAGCTTATGTACTTCTTGCAGACCGTATGTACGTTTGACATCCTCTAATGAACGACCGGGTGTATAAGGTTTCATTGTGCGTAAAATTGGTTTCCACTTCATTGGATGGCTCCTCCTTTACTTTCGTTGAGTTATTTTTGTAAATCGGGTCGTAATTGAACTGCGTTATTTTGATAGATATGTTGTATTTCCTCTTGTTTCTTAGAAGTGTTGACGTTCATCATGACCCGTATACACTTACGCATCGAGCCAGGTACATCGATTTCATGTGTACACATGACGGGGACATACGTCCACCCTTTAATTGAGCGGATTGCTTTTGCGGGAAATGCCGCTTTGACATCTACCGTAGTTGAAACAATTACAGAACCGATATCTTCGGGTTTGAATTGATTCGCTTCTGCCATTTCGAGTACAAGTGATTCTGTCGCCAGCAACACTTCTTCCGCGTCATCATTTTCTACTGTAGTCGCGCCTCTAATTCCTCTAACACTCATACGATTCCCTCACTTTCCAACTTTTCTTTGAATTCCTCAAATGCCGTTCGACATTCTTCTGAACTAATTTCTTTCACAAAAGGTTCACCGATTTTTTGTAATAAAACAAAATTCATCTTGCCGAATGAAGCTTTTTTATCCTTCTGCATATAGGATAATAACTCTTCGAAACTATAAGAGAATACCGGCTTAAAGGTATAGTCGTTCTTGTTAGCAAAATGAAGATAGCGATTCGTGAATCCTTCAGGGATATTACCGTATTTCTCACTTAGCAAGAAGGCGTAACCCATACCAATCATGACACACTCCCCATGACTGAGGCTGCCAAATCCAGAAGCCGCTTCCACTGCATGTCCAAATGTATGACCGAAATTCAGAAACTTGCGCGTGGAATTCTCAAACTCGTCTTCTCTAACGATATCTGCTTTTACCTTGATCCCTTGAAGTAATTCCTTCTCAAGCCATTCTATAGAAGGTGTAGAAAACTGTTCTTTTTCCAGTAACTGCTCTGTCCATAATGGATCAGAAATAAAGGCATGCTTGACCAATTCTGCCAAGCCTGAACGCATTTCTGATGCAGGCAACGTATTGAATACATCCGTATCAAACAATACAGCTGAAGGTTGATGGAAAGATCCTACCATATTTTTCCCTTCCGGCATATTGATGGCTGTTTTACCACCGACTGCACTATCATGTGCAAGTACAGTGGTCGGACATTGGATGAAGCGAATACCACGCATAAACGTAGCTGCCACAAAACCTGTTAAATCCCCACACGCTCCTCCGCCAAATGCGATCAAGAGTGAATTTCGCGTAAAACCTTCCGTCAGTAAGAAAGACTGACAATCTACGTATACTTCTGGCATTTTACACTTCTCGCCGCCAGGGACGATTTTCACCGATACTTCGTGACCAGAACGTAGTAAAGTTTCTTGCAATAAAGGGAGATGTAATTCTGCCACGCGCGCATCGGCAATAATCCCGATTTTATCTGTCGTACTCAGCAATTCTGCATACTCAGTCTGAAGTAATTCATAGGTGTTCGAACCTACATAGACATCGTATTGGTGATCCCGGACGGAAACAGTTAACTTCTCCATCTTAAAACTCCTTTACATATTGTCTATATTGTTCAATATCCTTCTGTAAACCTTCCATTGTATCCGAACGGAATTCTTCCATAATCGCTTTAGCCATCTCTGTTGCGATGACATGTTCAGCTACAACAGATGCAGCGGGAACCGCACAAGGATCAGAACGCTCAATTGTGGCAACGAAGGATTCCTTTGTATCGATATCTACACTCTCTAGTGGCTTATAAAGCGTCGGAATTGGTTTCATGACACCGCGAACTATGATCGGCATACCTGTCGTCATTCCGCCTTCAAGTCCACCTAAACGATTGGATTTCCGGTAATATCCTAGCTCTTTATTCCAGCTTATTTCATCGTGAACTTCACTGCCTGGCATTTTTGCCATATCAAACCCTAAGCCGATTTCAACACCCTTAAAAGCATTGATGCTCATCATAGCCCCTGCAAGCTTGCCATCCATTTTGCGATCGAATTGCACGTAACTACCAATTCCCGGAGGACATCCTTCAATGATGACTTCCACTACGCCCCCCAGTGTATCACCACGCTTTTTAATATCATCTATAGCTTCCGTCATTTTGACAGATGCCTCTTTATCCGCACAATATACTGCATCCTCTTCTACGATGGCGCGCAGTTCTTCTATGGAAAGATCAGCGTAAGCAGCAGGATCTGTTTCGATGCCACCAATTTCCGTAACATGTGCTACAGTTTCAATCCCAAGCTGACGCAAGAATTGTTTTGCTACCGCTCCGATTGCTACACGCATCGTCGTCTCACGTGCTGATGAACGCTCCAAAACATTTCGCAAGTCACGGTGGCCATATTTCATGCCGCCGACTAGATCTGCATGTCCAGGACGGGGACGAGTGATTTGACGCTTCACGTCTTCAGGATTCATGTCTTCAGGAAGTGGTTCTACGCCCATGATGCCTGTCCAATGTTTCCAATCATCGTTAACAACCGTCAGCGTTACTGGCGAGCCTATTGTTTTACCATGACGTACACCTGATGAGATTTCTACACGATCCTTCTCTATTTGCATCCTGCGACCTCTACCGTGTCCACCTTGTCTTCTCTTCAATTCTTTATTAATCATCTCAGCAGTTAGTTCCATCTGTGCAGGTAATCCTTCAATGATGGCAGTAAGCTGTGGACCATGGGATTCTCCAGCTGTAATAAAGCGCATATTCCATTCCTCCGTAACGTGGTTTATTGTTTTTTTCTATAAAAGAATGTATCTACTGATTCAAAGTTGTATTTTTCAGGATTGAATATTTGTTCCGTGCTTCCAACGAATAAAATACCACCTGGTTTAAGTGCTTTGGAGAAGTTGGTGTAAATCTGATCTTTTGCTTCTTCCGTAAAGTAGATCATCACATTACGGCAGACGATCAAATCGTAGTTCGTATCATAACGATCTTCCAGCAAATTTTGCTGTTTGAATGTAACTGTCTTTTTGATATCTTCTACTACTTGATAAGAAGCACCTTCTTTTATGAAGAATTTATCTACGATTGGCTTTGGCACTTCTTTTAATGCACGATCATTGTAAAGGCCAACTTTGGCACGATTCAATACGCCCATATCTAGATCCGTTGCATAAATGGAAATATCACGCAATGGAAGGTAGGATGATAGAACCATTGCAAGTGAATAAGGCTCTTCGCCGGTAGAACAAGCTGCGCTCCAAATTTTCAATCGTTTATTTTTCTCCAATAATTGAGGTAAAATTTTCTTCTCTAAGACGTTCCAACGTACGGCGTTGCGGTAAAATTCTGACACATTAATCGTCATGCGGTCCAAGAATTCTTCCAGCAAGTCCTTGTCCGTTTGAATGGCTAGAGAATACTCTTTAAAATTACGAAAGCCTTTCTTTTCATACAGAGAAGTGAGTCTCCTCTTCATCTGGGCTTCTTTATACAAAGACAAATCGATCCCAGTTTTCTTCTTGACCCCTTGAATTAACACCAAATAATCAGACATTTAACAACCCCCTGTTGCCGTTGCTTTCTTATGTACGTTCTTATTATAACGGAAAATGTATGTCGTATGTATAAGAAAAACAGCCATGCGAAATTCGCTCGGCTGTTCTTGGCGATTAATTAATCCAGTTGTTCACTGTTTTGTCATAAGTCACAAGCTCTTCTTCTTTAAAGAATAAGTTAATCTCGCGGCTTGCTGACTCAGTTGAGTCTGAACCATGAATAATATTCTTGCCTACTGTTACAGCAAAATCTCCACGAATAGTTCCGGGAGCTGATTCTTTTGGATTCGTTGCACCCATCATTAAGCGAGCAGTAGAGATTACGTTCTCGCCTTCCCATACCATTGCGAAAACTGGTCCGGAAGTAATGAAGTCAACAAGTTCTCCGAAGAATGGACGTTCTTTATGCTCTCCGTAATGTTGTTCAGCAAGTTCTTGAGAAATGTTCATCAATTTCCCGCCAACTAATTGATATCCTTTGTCTTCGAAACGACCAACGATTTCACCTACAAGGTTACGTTGTACGCCGTCAGGCTTTACCATTAAAAATGTTCTTTCCATCTCTAAAACACTCCTTCAATCTTCTATAGGGATTATCCCTTTTAAATCGTAACATTGACGCCTTTTTCTTTCAACTATTAACAAACTTCGTCAATATTTTCGTTGACCGATAAAATCAGCAATTTGAGTCAGTGCTTTCTTCGACTTACCATTCGGCAAACTTTCCAATTCTTTTAGCGCTTTGGATAAGTAGAGATCACTTACATGCTGTGCTTTTTCAATCGCACCACTCTGTCGAATATAGCGAAGCATCGATTGTCTATCCGACTCTTCCATCTGTCCAGTAAAAGCACGTTCCATATAGGGCTTGAATTGTTCATCATCTTTTATGTATAAAACAGGCAATGTAATATGACCATTTAATAAGTCGCTTCCTGCAGGTTTCCCAAGTTCTGCATCTGTTGAAGTGATATCCAAAATATCATCGACGATTTGAAATGCCATTCCAGTGAAATACCCATATCTCTTTAGTTTCTGTACAGTTTGAGCATCTGCATCTGCACTGAGTGCGCCGAGTTCACAACTAGAAGATAGCAGTAAAGCAGTCTTTCGCTTAATACGTTTCAAATAGTCGCGAAAATGTTGATCGGTTTGTTGTTGGAAATCAATCTGGATAATTTCCCCTTTGCATATCTCGAGCATCGTTTCAGCGAGAATCTGATGAACAGGTGCTTTCTCGATAGTACCGATAGATGTCAACGCTCGTGAAAAGATGAAGTCACCTGCATACATTGCCACCCGGTTGTTCCACTTCGCTTTAACGGTTTCTAAACCGCGTCGCATATCAGAATCATCAATTACGTCATCATGGACGAGAGATGCCATGTGGATTAATTCAAGGGACACTGCAATTTTCGCAGCGCTTTCCAGCGAATAAGCTCCAAATTGAGCAGCCATTATAACGAAAATGGGCCGAATCCTTTTTCCACCGGCTTTCAATAAATGCAAGGAAGCTTGACGAACAATGGGAGAAGAGGATTGCACGGAACGCTCAAGCTCTTTTTCAATATAGGACATATCTTTGCGGAAATCCGTATAAAGCGACATCAACTTAATTTTTTCCAACCCCATTACCTTCTCCCGTGTATTCATTATTTATAAGCGATATGGCCTGCCGCCGCACCGCCACTGTAAGACTTGTACGAAACCTCTTGATATCCTGCATCGACGAAAAGCTGTGCTAGCTCTTTCATGCCTGGGAAATCATTTGCTGATTCTTGAAGCCAAGAATATTCTTTATAGCTCTTTGCGAAAAGCTTACCGAATACTGGCATAATATATTTGAAATAAAAGCGAAACCCTTGACGGTATACAGGAATTTTAGGTTGAGATGTTTCTAAACACACTGCCATTCCACCCGGCTTCAACACGCGTCGCATTTCTTTTAATACAGTCAAGTAATCGGGAACATTGCGAAGACCAAACCCGATCGTTACATAATCAAATGAATTGTCCGGATAAGGAAGTGACATGGCGTTACCTTGAACTAACGTAAGGTTCGGGTAAGGGGCTACTTTATCTCTGCCCGAATCCAGCATGTTGGCACTGAAGTCTAAACCGACAACTTCGCCAGTAGGGCCTATAGCTTGAGCCAATGCGACAGTCCAGTCTGCAGTACCACAGCAAACGTCAAGCGCTTTAGCACCAGGCTGTACGTTCATGCGTGCCATGATATCATTCCGCCATTTAATATGTTGATTGAAACTGATCACGGAATTCATTTTATCATAGTCTGTCGAAATTTTTTCAAAGACATTATGAACTTTTTCTTCTTTTGAGACCGCCACAGTTCGTCCCTTCTTTCTTCACTTCAGTTTACTTTCTCATTGATTCGTCATTTTCTGCAACTCTTCTAGTACTTCAGTATGTAAATAAAAGCTGTTATTTAATCTGTTGTTCAGCTGTAGTTGTAATTGATCGATCCACTCTTGTGTATCATTCGTACTCGGCACTAGATGCGGAAATTTCATCCGATTCAAGTCATGCTGTGTGCTGTCGAGCAACCAAACGAGTGGAAAGACTGTTTCTACGATATGTGTGTAACGACTAAAGCCGAATGCCTCGAAGAATTTCACAATACATGCGCTTTCCACTTCAGCAATCAACTGCAACCGCTCTTCAAGAGTAGGCGGTGGTGCTTGAAACAATGTCGTCTTGCATTCATTAACTCTGCCGATTGCCAATGACAAAGAACGAATGAGATGGAAGTTTGGAATTGACGCCAATAGCTTGTAGTGGATACCGCTGAAGTGATCGCCTGCAAGGACCATCAATTGCTGTTCTTTGGAAGAAGCATCCACGACATCGATTTGATCATGGACGTCAAAAGCCGTATGGATGGCACCAATCGCCAACGCGGCGGTTTGCATTTCATCTGTCCACTGCTCTCCGTTAAGCATAGGCAATAGGAGCAACGAAGCTTTTCGCCTGTCAATCGAAGCATGCCCAGCATCTCGTTCGACCACTGGCTGATAAATAGCGCGTCGCAAATGGTGTATATAATTGTCGACTTGGTCAGTGAATCCTTTTGTTTCCATCAGTAAGCTCCATTCCCGTAAGGATACGGTCATTCTTTTTCTTCACTGGCAATTACGCCGTGAGCTGTATGAATTTCAGCTTCTCCCCGAATCTTAATAGCGGAGGTATGCTCGGTAAACTGCGCGATCATGACTTCTCCTCTATCCAGCTTTTCGGTATGGTGAAACTTGGTGTCATTGCCTCTCGTGAGCCCAATAACATTCACTCCATCTTTTTTCGCTTTGATAATTAGATAATCTGGTTGTGTCATTTTCGCATCTCCAGTCTATATATAATTCTAATGATAGCATATACAGCAAGCGCTCGGCAAAGACCTTAGTGCGTTCTAATGAGAGATAAAATTTCAGCACGTTTCACATCATCATGTTCATAGATTCCTCTAGCTACAGTCGTGATGGTTTTAGCTCCTGGCTTCTTAATTCCTCTCATCGTCATACACATATGTTCAGCTTCGATAATGATATAGACACCATGGGGATTCAACTTTTCCATCATGGCATCTGCCACACTGGATGTAATGCGTTCTTGCAATTGTGGACGACGTGCTGCTGTTTCAACAGCTCTTGCCAACTTGCTCAAACCTGCAACTACTCCATTACGCGGAATATATGCTACGTGTGCTACACCGAAAAACGGAACTAAGTGATGTTCGCACATGGAATAAAAAGGAATGTCTTTCACCAATACCACTTCATCATGATTCTCATGGAATACTGTATCAAAATACTCTCTTGGGTCTTTATTTAAACCTTCAAATACCTCTTGATACATTTTAGCAACACGTTTTGGCGTCTCAAGTAATCCTTCACGAGTCGGATCTTCACCGATCGCTTCCAGTATCATTGTAACTGCCTGTTCTAATTTATTTATATCTTGCTCTTTCATAACAGCATGTCCTCCTTGTAGGAACTAAACCTATTTCCCCAAAATATTAGCACATTCCATTCATTCCGTATAGTTACTTGTACTTCCTTATGTATACCAATAAAAAAACGGAAAGGAGTCCATCCATGGCCATCTGATGAACAGATTTGCTGGACGGACTCCTATGTAAAATCTCAAATTATTTTACTGCGTCTTTAAGTGCTTTACCTGCTTTGAAAGCTGGAACTTTACTTGCAGCGATTTCGATTTCTTCGCCTGATTGTGGGTTACGTCCTTTACGTGCAGCACGTTCGCGTACTTCGAAGTTTCCGAAACCAATCAATTGAACTTTATCACCGTTAGCAAGAGTCGATTGAATTGTATCGAATACAGCTTCAACAGCTTTAGTTGCGTCTTTTTTTGTTAGACCTGCCGCTTCTGCCACAGAGTTAATTAATTCTGTTTTATTCACACCGTT
This sequence comes from Sporosarcina ureae, assembly GCF_002101375.1. Classification (GTDB taxonomy): domain Bacteria; phylum Bacillota; class Bacilli; order Bacillales_A; family Planococcaceae; genus Sporosarcina; species Sporosarcina ureae_B. Next base: position 3,213,108 of record NZ_CP015207.1, on the reverse strand, counting down.
CACCTCCTCTCAAAGGGGGATGCTATTGCTGTTAACACTGTAAAAAGAGTAACATAAGAAAAACTACGGTGCAACAATATTATCGCGCTTTTCCTTTATTCACGGCATTTCAAGCGATTTTGATAGAAAAGCATAGAAAAAAGACCCGTTTTTGACGGATCTTTCTTCATTTTAAACTACATTTTTTGTGTGGTTTTCTTAATTTTTCACCTCAAACAATAAACGTAATCATACCTTTATTCCCATCATTAACCATTTGTTCAATTGTTTCACGCAAGCGTTTTCTAGCTCGATCTGGAACTGCGGCAGTCTTATATCGGATACTTTCTTTCATGACTTCATGCAATGGTGTACCAAATAATTGGGTTTCCCATAATGCTTCACGATCATGTAAATACGCATTTTTCAACTCTTTCAACAAGTGATGACTATGGAATTCGGAGCCGATTAATGGAGCAAATTCCGCTTCCATGTCGATTCGAATAATGTGAAGTGAAGGGGCTTTCGCTTTCATTTTCACACCATAAAACGTGTCTTGTTTAATCAACTCAGGAGCAGTTGGCTGAAAATCTTCAATGGAAGGCAACGCTACACCATAACCTGATTTTTTTGCTGTATCAATTGCTTCCGCATACATATCATAGGATTTTTTTGCTTTAACTGCCTCTTGAATGAAGATTAGCCAATCTTTTTTTGAGCGCATTTCTGTTCCCATGAACTCTTCACACACATTAACAAAGGCTTGCTCATCCATATCAATCTTCACGATGGCGCGGCCTTTACCTGCATCAACTTCCACCACTTCCGCTTGTCTAATAAATTCTTCTTCTTGCAATAGCTCCGCAATCTCCTGAACTTTACGAATCTTAGAGACACCAAGGAATCCATCTGTGATTAGCTGATCGATACGTGCATTCAGCTTATGGCTATCTCCAAGCTCCTCCATCCAGTCAGGACGTTGCAATTCAATGTCCGTGATAGGGAATTCATACAACGCTTCTTTAAGAATGAGCTGGATCTCTGCTGCATTGAGCTGATCCGCACTAATAGCAATTACTGGAACACCATATTTTTCATGTAATTGCTGTTTCAGTTCCAATGCTTTTTCATGGGCAGGCATTTTAGAATTTAATACAATGACGAATGGTTTACCAATCTCTTGCAATTTCGAAACAATTTCTTTCTCAGCCACTTCAGCGGCTGCACGTGAAATATTGTTTACCGTGCCGTCTGTCGTCAGCAAGATCCCTATAGTGGAGTGATCACGAATAACCTTGTCTGTTCCGATGCGTGCCGCTTCCTGGAACGGGATCGGCTCATTGTGCCATGGTGTATGAACGTATTTCGGTCCATCCTCGTCCTCATATCCTTTGACACCGTCGATGACGTAACCTACACAGTCTGCTAGGCGAATTTGGAATTCCAGCTCGCCATCCCCTATTGAAACGCTTGTGCCTTGGGCAGGTACGAATTTAGGTTCTGCAGTCATGATTACGGGACCTGGTGAACTTTGGGGAAGTTCGTCTTGTGCGCGTATCCGATCGTTGGCATCCGTCATGTTGGGGATTACGACTTCCTCCATGACTCGTTTGACAAAAGTGGATTTCCCTACTCGAACAGGGCCTACCACACCTATATAAATATCGCCGTCTGTTCTTCTAGCTAAGTTTTCGTATAGTTCTTCTTTCATCATTAGCCCTCCTTTTTCTCCGCATTGTAGCTTATGAAATAGAAAAACGTTTCATGCATAAATGCATGAAACGTTTTTGGGTAATGCTACTAATTTAGTTAATAAACTTTGTAACCGTTCGGGATTGGTACTCCAGATAGAAACGCTTTCTGGAGGGCCCGCGGTGAGCCCGCTAGTCACTGCGTTCCTTTAGCGGTCTCACCTGTCAGGCTGATCCTCCCAGAGTCGTCCCATCTTCCGTACCAATCCTAGTTATATCATGGGACAGTTTGTATCGCTCTTTGAAATATGTAAAGTTCAAGTGCTGGTACATGGGGTCACCTACAAATTAAAGAACGTTATTTCTTCATAAACACGGGTTCGTTGTTTTCGTCAACTGTGTACGGCAAGGAGTATGCCGGAAGTACTAGGGAGTTTTCGTATAGTAGATAACGGATGTCTTTGCCTGCTTCTATTTTAGGCTTTTGTTCCATCAAGATCTTGTTGAGGTCGATGGAATAATCTACATAGAAGTTTCCGTCGCCGCCTACTACGATGGGTAAGTGAGCGTCAGAGTATGGGCTCTGGACAGTTAGTGGTTCTTTGAAGCCCATTTTCTTGAAGTCTACTTCATAGACGTTGTCGCCGACCGGATCTAGGAATGGTAGTTCTCCGTTAATAAATTTACGCAAGTTTAAGTCGCGTAGTTTTTCAGTTATACGCAAATCGACTAGCTTAACGGTAGGATTTTCTTCCACATCCATGAGAACATATTGGAAGATGCCACCGTTTTCGAATGCGTTGGACGGAATCTTTTCAGTGAAGTCCGGCACGATTTTTGAGAACTCGATTGGATATTTGATGAATTGATCGGTTTCTTGATCGCGTGTTTTAATTGGTAATAGACCGCCTGATTGTTCTTGATAGCGCTCTACAGCTTTCTGGATTGTTTCTTGAAGTTCAGGATACGGTGTCTCACTTGCTTGTTTTTCTTCAGGTGGGCGACCGCCACAGGCAGACAACAAAAGTCCACAGAGTATCATTGAAAATATAAAGATTCGTTTGTTCATACGTTACGCCCCTCCAGTCGGTCCGTTGAATACTAAATAGACCATTGCGAAGAACGATGAAATTAATAGTGTATAGGCAATAATCGCAAATAGAATCTGTACTACACGGTTTTTTATTTTATATCGACTCAAATAAATCAAGCCCATTGAAACCACCATGAATCCCATTGCGTAAAAAGATAGCCACATTTTATCTAACGAGGACAAAATTGTCACCCTCCTACTGTTTAAATACCGAAAAATGTATCGATTTCTTGTTTCTTACCGCGAGTCATTAATTGATCCACGGCTTGTTTAGGGGGAATCCCTCCAAATAGTATGGAATACAGAGCTTCTGTCAACGGCATGTTGACATTAAACTGCTGCGCTAACTGAAACGCGGCCTTCGTAGTACGCACACCTTCTATGACCATGCCCATTTCTTCAGTCACTCTTTCTAGAGACTGACCTTTTCCAAGTAAGTTTCCTGCCCGCCAGTTTCTAGAGTGAACACTTGTACATGTAACGACCAAATCGCCGAGTCCCGTTAATCCAGAAAATGTTTGTTGATCCGCACCCATTTTAACACCCAGACGTGTGATTTCTGCTAGGCCTCTCGTAATAAGAGCAGCCTTTGCATTATCACCGTAACCTAGACCGTCAGAAATTCCGGCAGCTAAAGCGATGACATTTTTCAATGCCCCGCCAAGCTCCACACCAATCACATCTTTATTCGTATAGACACGGAAATAATTGCTCATGAATAAATCCTGTACCCGTTCTGCCGCTTCCATGTTGCTTGAAGCGACCGCTACTGTTGTCGGATGTCTAAGTACGACTTCCTCCGCATGACTCGGTCCAGACAGCACGACAATGGCTTCACGCAATGTTTCATCGATTTCATCTGCAATGATTTCAGAAATCCGTTCCAATGAATTCGGATCAATTCCTTTGGAGACATGGACAAATAAAGCAGGTTCAGTTAATAATTCCTGTATACGGCGACAAGTTTCACGCATCGCAACAGTCGGTACGGCAAGTATAATCGTTTTCGCATGTTGGACCGCCATTTGTAGTTCACTAGTAGAGTTAAGGTTATCGGGCAGTTTCACATCTGGCAAATACCGGTTGTTCGTGTGCTGATTATGGATTTCATCTGCTTGTTCTGCACGTCTCGTCCAAATTAAGCTATCATGTCCATTTTCAGCCAGCACAACAGCTAGCGCGGTCCCCCAACTGCCTGCCCCGATTATAGAGACTTTTTCCATTACCTCCACCCTTTCTATTTGTGTAGTTAGCTTCTTGCTCTTGTGATTAAACGGATGGGTGTACCTTCAAATCCAAAGGCTTCACGTAATCTGTTCTGTAAAAAGCGTTCATAAGAAAAGTGCATAAGTTCTGGTTCATTGACAAAGACCACGAATGTCGGCGGCTTCACAGCAACTTGTGTTGCATAATAAATCCGCAAACGACGTCCTTTATCTGAAGGCGCAGGATTTCTAGCCACTGCATCCTCTACTACCTCATTCAAGACACTCGATTGAATACGCATCGCATGATTTTCACTGATCAATTGGATATTGGAGAATAATGTATGCACGCGTTGCTTTGTTTTAGCAGAAACAAAGAAAATAGGTGCATAATCAAGGAATCTAAACTGATCGCGAATATCATCGATGAAATTATTCATCGTCTTATCATCTTTTTCAAGAGTATCCCATTTATTCACAACGAACATGACACCTTTTCCTGCCTCTTCCGCAAAACCAGCTACACGTTTGTCCTGTTCACGAATACCTTCTTCTGCGTTTAAGACAATCAATACAACATCAGAGCGGTCAATCGCTTTTAAGGCACGTAATACACTGTATTTCTCTGTATTTTCGTATACCTTCCCTTTTTTACGCATTCCCGCAGTATCGATAATTTTAAATTCTTGTCCTTCTATTACTTTTGTAGAGTCAATTGCATCTGTTGTCGTTCCAGCGATATCGCTTACGATGACACGATCTTCACCAAGTAACGCGTTAACTAGTGACGATTTTCCGACATTCGGGCGTCCAATTAAACAGAACTTGATGGAATCGTCTTCCTCTTCTTCTAAATTCATATCTTTAAAGCTTTCTGCGACTGCATCCAATAAATCACCAAGTCCTAGACCGTGTGATCCTGAAAGTGGATACGGTTCGCCAAATCCAAGTGAGTAAAAATCATAGACCATATCTCTCATCTCTGGATTATCTACTTTATTCACTGCCAATACGACTGGCTTGTTCGTTTTATACAGCATACGTGCCACTTGTTCATCTGAATCTGTCACACCATCTCTACCATTCGTCAAAAAGATGATGACGTCCGCTTCTTCAATGGCAATTTCAGCTTGCATACGGATTTGGTCAAGTAATGGTTCACTACTAAGTTCAATACCGCCTGTATCGATTAAGTTAAATTCATAATTCAACCAATCTGCTGCGCTGTATATACGATCTCGCGTTACACCGGCAACGTCTTCTACGATAGAAATACGTTCGCCTACGATCCGGTTAAAGATTGTCGACTTACCGACGTTTGGTCTTCCTACGATTGCTACTGTTGGTTTTTTCATTTTCTTTCATAACACCCTTCCGACCTATCTTTGAATATTATACACAAAAAGAATGATGATGCATATGAAAGCATCATCATTCCAATTACGCTTATTTATCATTTGTGGCTAGTTTATTACATTCTGAAGTTTATTTTTGGAATTTCTTCAGTTGATCACCGATGACATCTCCTAAAGAGAAGCCAGTTGTTTCTTCAGGCATTTCATAACTAAAGTTTTCTTCACGTGTTTCTTGTGGCTTTTCAATAAGATCTTTAATGCTCAATGAGATTCGTTTTTCCTGCGGATTTACGTCTAATACTTTTACTTGTATAGTTTGGCCTTCTTCAAGGACTTCTTGCGGTGTGCCGATATGCTCATGTGCAATACGTGAGATGTGAACGAGTCCTTCTACGCCGGGCAAAATCTCGACGAATGCACCATATGCTACAAGCCGTTTCACCGTACCATCCAGTACAGAGCCCACTTCTGCTTTTTCTTCGATATTTTCCCATGGTCCAGGCAATGTATCTTTAATGGATAAAGATACACGTTCTGCATCACGGTCTACAGACAATACTTTAACTTGGATCTCGTCTCCTTCTTTCAGCACGTCTGACACACTTTCAATGTGCCCGTGTGAAATTTGCGAAATATGAACCAAACCATCTACGCCACCGATATCAACGAATGCACCAAATGAAGCGATGCGTTGTACTGTACCGTCGAGAATGTCACCTTCTTGAATTTCAGAAAGCGCAGCTTCTTTTTTCTGCTCGTTCTGCGCTTGAACGACAGCACGGTGAGACAAGATTAAGCGGTTCTTTTCTTTATCCATTTCAACGATTTTAAATGTCATCGTACGTCCTTTATAATCATCAAACGATTCAACGAAGTGATCTTCTACTAAAGAAGCTGGAATAAATCCGCGAACGCCAAGGTCGACAACCAGTCCGCCCTTTACTACATCCTTTACATCTGTCTCGATGATTTCGCCACTTTCAAATTTCTCCTCTAATGAATCCCATGCATTTTCTGCATCTACTTGACGCTTAGACAAGACATACATCTCATCTTCCACCTTGGTAATCGCTAATTGTAATTCATCACCAATTGAGACTGCATCTGCTGCTTTTTCAATATGCAAGCTTGAAAGTTCACTGATCGGAATCACACCGTCAAAAGGAGCGCCAGCGATTTCAACAGTCACTGATTTCTCTTCAACCTTTGTCACTACACCCGTTACGTGTGCACCTTCACCGTATTCTTTAACTTCATCCATATTCATCTCTTCAGTCATATGTAGTCCTCCTCCATAATGATCCTATCTCTATATTATGCGAATTGAGACTTAAAAACAAAAAATTGCAATTATTCTTTTATTTATACTGTTCAATCAACTTGGATATCTCTGCCATAATCGCTTCCGTTACCTCTTCAGCAGATGCTTTTCTTTCACGATAAGGCGTCATATCCATAGCTTCCCCGTAGACGACTTTCAGTTGCGAAAAGGCTTTATACGGCCCGATGATTGCACACGGAACGACTTTTGCATCTCCACCTTTAAGAGCAAAGAATCCTGCGCCCGCCAAACCTTTTCCAATTTCCCCCGTTTTGCTTCTAGTTCCTTCAGGGAAAAGACCTACCACTTTGTCTTCGCGTAATAGTTTAATGGTTTTACGGAATGCTTCTCGGTCACTCATGCCACGTTTTACGGGATATGCTTGTACTTTTGGTAACAACGTTTTAAGAATCGGCTTATCAAATAGCTCTTCTTTGGCCATAAAATGAACTGTTCTCGGACATGTAATACCGACTATAGGCGGATCTAAATTATCTATATGATTGGTGCACAAAAGCACACCGCCTTGTTTCGGGAAGTTTTCTTTGCCGATTACCTTAATTCGATAAAGTGGAAAACAAACAGTACTAATCAAAAACTTGCCAAGTGGATATAAATTCATTGAGCCAACCTCTTTTCGGCATATTCGACAATACTATTTGTCACTTCTTCTATTGTCTTCCCTGTTGTGTCAATTATAATCGCATCTTCTGCTTTTTTTAATGGAGAAATTTTTCGTTCGCTGTCCGCTTGATCTCTTTCGCTTATTTCCCTTTTCAATGTTTCATAATCCGATTTCATTCCACGCTTCTGTTCTTCTAGTAAACGACGCTCAGCACGCTCTTCTACAGAAGCTGTCATGAAGATTTTCAATTCAGCCTCAGGCAACACAGCAGTACCAATATCCCTACCATCCATTACAACGGAGGATTCTGCTGCCAGACTCTGCTGTTTAGCTACCAAAAGTTCACGGACAGATGTCAAAGCCGCGATTGCTGAAACATTTGTCGTCACTTCGTGTGAACGAATCGCGTCAGTTACTTCAATACCATCCAGCAAGACTTTTTGCACTTGTTCGTCCGGTTGCAAATCGATTTCCGTTTGGGCAATCAACTTTGTAATTTCTTCCTCATTACGTGGATCTGTGGCGCTTTGAAGTACTTTGTAAGTAATGGCGCGATACATAGCTCCTGTATCGATATACGTATATCCTAATTTTTTAGCTACTAATTTAGCAATTGTACTTTTACCCGCTGCTGCAGGTCCGTCAATTGCAATTCTCATTCCACCTGTCATGATGAAAACCCCTCCATTTACGCCTTTATTGTACCATAAGCAAAAAGGAAAAGTCTGCTCTCGACAGACTTTTCCTTTAGCTATTTCGTAATTCTAACTGTCGTTCAAAGCAATAGCGAATAATATGTTGTCGATCTTTATCATCTATTTCATCAAACGTGAAAGAGCTCAATCTACGGTTCTGACTTTCCCAATTTCTTACTACTTTTGCTTTACATGATACATATTTGATTTCTGTTTTCGAGAAATACAATACAATCAATAATTTCACTTCTGTATTTCGCGGGAAATAATCATGATTTTTCATATTGACGGCTAATCCACCAGCGCTAATATCCAATGACACCAATTGCAAAGAGGAAGAGTCTGCTTGTAATGCCACGTCTAATGACGCATCGACACGAACGAATTCTCTTCTTTGGATTTTAATCAATTGCTTATCACCGGGATATTTCAGTTTAAGCATGGGAATCGTTTGATTGACCCGGCTATGCACTTCTGTGCGAAATGCATAAGACATTTTATACTGATCTACGAATGTAACAAGTAACTGCGTACCATCTATGAAGAATGCTGTTTTACCCGTCATTATATTGATAGGGTAATCCATCATGAAGTGCTCTTCATCTTCAATATCCACTACGCGACATTTGAATTTCTCCGATTCCTCAGTATAATCTTTTTCCAATGTTAATACTGTCCCGATACTTAGTCTCATATCTCCACCTGCCATTCGTCCTATTCTTTTATTATGTCATGTGGAGTAAATTTTTCCAATCCTTTTTATTGTTTTTCTGTCGTAATCACTTCTAATGTCTCCGTATCAACGAGAATCTTATATGTCTCTAAATTTTCTTCACCTGAAACGACAGTTAAATAATGCGCAAGGCGTTGCTCCATTTGACTATTTTCTACATAGGCAAGCTCCTGAGCCATTACTGTAACATCCGGTCTAAAGAACGTATGCCACTCCGCTGTACGAATAGGCTGTGGTTTTGGCTGTTCTTTACGAATGTATTCCGATGCATTCAGACCGATCACTTCCCCGTTGTCTTTTGCTAATTTGATATGAATTGGATCTGAAAATACTTTGGCATCATTTTCAGGATCCACCCGGACGAAAACAAAATGCCACGCGTTATCATTCTCTCTCGCCTCTTCTAAAACCAAATCCGTATAATTCGCCTTCTTTAAAAACTCATCAGCCAGCTTCTCTAATTCTTCATAGGAAACTGTAGGCTTACCCATGCGACGCTCCATGAGATACGACAGAACATGTCCACCTTTTTCAGTTATATCTATATAGCCAATTGAAGAATTTTCCGCATAACGGATATGATAAAATGGATATGGAGCCCCTTTTCTACTTCTTTCCGCTGCAATGATATCATTCGATACAGTCGGCAGAAGCTTTTTGAATTTTTGAATTGCCTCGTCTTCGCTAATTTTCTTTTCCTTAATATCACGCAACTCTTTTTTCTTCTTCGCATCAGACTCACTAGCCGTTAGAGGGAATACTGCTTCTGTATATTCCATGACAGACTCTCCCATTTTCGACCAATTCGCCTTTCCATCAGGTGAATCACGCAACTTTTTTTCCCAGTTGCTGATTGACATTTTTCTTGAAAACATATCTTTTGTCGCTAACTGCCATTCACTCGTTAGTTCATCCAGATTTTCTGAAGCGCGTTGCATCACGCCATAGTATTCGTCAGCGTCGCCGTTCTCTGTAGATTGCTTTGCGAAATTCCCTAATCTTCCTAAATAATTCATCCAGGAAGTAGAGAAACTTTCATCTACAGGAAGTGAGGATATGGATGATTTGATATCTGATGACAAACGCCAAATATCTTCTCTTTCCTTTGCAGAACTTTTTTGATCTTCAAATAATAATGACTTATTTACTGCCTCTTCCAACTCACCTAGTTTTTGTGAGGCATCTGTCATACTTTTGGAATATTGGCCATTCAATGCAATTGATAAATCTTCATTTTCACGCACTGTTCCAAACGTATATATTCCCAATACAATAAATGAATAGGTCAGAATGAAAATCATTCGTTTCATAATAAGCTAGGTCTCCTTTCTATTAGTCACAAAATATGTGTAAACCGATTTTCTTAATTTGTGGCCTTGACCAAATCCATTTACTAGTTGCTGTGATTGGATTGAAATAGTAAATTGCATTTTCTGAAGGATCCCAACCGTTGATTGCATCAATAACGGCTTCTTTCGCACGTTCATTCGGTGTCAGCCAAATTTGTCCATCCGCAACCGCAGTAAACGCTCCCGGTTGAAAGATGACGCCGCCAATTGAATCAGGAAAATCTGGATGTTCGACACGGTTTAAAATAACTGCCGCTACCGCCACTTGTCCTTCGTATGGCTCGCCACGTGCTTCACCATACACTGCATTGGCCAATAAATTAATATCCTGGTCAGTATATTTAGGCGGTGCTTGCATTTGGGTTTGCGACTGCTTGTGCGGGACACTCCCCTTTTTCACTTGGGATTCTAGCGACTGTCCACCGTAATAGGTAAATTGATTTCCTTTCGCTATCTGCCCTTTTACATACTTTTCATCGTAATCTGAAATTCCTCGCAACTTCTTCTGCGTGCTTTTACCCGCTATCCCGTCAAGTGGTAAACCGTATTGCTCCTGGAAATTGCGTAATGCCCAGTACGTCCCGAAACCGAAATTACCATCAATTTCTCCATGATAGAAACCGATATATTGGAGCCTTGCTTGCAATTCAATTACATCGTCCCCTTTTGCACCTTTCGCTAAGTCACGTCCACTGAACGCTTCACTATGACTCGCAAAGAAAGAAAACATCATGATGCCTGCCAGTAATAAAAATAGGAAGCGTTTTGTAATTCGCTTCATAGACATCCACCTCCATAAAATTGTGCTTCCTCGTAGTTTGTCCAATATCGAGTATTTTATAAGGCAAAAAATCCGTCTGAAGAACTCAGACGGATTTCTAAAAGTTTGATTGATTTCGTTTTCTGAATTGTTGCATCGCAAAAGTATGTGCATACTTCACTCGTGTCAGCCCAAACCACCATAGGAACAGCATAAAAGGGATCATTAAATACAGCCAATAATCATTAGTAAATAAAATCGAGTTGTAAAGTATATGAAGTAGCAATGGCGCTAAAAATGCAATAACTATCCATTTCGCTTTTTCTGATGCAACAGAAAACTTCGCTTTACCAAAATAATACCCCATCACGACACCAAATAATGCGTGACTTGAGACAGGCAGTAATGCACGAAGAAAAGCTGTATTCAAACCGAAAGATAGTAAATATAAAATGTTTTCTATTGTAGCGAATCCGAGTGAGACACTCGCTCCATATAAAATCCCATCATAGGCATCTTCAAACTCAATTGTTTTATATACGAGAATAAAAATAATAATCCATTTAAAAAATTCCTCTAAACTGCTCGTAAATAATACATTTCGGAAAAACTCATTATGAAATACATGCTCTTCTTCAAATACATGCTGGATAAACAAAATAGGAAATGTCATGATTGCACCGTAAATGAATGCATGGAATAGCGTCTTGGACGGCTCCTTGGCAATTTGTTTACGTAAATACAAATAACTGAAAAGTGCCAGCGCCGGCGCTATTGCGACTGTCAGTAAAATAAACATAAGCGCCTCCTCATATCGCTAGTATATCACACCATATACAATAAAAGCCGCCTGACCTGTAAGGCAAGCGACTGATTCATTCACATATTTTGTGCAATACATTGTGCAATCATTCCACCATGGAAACGTCCATTTTCGATAAAAATTTCATTGGCATTATTCCCCGCTGCAATAACACCTGCGATGAATAAATTATCAACGTTTGTTTCCATCGTTTCTTCATTGAAAACAGGTCGTCCAGATTGTTCGTTTACTTCAATCCCTATTTTACGTAAAAATGCATGATCCGGATGATAGCCGATCATCGCAAAGACGTAGTCACTGTCGAGATCAAATAAGGTGCCTTGCTGATTAACGGTAACTGTTTTTTCAGTAATTTTCGTTACATACGCATTAAAATGCATATCGACTTGACCGTTACGCACCAAACTTTCAAAACCTGGGAGTATCCAAGGTTTTACACTTTTCGAATACGTTTCGTTTCGATAGATGACAGTTACATGCGCACCCGCGCGTTGTAACTCGATTGCTGCGTCGACAGCAGAATTTTTCCCGCCAATGACTGTCACCTTTTTATTGAAGTACGGATGTGCTTCTTTAAAGTAATGATAGACAGTAGGCAAATTCTCTCCTTCGACATGTAAACGATTGGGTTGATCATAATAACCTGTTGCCACTACGACATATTTCGCTTCATAGACCGCTTTATTCGTCGTCACAATAAATTGATCATGCTGCTTATTTATATCTTCCACTCGCTCATGACTATTGATTCGCAAGTTCTCGATTTGTGCAACAGTTCTATAATATACGAGTGCATCATTACGTCTTGGTTTATCTATCGCTGTAATGAATGGCGTCTTGCCTATCGATAATTTCATGCTGGAACTAAAAAACGTTTGGTGAGTGGGATAATTATAAATCGAATTCACGATATTTCCTTTTTCAATCACCACTACCGATAAACCGATATTTTGCAATTCTATTGCCGCTGACAAGCCACATGGACCGCCACCAACAATTACTGCATCTACAGAATTCATGACATCTACTCTCCTAATTTCTCGCGTTCTAGTAATGAACTTCCACTACATGACATTCGGGTTTCGCACCGAAACGTAACGGCACCATTGTCGTTCCATAGCCGTTACTGATTAATTTCGCGCAGCTTTCCGCCGTCTCAAAGCGACCAAGGTCTTGCATGCCCCAACGACCAAGTCTAATCTGGCCGCCATGTGTATGGCCAGCAACAGATAAATCAGGTCGCCGCTTCTCTTCAAACTTTCGGAAAAATGAAGGATTATGTACAGCTAGGATCAAATGATCATAACCTTTTGCAGAATCCACAGCCTTATCGATCTCTACTTTTCCGTTATTTGGATCTTGCAGCCCACATATACCGAAATTCGGATGGTTCGGTATCGATGTAGTACTGTTGACCAACACTTTACCACCTACATGTTCCATCACACGTAATATATTTTCTGTGCCTACTTCTTGATCATTATTTCCAAAAATATAGAAGATCGGCCCCACTGAAGCGAGTAAACGCATATTGCGTTCAATTCGCTCAATCGGCACACCGCCTTCCGCCGCATCTCCACCTACGATAACCACATCGATAGAACGCGTACGCAAATCATCTATCAGTCGCTGAGGAATACTCCGTCTGTGGATATCTGAAATGAAGAACACGTTCAATTTATTAGTTGGCGACGATTGAATAGTTAATGTATGAGTAAGCACACGATTCCGATGAGCTAAGGTAAACATATAAGTCAGCATAGTCATCGCTGATAAAAAAACTGATAATCCCGCTATTCGAACCTTTTTCATTAGTCAACTCCCATAAAAAAAAGCAAAGCGTCTACTTTGCTTTTGTAGTAGTAATTTTCATTAGTAGTGTAGCGAGATTTCATTAAAACCCCTAACTATTATACTGCGCTTAGGAAACGGCATGCATGAAATGTGTCATGGACGGATAAAGCCCAACCGACAACTCGACTTTTTCAACAGGTACTTGATCGGGAACGTCAGGGGAATAGAGATCCGATAATACATAAAGGAGTATAACAATAGGTATTAATGTAAAAATCGCCAGAAAAATATTGATGACTTTCACTTGACCGTATTTCTCCTCTTTCTTCTTTCCATGTACTTCTGCACGGGAGGGAAGTTTATCGATAGGCGCTTTTTCTTTAATCTCTTTTCGCTGTTGTTCAAAATCCATTTTATACTGATCGTTTAACATGTCTAATTTCTCCTTCACACCGCATAATGTCTGTTGCTATTATATGATGCAATTCCTTTATTCATCCGTGAAAAATACGTCCGTTCACAAACTCATCTATCTCTATTATGCCGAATTTTGTCTAAAAAGTAAATACTGACAGTCTGCTTTAACCTAATAACTGACGTAGACGTTCACTCCACTGTAACGCTTTGTTTACGTGTTCAGTTGATGCTTGTGACTTAATCAACCAATCGTCATCTAGATTCTGGCAGTTTGAACAGCAATCCGTTTCTGCTGGCGACGTATTCTCGCCAAAAAACTGTACTAATTTCTGTCGCAAACACCTTTCACTTTTTACATAACTCTCCATTTCGGCAATTTGTTTCTCTTTCACTTGATATATTTGTTCGATTTGTCGAATGACATGTTCTATATCGTATTGTTCCAAATAATAATCAAGCAAACGACTAGCTACTTCTGATAGTCCAGCTTGCTCGGCAGCCAATTGACTCCCAGTACCTGATTGCAGTAAAGAATGATAATAAAGAATTTGCTGTTCCTCTGGCAAATCCTCGTACACGATGAACTTCACTTTCTGTATATCTCGCACACTATATAAAAGTGTGACCGCAGCCTGATCCCCATCACGTCCTGCACGTCCTACTTCCTGAATGTACGCGCTTGGCGTAGCAGGTAGATGCTCATGAATAACTTGTCGAATATCATCTTTATGGATTCCCATACCAAATGCATTGGTAGCACAAATCCACTCGAGTTCACCTTGTATAAATTGTTCTTGAATAATAGATCGTTCATCCTGTTCCTTGCCTCCATGATAACTTGCTGTCGGGATTCCTCTCTCTCGAATTATTGCCGAAAGTTCATCCGCACGTTTTCGTGACGCCACATAAATAATACCAGGTCCGATCGTTGTAGCAAGTCTATCAATAATCCACTCTGTTTTTGCCAATTCATTATCCAAATGCACCACACGATAGGATATAGCAGGACGATCCATCGACTGTCGTTCGATGTGAGGATTTCTCATGTGTAAGTAAGTAGTTATGTCTTCCACTACTTTTTTACTCGCAGTAGCAGTTAATGCCAACACCGGTGCTCTTTTTAAAACTGAGAACAGTTCTTTTAATCGTAAATAGTCTGGTCGAAAATCAAATCCCCATTCGGAAATACAATGGGCTTCATCCACTACAAAAAAAGCTATATGTAATTGTTGAACAAGCTGCCGGACATGTTGTTGCATCATCATTTCAGGTGATAAAAAAATGAACTTATAATGCGTCATGGTAGAGAGCGCCAATTCTTTTTCCTTGCTAGATAAAAACGAATTGATCGCGACCACACGTTTCTCTTTATGTTTTCGTAGATTGGCCACTTGATCTTCCATCAACGCAACGAGCGGAGAGATGACGATCACTGCTCCATCGAGTATATATGCAGGTAATTGATAACAAAGTGACTTCCCCGTACCCGTCGGAAAAATCGCCACAGCATCCCGTCCAGCAAGTAACTCCTTAATGACTTCTTGTTGCCCAGGTCGAAATGATTCATAACCGAACTTTTGATGCAATACTTCTTGAAGTTCCATCAGCTCTCGCTCCTTCCAATAATGATGATTAATCGCAGTTGGAAATACGACAATTCTGGGCACTGTTGTTTCAACAAACGCAATCTTTTAGTTTGCAACTGTTCAACATGACGCCAAACCATCTCCATTTGTTCTTCCGTTACAAATTCTTTATATGGAAAGCCATCCATATTCGCTGCCATTTCAATGAAATGATCTTCTATAGTACTTAATTTCAAATTTCGTAAAGATGCAATTTGCTCTACCGAATAACCCCGCTCGAATAGTTTTTGTGTCCGTTCGGCAGATTGTGTCAAATACGTGTCTACTCTGCAACCTACCGCTAATTCTGTCAGTAATTGCAAATTCGGTTGTTGTTGTAGGAAGTCCAGCAATATGTGTAATGCTTCTAAATAGTAAAGTTGCAGAGTCATAGTCGATATGTTTAGACTTTCCGCCAGCTGTTCCCAAGTAGATGCGGTAAGTCGGTAACCCGTCAATCGATCGCTCACTATCGTACGTTGTAAATCTGATAATGATGAATGAATTAGCGCGTGTTCCAATTCTTTTCGCAATGATGTAGATAGATTAGTCGTGCTACTTGATTGGTTACGTAAAAGTCCTTTGATAAATTGTTGGGTAGGCAATTCTTTCTGGATCGGCATGAACATTGTCTCACCGCATCGTAAATTGGACAATGTCTGTACTAGCAACGCCAAACGTCTGCCGAACTCTCTTTCACGACCACGGTAATTCCAGCCATTAAATCGCCACATTTCACTACCCGTCCCCATCTGACCTTTTGCCGTCACATAGACGAGTTCATTTATATAGATCAGACCGTTTGCTTGCATCCGCTCTAACGCTTGCTGAAAGTCGCTTGCCGTCAATTGTGGCAACAATGCATAGTATGATTTAACTTGATAATATTCAACGTCTTGTAATGTCTGTCCTGATTTTTTCCCGCGAAGTATATGGTAAACACCTTGCGCTGAACGCTCACCATGGAGACGTTGGAAGATCGTTAGTAAGATAGAATCAAAACTCATTTGCGCTCACTCCTGAAGAAATAACGTTTTTTTGTTGAAAAGTGATGAAAACAGCTTTAGAATAGAGTAGATACAAAATAGGATGAGTGAATGGAAGAAGGGAGAAAGACAAATGTCTAGCAAAAAGTATACGATTGTCGATCAGGATACATGTATAGCTTGCGGGGCCTGCGGGGCTGCTGCGCCAGATATCTATGATTATGACGATGAGGGAATTGCATTTGTTATTTTAGATGATAACACGGGAAACACTGAAGTTCCAGAAGAACTGATGGAGGATCTCGAGGATGCATATGATGGCTGCCCTACCGATTCAATTAAAATTGCAGATGAAGCCTTCGAAGGCGATCCATTAAAATATGAAGATTGATTCAATCCCAACAACACTTCCTACTACTGGATGTGTTGTTTTTTTGCTTTAAATCAATTTTGCACTTTGCCGATGAGGGACTCATGCCGCGCAAACCGTAAAGCGTCCCCAGCTGGCGTTTCAATCCCCTCATTCTCACTAGCTAATTCTCTATATACAGTAAAAACGCCAGTCTTCCTATTATTCAGGAAGACCGGCGTTTATTTGATTAGAACGATAACTTCTTTTGTTGCTGGAGAATCCACTTCTCCATGCTTCTATATAACATCAACGTGATGGCTAATAGCATGACACCCTTTATCAAGTTGAATGGTAAGATTCCCAATATAATCATTTGATAAAGCGAGTCGCCTGTAACTGCTGGCATGCCTAGGAAATATGTGTACATCGGCAAGAACACTAAGTAATTCAATACGCTCATACCTACTGCCATTGCTACCGTACCTGCGATCAAACCTGATGCAAGACCTTTAGCTGAACGATACTTCGTAAAAATCCAGTAGATTGGCATTATGAATAATACGCCTGTCACGAAGTTTGCAACTTCACCTACCGGTACTCCAGTCGGGCTTCCTGATAAGAACCAGTGCATGACGTTCTTCAATAACTCTACGCCTATACCAGCAACAGGTCCCATCGTCATGATTGCCATAACAGCTGGGATCTCACTAAAATCGATCTTTAAAAATCCAGGCATTGCCGGAATCGGAAAGTTAAACTGCATTAACACAGTTGAAATACTTCCCAAAATCGCCACCAAAATCAGCTTACGTAACTTCTTGTTATTCACTTGTTCCTCTCTCCTTTTGCGATTCACTTCAAAAGAGGAAAGGCTGGCTCATCTATTTGTTGCGCTAAAAATCCCTAAAGTAAAATATACTTTAGGGAGAATAAAATGCACTGTTAAGAACAGATAAATCATACAAACTTATCCGTCAGGAAACAAGCACCACTTTTGCGTACACAAAAAGATGGCTGCACCTTCACCTTCTCCCATCCAGACTATACTGTCGGCTCTGGAATCTCACCAGAATCAGCTGTTAAGCTCGCGGGCTAAAAAGTAGTATTCTACTTCATTTCCGCCGGTCGGGAATTACACCCTGCCCCGAAGATGAATCAATATTTAGTTATGAACCTATTATAACGTAAAAAAACTGTTTTGTAAACTTCACAAGTTTACAAAACAGAATTATTCGTTAATTAAATACTTTGGATTTGCACCAATCGGTTTTTCCAATGGCTGAGTGAAATCAAATTCCATCCATTGTGCTTGAGCAACTTGGTCGAATTCTACAAATTTATCAAAACTTGCCGCTGTCATCAAGATCCCTTCTATCAATTGCATGGCCTCTTGACGTTGCATCTTTTCTAAATCAAGTACTTCAGTGAATTTCACTTTAACAATGTCTTTTTCTACTTTGACCGTGAAGTCAATTCCTTTAGGAACCACAGTTGAATATATGTCATTCGGTGACTTTTTCATATCATGTAATGCTTGCTCCACCGTATTAGAAGTTTTACCAAAATTAGTAGAGAGTACTGCTTCTCCATCTGATTTCACGTATCGATAGTATGCTTGATGCGATACGGTACCTGACAAGGCGATCGGTCTTTCCACTTGACCTACTTGATCAAATGTAATTGCAGAAGCATCTTCTTGTAGCAACACGATTTCATCATATCCTTGAAACGTATCTTGTAGGGACAAATTTAACATCTCAAGTGTCGCACTCGAAGTGTCATAGGAATGATCTGCAGCAAACTTCAATTGAACTTGTTTTCCTATTGAAGAAATTATCGCTTTATATGGATGATACTCTGTAAATCCAAGCGCCTCTTCATCTATTTTATTCGCATACTCATTATAAAGTGTCACTGCATCCCGTGCGGTCTCTAAGTCTCCACTAAGGCGTTCATTCGGTATCAGAAACGTTACTGGAACAACGGTCGCCTGATCGGTAGCAAGGCCGATGTGAAACGCTGTGTGATCTAAGACATCGGTAGGATAGGCAGCGTATGAGGGCGGCATTGAAACCTGTCTTGTAAACATGGATGTATCATTTGTTTCATGCGATTGCAATTCTTCTCCATTCTCCACCTTAACAGCATCAGCAGATTCTTCTGTCGTCGCTTTATCCATCGATACTTCATTACTTTGCTGAAAAAATGTCGGCAAGATGATGGCGAGCAATAAAATCGCTGCAACAGTTGCAATAAGTGGAGACCATTTTGTTTTGAAAGGTCTTTTGTTAGGCTCGTTCGGTTCAGAAAGTCTTGAATCATTTTTTAACCGTTGCATAACCTCATCTTTGGAACGCTGATCTTCTACGATCGGCATGTCACGTAAACGTTTCTCGAGATCATCTTCATTCCATTTATCTTTGCTCATGTCATCACCCCTCTCTGACCGAACGTGCTTCCAATTTCACTTTTAACGCTTTGATTGCACGGTGTTGTGTCGTTTTCACTTTGCTTTCGGTCCAGCCTAAAACTTCAGCTGTTTCAGCAACTGATAGATCTTGGAAGAACCGCATGAGGATGACCATTTTCTGATCACCCGTACATGTGTGCAACGCTTCAAGCATTTGCCTCTGCTCTTCGCCCGCTTCAACTAAACGTTCGGGCAAGTGATTTGTTGAAATTAATTGCTCTGTTTCCCAATCGAAATGAATATTTGTATGTTTCTTGATTGTGGATTGTTTTCGAAAATAGTCAATAGAGACGTTTTTCGCAATTGCAAATAACCAAGTTTTCTCAGAGCTCTTCCCTTCAAAACGGCCGTATGATTTGAGAACACGCACATAAACCTCGTGCATCAAATCTTCCGCTACCTCTCGATTGCGAGTCAAATAAGTGAGGAAGTTGAATACGTCACGGTTATAATCTTCATATAATCGTTGAAAAACGGAATCATCCATTCAATCCCCTCGCTCTGTAGTAGTAGTCGTTTCAGTCCAGGAGAAGTTTCATTTGTTTAGTGCATCAAGTGGAAGAGAACAAATAAAGATTGTACCTTTCTCATCTCCACGTGTCGCTAAAATCGAACCGTCATGTGCTTGCATAATATTCTTTGCAATAGCCAAACCAAGTCCTGTACCGCCTTTACCTCTTGTTCTTGCTTTATCCGCCTTATAGAAACGTTCAAAGACGAACGGCAAATCTTTTTCGGGAATACCAACGCCAGTATCAGCTACTGTAATATCAAGCATTTCAGTAGACCGGTAGACCGATAGCGTCACAGCACCACCGTCCGGAGTATGACGAATAGCATTATCAATCAAATTAGTGAATACTTGCTCCAGCCGGTCTTCATCGGCCGTTATGATCAGAGTATCCGACTCTTCTGTTTCCAAAGACAAGTCCACTTTGGCGTCTTTTGCCACTTGTGAGAACTTTGTCACTATACGTTCCAAAAATTCCACAATTGAAAGGGGATTTTTATTAAGTTGAATGTAACCAGACTCCATTCTAGCAAGATTCAACAAGTCCGTGACGAGACGGCTCATACGCTTGGATTCATCATGAATAATCTGGACCATTTCCATACGTTCCTCTTCACTGCTCACTACATCATCTATGATGGCTTCACTATATCCTTGCAACATCGAAATGGGTGTTCGCAATTCATGTGATACGTTGGCAATGAAATCTGAACGTAATTTATCCAATTTATGCTGTTCCGTCATATCACGAAATACCGCTACCGCTCCACGGATACTATTTTCACTGTATAACGGGCTGATAGAGATCACATAAAACTGTCCGCCCAATTCCAACTCGTCTTCCACTTCCTCAGCGAATGAAATGGCATGCTCAAGCATATGGAACACTTCTTTAGGCAACGGATGATGATTTTTTTGATTATAACCATACCATTTCTTCAACAATAACTCTGCTTGCGGGTTTTTCAGAAGAATGGAATAATCTTGGTTAAACGTCACAACTGCATCTGTCATAGATGTAAGAATACTGGAAAGCTGTTCTTTCTCCTGCTTAATCAATTCAATGTTATATTTCAATTGACGTCCCATCTGATTGAAAGCTGTTGCTAACTGACCAATTTCATCTTTTTGCGCAACAGGTAAGTGTGTATCGAAATTTCCTTTAGACAACTCAAACGCAGCTTGCTTCATCTTACGCAATGGCAATGTAATCCGTGTAGACAAGAAAAATGCAAAGAACGTAGTCAATATAAATGCGATGAATGCCGATAAGAAAACAATATTGGTTGTACTTTTCGTCGTACGGTGCACAGCATCGAGACTTTGATACATGAGTACACTCGCTTGTTCACCACTAACTTGTTCGAATGGATAAGATAAAATCAAAAATTGCTCCATGACGTCTTTCTCTGTCAATGAAGGCAATATCATTTCTTTCATTTTTTGCTTACCTAGTTCTGGCGACTCGAATAAACTGCCTTCGGACAGTAATTTATCTTCAATTTCCTCTTTACTCGAAGACGTATGGAATGAATACAAAATATCACCTTGTTGATCAACTACGATTGCATTCGTCTCCATATCAAGAATATCCTCTATAATCTGGTGCATGGAATCGGTCGTTTGTCCGTTATGATCATTGACGATTTTGCTGATGGTGGCAGCTTCCCTCTGCAAGGTCTCTTCTGCTTGTTTCGTATGGAAATTATCTAGAAACTCGAGCAGGAACAGTGTCACGATAAACAGGACAAAGGAAACGAGAAGCAATATGGTGGCCCATAGCTTCCCGACAATTGAATTCCATATTCTAATCATTCGTTTGGAACCTCGAACTTATAACCGACACCCCAAACGGTGACAATCATTTTCGCTGCCCGTTCTGACACACGGCTCAATTTTTCACGTAGCCGTTTGACATGTGTATCCACTGTACGCAAATCTCCAAAGAATTCGTAATGCCATACTTCTTTTAACAATTGTTCACGATCGAATACTTTATCTGGTGATTTCGCCAGGAAATATAGTAACTCATATTCTTTCGGTGTTAGATTGACTTCTTTACCTTCAGCAGTTACACGATGCGCATCATGATCAATCGTCAGCTGTGGGAAGACTACTAAATCTTTTGATGTTGTGTTAGACGACACGTTCGGGAATGCAACTGAACGTCTCAGCATAGCTTTAACGCGTAAGACTACTTCTCTTGGGCTGAATGGCTTGACGATGTAATCATCTGCACCACTTTCAAACCCGCTTACACGGTCTGCTTCTTCACCTTTCGCTGTCAATAAAATAACAGGTGTCATAATTTTATTTTCACGCAGTTCAGCTAATACTTCCATACCATCTTTTTCAGGCATCATCACGTCGAGCAATATACAGTCATATTGTCCAGCAAACACTTTCTCTAATGCATCTGCTCCATCGACCGCTTCTTCAATTTCATAACCTTCTCGAGATAAATACATATTCAACAGGCGACGAATGCGATCCTCGTCATCCACCACTAAGAGCTTCACAGTTTCTTCCACAGTTCATTACCCCTTTCGACAACCTTCTAACACCATTGTACAATTACTGACCTATAAAAAGAAATAAAAAGACTGCATGACAATTATTGTCATGCAGTCGAAGATTATGCGTATGAGTGTAAACCTGCAATAATTAAATTTACGGCAATTAAGTTGAACATGATGATAACAAATCCGATGACAGCAAGCCATGCAGACTTTTTACCTTCCCAACCTCTTGATAGACGCAAGTGAAGGAATGCAGCATAGAACAACCATGTAATGAGTGCCCACACTTCTTTCGGATCCCAACCCCAGAATCGCGACCAGGCTTCATGTGCCCAAATCATGGCGAAAATCAACGCGCCGAGCGTAAAGACCGGGAAACCAATCAATACAGCACGATAGCCGATTTCATCCATCAGTTGAGAATTCGCCTTCTTCGCCAACGGTTGGAATACTGCGGCAAGAGGTTTGCGTGCGATCAAGCGTAAAAGTAGATAAAGCACTGAACCTACAGCTATAGACCAAACAAGAGAAGACATTTTTTGGGCATTGATAATCGGTGGCAATTCAACCCAAGGTGTCATTTTATCTGGTGTCATCGCTTCATACTCATTCATTCCGAATAACGGAGGAACGTGATACGTAATTTCAGCAGGTACTTCATCTTTATTTATATATGTGAATTCTGCTTCATAGTCCATTACTTTAAATGTCGTAGAAGATACGACAAAACCAAGAACTAGAACTAGCGTATACATAACTGTTTCTATCCAAAAGCGTGATTTCGATTTTTTCGTCATATCAATATTCTTTACTAAGAATACAAGCCCCGCTATCGCACTGATCGCAAGTATGGATTCACCAATAACCGTCGTGATTACGTGAATGAATAACCATTTACTTTGAAGTGCAGGAATTAGTGGAGTAACGTCCGTTGGAAACATCGTTGCGTATGAAATAATAATAATCGCAATGGGCAACGCGAATAATCCCAGTGATGGTGTTCGGTAAATAATATACAACATGATGAATGCCCCTACGAGCATCATGCCGAAAGCAGTTGTAAACTCGAACATATTACTAAGGGGTGCGTGACCTGATGCACCCCATCTTGTAAAGAAATAGCCTAGGTGAGTAAGGAAACCGATGATCGTAATAACTAGACCAATTGTTCCCCACTTACTATTATGATACGCTTTTTCTGATTTCGACTTTTTTATAGCGCCTCCAAAAAAGAGTGTCGCTACTAAATAAGCAACAAATGAAACTAACAATAAGTTACTACTAATGGTAATTAAGTCCATATTTCCTCGTCCCCTTCCTGTTCTGGCTTGTCCAACTCAGGATCCTGACGATCTATATAAGCAGGCAAGTCTGCAGTTTCACGTAATGTATCCAGCTCTTTACGTAAAGAGAACCAGTTTTTATTCGTGTGTGCTGCAATCAATAGATGACCTTCTGTATCTTCTTGGATCCATACTCTACGATGTTGCCAGTACATACCTTGAATAACACCAATCATAAATACTAGGCCACCGAGTAAGAGGATATATAAAGTTTTATCTTTGCGGATCGTTAAACCTGAAATGTTTCGAGTCTCGGCAGCTGCGAACTTAATCGCATAGTCGTTCTCTTCCACTTCCAACGTTTGACGAATTGCAACGAAACTCTTTTCACCTTTTGGCTTATCCGGTGTGTTCATTTGAAAAATGAACGCTGGATTATTTGGAACAGGTGACTTTGAATAGGGTTCCCCGTCTTTAATCCCATCATAATCCGGATAAAAACCGAGCATATTGACAGTAGAGCCATTCCCCAGATCATATTCCTTCTCTGGGTCACTTAAATTCACCGTAAATTCTCCAAGAGATTCTTCAGAAGATTTATTTACCAAATGGAATGTCATGTTTTTAAGCTCGTTTAGTTTATAATCCATCTGGAATACATTATATCCATCAAACTTTAATGGCTTGTTAACATTGATGGAGTAATCCTCCACTTTTTTAAGACTTTCACTACCAGGTAGTGCTCCTTCTTCTTGCTTATACAATGTAACGTCTGTTGTATAGGATTTGGCGATCGCGCCATTTTTCTCCAACGCCTCACCGAAAACTTCTTCTGCTTCTTCTTTTGTATAATTCTCTAAAGTGAACTTTTTATTTTCAAGTACATAACCTGGTGCTCCGACGATATTACGTGTTTCTCCTTCACGAAGCCACATCGCTTCGTCAACATAAAAACCAGGAATCCCTCTCAGCAGAATGCCCGAAATGAAAATAATTAATCCGACGTGGTTAATATATGGGCCCCAACGTGAAAATCGATGTTTTTCAGCTAAAATTGCGCCATTTTCTGTTTTCACATTGTAGCGCATTGCTTTTAGTTTTTCTGCCGCTTTTACAAGTGACTCTTCTGTATGTTGAACATCACCTTCTCCAAAAATCCGCTGACGCTTCATAAAGGATGGATGACGACGTGTACGTTGCTTTTTAAGTGATTTATAAAGCGGAACTACACGGTCAATACTTGCAATAATAATAGAAGTTGCAAGCATACCGACCAGCACTTTAAACCACCAGCTATTATACATATCATATAAGCCTAGCTCATAATAAAGCTTTCCTACCGTACCATACAGACGCTCATAGTATTCCAAATAGCCTTCCGGCGTAGTGGCAGGTACATAGAACTTCTGTGGAAATATGGTTCCGATTGCTGACGCGATTAATACCGCCGCAATAATACTGACACCAATCTTAACACTGGAGAAGAAGTTCCAAATTTTATCGACAATGGAACTCTTATAGGTTTGGGATCTTCTAGAAGATCCTTCGTAGCGCATATCTACAATATCACTTTTCTTTGCTTTTTCAGATAAGGGACGACCACACTTCTCACAAAGCTCTGTACCATAAGGATTTTCATGCCCACATTGGCATTTGATTTTGCTCATTGAGTAACAATCTCCTTACTTTGGTTGAATGCTTTCTAAATACTCGTAAATTTGTTGCTCTGTCATTCCCTGTTTAATGACTTTCGTAATCTTTCCTTCTGGATTGATGAGGAAAGTTGTAGGTAATGGTTTAATATTATACAAATCCATAACGGTTTTGTTTTTATCCCATAACATCGGGAATGACAGGTTCATGTCATCTCTAAAAAGTTCTATTTTCACTTTTGGTTCTCCTACGTTAACAGTAAGGATATGAACACCTTTTGCTTCAAAGTCTTTATAGAGATCCTCCATGTGAGGCATTTCCTTTTTACAAGGTGGACACCACGTGCCCCAGAAATTCAAGAATACGCCTTGTCCTTTGTAATCTGATAACCGATGTTCATTTCCTTCTAAATCTACAAGCTCGAAATCAGGCGCCATATCTCCTTCAGCCAAGACTTTCACTTTATCATTTGAAGTAATCGCGTAGATAATAATTGCTGCTAATATTACTAGAAGGGCTGCTCTGCTAATTAGCCTAATAGTCTTTTTGTTTTTCTTTTTGGCCAATCATGTAACCTCCTGTCTTATTTATGCTCCAACTGCTATTATACCAAAACATAAAATCAGTTGACTCGGCACTAGTGATAGGTTTGTGAACTTTTGACACTTCCTCAGCCGATCTTTCCTGTTTCTGCTAAGACGCGTAGTTGTTTCAATTCATGTCTCGTTAATTCACGCGCTTCTCCGGCATTCAATCCGCGTGTCGTTAAGTTAGCAAACTCTTCACGCTTCAGTTTTTGTACGGGACAATTAATTGCATCAAACATTCTTCGCACTTGACGGTTACGTCCTTCATGGATTGTGATCTCGACAATTGCAGAATTCGTTTTTTTATCCGAGCTTGTCATTTTCACCCGTGCAGGGGCAGTACTCCCGTCATCTAGTTCAATTCCTGTCTCCAATTTCTTGAGATCATCGCGGGAAGGGATGCCTTTTACTTTAGCCACATATTTCTTTTTAATTTCAAATTTTGGATGCGTCATCAAATACGAGAAATCTCCGTCGTTCGTCATCAGCAATACGCCTGATGTATCGTAGTCCAGTCTACCAACTGGGAATATTCTCTGGCTGATTTCGGGTACTAAATCCATTACGGTTTTACGACCTTTTTCATCATCTACTGTTGAGATATAACCGCGTGGCTTATAAAGCAGATAATAGACAGGTGTTTCTTTGGTCAATTGAACGCCTTCCACTTCAATTGTGTCCATTCTGCTAACTTTTGTGCCAAGTTCCGTTATGACTTTACCATTCACTTTAACTAAACCGTCCAATATTAGTTTTTCTGACTTTCTTCTTGATGCTACGCCGGCTTGTGCCAATACCTTTTGTAATCTTTCCATGGGTTCCTCCTTGATGTTACATACTGAAAAAATTATGTCACACTTTGGGACAAATGAAAAGAAGACTGACCTATGTTGGGCAATCTTCGAAATAGTATGTTTTCTATTCACTTTTCGGTCTCGATATCTACTGCTACTGTCTTAATGGGGTCTGTACCTAAATAAATAGACCAATAGCCCTTTTTTTGTTGTTCATCTGCTTGTGGAATCTGTAACACATTGGACAACATTTTTTTCTCTTCTTTCGTTACGAGTAATTTAACAGATTGATCCAACTTCGCGATCATATGAGGAAATACTTGATACTTCCCTTTTTTCACTGCTGTATACGATTGATATTCAGAAAAAACTTGTTGTGATAACTGTTTATGGACTTGCCAATCATCTCCATTATTTAACGTAACGACTATGACAGACTTTCCATCCTTTTCAAAATAGGTAGCCAGTGTTCGGCCAGCAGCTTTTGTGAAACCTGTTTTACCTGCAACAGCAGTAGGTTCAGATAACACTAGGCGATGTTTGTTTTGCCAACTATTTTTACCATGTTCCGTTTCGAAAGGATAGTTTTTTGTAGATGCTATTTTACGGAATTCTGGATTCTTCATGGCAAAATACAACATTTTAGCTGTGTCATACGCAGAAGATAGATGATGCTCGCCGTGTAAACCCGATGGATTCATAAAATGCGTCTGTTCCAAGCCGTGACTTTGCGCCACTTCATTCATCAGATAGACGAACCCTTCAAGTGAGCCACCCGCATGTTCAGCGAGCGCCTGCGCTGCGTCATTACCTGATCGAAGCATTAAGCCATATAATAAATCTTTCGTCTTCATCACTTGACCCGTTTCGAGATAAATGGATGACCCTTCTGCCATAGCGGCTTGTGAGGAGATGACCGTTTCTTGCTCACTGGGCTTTAACTCCAAAAAGGTATAAGCCGTCCACATTTTAGTCAAACTTGCGATGGGTAGTGGTTCATGTTCATTTGATCCCATCAACAACCTACCATTCTCTCCATCTATCACTGCAAAAGACGAACCTGCTGCCTGACTACTTGCAGGATTCATCAATAACCCGACTATCAGTAGAACGATGACCGAAATCTTTCTCAAGCATCATGTCCTCCTTCTTCTGTAATGGAAAATGCTTCTTGGAATTTTGTCATGAATAAATCTGTTTCCTCCGATGCTTCTTGTTCTTCGTCAAGTGACAGTGGCGGCATATCATCGAGCGATGCCAGTCCAAAACGATCTAGGAAGAAAGTTGTCGTACCATATAAAATAGGTCGACCCGGTCCATCCATGCGCCCCACTTCCTCTACGAAGCCTTTGCCTGCCAATGAAGACAATGCACGCTCAGATTTGACACCACGCAAATCATCAATTTCTACGCGCGTTACAGGTTGCTTATATGCAATGATGGCAAGCACCTCGAGCGCGGCTTGTGTAAACGTAGACGGTTTTGGATCTTCTAACATTCTTTTAATATCATCTGCCCATTCACTCTTCGTCATTAAGCGGAAACTCCCGCCATAACTTTTTAGCGTGATGCCACGTGTGTCGTCTTCTTCATATGCCTCTTGTAACGAATTCAGTACTTGTTCTGCTTTTTGTTCTTCGCACTGTAACAATGCGGCTAACTGTCCAAGAGTTAATCCTTCTTCACCTGCAACAAATAAAAAACTTTCCGTCATCCCGACCAAACGGGTTTCGATATCCATTCTTATCATCCCTTCACATCAACGAGATTCGTAATTCTTCAAAATTATTACTCTGTCGTACTTTGACTTCTTGTAATTTCATCAGTTCGAGCAATGATAAAAATGTTAATACGAGCTCAGGTACAGTCGTCGTTTCAAACAGTGCATGGAAATCACATTCTCCACCATATAGTTCCAACTTACTCATGATCGAAGACATCTTATCACCGACAGATTGCTCGGACTTTGTTATACTCGCTGTTAGAGGCAGCTTTAGCTTCTTTCTGTGCAGCATTTTTTGAAATGCACCAATCAAGTCAAAAACATTCAATTGATCTTCCGTCTCAGTTACAATCGGTTCACCATAATCCGTTAAGTCTTCAGGCTCTTTGGTGAAATGCTCATCACGATAGGCTGCTGACTCACGAAGTGAGTTGGCTGCTTCTTTAAACTTCCGGTATTCCATTAAACGGGCTATCAATTCTTCACGCGGATCTTCCTCATAACCGAATTCTTCGATGAACGCTTCTTCTTCATTGACCGGTAACAGCATTTTGCTTTTCACTTCAAGCAACGTCGCTGCCAGTACAAGGTATTCACTTAATTCATCCAAACGAAGAACACGCATGGCATGCAAATGTTCTATGTACTGCTGTGTTAGCTCCGCCATGGGGATGTCATAAATATCAATTTCGAGCCGATTGATCAAATGCAACAACAGATCAAGTGGTCCTTCGAAGACTTCGAGTTTTACACTATAACTCATTTTTACCAACCTACCTAACCAGAAAGGAATGATTTGGATGCACCCTTACTACCATCCACTTTTTCTACAGTTTATTGTTTATTTCAATGACAATCAAGACTATTTCGAATGCCACGAAGTACTGGAGGAATATTGGAAAGAACAAGAGAACTTTTCAAAAGACCATCCGCTAACAGGCTATATTCTTATGGCTACTGGATTATATCATTGGCGCAGGGGTAATACAGCAGGTGCTTCACGTACTTTAAATAAGGCCATCACACGCTTCCGTGAGATGCCTGTACAATTTGATGACTATCTTGAAGAGGTGTCTATTGATGAAATCATCATGCAGCTAGAGCATTGTCTTACACGCATTGAATTAGGTGAAGATTTCTATACATTTCAGCTTCCAATCTCTTCAGAGTTAGAAGTTGAAGCAGAGAAATCTAAGCCTCTGATTGTATTACTACCTAAAAACAGCGCGTCTGTTATTCATAAGCATATGCAACGAGACAGGTCAGATATTCTTTTACAACGTGAAGAAAAGAAGAAGGGCAGCCGTTAAAGATCTGCGCCTTCTTCTTTTCTTAAACAACTTTGTATAAATGGCTCTGTAAAGTCAGTACTTTTACAGCCATATCCTGGATAGATCTCCTGCAATTCCTTCACCATCTTAAATGCAATTCCTTCTCCACGAAAAGATGGATTGACTGAAATATGCTGAACAGTGTACATCTTGTCATTGTCGTTGACTTCTACCCCTATTAATCCGATGTAATCTTCTGCTTCTTTGTAAAGAAATAGCTGCCACTGTTCATCACATAGATATTGCTGAACAGTCTCTTGCAATTTGCATAACATCTTCTCACTAGGGATATAAGATAAAAAGCCCATAGCAATTTTCTCTTGTGCCTTCTTAAAACGAATTAGATTCAATAGTAACCCCTTCTTTTCAGAAATCCTTTGTACAGTTTACATCATTACCCCATTTACTTCAACTCGCGCATCATTTGAAGCGCGGATCAATCACAGGAACAACAAAATACCAATAGATGACTCCCCAAATTATGGCCATCGCAACAATCGATATGAAAAGAATAATATTTTTCTTTTTCATCAGAAACTCTCCTCCCGATCTGATTGCAACGGAAGGTCCAATTTAATGATGTCTTCGTAAGTTTCGCGTCTTACTACCAACTGATATTGCCCTTTTTCCGCAAACACAACGGCAGGTCGAGGCAGTCGGTTATAATTGCTAGCCATGGAGTACGTGTAAGCTCCTGTACAAAAGACGGCTAGTAAATCACCGTTTTTCACTTTGGGCAAATTGGCTTTTTCAATTAATTTATCGCCTGACTCACAGCACTTCCCTGCGACTGTCCATTGCTGGTCATGTGGTTCGTTCATCCGGTTAGCAAGTGCACTAGAATAGTGGGCGTCATATAAAGCCGGGCGAATATTATCTGACATACCGCCATCTACTGCTACGTATGTACGGACACCCGGCACAACTTTCGTACTGCCAGCAGAATAAATAGTCGTTCCTGCATCTCCTACGAGCGAGCGGCCGGGTTCAATCCAAATTTCAGGAATCGGATACTCATATTCCTCTGCCATCTTTTTCACTACATCTGCCATTTCCTCTACATAGACAGCTGGCTCAAGTGGCGTATCTTCTTCCGTATAGCGTATACCAAATCCTCCGCCTAAATTTAAGACAGGGCAGATAAATTGATAATTCTTTCGCCATTCAACCATTCTTTCCATCAGCACTTCTGCTGCGTATTTGAATGCATCGGTTTCAAAAATCTGTGAGCCTATATGACAATGCATGCCGAGGAAATGAATATATCCATGATCATGCAAAGCAAGAAACGCTTGATTCGTTTGGCCATTTTTTAAATCAAAACCAAATTTTGAATCTTCTTGGCCTGTCGTAATATAATCATGTGTATGTGCTTCAATACCCGGTGTTACTCGGATTAAGACATTCATCGATTGCTTTCGCTCATCCGCAATTTCTTTGATGATATCGATCTCCAAGAAATTGTCGACCACGATGCATCCGATGTTTTCTTCAAATGCGTATACTATTTCTTCTCTGCTTTTATTATTGCCATGGAAATGAATACGCTCGCGCGGGAATCCTGCTGCTACAGCCGTATATAATTCCCCACCTGAAACCACATCTAGAGACAACCCTTGTTGTTCTGCCAACTGATACATTGCGATTGAAGAAAAGGCTTTACTCGCATAAGCAACTTGTGCTTTAATATCTTTTTTTTCAAACGTTTCTTTAAATGCCTGCGCACGCTCTTTGAATAGCTCTGTATCATAGACCATGACTGGTGTTCCGTATTGTTTAGCCAATTCTGAAACGTCCACTCCACCGATTGTCAGATGACCGTTTCCATTCACTGCCTGTGTTCCATAAAGATGCATGTCCCATACCCCTCCCGAATTCTCTCAGATAACTTTATCACAAGAAGGCGGAAAGTAGCAACGACATGCAGAATATCTAACTAGTCCTATGACATCCTATCACGGTTCGGCGATTCGGTGATAAACGGCCGTGGATCGTCGATTGTCATAGGGAAACGAATCAATACACGCAACAAAGCTTTCGGGAAGAATGGTGTGAACGGCCACAAATATGGCACATTCATCGGCTTTAACGAACACAAATAATAGTAAATTAAAGCAAGTGCTATGAAAAAGCCTGGGGCCCCTAGTAACGCAGTGGCAACTAATAAGAAAACCCTGAACACTTTTGTCGTAATACTTAATTCAAATGACGGAATGGCAAATGTTAAAATGGCACTAACCGCCACATACAGTACAACTTCTGAAGAGAACAAGCCTACGTCAATCGCCACTTGCCCAATGACAATAGCAGCAACGAGTCCCATCGCGGTCGACAGTGGTGTAGGAGTATGGATTGCAGCCATTCGCAACACTTCTATACCGACGTCAGCTATTAACAATTGGACAAATAACGGAACTTCTCCCCAATCATTCGGACCAATATACTTAATTGCTTCCGGAACGAATTGTTTTTCGACTGACATCAAATACCAAAACGGCAACATCACTAAACTAAAAAAAGTCCCTATGAAGCGTACCATCCGGATGAAAGTCCCAATCAAAGGTGCTTGTCTATATTCTTCTGCATGTTGTAGGTGATGCACAAGCGTAACAGGCACTAAAATGACGGAAGGAGATGTATCGACGATGATCGCAATATGGCCCTCGAGTAAATGCGCGGCACAAATATCGGCGCGTTCCGTATACCGAACAAACGGCATCGGATGAAATCCTTGTTTAAACAGAAATTCCTCGAGTGATTTATCGGTCATCGTCAAGCCATCTGTTTTCAATGCATCCAGTCGCTCTCGCACAAAATTCAAATGCTCTTCATTAGCAGCACCTTTCATAAAGGCAATGGCTATGTCCGTTTTACCTTTTACTGATGTCTCGTGCATTTCAAATCGTAGTTCCGTTGTGCGTAAACGCCTTCGAATTAATGCAGTGTTCGTCAAGATATTTTCCGTAAAACCATCCCTTGAACCTCGTATAACTTTTTCAGTATCAGGCTCTTCAGGATTTCTACCGGGGTATGATCGTACATCAAGCGCGAATGTGAAACCATCTTTCATAATGAATACAGCTAACCCACTTAAAATCACTTTTGCGAGTTGATCTTCATCCTTTACGATTTCCAGCGAATGATACGGAAAATAATCCATCAATGCGCGGTCAATGTTTTCAATAGGTTCACTTGTATATAGATCATTACGATATTGCATTTCCGTCAATAAGGTTGTTAAGACCTCTCCATCCACTAAACCGTTCATATACAGAAGAAGTATTTCTTTATCCCATAGGTGGATCAACCGTTTAGTCGCATCAAATGTTTCGTCTTCGCCAAACTGGTTGATGAACCACCTTTCCCCTTCTCGTATGGACGTAAATAGTGTATCGGTCAAATTACGGTCTCCTCGCCTTCTCGAGCGCATCTTCGGCATCTGCGCCCATCCATGTTTTCATTTGAGCTAGTATTTTCTTTTCCAACCGTGATACTTGAACTTGTGATATTCCGATTCGTTTCGCAATATCACTTTGTGTGTAATCTAAATAATAGCGCATATAAATGATTGTCTGATCACGTTTATTCAACCGTGTAATGACATCTCGTAACGGAATATGATCGAATACCCTCTCTGATCTATCGTCTCGAAGTTGATCCATTAACGTTAAGCTATCCCCATCACTCTCATACAATTGTTCATGTAGCGAGGCGGGATCACGGAGCGCATCTGAAGCTAGAATAATATCTTCTTGTTTCACTTCTAATATTTCCGCCATTTCCGAAATAGATGGTGAACGTCCGTTTTTCTTAAAGAAATCATCGGTTGCGTGACGAATTTTATAACTTAACTCACGAATGGTGCGTCCTACTTTCACCATTCCATCGTCACGTAAATAACGTTGTATTTCTCCGACGATCATCGGTACAGCATACGTTGAAAACTTCACCTCATAGGATAGATCGAACTTATCTATTGATTTCATCAAGCCAATGCAGCCTATTTGAAATAAATCTTCTAAATCCGCACCACGCGAAGCGAAGCGTTGAACGATGGACCACACAAGTCTTGTATTGCCTTCTACCATCATTCGTCTAGCTTCTTTGTCACCCGCTTGTGATTCTTTGATGAGTTCTCGCATTTTTTCTTGTGACAATAGAGCGTGTTGCTTCTCAACAGATGCTTCCATATGTCACCTCATTCTACTTACTTCTGTGACTGGAGAAAAATTCTTCTCAAATGTCACGATTGTCCCATTTCCAAGGGTAGAATCTACACGGATACCGTCCGAGAAACTTTCCATGATCGTAAAGCCCATACCGGAGCGCTCCATTTGTGGTTTGGTCGTAAACATCGGCTCCATTGCTTGCTCAATGTCGAAGATACCCATTCCCTCATCTGTTACCGTCATTTTTACTGTGCGGTCGTCAATCGTTGCATGGATCTTCACCATACTTTTACCATCGCATTCGTAACCGTGGATAATCGCATTCGTAACAGCTTCCGAAACAATTGTTTTAAATTCCGAAAGTTCTTCCAGTGTCGGATCCAATGGTGCGATAAAACAGGTGAGTGCCATTCTGGCAAGTGCTTCATTTTGTTCTATCGCTAGAAACGACAAGGTCATTTCATTTTTCATGTACAACCCCTCCGATTTCGTCGATTGCTTCTTCGACTGTACATATTCTGACGACATCACCAAGACCTGCAAATTGGAATAATTTCTGCATTGTCGGAGATGGATTCAATATGAGTGTTTCTCCGTTTACGGGTACTAGATCACGCATTCTTCCAAGAATAAGTCCGATTCCTGCGCTGTCCATGAAGCCTAGTTGGTAGAGGTCCCAGATGATTGCACGCGTCTTTCCCGTGAATATAGCAGTAGATACTTCTTCTCTAATTTGATTGGCTTCGTGGTTATCGAGTTCCCCTGCTAGCGTGATTAAGACAATGCCATTTTCCAGTTGTGTAATAGTTGCCATGTGTAGATACGCCTCCTTCATGAAGGCATTGTCGCACATTTAGAACGGCTATCCTTTAGTTTTGACAAAACTAGTCAGCTGTCCCTAAAACTTCTTAAGTTGTGACAGAAATTAAACGGGCTGGAAAGATATCTTTAATCGACGTTCCACGCGACATCTTCCAGGCGGCCTACAGCAGTCGGGCTGAACTTCTCTGAAGAACTCTCCCGAAGATACGCGTTAGCCTAGCATCGGATTCATAGCTAGTCACTCCCTCGCTCCTTACCCGAGCTACACAAGAGTATGTACAGTTGCATTTGTTTTTACACATGAACGACAAAAAAGCCATGTGCTCTGAAGGGAGCCAATTTCTTGGCATGCTTCAGGTACATGGCTTTTATTCATTACAAGGAATGTATAAGCGGTGGTGCTGCTATTTTTTCCTTTGAAATATGCATATGAGTTTGCAGCAGTTGGATCGAATCATCCACTTGTTCTGTGTTTGCATGGAGAATAGCGAGTGCCTCTCCCTTTTTTACAAAGTCCCCTATTTTCTTGCGCAGCACAATCCCGACCGCGAGATCAATGACGTCTTCTTTTGTTGCACGACCCGCTCCAAGATGCATAGCGGCAACACCTATTTCATCGGCATCGATTTTGGATACATAGCCGCTTTCAATAGCGGGAACTTCAATTTGATACTGTGCTTGCGGCAATAGATTTGTATTCTCAATGACTTTTTCGTTGCCGCCTTGTGCTTTGATTAACTCACCGAACAAACGCAGTGCGTCACCGTTTTCTACGACATTCTGTAGTTGTTTGCGTGCGTCTTCTTCAGTTTCTGCTTTGTTCGCTGCCAGCAACATCTTGCTACCAAGAACTAAACACAGCTCCGTTAGATCGGCTGGACCTTTTCCTCGCAGTGTTTCAATCGCTTCTTTTACTTCCAGAGCATTACCTATCGCAAGTCCTAGGGGTTGGTTCATATCCGAAATAATAGCACTTGTGTTTCTTCCAACTTCATTGCCGATCGCCGTCATGGCATCTGCCAATCGCTTTGAGTCTTCCAATGTTTTCATGAAAGCTCCTGCGCCTGTCTTGACGTCTAGTACGATAGCATCTGCGCCCGCCGCCAACTTTTTACTCATAATTGAGCTTGCAATCAGTGGAATGCTGTTGACGGTCGCTGTGACATCCCTTAACGCATATAGTTTTTTATCAGCTGGTGTCAAATTGCCACTTTGGCCGATTACAGCGATTTTCAAATCATTGACCTGTTGAATAAATCGTTCGGTAGAAATCTCTACGTGGAAGCCTTCAATTGCTTCTAGCTTATCAAGTGTGCCCCCTGTATGGCCTAGTCCCCGGCCACTCATTTTAGCAACTGGTACACCGCATGCTGCGACAAGTGGCGCCAAAATAAGTGTCGTAGTATCACCTACTCCGCCTGTTGAGTGTTTGTCTACCTTCACTCCTTCAATTGCAGATAAATCGATTTGATCGCCAGACTCCGCCATGGCCATCGTTAAGTAGCCTTGTTCTTCTGTAGTCATACCCTTAAAGTAAATGGCCATCAAGAAAGCACTCGCCTGATAATCTGGGATTGAGCCCTCCGTATAACCCGTCACAAAAAACTCGATCTGTTCTTTGTTTAGTTCCTTTCCGTCTCGCTTGTTTTCAATGATATCCACCATTCGCAGCATAAAATTAATCCTCCTTAACTAATGCAGACAAGAAACTTTCACCATGTTCAGGTTTATCTACTTGGAAATTTTCTGCAATCGTCGCCCCGACATCAGAGAATGTTTTACGGATGGGCAATTGCCCTGCTCCTTTGTTGGAAGGAGAGTAGACGAGTAACGGTACATATTCTCTTGTATGATCCGTACCCTCATGAACTGGATCATTTCCATGGTCCGCTGTGATGATCAGTAAATCGTCCGGTTGCATTGCATCCATAATTTCAGGCAAACGTGCATCAAATTCTTCAAGTGCATTACCGTAACCAATCGGATCGCGACGATGACCATATAATGCATCGAAGTCTACTAGATTAACGAAACTAAGGCCTTCAAATTCTTTTTTCATCACCGAGACAAGCTGATCTACACCATCCATGTTCCCTGTTGTACGAACTGCTTCAGTCACCCCTTCACCATTGTAAATATCCGCAATTTTACCGATGGCGAAAACGTCATAGCCTTTATCTTGCAATTCATTCATTACCGTTTTACCAAATGGCTTCAATGCATAATCATGACGGTTTGTAGTCCGTGTGAAGGTACCCGGTTCCCCAACAAATGGACGCGCAATCACACGACCGACTAAGAATTCAGGTTGCAATGTAAGTTCTCTTGCGATTTCACAAATTCGATATTGCTCTTCAATTGGAATAATTTCTTCATGTGCTGCAATTTGCAGGACAGGGTCGCCAGACGTGTAAACGATGAGAGCTCCTGTGTTCATATGCTCTTCACCTAGTTCATCGATAATTTCCGTACCGCTTGCCGGTTTATTTCCGATAACTTTTCTACCCGTTTTTAATTCCAATTCATCTATAAGTTCTTTGGGAAAACCATTCGGATACACTTTAAATGCATCATCGATACGCAAGCCCATGATTTCCCAATGCCCTGTCATCGTATCTTTACCGACAGATGCTTCTTGCATCTTTGTGTAATATCCTTGTGCTTCTTTTTGTGGTGCGAGACCTTTAATTGGTGCAATATTCGCAAGACCGAGACGTTCCAAATTCGGTAGTTTCAATCCATCCATTTCTTCACCGATATGTCCAAGCGTATTAGATCCAACATCGCCAAAAGCTTCAGCATCAGGTGCTTCGCCAATCCCTACTGAGTCAAGTACGATTAAATGAATACGATTATAACGAAATTTCTCCATATGAAAACCTCCAGTAATAGTAGTTTACGCTCTAGGATGATATTGACTGTAGACATCTTTCAAGCGTTTTTTGCTGACATGCGTGTAGAGTTGCGTCGTGGAAATATCGGCATGTCCGAGCATTTCCTGAACTGCGCGCAAGTCTGCTCCATTTTCAATCAAATGTGTGGCGAAT
Organism: Sporosarcina ureae; assembly: GCF_002101375.1. GTDB lineage: Bacteria > Bacillota > Bacilli > Bacillales_A > Planococcaceae > Sporosarcina > Sporosarcina ureae_B. Next base: position 3,175,396 of record NZ_CP015207.1, on the reverse strand, counting down.
GAGTGGCGCAATAAATGCGGTGAAATGACTTTCTGAATTCCCGCCTTCACTCCTGCCTCTTTCAAGATCTTCCAACATCCTTGTCTTGTCAGCCGTCTGCCATGCATGTTGAGGAACAACGCTTCAGTATCACTGATGAACTTAGGACGCCCTTCATTTAAATACAAAGTACAGGCATCGATTGCTGAACGTCCAAGTGGCACGATTCGTTCCTTACTGCCTTTTCCAAATACCCGCACAAACCCCATGGTCAAATGAAGATCGGCCAAATCAATCGCTATCAATTCACTTACCCTCATTCCAGTCCCGTATAACAATTCAAGCAATGCAATATCGCGCATACCTTGTGAAGTATGGCCATCAACGGCATGGATCAATCGTTCTATTTCAGGTATAGAGAGGACATCCGGCAGCTTTTGTTCAATTTTAGGCAATTCGATATGAATCGTGCAATCATGTGTCGTGATTTGTTCTCTTACTAAAAATTGATGGAACGAACGAATGGAGGAAATATGTCGGGAGAGGGTACGACTGGATTTACCACTATCTTTCAACTTCTGCAAGTATTGCAGAACCATCGTGCGTTCAATAGAATTAACTGTTTCTAAATTTAAACTTGCGATGTAACGTATATAGGCTGTCAGATCGCGTTGATACGACTTCACCGTATTTTGAGCCAATTGTCTTTCAACTGTTAAAAAGTGCACATAATCCTCCAATGCAAACTGTGCATCTTTCATAGACTTTCCTCCTTTCTTATGTAAAAAGTAAAAAAGGACAGCGCTTAGGCTATCCCATTGTCTTCCTGTTCTTTCTCTTCGTCTTTCGCTTTACAACGTTTACAAATTCCATGGAACGTCAGCCAATGATCTTTGACTGTAAAACCATACCGACCTTCTACGACTTTTTCTACTTCACCGAGTAAGTCTTCCTGAATTTCATCAACCGTTCCACATTCTAGACAAATTAAATGATGGTGGAACCGCGCAGCGCCTTCTTCTCGTAAATCATAACGCGCTACCCCATCGCCAAAATTAATTTTATCGACAACTTTTAGTTCAGTTAATAATTCTAATGTACGATATACAGTCGCCAGACCGATATCTGGAGCCTTTTCTTTTACTAGCAAAAATACATCTTCTGCACTTAAATGGTCTTCTTCATTTTCCAGAAGAACTGCTACAGTCGCTTCACGCTGAGGCGTCAACTTGTAGCTGGCCCCGTGCAATTGCTTCTTAATTCGTTCTATTCGGCTTTCCATACGACGCCCCCCTCAAATTGTTTCCATTATACCAAACTGTCGTTCCAGATGACAATAGAAAGGAAAGGTTCAGTTCATTATAGTGTGTAGTGGATATTACTTTATAAAATGAAAGATCGCTAGTTCCAGTATCTGCGTGATCAACAATAGAGCAATCAATGGTGGCACTGCAGTTAATGGACGATTTTTCTTACTAGCCGGTGGAGCAAAAAATGGCGGGTTCAACACTGAACATAAAATCAGGAACAACAAACAGCTGATCAATTGAAATGGGAACCACCAAATCGTATAGGATACCAACTTTAAGCCTGTCGACAATAAATAGGTGGATGACAAACCAAAAAAAGCACATTTAATCGCTCCGAGAAACATAGTGATAAAACGGACCCTTTTATATTTAGACAGAATGATGGCTAATAGAATAAAGCTCAACGTCACCACAACAGGTGACCACAAAGCCGCTTCAGATCCCTTCACTACGCGTTGATCATATAAACCGATGATCTGCTCTAGCGACGTGACAGGCCACTCCCTGAATAGTAAAGCCCCTCCTATATAACTGATTGCGAGTATAACGAATAAATAGACAAAAGACAATGATCGAGCCATAAATAGGACACCTCCGCATCGTTTCTATAACATATGCTTGTCCGTCCAGAAATAGCTCAATCCTTTATAGGTTTTTTACATACCAGACAGCCGCAACTGTCTTCGCATCATAAATCCGTTCATTCGCAATTAACTCCTCTGCCTCTTCAACAGTTACTTCCAGCACTTCAATGAATTCATCTTCATCTCCTATAGCAGGTTGTTCCACTTTCTCAAGATCTTTTGCTATGTATAAGTGAATGATTTCATCCGCGAAACCTGGAGAAGTCGAGAATGTCTGCAAATATTCGAATGAATGTGCACGGTACGCTGTCTCTTCTTCCAGTTCACGAATCGCCGTTAGCTTAGGTTCTTCGCCCGGTTCAATCTTGCCTGCCGGTATTTCTAGCATCGTTCGTTCCAAAGGCTTTCTGTACTGTTCAACTAACACGATTTTTTTATCTTCAGTCAATGCGATAATCGCCACGGCTCCTGGATGTTTTACTAATTCTCTTTTTGCTAGTTTTCCATCAGGCAATTCTACTTCGTCTACTTGTACCGAAATGATTTTACCTGTAAAGATCTGTTCTGTTGAGAGGGTTCTTTCTTCAAACTTCATCCAGCACTCAACCCTTTCCATTGGTTTTATAGCCCGCTTTCATTGTACCATGAAACGAAAGGAGTGAGGCACATGAAGAAGCGTATAATAGGTTCTAGTAGTTTACTTGTTTCCGAAATTGGACTAGGTTGCATGTCATTACCGACTGAACTTGAATCGGCTCGTTCCGTACTTGATGAAGCAGTAGATCATGGTATCAACTACTTCGATACAGCAGATCTTTACGATAAAGGAACAAACGAAGAACTTATAGGAAAAGTATTGAAAGAAAAACGTCAAGATTTGATCATCGCGACGAAAGCCGGTAACAAGTGGCAGGGAGAAGATTCCTGGATATGGGATTCTTCAAAAGCCCATATTATGGACGCTGTAAAACAAAGTTTACGACGTTTACAACTCGAACATATCGACTTGTACCAACTTCACGGTGGTACGATGGAAGATGATGTGGAAGAAACAATTGAAGCATTTGACACATTAAAAAAAGAAGGCATCATACGTGAATATGGTATCTCAAGTATCCGCCCCACTGTAATCGAACGTTTTCTGAGTACTAGCCAAGCAGTTTCCGTCATGATGCAGTACAACTTGCTGGATCGCCGTCCTGAAGAATACTTTTCTTTGATTGCTGAAAAAGGTGCATCTGTTGTCGCTAGAGGGACGTTGGCAAAGGGTTTACTTACGAATGAAGGCGTGGAGCGTGCGAAGAATTTGAATGGCTTTGTATCTTATTCACAGTTTGAATTACAGCAGACAGTTCAGACACTTTCTAATGAAACGATTGACTTACAAGCATATGCCATTGCCTTTGTACTTAAAGAGCCCGCTGTAGCATCGGCTTTGATTGGTTCCAGAACACAAGAGCAACTTCGAGAGTCATTAAAAGCTTATGACTCGCCAATAGATTCACAATTGCTGACGATTTTAACAAACAAAACAGAGCCACATCAATATGAACAACATCGCGTGTAATATAAGAAAAAGAGCAACCGCATTTTTTGCAGGTTGCTCTTTTTCTTATTTATGATTAGCTGTTGCACTAACTAAGACAGAAGATGGTCCTTCCTTAACGCTAAGTGGCATAGCTTCCGCTTGATGTGCTTGTTGGACAGCTTGCTTCTTTTTTGAAGGAAGCATATTGAAAATGATATTCAAGAAGATTGCCGTGATACTTCCGAGTACAATCCCATTACTCGTTAGGATCTGTACACTTTCAGGTAATTCCTTAAATAGATCCGGTACAACTGAAACACCAAGACCAATGCCGATGGAACACGCTACAATCATTGCGTTATCTTGGGTTTTGGAAATAACAGGACTCAACATTTTAATTCCTTGCGAAACCACCATTCCGAACATCGCAACCATAGCCCCTCCAAGGACTGCCGGTGGGATAATGGTTGCAAGAGCCGCTATTTTCGGCAAGAACCCTAAAGAAATCAACATAATCGCGGTCACGAATATCACACGACGTGACTTCACACCAGATAATTGCATTAAACCCACGTTTTGTGAAAATGTCGTGTAAGGAAATGCATTGAAAATACCGCCAATAACGGAAGCCAATCCTTCTGCACGATAGCCTTTTTCCAACATTTTTTTGTCGATTTCTTCTTCACAAATATCACCAAGCGCAAAGTATACTCCAGTAGATTCTACAAGTGACACCATTGCCACCAACGTCATAATGGCGATCGGCAGTAGATGGAATGTAGGAGTGGCTAAATAAAACGGCATCACCATATGGACATAAGAAGCATCTTGTACATTGGAGAAATCTACGATACCCAGGAATATCGCTGCAATCGTACCACCAACTAAACCTAACAAAATAGCGATAGACTGCATAAAACCTGAAGTGAATCGGAACAGTAAGACAATGAATAATAACGTGCCAAATGAGAGTAAAACATTTGTCATCGATCCAAAATCTTCAGCACCTTGTCCACCGCCCATATTATTGATCGCAACAGGAATCAATGTAATTCCAATAATAGTTACGACTGAACCGGTAACGATTGGAGGGAAGAATTTCACGAGACTCCCAAAGAAGCGACTAATGAAGAAAATGATTACGCCTGAAGCAATAACCGCTCCGTAAATAGCGGAAATTCCATAGTCATTGCCTATTAAAATCATGGGACCTACAGCTGTGAATGTACACCCAAGAACCACGGGTAGACCAACGCCAAAATATTTATTACGTGAAATTTGCAACAACGTAGCGATACCACACATTAAAATATCAATTGAAACAAGATATGTCAGTTGTGTAGGAGTTAACCCAATAGCATTCCCCACAATGAGTGGTACCAATACTGCGCCAGCATACATAGCAAGTAAATGCTGAAAACCTAGCAGTGTTGTTTTCATCAGTTATTTTCCTCCCCAACAAATTGAACTTCACCGTTATTCAGTGACTGAAGCTCCGCTAGCGACTCTAAACGTACGCCTTCTTTACGAATCAAATCCCCGCCTGGCTGGAAGCACTTTTCAATGACAATGCCAACACCTGCGATAGTGGCACCTGCTTGTTTTGCGATATCTATGAGTCCTAGTGCAGCTTGTCCATTGGCAAGGAAATCATCGATGAGCAATACCGTATCTTCATTTGAAATAAAATCTTTAGAAACAGAAATATCATTCGATTCTTTCTTAGTGAAAGAATATACTTTCGCGGAGTATAAATGATCCGTCAATGTAAGTGATTTACGCTTTCTGGCAAACACTACCGGAACGCCCAATATCATTCCCGCCATTGTAGCTGGAGCAATACCTGAAGATTCAATCGTGATGATCTTTGTGATATTTTGATCGCTGAATCGTCTAACAAACTCTCTTCCGATTTCTTGCATCAGTAATGGATCAATTTGATGATTCAAGAACGAATCCACTTTCAGTACCTCTTCCGATAATACATTACCTTCTTGTCGAATCTTATTTTTTAGCAACTCCACGCTGTTGTGCTCCCTTCATTTTTCCGAATAAAAAAAGCGTATATGCCATACTCCCATATAACAACTATGAGAGAGCGGCATGTACGCTTTTAAAAATGAAAAAGCAATTCCTCTGTCGAACGACAAAGAAAGCTGCTTTTCATTCTCCCCATAGGCGGTCTATTTCCGGTAGACCGGTAGAAACTTACGGGCCATATCCCCGTGATTATATGAGTCTTATTTAACTGAATGCTAACAGTATAGCACGATTCGACAAATTTTCAATATGAATATTTACCAATTAGTTTGATAGTTTTAGGCCAGCAATCTTCTGGACATATTCTGGACAAAAAGTTGGGTTAGATTGGGATAAAGCATAATTTCAAAAGAGAGTGCAAAGGATTGAAGCGCCCCCTCCTTAGTGCCAATCCCTTACCCAAACAGTAGGGAGGAAAGATAAATCACTACGCCTACTGTAAAGCTGCTAGCTACGGTGTTGAACAAGACGATTTGGGCTGCTAGCTCGGGCTCAACATCGTATTCCAATGCTAGCGTGGAGCTATTTCGCGAAGTTGGAAACGAGCTGGCAATCCAGAGTGATTGTGCCGTTACACCTTCTATCCCTAGTAATAAAATCAACAACAACGCCACGGTGGGTGAGATAATGAGTCGACCGATAGCGCTTAAGTAGATCAAACGGTTCCACAGTGTCTTCACTTTAATCTGCGCTAACTGCGCGCCAAGTGTAATGAGCGCGATGGCGATAAAAGCATCCGATAAATGACTGATTGGCAACTCGATAAACTGTGGCAACTGGATATCTGCCAAGTTAAGCAAAGCACCTAGCCACAAAGCATGGATAATTGGCATTCGAAGGAACTGTTTCACAATATCTTTCCCGGACTGCGTGGAAGATACGAGATTATACAATCCATATGAATACGTCAGTAAGTTCTGATAGACGATCAAAACGATCTGAATAGACACCCCGAGTGGATTCTCATGAAAGACTAGCTGACTGACAGGTAATCCATAGTTTCCTGAGTTAATTAGAACAATACTGTTTTTCATTACGGCGGTCTGCTGGCGATTCAAACGCAAGAGCTTACTAAATACATGGCCAGTAAGTATTAAAGTGGTCGTAAATAATAGTACAAATATGAATACGTCAAGTAGGATGTCTATATCAATGACAGTATGATATAAGTTCATGAACACGGCAGCGGGTATTAAACAGTATGTCAGAATATTCCCCAATTCCTTAACATTAAAAGTAAATTTTATTTGTAAAGAAACGCCTATTGCTAATAAAATAAGCATCGGTGTGATAACATTTACAAAGACTATGAGTAAGTACTCCACAAAGGAATCTCCTTTCTGCTGTTTCAGCTACATACTTCTCAGAACAATCTTCAAGGAATACAGGAGGCTTCATAATGGAAAAAGAACGACCAAGTAAACATCTACATTTCCCTAAAAGTCAGTGGGTGTTATTAGCGGGTATTTTATTTTTAGCCGCTACCATCCGTTCCCCACTCACTTCTGTCGGACCTATTATCGGAAACATTCGCGATCAACTGCAAATTTCTAATTCGTTGGCCGGATTTCTGACTACAATCCCATTACTGGCATTTGCCATTGTATCACCTTTTACACCTCGCCTTGCGAAACGGTTTGGCATGTCACGAACGCTTTTCTATGCGATGATTATTTTACTGTTAGGCATCATCATGCGTTCTGTCGGCAATAGTATATTGCTACTGATTGGTACATTTTTAATTGGGGTAGGAATCGCTTTTGCAAACGTCCTATTGCCAAGTCTTCTTAAACTGAGCTTCCCCTTACATATCGGATTGATGACGGGTCTGTACTCAGTATCTATGAGTATATCTGCAACACTCGCTTCTGGTATCGCTTCTCCCATCGCCAATGAAACAGTATATGGCTGGCAAGGTGCGTTAGGCATTTGGGGAGTCATTACATTGTTAGCCATTATCGTATGGATTCCTCAGATACGTAAAAAGAAAGAAGTCATCAAAACAGCTCAGAAAAACATGAAGACAAAACCTGCTCTCCCTATTTGGCGTTCGCCACTAGCCTGGAGCATCACGATTTTCATGGGACTGCAATCGTTCCTATTTTATACGACAGCTTCATGGATTCCAGTTGTGTTGCAAACCAATGGCATGACTGCTGATGCTGCTGGATGGATGTTAGCGCTTGTCCAACTTGCACAATTGCCTATGATGTTCATCATACCAGTCGTTGCGGATAAAGTACGCGATCAACGTATCCTTGTCGTAGCTGTTTTCGCCTGTTATTTAATTGGCTACGGTGGCGTACAGTTTGGAAGCGAAGCTCTGACTGCACTTTGGATGATTTTCATCGGTCTGGGTGGCGGTTCAGCATTCGGACTAGCTATGATGTTCTTCACTTTACGTACGAATACACCAGACCAAGCGGCTTCAATTTCCGGAATGGCGCAGTCGATTGGCTACTTACTAGCGTCTGTTGGTCCTGTGTTGTTCGGTATTCTACATGACTTTACTGGTTCATGGACAGCACCACTGTATACCTTCATAGTGGTCGCAACTATTCTATTTATCAGTGGAATGTACGCAGGGAAAAAGCGTTATATTTCGCTTGAACCCAAACAGAATGAGTCGTAATGAAAAGTGCATTTTAACAAAAATAAAACGAAGAACCCCAATTCACAATGGAATTGGGGTTCTTCGTTTTATTTTAATAGTGGTTGCAACCCGTTGATCTGCGCTGCAGCCGGACGCGTTCTGGAGGGACAGAGTCGCCGGCTTCCGCTCCGATCAACTAAGCTAAGACCTCAAACAATATTATAGTGATAGGTAAGCCTTTGAAGTGATCGCCAGCTTTTCCCCACTTCACACCGTACGTGAAATTTTCACTTCATACAGCGTTCCAACTATTCCAATTCGATTCAATCATCAACATTTTCTGCGCCTCAACTCTTCCGTTTCAATAAGTCGGTGCCTTCCGTGAAAGGTGAACCTCTATTAGTCTTACAAGAACCTTATTAACCGATAAAGACTTGTCTAACATGATTGAATGAACCTTTTATTAGTCTAGTGGCTATCCCTTCACGTTCATTATTACGATAATATTCTTTTGGGATTGCAATTAATATGTATCTCCATTCCGATTGTCCAGACCAATATTCTCTTTTAAATCGACCTATATAATTAGTTTGCAGATTTAAATCGGATGTTTTTCTTCCACATTTATTACAGATGTTCTTATCTATTTTTCCAACAGTTGGGTTAATTAAGTCATCATCTTTAGTATAGGTTACTGGTATAAGCTGTGAAGAATACGGTGGAGATATGCATACATCATTTTCCGTCATTATTTTATTACTTGGTAACGGAATACCATTCTCATCTAAATCAAAATTGAATAGATTTGTTGAAATTCCAATTCTAACTCCATAGTAATGATATAAAATGTCTGCCATCTATTTTCTAACTTGGCAATTCTTACTGTTATCTCAAGAGTGAACATTCACATATCTATCCATTTTTATTAAATAGAAATACTGATTCTTTAAACGCGTTATTAACCAATCTGGCTCGTTTCTTGAACATTGAGCCTAAGCTTTTTACCATTCGTAAAGCAGATTTATTTCAATAGTAGTGAAAAAAAACAAATGGCACGGTTCATCCCAATGCCATTTGATGTTCTAATATGATTATAATTCGTTTATTAATTCAGCTTTTATCCTCTAGACTGAACAAGTTCATCTGAAATGCTCTTACTCATTTTTATATTTCTAATTCCGCAGAAATCGGACAATGATCACTGCCCATGATTTCTGAATGAATGGCTGTTGTTTTTAGAGCCGACTGAAGACGCTCTGAAATAATAATGTAATCGATGCGCCAACCAATATTACGTGCACGTACGTCGCGCATATACGACCACCAGGTATAACTCTCTTTTAGACCCGGATTCATAAAACGAAACGTATCAATGAATCCAGTGTCTAACAATCGCGTCATTTTCCCGCGTTCTTCATACGTGAATCCCGAATTGCCAATATTAGATTTAACGTTACGAATATCAATTTCTTCATGCGCTACGTTCAAATCTCCGCAATAAATGACGGGCTTGATGGCATTCAATGACTGTAAATGCTCAAGTAAATCATCTTCCCATGCCAGTCGAAATGATAATCGCGCTAAGTCCCGCTGTGAATTGGGCGTATAACAATTGACGAGAAAGAATTCTTCAAATTCTAGCGTCAGCACTCGTCCCTCTGCTTCATGGTCCAGATCATTCAATCCATTACGTACAGAAAGAGGTGTTTTCTTCGTAAAGACCGCCGTACCTGAATATCCTTTTTTCTCTGCATAGTTCCAGTAGGATTCATACCCTTCAAAAGAAAGGTCAATTTGTCCTTCTTGACATTTGATCTCCTGTATACAGAATATATCTGCCTGTACTTGTTCAAAAAAGTCACTGAAACCTTTTTTTACACAGGCTCTAATACCGTTCACGTTCCAAGACACTACTTTCAATTTTACACAACCTGTCTATATTAATTACCGTTAAAACTCACTGCCAATTTTGCTGCAAGTTCAGCGTTTGACTTCACCAATGCAATATTGGCCTCCAGACTTTTACCGCCTGTCATTTCCTGAACCTTTTTTAACATATGAGGTGTGAGGTTCTTTCCGCTAATGCCCATTTGTTCTGCTTCTTTAAGTGCATCTGAAACCAATCCATCCATATAGTCCTGATCCATTGCATATTCTTCAGGAATTGGATTAGCGATAATCGCACTCCCCTCCAAGCCTAAATTCCATTTGACACGCAACATTTCTGCGATCATGTCGATTTCATCCACTCGGTAGTCTACATGATGTGTACTGCTTCTTGTGTAAAAGGCAGGAAAAATATCTGTTTGATACCCCATTACCGGCACACCTTTTGTTTCCAAATACTCAAGTGTTTTACCGATATCCAAAATAGATTTTGCTCCTGAACAAACAACTGCTACACTTGTACGGGCAAACTCTTCAAGATCCGCAGAAATATCCATCGTTTGTTCCACACCTCTATGCACACCACCAATGGCCCCAGTCGTGAATACACGGATCCTCGCCAAGTCAGCAAAGAACATCGATGCGGCAACCGTCGTTGCACCAGGTTTCTTAGTAGCAATTAAGTAACTGATATCGCGTCTAGATGCTTTGACAACACCTTTGCTGTCCCCGAACCGTTCCAACTCTTCATCAGTTAGCCCTATTTTTATTTTTCCGTCCATAATTGCAATCGTCGCCGGGACCGCGCCATGATCACGCACAATCTGTTGAACTTCACGTGCAGCTTTCACATTCTCAGGATATGGCATACCGTACGTAATAATTGTGGATTCCAATGCGACTAGCGGCTTGCCGTATTTCATCGCTTCTTTCACTTCTTCTGAATACGAAACATATCTTCTCATTATGAATCTTCCCCTTTACCGTTCAATTGCTATATATTCATAATAATCATTATACGCTCTTTATTCAATGTTCATCGACAATTATTTGGTTAATAGAGTAGTGTTCTAAGTCCCATCCAGTCTCTTGGCCTAGCACTAGCTGGGATAACAGCTTGCCAAGAAGAGGTCCTACTGTTAAACCAGATGAACCAAGACCATTCGCAACCCAAACTTGCGGATGATCAGGTAATCGACCAATGACCGGCATAAAATTCGGTGTATGTGGACGAATGCCCACACGGACTTCAGCCAATACTGCTTCGCTCAGTACAGGTGCAATGGGTAAAGTATTCGACAATACCTCCAGTATTCCACCTGCTGTCGGTTGAATATCGTAATCATCAGTATCTTCGTGTGTTGCACCCGCAACGAATCTGCCGGCTTGAAATGGCACGAGGTACTGAGTGCTCGGCGGCATGATGACTGGCCATTCACCTGACGCTTCATGATTTGATTGTAAATGTAGGATTTGCGCTTTCTGTCCTGTTACTTGAAGTTTCTTACCAAATGACTCTGTAAATTCACTAGCCCATGCACCTGCCGCTATAATGATTTGATCTCCTTCAATAATTTGCCCATCCACCATAACACCACAGACTTTCCCTTCCTTTATGTACGGTATAGCGGAACCTTTTATATATTGCACTCCTCGTTTAACTGCCACACGTTCCAATGCACTAAGTAGTTGATCTCCTTCGACTTTTGCCGCACCAGAAATACGAACAGCTGCATATTCATCCGATAACACAGGAAAATAGCTAGCCGCCTGCTCTGTATCTAGTAATTCCACTTCTCCAATCTCGGGTGCATGTTCTTTTCTTTTATTCAATAACTCAACTTTCTTTTCCAAACGGTTTACATCAGTATGAATCGCCAAAGCACCCACTTTCTTATATCCTGTTTCCACCTCGCCCTGCTCTTCCAATGAACGAATGAATTCCGGATAATAGGCGGCTCCAGCTGACGCTAATGCATACCAAGCCTTATTGCGGCGCTGAGATGCCCATGGACAAATAATGCCCGCTGCGGCTTTTGTGGCCTGTCCAGGCTCCTGTCTGTCGATTAGAACGACTTCTGCATATTGCGTAGACAAATGATAAGCAGCAGAAGCACCAACGATTCCAGCACCTATAATCAATACTTTTTTCATAAAAATCTGCTCCTTTTTATACTAGTTTTTAAAATCGACAAACTTTTCACTTTATTTTTCCTGAAAAAGCAGTATAATTACACTATTCGGAATTGAAGTTTCGGAATATTCTATATCTTAAGGGGTTTTGATGATTATGACGAGATTACCTATGCACATTCAACTTGCACAAAATAAAAAAGAAAAGCCAGATCCTAGCTCTCTAGTCTTTGGAAAATCATTTACAGACCACATGCTCATTATAGACTATGAGGAAGGCAAAGGTTGGCATAATCATCGCATCACTCCTTACGCTCCTTTAACACTTGACCCAGCTGCAATCGTCTTACATTATGGACAAACGGTTTTCGAAGGAATGAAGGCGTATCGTTCAGAAGAAGGAACCATTCGCTTGTTCCGTCCAGATCAAAATATGAAACGCCTGAATTATTCACTCGATCGTCTATGTATGCCACGAATCGATGAGGAGAACGCATTGTACGCACTTAACCAGTTGCTGCAAATCGAGCAAGATTGGATTCCTACACTAGAAGGAACCTCATTATATATCCGCCCATTTGTCATTGCAACAGAAGCTTTCCTAGGTGTGGCACCAGCTAAAAATTATCAATTTTTCATGATTCTATCTCCTGTTGGCTCGTACTATAAAGAAGGGATTCATCCAGTGAAAATCCTCGTGGAAAATGAATTCGTCCGTGCTGCAAAAGGCGGAACGGGTAGCGCTAAAACTGCCGGTAACTACGCATCTGCTTTAAAGGCCCAGGAGACAGCAGACAAACAAGGGTACTCCCAAGTTCTATGGCTTGATAGCGTCGAGCGTAAATACGTTGAAGAAGTAGGTAGTATGAATATCTTCTTCAAAATCAATGGTGAAGTCATAACACCCGCGATCAACGGCAGTATTCTTGAGGGAATTACTCGAAAATCAATTTTACAGTTACTGAGACACTGGAATATGCCAGTTGTAGAGCGTCAAATCTCGATGGATGAAATCCGATCCGCCTATGAAAATGGAGAACTGGAAGAAGTATTCGGCACAGGTACAGCTGCTGTTATTTCTCCTGTTGGAGAACTGAATTGGGATGGGTATAAAATGATCATCGGTAACGGTCAAACGGGTGAACTATCTTCACTTCTTTATAACACGTTAACGAATATTCAAACAGGTAAAGAACGAGATCCATTTAATTGGGTATATGAAATTAAGAAACATGTAGCAAAGCTTGCTTAGACGATGAAAAGCCCGTGTTTTCCATTACTGGAAAGCACGGGCTTTTGTTTATATAGAGAGTAAAGCTGCATCATTCGTAAGTTGTTCTCCACGAATACGTTGAAATTCATCCATTAATTTCGCAATAGTTAAGTGCTGTTTCTGCTCTTCTTCCACCTCTAGTATAATTTGACCCTTATCCATCATTATTAAGCGATTGCCAAGGTCAAGTGCCTGTTGCATATTATGCGTTACCATCAACGTCGTTAGTTGATCTTTCTCAACTAAGCGTTTCGTTAAATCGGTAATCAGCTCTGCGCGGGATGGATCAAGTGCAGCCGTATGCTCATCTAACAACAAAATAGAAGGTTGCGTAAAAGTCGCCATCAACAATGACAACGCTTGACGTTCACCACCTGACAACAGTCCAACACTCGCTGTCATCCGATTCTCAAGATTCAAGTGCAATGTTTCAAGTGATGTACGGAATAAGTCCTTCCGTTTCTTATCTACTCCGCGGTGCAATGACCGTGGGCGGTTGCGAGAATACGCCATCGCTAAATTCTCTTCAATCGTCATTGTGGGTGCTGTACCTGACATCGGATCTTGGAATACTCGTCCAATCATTTTGGAACGTTTAAATTCCGCCAAACGTGTGACGTCTTTGTTATCGATATAAATAGAGCCAAAATCCGGTGTCAATGCGCCAGAAATCATATTCATCATGGTAGATTTCCCTGCCCCGTTACTACCTATGACGGTAACGAAATCACCCGGTTGTAAATGTAAGTTAATCTGGTCCAGCGCTACTTTCTCATCTGGAGTCGCTTCATTAAATACTTTATTGACTTGATCCAGTTTCAACAACGCTATGACCTCCTTTTGATGACTTTATCGCCATTCGTTCAGATTGTCTTTTCGCTTTACGTACTTTTTCCCGTCTCTTTTCGAGAATCTGCGGAATAATTAATGCCGCTATTACGATGACTGCAGTAATCAATTTCATATCACCTGAATCGAGAATTTTCACTTTTAACGACAGTCCAAGTACGATTCTGTAGATTACGGCACCAATAACCACGGCTAGTGTTGTACGGAAAATGGTTTTCGTCCCGAATATCGCTTCACCGATAATAACAGAAGCCAATCCGATGATGATCATGCCAATCCCCATACCGTTATCAGCGAATTTTCCATACTGTGCAATCAATGAACCTGAGAAAGCTACCAACGCATTAGAAATTCCTAATCCGAGAATAACGAGAGTATCTGTATTGGCAGAGAAACTGCGAATCATTTTTTTATTATCGCCAGTCGCGCGAATGGCCAAACCGACTTCGGTTTGCAAGAACCAGTCCGCTATGAATTTAATGATCACCACGACTAGAATCATCAGAACTACCGTTCCCCAAGTCGATGGTAAATGTTCCAAACCAAGTCCTGATAAGAAACCATTGATTGCTTCATCAATTCCAAGATTACTCCAGAAACCTTGGAACTTACTGAAAATCGTTTCTGAATTTAAAAGCGGAATATTCGGGCGGCCTACTGAATTTTCTGTAGTTAGTCCCATTATCCGAAGGTTTATCGAGTACAGAGCTATCATCATGAGGATTCCGGATAGGAGTGGATTGATTTTTCCTTTGGTATGTAATAAGCCTGTTATACATCCAGCAAAAAAGCCAACCAAGATCGCGGTAAGTGTTGCAACAAGTGGATGATAATCAAATACAATCATCGTAGCCGCTACTGCTGCGCCTGTTACAAAACTTCCGTCCACTGTTAAATCTGGAAAATCAAGCACCCGGAATGTTAGATACACTCCGAGTGCCATGATCGCATAGATGATACCCTGCTCAACTGAGCCAAATACAGCTGAAAACATGCAAGATCATCTCCTAATTTTATTTATTCTGCAATCTCGGCATTCCAATCATCTTGAATCTTCAAGCCGATTGCATCCGCAGTCTCTTTATTCATCACTAACTTCAAATTCTGTGGTAATTGAACAGGTAATGATTCAGGCGTTTCTTCACCCTTTAAAATCTTTACTGCCATTTCACCCGCTTCATACCCGATATCGTAGTACTCAAAACCGTATGCTCCAAGCCCTCCACGTTTCACAGAATCAAATTCACCCACCATCATTGGAATGTTATTGTCATTCGCAACCGAGATGACCGATTCTAGTGCTGATACTACTGTGTTATCCGTAATAATATAAAATGAATCTACTGAACCGATTAATGATTCAGCCGCTTGCTTTACGTCTGCAGAAGTCGCAACAGATGCTTCTACAACTTCCATATCCATGTCTGCAAGGATCTCTTTGACGTGGTCTACTTGTAAGCGAGAGTTTTGTTCTCCCGAGTTAAATATCATTCCAACTTTTTTCGCACCTAAGTTTTCTTTCAAGAATTTCATTGTGTTCGGAATTGCATCCGGATGATTATCAGTAGTGCCTGTAACATTTCCACCCGGCTCTTCATTAGATGCAACAAGTTCCGCAGCTACTGCATCCGTAACTGAAGTGAAGATGATCGGAATGTCTTGAGTCGCGCTAGCTGCCGCTTGTGCACTCGGTGTAGAGTTAGCAAATATTAAATCTACGCCCGCTCCCGCCAAGTTGTTCGCGATGGTTGAGTTAGAACTATTATCATTTTGCGCATTTTGCTTATCATATTCTACATTCAGCCCTGCATCTTCAATCGCCTTTTGGAATCCTTCAAACGCTGCATCCAAAGACGGGTGTTCAACAATTTGCGTTACACCAATTATGTATTTTTCCTCAGTGCTTGCTTTATCATTATTTTTATCATCTGCTCCAGGATCAGATGCCCCCTCTTTTCCACCACACGCGGCTAGAATGAGCACCATACTGAATAGTGCTGCTGCGTAAGTCACCCAACGTTTCTTCATTTAAATCCCCCTCAACTATTATCTATTACTCTTTCGATGTATTTAGAAAAGGTAATAATTATACGTAATCGTACCCTTTACTAAGTTATTCGTCAATGCATTATTCAATATTTTGCGTGAATTCTCACAAGTTAACCAATTATTCGATGCACTATTTCATACATTGCAAAAACTCGATTGAAAATGGCTCTATTTACGTAAAAAAATAGTGATGCGATTATTACATTCGCATCACTATTTTTGGTTATTTACTTAACTCATAATTCAGGAATCTCTTTGTACGCATTTCTTTCGGTGATTTGATTACTTCATCTGGAGTACCCGATTCAATGATCATTCCATCATCCATGAAGATCACTTGATTAGCGACATTGCTTGCAAACTCCATTTCATGTGTCACCACAATCATCGTCATATGCTCTTCTGCGAGATTTCTCATCACTTGCAATACTTCTTTCGTCAATTGTGGATCCAAAGCAGAAGTCGGTTCATCGAATAGTAAAATATCCGGATCCATCATCAACGCTCTGGCAATCGCTACCCGTTGTTTCTGACCACCTGAAAGTCTCGAAGGTAATTCATCAGCCTTTGAAGCTAGTCCCACTTTTTCTAGTAAATCGATACTTCTCAGCCCATAATCTTCGGCTTTTTCTTTCTTCACAAGTTTCGGTGCTAGTTCCAAGTTCTGTTTTACAGTTAAATGAGGAAAAAGGTTGAATTGTTGAAATACCATTCCCATTTTGGAGTTAATCATTTTACTATCGGTAGAATTTGTGTAAATGCCATCTTTAACTAGGTAATCTCCATCAACGATAATACTACCGCCACCGACTTGCTCCAATTGAATAAGACTTCTTAACATGGTACTCTTTCCAGATCCCGAAGGTCCGATAATTGCCATTACATCATTTTTTTGAACATCAAACGAAATATCCTTCAATACTTCCAATGGACCGAATGATTTCTGTAAGTTGCGTACTTCAATGAAAGACATAATTTCCACTCCTCATTCGTATTGCAGCTTTCTCTCTAAGTACTTGAAAATTACAGTCAACCCGAATGCAATCAGCAGGTAGATCGCTGCTGCAATGAAGAACGGAATGATTGTAAAGTCCCTGTTAACGACTGTTTGTGCATAGTGTAGAAGTTCAGGAACAGCTACCGCATATAAAAGCGCGGTATCTTTTACTAAAGATACCGATTCATTCGCAATAGGTGGTAGCGTAACACGAAACATCTGTGGTAGGATGACGCGCACAGTCGTTTGCCATTTCGATAATCCAAGTACTTGTGAAGCTTCATATTGTCCTTTATCGATGGAGATCAATCCACCTCGGAATATTTCAGCAAAGTATGCTGAATAGTTCAAAATGAACGCTAGTGTAGCTGCGACAAAACGGTCAAAAACTAAATACTCACCAATTACCGGCAGAAGTGGTAAACCAAATACAAAGAACAATAGCTGTAATAACAAAGGGGTCCCACGCATGACGTATATAAAAGTCTGCGCCAAATAAGAAATTGGTTTAATACTACTTCTTACGGCAAGTGTTAGCAAGAATCCAAGTGGAATAGATAAGACGATCGCCATAATAAATAATAGGACAGGCGCTTTAGCTCCTTCCAACATAGGAATCAGCATAGATATAAAATATTCATAACTCATTAGTAAATTCCTCCAAAAAACCATTCCAGGTTTTATGTACTTCTCTTACAATACTACTATCAACGGAAGTCACACATACCACTTCCGTTGATATAAATTACTTCACTACTCAACGTAGAACTTTGTCTTCTCCAAACCATTCTGTGGAGATTTCAGCTGAAGTACCCTCTTCGTTCATAGTATCCAATGCCTCTTGAAGATTTTCAAGCAATTCTTCATTACCTTGCTTCACTCCAACGCCATATTCTTCTACTGCCAATGATCCGTCAAGTTTTGCAAAGACCCCTTTTTCAGTTGTCATATAATAATCAATGACGACTTCATCAAGTACAACTGCGTCGAGACGACCTGTTTTCAAATCTGTCAATGCTAGAACATTATCCGCAAATTCTGTGATATTTTTTAACTTTTCGTGGATCGGGTGGCTCTCTAGTGCGGGTCCAGCAGATGATAATGCTTGTACTCCTACTACTTTTCCATCTAGATCTTCAATTGCTTTCACGTCAGAGTCTACTAACGTCACAACGACTTGATTATTATCCAAATAAGGCTTCGTGAATAATACTTTTTCTTGACGTTCTTTTGTGATGGTATAGCCATTCCAAATTAAATCGATTCTTCCACTGCTAAGTTCCGTTTCCTTCGTTTTCCAGTCGATTGGCTGGAATTTTGCAGTAGCGCCCATATGCTCTGCTGCTGCTGTTGCCATGTCAATATCGAAACCTACTAAATTATTTTTATCATCACGGAATCCCATAGGCGCAAATTTGTCATCTACACCGATGATGATCTCTTTCGTTTCTTCTTTACCCGCGTCCGCAGTAGATTTGTCTCCTTCGGAAGACTTATCCGAACATCCAGCCAGCAGTAGGAATAATGCTGCGAACAATAAAGCAATAGTCGTCTTTTTCATTGGTTTTCCTCTTTTCTTCATTCTTTAGTACGTTAATGAGTTAACATACTATAAAAATACCATTAGATGCACGAAATGAAAAGGAGTAAAATTAAAAAACTGAAGACAATCTCCATATTGTTGGAGTTATCTTCAGTCTCAGAATTAGATGTGTCTATTCTCTTTTCGTTATTTACTTCTTCTAAACACTTTGTGTCCATCGTATGAAAAGACTAAAGGTTTGTTCTCAAGTATCGTTTCAATGTGCACAATACGTCCCCAGAGTTGATGGATATGCGGTAAAACATGTTCCAAGTAGGGGAGATCAAGTTCAGTGTCTTCATAGCGATGAATGAGATACAGTTCTCCATTACGCATATAGTCTCCATCGTCTACTACTATATAAGGAAAGCCACCGTTCACTCGCTGTCCAATTAGTTGATTCCGGACTGCGTCTGTCTGTTTATCGGATATTTTGTATTGGTTTTCCTGCTTTTGGAATACGTACAGATCTTCTTGTTTAATCAAGTCATCAGACAAATAATTTCGAATAAAAGAAGTATCATTTTCAATTTCACGCGCTTCAAATATTTTTTCCCGTCCCGTCATCGCTTCTTCACCACGTGAAATAGCTTCTTTAGCTAGTATATCGTACCGTTTTTCGATATCTTCATACATTTTGACACCGAGGTAATATGGATTAATTGAAGTCTTGGAAGGTTGTAGTACACTGGCATTAAGTTTTGCAAACTCGATTGTTTCTGAAGGTGTTAAATCCATTTGTCGAAGGATAGTTTGATGCCAATAGGATGCCCAACCTTCATTCATGATTTTCGTTTCCAACTGTGGCCAGAAATAGAGCATCTCCTCGCGTAACATCGTCAGGATATCCGCTTGCCATTCCGTTAGATTACGACTGTTTTCAAGAATAAATAATAAGATGTCTTTTTGTTGTTCTTTCGGATTCTTTTTGTGCATTTCAATCGCTTGTTGTCCAGGAATTGTCCGTTGATCAAGATCCCATAAATCTTCATATGCGCTTCTTCGGGGTGGTTGGACAATAAAAGATGACGGAATGATGTCTCGCGTCATACTTGGATCCACATGTTCTTGAATGGCTAATACCGCATCAAGAAATGTTTCCACACATTTCTTACCATAGCGTACTTCATAGTCTGCAATTCGTTCGGCTGTAGCTGCCATGCTTTCCACCATGTCTTTACGTGTCTTTGAGAAATAGGTATTATTTTTGAAGAAATCACAATGCGCCAATACATGCGCGATGATTAGTTTATTTTGTATTAAACTATTCGTATTCAATAAAAATGCATAACACGGATTTGAATTTATAACTAGCTCATAAATCTTGCTCAATCCAATATCATATTGCAACTTCATCTTATGAAATTGCTTACCAAAACTCCAATGTGTAAAGCGCGTAGGCATTCCATAGGCACCAAATGTATACAGAATATCTGCTGGGCAAATTTCATACCGCATTGGATAAAAGTCGAGTCCAAATCCATTGGCAATCTCCGTGATTTCATCAATTGCATAATATAATGCCCGTTGATCAGTCAGCGTAACCCCTCCGTTCGCTTTTCGAAAAACTTCTTGAGCGCAAAGTAGACATCGCGGTTTTTTTGCAAAATATAATAATTGAATTTGGGATGTTCAATTGATTTATACGCAGACATCAACGTAGACATTCTACGGTGTTCATTGACTTCGGCATAACCAAACATATTCGATATCGCCAATAATTCATCTACGTGTTCCAAACATTTCTTATTGTCACTTGTCATATTCTCCCCGTCCGAAAAATGCACGGGATAGATATTATAACTAGTTGGTGGATAATATTCTTTAATAACTTCCAACGCTTTACTATAGGCAGATGAACATCTGGTTCCACCACTCTCTCCTTTGTTGAAGAAGTTTTCCTCTGATACTACTTTCGCTTCCGTGTGGTGCGCAATGAATTCGATATCTACGGTTTCATACTTTGTCCGTAAAAACTTCGTCATCCAAAAGAAGAAACTTCGTGCCATATACTTTTCAAATTTACCCATGGAACCACTCGTGTCCATCATTGCGATGACTACTGCTTTAGATTGTGGTTTCTCCACGGGATTCCATGTTTTAAATCGTAGATCATCTTCCAGAATCGGTGCGACTTCAGCTTTTCCATTTATTGCATTTCGTTTAATAGCAGATAACAATGTCCGTTTTTTATCAATATTACCGATTAACCCTTTTTTACGGATGTCTGTGAAATCAATGTCTTCAATCGTTGTTACAGATTGTTCTTTTTGCTCCAAGTCCGGTAGCTCCAATTCTTTAAAGAACATCTCTTCCAACTCTTCAATGGAGACTTCTGTTTCATAGATGTCCTGCCCTGGCTGATCGCCCGCTTCTTTTCCTTCACCTGGCTGCGCTTTCTTTTCTCCTTGCGCCACTACGTCTCCTACCGCACTGTCGCCATCACCTTGGCCAACATGCTTGGACTTGTCGTGGTTGTAGCGAATTTTAAATTCATCTAATGAGCGAATTGGAATTTTGACCATGTCTTTTCCATTTGACAGTATAATGTTCTCTTCACTAATTAAGTCAGGTAAGTTACTTTTTAGCACTTCGTTTATTTTATCTAGATGGCGTTGCTGGTCTTGGTGGCCTTTGCGATGGAGAGACCAATTTTCTTCAGTGACAACGAATCGACTTTTCTGGTTTTCTTCCACTCGTATCCCCGCCTATCTCTCGAACAATTTGTTTCCCTATCATATGCGGTAGCTGATTGAATATTGACAAAACGGCAACAAAACTAAAAAGAGACCTCGTGATTTGAGGTCTCTTGATTCAAAATTAAGTAGCTGGAATTCGTTTTAGGCAGTGGTTTTGATTATTATTTTATTGATGCGCATTAAAGCTAGGACTGTAATCGTTTAACGACTTGAGCTGAGACATGGCTTGAAATAAGTTTAATCACAACAAAATATACACTACCTACAATGACTCATCCTAGTAATTACTTCAACCGAATTGCGTCCTCAGCTAGAGTTGCCATCCCGTCGCAGACATCAATTCTATTCACTTTCCTTATCCGGCTTACCGATTTAACAAACTTCCTACGTAACGCAGAAGGTCATTTGCTGAGACGGAATTATAGCCATGTTCGTCTACTAAGCGCGCCACGACTTCATTCATTTTCTTCAGTTGTGTCTCATCGGGTGTAGTAGATGTTGTAGTAATCTTCACGACGTCTTTTAGATCGGTGAATAGTTTTTTCTGAATTGCTTCACGCAAGCGGTCATGGGATCGGTAGTCGAAGCGCTGGTGTTTTCTTGCATATGCGGAGATGCGGATTAGGATTTCTTCTCTGAATGCCTTTTTTGCATTCTCCGAAATTCCTATCTGCTCTTCTAGCGAACGCATCAACTTTTCATCAGGATTAATTTCTTCTCCCGTCAGCGCGTCGCGTAGTTTATTTTTATTGCAGTACGCTTCGACGTTATCCAAGTAATTATCCATTAAGGTTTTTGCTGATTCTTCATAGGAATAGACAAAAGCTTTCTGAACTTCTTTTTTCGCGATTTCATCATACTCTTTACGTGCCATCGAAATATAATTCATATACGTGTCGCGGTCCTCACTCGAAATGGAGGCATGTTGATCGAAGCCGTCTTTTAACGCACGCAATACGTCTAGTGCATTGATACTTGGAACTTCTTTTCGGATAATTGCAGAAGAAATACGATTGATGACGTAGCGTGGATCGATTCCGTCCATTCCTTCATCGATAAATTCGTTTTTCAGTTCTACCGCATCTGCATCGTTAAACCCTTCAACATTCTGTCCATCATACAGGCGCAATTTCTTCAAACGATCGATGCCTTGTTTTTTCGATGCTTTCAAACGTGTCAGAACAGAAAAAATAGCAGCCACTCGCAATGCATGTGGCGCAATGTGGACATGAGCCATATCACTGTCACGAATCATTTTTTCATAGATTTTTTCTTCCGCACTCACTTTCAGATTGTACGGAACGGGAATGACAATCAATCTTGAGTGAAGTGCTTCGTTCTTTTTATTACTAATGAATGAACGGTATTCCGTTTCATTAGTATGGGCAACGATCAATTCATCTGCACTAATCAGCGCAAATCTTCCTGCTTTAAAATTCCCTTCCTGCGTCAAAGACAATAAATGCCAAAGAAACTTTTCATCAAGCTTCAGCATTTCTTGGAATTCCATCATGCCACGATTCGCTTTATTTAATTCCCCATCAAATCGATATGCACGTGGATCTGACTCCGAACCATATTCAGCAATCGTGGAGAAGTCTATACTCCCAGTTAAATCAGCAATGTCCTGTGACTTCGGATCGGATGGTGTGAACGTTCCAATCCCAACGCGGCGATCTTCTGAAAACAGAATACGTTCTACTACCACATTTTCAATCTTACCTTCGAACTCTTCTTCGAGACGCAATTGATTTAAAGGAGATAGACTTCCTTCGATACGTATACCGTATTCTTCAAAGAATGACTTCCTTAAAGATTCCGGAATCAAGTGTAAGGGATCTTCATGCATCGGACATCCCTTGATAGCATACACCGCTCCTTCATCCGTTCGAGAATAGGCTTCCAGCCCACGTTTTAACATTGTAACAATAGTAGATTTACCACCACTAACAGGTCCCATCAATAACAATACGCGCTTCTTTACATCCAAACGCTTTGCTGCCGGATGAAAATATTCTTCTACTAAACGTTCAATAGATTCTTCTAGACCATATAACTCTTCATCAAAGAAATTATAGATTTTCTTGCCGTCTTTTTTTTCAATTCCTGCACTTTTTATCATTTCATAAATACGTGAATGCGCAGTCTGTGCAATTTCCTTACGTTCTTTTATTAATTCTAGATACTCCAAAAATGTACCTTCCCACTTCAACTGATTTTCTTCTTTGCGATAATTATGCAACTGACGAATGATATCCAACATATCTCCTCCAATTAGGCTATGATGTATCATCTTATGTTCATGAAGTGTAAAAGATTCATCACGTACTCTGGAAGAAAAATTGAAAAGCTACTATTACTACTACTTTCTTTATTAAAATTCCGTTAAGATAGAATGAACACGTTTGAAAAAGGAGATTTTTATGAGCAAACAACATAAAAAGGAAACAGTAGGGCATTTACTTAGACGTTATTTATTTATTTCAATTGGTGTAGTAATTACAGCAGTTGCGTTAGATTTATTTTTAATCCCTAACTCCGTAATTGACGGGGGCATTATCGGGATCGCACTCATATTGAATTTCATTTCAGGAGTACCTTTTGGTATTTTGATTTTACTCTTAAACTTACCTTTCCTGTTTTTCGGGTATAAACATATTGGCAAGAACTTTTTCTTCTCCTCTTCCTATGCGATTGCTTTGCTTGCCATTGTAGAATTCCCACTTAAAACCCTCGGTCCATTCGTAACAGACTCACTGCTAGCTACAGTCTTTGGTGGATTATTGCTAGGGGCCGGTGTCGGAACCATCATACGTAATGGCGGAGCGCTGGACGGGACGGAGATTCTTGGCATTTTACTTACAAAAAAAATCCCCTACAGTGTCGGAGAATTCGTTATGTTCTTCAACCTCTTCATTTTCGGATGGGCGGGCTTTGTACTCGGACCTGAAAAAGCAATGTACTCGATCATTACCTACTATATCGCCTCAAAAGCAATTGACATTGTGATTCAAGGCCTAGATGAGACCAAGGCCGTCTTTATTATCTCCGATGAATACGAAGAGCTTGGTGAAGCGATTCGTCTTCGACTTGGACGTAGCATCACCATGTTGCACGGTCGCGGTGGCTATTCGGATAATGAAAAAGACGTCATCTATGTTGTCGTGACAAGGCTAGAAATTTCAAAGCTAAAGCAAATTACCACCGACATAGATCCTTCTGCGTTTTTGACCATCATGAATACACAAGAAACACATGGAGCGACTTTCAAGTCACCTATACATTAAAAAAGCCGCCACTCATTCGAGTGGCGGTTTCGTGTCCCTTAATGGAAGACAATGGTTTTATTGTTTTCTACAATCACTCGATCTTCAAGATGCCATTTCACTGCACGTGCAAGAACACGTCGCTCGATGGTACGGCCAATTTTCTTCAATTGAACAATATCATCTCGGTGATCCACACGCTCGATGTCCTGTTCAATGATCGGCCCTTCATCCAAATCATTCGTTACATAATGTGAC
The DNA here is from genome assembly GCF_002101375.1 of Sporosarcina ureae. Lineage (GTDB taxonomy): Bacteria > Bacillota > Bacilli > Bacillales_A > Planococcaceae > Sporosarcina > Sporosarcina ureae_B. The sequence continues at coordinate 3,150,369 of NZ_CP015207.1, read as the reverse complement.
GTGGCACCAATCAGTTTTACACCGCGTCCAAATGCTCTTTCGTAAGGACGTGCGCCGATGAAGGCCGGTAAAAATGAATGATGGATATTGATGATTTGATTCGGGAAGTGACTGACGAATTCAGGTGTCAGTATTTGCATGTAACGTGCCAACACTAGTACGTCCACTTCGTATTCTTCCATTAACTTCACTTGCTGCTTCTCCACATCTTGACGGATATCTTTGTTGGCTGGAATGTAATGGAAAGGAATACCGAGTGCTTCGACCATTCCGCGCGCATCTTCATGGTTACTGATGACCACAACGATATCAGTATTCAAATCGCCATTCTGCCATTCCCATAGCAATTCCATCAAACAATACGGTTCTTTGGACACAAATATAGCTGTTCGTTTTAGTTCTACTGCGTATGAAAAACGATAGTCCATCTCATGTTGTTTCGCAATGCCCCTAAAACTTTCTTCCATTTCTTCTTTTTTATCCAATAGATTGTCTAAATGGAATGCGATACGTAGATAGAACATGCCACCTTCTGGATCCGTTGAGTATTGGCTAGATTCTACGATATTTGCTTCGTAACGCAGCAAAAATGTTGAGACCGCGGATACGATTCCCGGTTTATCCGAGCATTTCACTAGCAGTCTTCCGATGTTTTTCTGTGCTGTAGATTGTTCTTCTAAATGTGTAGCAATTTTACTTTGGGCTGACATGTTTTCATCTCCTACAAATAATGTTACTGAATGAATAAGTTCCCCAGCCAGATAGGCTAGGGAACGGGTGAACTCATCTAATACAGTATGAAGCAAAGTAACGTTTTTCGCAAAAATGTTATTCCGCTGGTTTTTCTAAACCCTTACCCATCCCTTTTAGGAAGTTCATACCGAATGTTAACGCACGATTGATATCAGGATCATTGATAGCTTTCATCAGTTGCAAAACGCCTGTTTTCTGACCTTCTTCATTCGCTTGCTCAGCTTCAGATAACCCTTTTTGGACACTTTTTGAAAGTTGCTGAATGGTAGCTGGGTCTAGTGCGGTTAGAATTCCGGCTCCTGCCATCAAATTATTGAGCAAGTTTGTCACAGGTTCCCTCGATACTTGACCTAACGCTATGCCCGTAATCTTTTCTTTTGAATGAAGCATTGCTTGTAATGCGTCTAACGCACCAATCTTATGCAATTCACCCGTGATTTCCATGATTTTCTGCAGAGACTCTTCTTGTTCAGCAATCTTTTTCTGTAGTTCAGCCAACTTATCTTGCTGTATTTCCAGTTCGGAACGTTCTGTTCTTTTAATAGAAGTTATGGGTGCCGCCATTGATATTCACCTCACTAATTATTGATCTGTTAATTGGACATATCCTGGTCGATTCCACTTACGTTCTACTTCTACACCATTTTGCGGGTGACGTTTTTTATCACGGTGGTTACTCTTAGGTAATGGATTATCCCCCTGCTTCTCGAGCACTTCCATGCGGACCTTTGTCTGCTTATAAGCGGGTGTATTTGTGCGTTCATCTGTGGCAGGCCCAGTTAGGAAGTTGATTGCAGATTGCTTATCTACTGAGTTCATTGGTAAGAATAATTCATTTTTTCTTACTCTATCTGTGACAAGTGCAGGAAGCTTCAACGCTCCATATGGAGAAATGAGTCTTACATAGGTACCTGTGACTACACCACGTTCTTTTGCTAATTCGGGAGAAATCTCTACAAATATATTGGGAACTTTTTCTTGGATCCCCTCTGATTTATTCGTCATATTTCCTTCATGGAAATGTTCAAGCATACGGCCATTGTTGATGTGAAGATCAAATTCATCAGGGAATTTTACTGGTTCAATCCAATCCGATAAAGCAAAGCGCGCTTTCTTATCAGGGAAATTAAAGCCATCGGTATAAAGAAGTGGTGTATTCTTTCCTTCTAGACTTCCCCAAAGGAAACTACCCCAACCTTCCAACATCTCGTAAGAAGCTTCTCCGAAAATAGGACTCAAACTTGTCATTTCAGCGAAGATATCACCTGGATGCGTGTAATTCCAGTTTGCGCCTAAGCGGTTTGCAACTTCTTGGATGATCCACCAGTCTTGGCGGGAGTTACCTTTGTTCGGCAATGCTTTATAAAGTCGTTGTACTCGGCGTTCCGTATTTGTAAATGTGCCATCTTTTTCAAGTGATGGTACTGCCGGTAAAATGACGTCTGCGTATTGCGCTGTACGCGAGAAGAAGATATCTTGTACAACGAGGAAATCGAGCTTCGACAGTACATCGTGTACATAATTCGCATTGGAATCCACTAGTGCCATATCTTCCCCTACAATATACATACCCTTCATAACTCCGGCATCAATCGAGTGAAGCATTTGAATATTATCAAGTCCTGGCTTACCCTCTATCTCTACACCATAAGCACGTTCAAATTTTTCTCGTGCTGCATCGTCTGTAATATGCTGATAGCCAGGTAACCAACCAGGCAAGCTTCCCATATCACATGCACCTTGTACGTTGTTGTGTCCGCGTAAAGGATAAGCACCTGCGCCTGGACGACGGTAATTTCCTGATGCTAGCAATAAATTGGAGATGGCTGCTGAAGTATCGGAACCACCTGTATTTTGCGTAACACCCATTCCCCATAAGATACATGTACCATCCGCATCACGGATCATTTCAGCTGTTTGAATCAATACTTTTTTTGAAACACCTGTTACCTCTTCTGCATATTCGAGTGTATAGCGATCTAATACTTCAGTAAAGTCATCAAAATGCAGAACATTCTCCTCAATGAATTGCTGATCATGCCAGCCTTGATCGATTAAGTATTTTGTCACTGCCATTAGCCAGACCTGATCCGTTCCTTGTTGAGGTGTCATAAAGATATCTGCGCGTTCAGCCATTTCATGCTTTCTGAGATCGGCTACGATTAACTTTTGACCGTGTAGCTTATGTGCGCGCTTTACACGTGTCGCAAGAACAGGATGACCTTCTGCAGGATTGGCACCTACAATGATGACCAAGCCCGCTTTAGCAATATCTTTAATAGTTCCAGCATCGCCACCCATTCCAACAGTACGGAATAACCCGTCTGTCGCGGGGGACTGGCAGTAACGGGAACAATTGTCTACGTTATTTGTACCAAACACTTGCCGAGCAAATTTTTGAATGACGTAGTTCTCTTCATTCGTAATTTTAGATGAGGAGATGACACCGATTCCGTCTTTACCATGTTCGTCACGGATTTGACCTAGATTTTTCGCGACTAGATCCAACGCTTCATCCCAGGATGCTTCAACAAATTCGTCACCTTTACGAATAAGAGGCGTTGTAATGCGTTCTTCACTATTCACGAAATCCCAACCGAACTTCCCTTTGACACAAGTCGAAATCTGGTTGACAGGCGCTTCGGAAACCGGTTGAATTTTTAATATTGTACGATCTTTCGTCCAGACTTCGAACGAACAACCTACTCCACAAAATGTGCAGACGGTTTTTGTTTTATTGATTGTGGATTCTCTCATCGCGGATTCAACATCGGAAATCGCCATGATACTGCTGTAACCTGGTTCTACATCCTTAATCAAATCAACCATAGGCTCCATCAACTCGTCACTCATGTTCGTCATAAATCCAGCTTCACCAAGCATCGTTTTTTCCATCAGGGCGTTGCATGGACAAACGGTAATACAATGGCCACAGCCTACACAAGAAGAATCATTAATCTTCGCTCCGCCATCCCATAAAACAATGGGACGATCGCGTTCCCAGTCAATTGAAAGCGTCTCATTTACTTGTAAGTTTTGACACACTTCCACACACTGACCGCATGCGATGCATTGATTGGGATCATAACGATAGAACGGATGAGTGAAATCCACCGCATCTTTTGAACATTTCGGTTCGTATGGATATTTTTGTTCTTCCACTTCCAAAAGTGCCACGGTATTATGTACTTTACAGTTTCCATTATTGTTATCACACACGGTACAATATAGTAAATGATTTTCTAAAATTCGATCCATTGCTTCCGTTTGTGCTTCCTTAGCACGCGGGGACGCTAATTTGACATCCATGCCGTCGACTGCTTGTGTTGAACAAGCACGTGTTAACTGGCCGTTTACTTCCACGATGCACGTATCACATGTTTGTATCGGGTCGACTTCTGGCAAATAACATATTTGAGGGTGCTCTATCTTATTTGCATTGATGATTTGAATGAGCGTCGACCCTGGTTCGAAGTTTAAAATCTTATCATTGATTGAAATTGACATACAGGCGTCCTCCTTCTCAAATAAAAAATCCACCATAAAAAAACCGTCATGACGGTATTTTTTATGGTGGAATAGTTTCTTAACAGGACTTGCTAAAGAACCGATCCATACTTACTATTACATGTAGGTTGATGAACTTCTAGCAATCGCATACTAGATTTCCATCTTATATATATTTAGTATAAAGTAATAAAGCGTATAATACAATGGCTATTCTTAAATAATTAGATTATTCTGCATATAAGTAAAGGAAGTGTCCTATGAAAAAAATTCATGAGTTTAATGATATCATCCGTAAATTACGAAAAGACTTATTTGGCAAGGGGCCTGAACGAATTCATACCATATTTATAGATAATATGGTGGTCTCTACTCTCTATGGTAATTTGACTCCGACTGAAAAGTTCATAGCCGGAACGCCAGAAGGAAAAGAGATGGTGCACCGCGCACGAACTAGTATGATTCAGGCTGTTTATGCAAAAGAACCACCTGTAGGCTTGGAACAATTAGTCGAGGCGAAGTTTTTGCACTTATTCAGCGATTTTAAAATTGATGATGATATTGCGGTTTCGGTATTTTTATTCGATCGTTCGATTGACTGAAAGGAGGAAGGATTATGGAACAGCAACAACAACGATCCATTATTCGATTTCAGGATGGGAAAGTCTTTGAAAAAGCAGATCAAGTCGCCGTTGAATATGCAATCACAATTAAACTGAACGATAAAGAATTCGCGACGATTGTATGTACTCCGGAATATATCGAGGATATGACTGTGGGCTTTCTAGCTTCAGAAGGAATAGTACCGAAATGGGAACAAATCAAAGACATTCGACTTGATCTCGAAAATGGCTTTATTTACGTCAATACAGACAAAGTCTATCCTTTCTTTGAACAATTACAGAATAAACGCTATATCACATCTTGTTGCGGCATGAGCAGACAAGGATATATCTTTGCAAATGATGCACTGACAGCGAAAAAGATGGATAGTATCTCTGTTCAACTGATACCCACACAAATATTTTCTTTGATGAATCAAATGGAAGAACAGGCAGAAATGTTCCGACATACTGGTGGCGTTCACAATGCTGCTTTATGCGCACCAGACCAATTATTATTATCACGTATGGATATCGGCCGCCATAATGCATTAGATAAAATTTATGGTCACTGTCTGAAAAATGATATTTCGGTTAGAGATAAGATCATTGTATTCAGTGGGCGTATTTCATCCGAAATTTTACTAAAAGTCGCCAAGATCGGTTGTGAAATCGTATTATCAAAATCTGCACCTACTGAATTAGCTTTGAATTTAGCAGATGATTTAGGAATCACGACGGTCGGATTCATTCGTGGAGAAGCTTTTAACGTGTACACTCATCCCGAAAGAATCGTCATGGATGCCACCAATCTTTTTCCAACTATATGAAAAAATAATATTGACAACTTTGTGAATTGCTAATAATATACTCCTTAATCCTATCCTACATTCCAGTAATCGTTTAACTAGTGTCATTTTGTAACCGGGGACTTTATCAATATTTCTTTTACACTACCGATTAGTCAAAGTGTTTGGGTACTGGAATTAAAGCTATAGGAGAGTTTTGTTAAAAGGAGGACTACGAATGAAAAAAACGAAGAACCGATGGCTGATTGCGTTATCTGCAGTAGGTATTCACATTTCTATAGGATCTGTTTATGCCTGGAGTAACTTCACTAATCCACTCATTGACGAATTTGGATGGACCACAAGCCAAGTACAGCTGACGTTTAGTATAGCCATTTTATTTCTCGGTTTATCAGCTGCTTTTTTAGGTCACTTTGTAGAGAAATATGGACCAAGAAAAGCAGGTTTACTTGCAGCTGTGTTCTTCGGAGTGGGAGTGACAGGTTCCGGACTCGCAGTAGGTATGTCTTCATTGCCTTTGCTGTATGTCTTTTACGGTATGCTCGGCGGAATCGGCTTAGGAGTAGGATATATTGCACCTGTTTCCACACTCGTCAAATGGTTCCCGGACCGCAGGGGGCTTGCTACAGGACTGGCCATCATGGGCTTTGGGTTCGCTGCAGCCATCAGTAGTCCAATCATGGAATACTTGATCAGCAACGTGGGATTACAAAACACTTTTTATATTCTCGGTGTATCGTATTTCCTAATAATGTTATTTTCTTCTTTATATCTAGAAAAGCCAGAGGAAGGTTGGGCACCGCCTGGGTTTATTGAAAAAATTCGTTCAGGTAAAACGGAAGTTAAAGAAGATCTTGCTCAATTGACAGCCAATCAAGCAGTCAAAACGAAACGCTTTTATTATTTATGGCTTATGTTGTTCATTAATGTCACATGCGGTATCGCCATTCTCTCCGCTGCCAAACCAATGGCGATTGATAGTATTGGCATGACGACTATTCAGGCAGCCGCTTTAGTTGGTGTGCTAGGCATCTTTAACGGAGCCGGAAGACTTGGCTGGGCTGCAATTTCGGATTATATCGGCCGTCCCAATACGTATACCACGTTCTTTGTCATTCAACTTGTTTTATTTTCTATTTTGCCATTCACTACAAACGCAATTATTTTCCAAGTCATTCTAGCCGTGATCTATACATGCTACGGAGGAGGCTTCGCTTCTATCCCGGCTTATATTGGCGATATTTTTGGAACGAGACAACTTGGGGCCATCCATGGCTATATTTTGACAGCATGGTCTGCAGCGGGAGTAGCTGGACCGATGTTTGCTGCATGGATGAAAGACGCCACAGGTAGTTATGAAAGCAGCTTATTATTCTTCGCTGGCTTATTCGCGGTGGCTCTAATAATTTCGTTACTCATTCGGGTAGATATTAAAAGACTTCGCAATGAAAAAGAAGGAAGTATTCCAGTTGATCCTGCTATAGCCGCAACAAAATAAAAAATCGCAAACGTCACTTTTTAGTGACGTTCGCGATTTTTATTTTTCTGTTTGATTAAATGTATCTCCACCATCAATAGTTCCTAATTCAAAGCCATGTTCGAACCAATAAATTCGTTGTTTTGCTGTTCCGTGGGTGAAACTCTCTGGAACAACATAGCCTCTCGCACGCTTTTGGATCGTATCGTCACCAACCGCACCGGCGGCAGTAATTGCTTCTTGTAAATCTCCTTGCTCCAAGTATCCGCGTCCCTTCGCATGATGTGCCCAGACACCCGCAAAATAATCTGCTTGCAATTCAAATCTCACTAAATATTTATTAAATTCTTCTTCGCTCATTTTTTGACGGAGCGGCATAACTTGATCTGAAATTCCAAGGAGCGTTTGCACATGGTGTCCTACTTCATGGGCTACAACATAGGCCATAGCAAAATCACCGGGCGCTCTAAATGAATTCTGTAATTCATTATAAAATGCTAAGTCAATATACAGTTTTTGATCACCCGGGCAATAAAATGGTCCTGCAGCTGCACTTCCATATCCACAAGCTGTATCCACTTGTCCTGAATAAAGTACCAGCGTGGGGTTCTCATATTGAATTCCTTGTTGAGCAAATAACTCCGACCAAATGTCTTCAGTATCCGCAAGCACAACCGAAACAAAATCTGCCAATTCTTTATCTTGTTCGGTTTCCACGTATGGTTGATCAGGTACTGCTGAACTATTATCTAATAAATCAGTCGGATTTCCGCCTAAAATGAGAAATAATATAATACCGACAATTCCAAGACCACCACCGCCTAATGCAATCGCACCGCCTCCGCCACTCTTCCCTCTTCGATCCTCTACATTTGAACTTTTTCTGCGTCCACCTGTTTTCATACTATGTCCCTCATTTCGGCTTTATGTGATCTAAACTTTACATGCTTATGTAGATGCTGCTGGATTATAATTTACCCATTTTCGCAATGAAACAAACAAGACAATCCTCTTGTTAATTGAGCAATTTATTGTGAATTGGCAGATAGCTATTCCCCATGTATGATTTTTCATATATACTTTGTTTTAGAGTTGTAAATTAATGAAGGAGTGATTTTGTTGAGTAACCGAAAGTCTGTCTATAATTTTAATGCGGGTCCATCCGCTCTTCCACGCGAAGTTCTTGAAAAAGCACAAGCTGAACTAGTGGATTTCAAAGAATCAGGGATGTCTATTATGGAAATGAGTCACCGCAGTGCTACTTATGAACAAGTACATAATCAAGCAATTGAACGTTTGCGTTCTTTATTCACAATTCCTGAAAACTATGAAGTGCTATTCTTGCAAGGGGGAGCTAGTCTACAATTTGCAATGGTGCCTATGAATTTTTTAGCAGAAGGAAAAAAAGCCGGCTATATTATGTCGGGTGCATGGTCAGATAAAGCTCTTAAAGAAGCAAAGACAATCGGTGAAGTATACGAAGTAGCTTCTACAAAAAACACAAATTATAATCGCGTCCCATCCTCTAAGGAAATTACATTTGAAGAAACAGATGCATACGTGCATATTACCTCGAATAACACGATTTTCGGTACACAATTCCACGAGTTCCCTTCCACTGGAAATGTTCCGTTAATAGCGGATATGTCCAGTGACATTCTGTCAAGACCACTTGACATCAGTAAATTCGGAATGATTTATGCAGGCGCACAAAAAAACCTTGGACCTTCAGGTGTTACAGTTGCGATTATCCGCAAAGACTTGTTGGACAATGCGAATAGTGGCATTCCAGCTATTTTGAAATACCAAACGCATTCATCAAGCAACTCTTTATATAATACTCCTCCATCTTTCGGTATTTACATGTTGGGTGAAGTTCTTGGTTGGATGCAACAACAAGGCGGCATAGAAAAGATTGCGAAGCGCAATGAAGAAAAAGCGAATCTAATCTATGATGCGATCGATAACAGCAACGGTTTCTATACAGGACATGCTGAAAAAGATAGTCGTTCATTGATGAACATCACGTTCCGTGTAGCGGATGAAGAGCTGGAAAAACAGTTCTTAGAAGAAGCTAAAGAGGCGGGATTTGTCGGGTTGAATGGTCACCGTTCCGTAGGCGGATGTCGTGCTTCCACTTACAACGCAGTGCCATTTGAAGCTTGTCAGGCTTTACAGAAATTCATGCTTGATTTCCAAGAAAAACATAAATAAAAACTAAAAACCAAGTCACTTTATGAGTGACTTGGTTTTTTACTGTTCTACAATTAAAAATTCTTTTGAAAATGCTAATTGTAAAGAACTAAACGTTTGGATATTCTTAAAATCTAAACCAAGCTCTGTTGACGCTTGAGCAATTGCTGGTAAGATGCCTGTAATTGTGCATCTTGTTCCTAATAGGGATAACACTTTTGTCACTTGAAAAATCTGCTGTGCTACCAGTGTATCAATCACGTTCACTCCAGATAAATCAATGAATAAATGTTCAATATCAGACTCTAAACTTTTATCAGGAATGCTTTCTAACATACTGCGTGCACGCAGTTCATCCATATCTCCAATTAGCGGTACTACGCCAATTTTTTCGGTAATTTTTATGACGGGTGAGCTTAATTCATTAATTAAGCTTTGTTGGATATCGAACTTGCTGTTGATATATTCATTATAAGTTTGTGCGAAATTAATATAAATCTGATCAAATGCATTATTAATTGTGTCACTCCACCGCATATAATCTTCAATTGTAATTTCCTCTTTATGGACCAAATAAAATTCTTTTACGAAGCGCCAATAGGTTAAACGCACATTACTCAATGCATCAATTACATCTTCTATAGGTGTATTGCTGTTCACTCTACTTAGAGCGACAACCGCTGCCCATTTACTTTTGTTCTTCTCAAAGATTTCAGGATCATCAAGTAAACTGCTGATGACTGTTAAATTTGTAAGTTTATTTTGTTCACGAAGTGTTTCTTCCATTTCCGGTTGTGCATTAAGCGAGTAAATAGAATCCTTTTCCACTTTTCTCATTGCCAGCCAAGAAGTTGTAATTTCAGGAAGTTTTGCTAGTAAATATTCATAAAGCCTAACATCGATCTGTTTCATCTTACATCCTCCTGGATATATTCTTCCATCTTATTGAATGAATATAATTAATTGATTAGCATCAAAGTCAAAGATATTTAATATGACTCCAAGAACCGTTATGTATTTGTATATAGATTCATAATACGTGACTCCGTATTCTTTTTCATATTGTGCAATCGGATATATATACTGTTCGTCAGCAGGGATGGGCAAGAATTTCCAAGGTCTTGGAGACGCCTTAGTTTTTTCCGCATGCGCATCCCATAATGTATTATAAAAACTTTCTACCATTTCTTTAGTTAAATCATAATATATAACAGAATCTAGTATTTCAATAGTTTCTACATTCTTTTGCAACCAATAAACAATCGGATGCTCAATAGGTGCTGCATGAACACGTTTCAAAAGGTTTTCGGATATAGGTACTTTTTGAATATCTTGTTTCTTACGATACGTAATATACAAGAAACGCATTTATCCATCTCCTTTGTAAAAGACTTTTATAAAGGAACTACTTGACTAGTATAGCTACTTGCATGCTTAGTATTCTCTATGCTTTGTTCCATCATATCCATATTCCTCTAGTAATTCTTCAAAACTTTTATTTTTTTCACGTTCTTTTCGCTCTTGAATACGTTTTTCTTTTTCTTGTTCGAGTTTTATTTCTTCTTCCACTTTCATTTCTTGCTTCATGCCTTTTAATTTCGCTAACATATCTTCGCTCATTAAGTCCGAAAGTGAAGTTGCAGAATCATCTGTGGTTTGCTTCCTTTGATTACTTGATACTTTTCGTTGTTTTTTCGACATATTATTCACTACTTTCTATTAGATAAAGAGTACTATTTTTTATTATTATCCATTTAATTGACAAGGGTTTTACATTGCCCTAATTCGCTTATATTACGTACAATAGATTAGGGGAGGGATGTTTATGTATAGTTTACCAAAAACCGTGACGTTAATCGAGGTTGGACCACGCGATGGTTTACAGAATGAAAAAAAAACAGTATTCCAACCGATCAAAAATTAGCTTTTATACATGCTTTGCAGCGAACAGGTTTACATGAAATGGAAATCACTTCCTATGTATCGCCTAAGTGGGTTCGTCAAATGTCAGATTCCAAAGAGATTATGGAACGGGTAAGCAAACTAGGCAGGAAACTTGTTCTCACGCCCAATGCACAAGGTGTTGAGAATGCCCTCCAAGCTGGTGGAGATAGCGTAGCAGTGTTTGTAGGAGTCAGTGATACATTCAATCAACATACTATCAATCGATCCACTGCGGAGAGTATAGAGACGCTACGACCGACTATCCATCAGCTTAAAAATAATTATCATTTTGTCAGGGCTTGTATTTCGACAGCATTTCACTGTCCGTATGAAGGTTTTATTCCACTTGAAAAAACTCTAGCTCATTGTAAGAAGTTTGTCGATATAGGTGTAGATGAATTAAGTGCGGTAGATACTGATGGTATGGCAAACCCTTTAGCCAGTTTCACTTTATTTCATGAACTGAAAAAGCAATTTCCGAACATTTTAATCACAGCACATTTCCATGATACCCGTAAATTAGGTTTGGCTACTATTTACGTCTCTTTGCAAGCCTGCGTTGATCGATTTGAAACGTCTGCCGGTGGCCTAGGCGGCTGACCCTTTGGACCTGGTGCTACAGGTAACGTCGCGACGGAGGATGTGCTATACCTATTGCAGTCAGTCAATATAGCAACAGGGATTGATATGGACAGAATATGTGCAGCAGTAGATATAGTTGCACCTTATCTGTCCCGTCCTATTGAAACAGCGATGTATAATTTATATACAAGAAGAAAGTAAATAGAAAGGAGGATTTTGTTGAAACGTAGAGTAGTTTATATTATCGGTATAACGTCAAGTGTTATTACAGCCCTTCTAACATTTTTCGGTATCCTTGTAACCAATCGCCTGATGTATTTAAAAACAAAAGACTCAGAAGTTATTTTACAGCGCGAGATGATCGCTAAACGTTTTGATCGTCAGTGGTTTGAAACTGTAAGAAAAGACGATATTTGGATTCCATCACCTAACGGCTATAACTTACGCGCCATTTTCTTACGGCCTTTAGATACAACGCGAACAGTTGTTATTTGCCATGGTGTAACGGAGAACAAAGTGAATTCCATCAAATATGCTCGACTGTTTGAACGTTTAGGATTTAATTCTGTTATTTTTGATCATCGTCGACATGGTGATTCTGGTGGAAAAACAACAAGTTTTGGATTTTATGAAAAAATGGATTTGAAGGAAGTTGTAACAGCTGTACGTAAACGTGTAGGTAAGCGCGCTTTAATTGGTATCCACGGAGAATCTATGGGAGCCGCCACTACGCTTTTATACGCAGGTACGTATGAAGATGAAGCAGATTTCTATATATCCGATTGTCCGTTCTCGGATTTCTCAGAGCAACTACTGCATATTATTCGTACGGAGATGCCGTTTAAAACGTCCATGAGTTTACGAATCGCCAATTTATTTTTAAAGATTCGTGATGGCTATACTTCTGCGGCTGTTTCTCCTCGTGAAGTGATGAAATTTATTGATAAACCCGTGTTATTCATTCACAGCATGGAAGACACTTTCATTTTGCCTCAAATGACGGAAGAGTTATATGAATTAAAAGAAGGCGATAAAATGTTGAAGCTTTTCGCAAAAGGAGCACATGCCAAATCGTATAATGATAACCCTGATGAATATCTACAAACGGTTCAAAGATTTTTGAATCGTTTCCGTTTATATTCCTGACAATACTATATGGTAGAAAATAAAAAATCTCCGTGCTAGCGAATTTGCTAATCACGGAGTTTTACTTATTTTTTTTTAGCTGGCTTGTCTTGAACCTTGTTCATTTGAGCCATCATTTGGTTAATTTTCTTTTGTGAAGGTTTTTGTCCCATCTGCATCATCATCATACGTAACATTTGTTCATTAATTGGCGGATTGTCCTTCAAATAATTCATCATATATTTACGTGCTATGAAAAAGCCGAGAGCTACTCCGCCGATCAAAGCGACGACGATCAATAAAATTGCTATCCATAAAGTCATTACTGCCAAACCCCCCTCATAAAAATAGTTCGATTACATACTACCAAGAAGGATTATACAACATAGCAGCAGTGAATAGCAATGACTGTACACAAATTGTGCGGAAGTTTTTACATCATCGAATTTTCTAGTATCATGCGTTCTGAGTGTTTTAGTGGCTTGAGCCACCCACATTCTTCCTGTTCATTCATCACGGCAAAAAAACGATCTGTTGAAGTAGATAACGCTACAAATAAATCTAGATCCAACATGCGTGATCCTTGGCAATACACTTGTATACTGTGAGTACCCATTTTGATGAAGACTTCTCCTTTGATTAAGTGTGTCAAACGGTATTCATTATGGTATGAATCCAGTTCATCAAAACTTTTTGCCAAGTTATTCTGAATGATATGATCCAGTTCTCTTTGATTTAATTGATCACATAAATATTCAATTTCTTGATAGTTCGTAGAAGGACCTACTGTTAGTAGCTCAAATAATAAACGTTCACGACCCATTATGAAGGATTGATACGCTGACTTAATCTTAAAAATTTCATACTTCCTCATAACGAACACCTCCTACTGTCTATCATAGAACTTGTCCTCAGTAAATCGTGTCAGTTTGCGGAAAACTTCCTCACTATTATTGTCGTAAAGCTGCGCAAAAAACGCACGACTCTAGGAGCCGTGCGCTGGGTATTTAGTTATTTACTAGATTTTTCATTTCATGCACAACATTTTCAACCGTAAAGCCATACTTTTCAATGACTAAGTCGCCTGGCGCACTTGCACCGAATGTATCGATTGCCATGACAGTTCCTTCATCGCCCGAGTATTTATGCCACCCAAGAGAAGCTCCCATCTCAATCGCCACTCTCTTCTTGATATTCTTTGGAAGAACAGAATCTTTATACACTTGGTCTTGCTTCTCAAATAGATCCCATGAAGGCATGGAGACGACACTGACGTCGATGTCTTGCTCTTTAAGAGCTTTCTGTGCTTCAACCGCAAGACTTACTTCCGAGCCACTTGCAAGCAATAAACCATCCGCTTGCTCTTTAGTAGCAGGTGATATAACATACGCACCTTTTGAGACATTTTCCATCGCAAGTTCTTGTGAATTAGGCAATACTTCAAGGTTTTGTCTAGACAATACTAAGACAGTTGGTGTGTTTTTTGAAGTGGCAGCTATATGCCATGCTGCAGATGTTTCGTTTCCATCGGCTGGACGGATGATAGACAATCCAGGCATTGCACGTAATGAAGCCAATTGCTCAACAGGTTCATGAGTAGGTCCATCTTCACCGACCGCTACGCTGTCATGTGTGAAGACATAAGTAACAGGTAAGCCCATTAATGCTGACAGACGAATAGCAGGACGTACATAGTCGCTAAACACGAAGAATGTTCCGCCAAATACTTTCACTCCGCCGTGAAGAGTCATGCCGTTTAAAGCAGTCCCCATCGCGAATTCACGAACACCAAACCATATATTACGGCCTGCATAGTTGTCTACAGTAAAATCACCGGCATTTTTGATCGTCGTCTTGTTCGAACCTGCAAGGTCTGCACTCCCACCGAATAAAGCTGGAACTGCTTTAGCTAATGCATTAATTGAATCACCTGATGCTGAACGAGTCGCTACAGAAGCACCCGCTTCATAAACTGGCATTTGTTCTTTTAAATCAGTTGGAAGTTCATTTGCAATCGCTTGTTTAAACTGTGCTGCCAATTCTTTGTGCTCGTTTTCATAGCTTGCGAATAAATCATTCCATTGTTGCTCTGATTGAACACCTAGTTGGTCCGTTGCGGAATTAAAACGGTCATAGACTTCTTCTGGAACGTAGAAGTCCTCTTCGAATGTCCACTTGTAATACTCTTTCGTAAGTGCCATTTCATCTTCACCTAATGGCGCACCGTGTGCATCTGCTTTACCAGATTTGTTTGGTGAACCATAGCCGATCACAGTTTTCACTTCAATGATTGTTGGCCCACCTGTATTACCTTTTGCTTTTTCGATTGCATCAGAAACAGCTTTTGTATCATTGCCGTCTTCTACTCGTGCGTAGTTCCAGCCATATGATTCAAAACGCTTTCTAATGTTTTCGGAGAATGACATATCCAAATCGCCATCTAGAGAAATGTCGTTGCTGTCATATAGTACGATCAGTTTGTTTAATTGAAGATGGCCTGCCATGGAAATTGCTTCTGCCGCTACACCTTCCATCAAATCACCATCTCCACAAAGTGCATATGTGTAGTGGTCGACAATATCGAAACCTGGCTTGTTATACGTTGCCGCTAAATGTTTTTCAGCCATTGCCATACCTACAGACATACCAATTCCTTGACCAAGTGGTCCAGTCGTTGCTTCCACTCCTACTGTATGTCCATATTCCGGATGTCCAGGTGTCTTTGAATCCCATTGTCTGAAATTTTTCAAGTCATCAATAGTTAAACCATAGCCACTTAAATGTAATAAGCTGTAGAGTAACATCGAGCCGTGTCCTGCTGAAAGGACAAAACGATCACGATTGAACCATTGTGGGTTTGATGGATTGTGGTGTAAATGTTGCGTCCATAGTGTATAAGCCATCGGCGCTGCGCCCATCGGTAATCCTGGGTGACCAGAATTTGCTTTTTCAATCGCATCGATTGATAATGTTCGGATTGTCGTTATTGCCAGTTGATCGATTTTTTCGGTCATGCTGTACATCCTTTCCATCCTGCCTCATATGAGTGTTTTATAGTACATATACCTTCTATAGTGTAGTCAATTCCACAATTAATTACAATGTTAATCCTTTACCTATCATCAATTTAGTGGTTTTAAATTGGCTCTAGCTTGTTTGACCTTTTCAGGTGTTACGTCATTTCCTTCTGGGTCCACTACTTTGACAGATTCGATAGTTTCACGCATACTTGAACGGAATGTTTCCAAGTATTCCTTTCTAAGCCGCGTCTGTTCTTTTGCTTCCTCAATCGATAATCCTGTTGTTTTCTTTTTATTTGCCAATTCATTTATGCGTTTTATTTTCTTTTCTGAGAGCACCTTTAAAAACCTCCATAAGTTAGTCGTTTAATAAAATGTAAACAACCTGGAGGAAAAGTGCAACCTATTAGCGTTCCAGAGCTAAAAACTCTTTATATCTTCTATGAACCGTCGCCTTACTGACAGCATGACCTAATCCATTTAATACATTTGCAATTTCTTCATACGTGAGACCTTTGTTACGGAGTGAGACAATTTCTTCTATCGGAAGCTCAAGTCTTTCACGCCCCAATGCTTGGTCAATATTTCGCAGATTCTTCGATGGATCATAGCCTTTGTCAACAGCACGCTTCATCCCTCTACGTATTTTCGCATTATGTAGTTTGCGTTGATATTCTTCCACGATTGCAAGAATTTCTAATAACATTGAATCCATTTCATTCAGTTCTATCGTACCGTTTGAATGATTGGTAATCACAGTCGTCTCACTTTTAGCGATTACATGCAATATTGCGACTCTTGCATTACCTCGTCCTAATCGTGTTTCGTCTTGAATAAATACCGCATCCACTGAACCGTCTTGAATTCGATCCAACATCGATAGAAGACCTTCACGATCCATGTCGTATCCACTCTGCCGATCTGTATAGATTCCAACACAATCATATGATAACTCAGTAGCTAATTTTTCAAGTTCTTCTTGCTGCCTTACAATAGATTGTTCTTGTGTTTCTTTTTCCGTACTCACTCGGCAGTATATTACACATCTCTTTTCAATCATTTAGTTCCCACTCCTATTTCAGCTACTCGAATATCTGTTTGTTTATTAATCTTAACAGGCACCCGCAGTAATTCACCTGAAACGATTTGATCCGTAGGTAATTCATTTAAAGAACGTACCTGTTCGATCCAGTGGGTGGTCGGTATATCTTGTGAGTAATTAGAAGCCAACTGCCACAGTGTATCCCCTTCATTAACAACGATTTCCATATAGAGATCTTCCTCAGCCATTTTATCGAATTGAACCCAAGCAAATGATACACAAACTGCTAATAATACTGCAAAATAATAATTATTTTTAATAAATTCTTTAATAGACTCCATTATAATTCCTCCTCTAATTTTCGCTTTTAGAATACACGTTCGGAATACTTGTTCTTAATTATAAGAGAACATATGATTCTATGTCAAGTAAAATTAGAACCTTTGTTTGATTAGTAATCGAACACATGTTATACTATATTCAAAATAGTGGTTCAGTATTCCATTGCTCGCAAACTAGTAGAAGAGGTGAATCTGTTGAAGAAAATATCAAAGAGACAAGAAGAAATACTTGCGTTTATAAAAGATGAAGTGCGTTTAAAAGGGTACCCCCCTTCCGTTCGCGAAATTGGAGAAGCTGTCGGTCTAGCTTCAAGTTCTACGGTCCACGGTCACTTATCACGACTCGAAAGTAAAGGCTTCATACGTAGGGACCCGACAAAACCACGCGCCATTGAAATTTTGGATCCTGAAGGACTGGACGAGTTAAAAAGTGGCGTTATGCATGTACCGTTAATTGGTAAAGTTACAGCAGGGAATCCAATTACAACGATTGAAAATATTGAAGAGTACTTCCCATTGCCGGATACATTCGGTTCATCAGAAGAGGAAATCTTCATGTTGGAGATTGTAGGGGATAGCATGATCGAAGCCGGCATTTTAAACGGAGACCGCGTGATTGTCAGACAAACGCACTCCGCAAGTAATGGTGAAATTGTCGTAGCTATGACAGAAGATGATGAAGCAACAGTCAAACGTTTCTTTAAAGAGAAAGACTATTTCCGACTCCAACCAGAAAACTCATCCATGGAGCCAATCATTGTAGATCAAGTTTCTATTTTAGGAAAAGTGATTGGTGTATTCCGTATGATTCATTAATAAAGAAAAAGTGTATCGAAAACCACATGAGGTTTTGATACACTTTTTTCTTTACACCAATTTCTTTTCAAGTAACTGTTCCATAGAATCTAGTACAGCTGATTTTACATGCTCATAAGTCAATCCGCCTTGAATATATGCTGTGTATGGCGGTCTGATCGGGCCGTCAGCTGTCAATTCGATACTGGAGCCTTGAATGAACGTTCCCGCAGCCATGATGACGTCATCAGCATAACCCGGCATATAGGATGGTTCCGGTGCATATTGGGCATTGATTGGTGAATTTTGCTGAATCATTTGGCAGAATGCAATCATTTGTTCCGCATTCCTAAAATTCACTGATTGTATTAAATCCGTTCGAAGCTCACTGTAATGCGGTGTCGTATTCATACCGAAGCTACCGAAAAATGCCGATGTGAATAACGCGCCTTTAACCGCCTGACTAACTACGTGTGGTGCCAAGAAGAAACCTTGATACATCTCTAGTAACGTATCGAGAGAAGCTCCTGCTTCGGCTCCAAGACCTGGAGATGTCATACGATATGCACATTTCTCAACCAAGTCTTTCTTACCCGCTATGTAACCACCTGTTCTGGCAAGTCCGCCACCTGGATTTTTAATAAGTGAGCCTGCCATAAGATCCGCCCCAACTTCAACGGGCTCTTTCCTTTCAACGAATTCTCCATAGCAATTATCTACAAAGATTACAACATCCTCTTTCATGTTGCGGACTTCCTTTATAATCGCTTCAATTTCATGGATTCTGAATGAGGGATTGCTTGAATAGCCTTTAGAACGTTGAATCGCTACGATTTTCGTCTTCGATGAGATTGTTTCTTTTACTTTCTCATAATCAACGGAACCATTTTCTTTCAAATCAACATGCTGGTACGAAATTTGAAAATCTTCTAGTGAACCAGTATCTTTCCCTTTGCCCGAAATGATAGACTCCAACGTATCGTATGGTTTACCTGTAATATATAGAAGTTCATCACCTGGGCGCAATATTCCAAACAAGCTAATTGTAATTGCATGCGTTCCGGAAATGATTTGATTTCTTACAAGACAGTCTTCCGCTCCGAATACGTCCGAATATACTTGTTCCAATACATCACGACCACTGTCGTCATAGCCATAACCTGTTGATCCCGATAAATGAAAGTCACTTACTTGATTTTTTTTGAATGCTTGTAAGACTTTTCTTTGGTTAAAAAATGCAACTTCTTCTACCGTCTTCACATACGGCGCGATGAGTTCTTCCGCTTCTTTTGATTTAGTTAGTAATTCTTCATTAATGGGTGCAATTTGCATGTGTAGTACCTCATTTCATTTTGTCATATTCTATTTTACCAGATGAAGTCTATATACTAAAAGAAAGACAACAAAAAAAACAGGCAAGCGCCTGTTTATAGTTCATCTTTTAAAATAACTGGTTTTGCAGGAGAATACGTGGAAATCGCGTGCTTATAAATTAGTTGTTGCTTGCCATCCGTTTCCAGCAGCACCGTATAATTATCATACGACTTAATTAGACCCTTTAACTGAAAACCATTTAATAAAAAAATCGTAACAAATGTGTTATTCTTCCGTAAAGAATTTAAAAACGTATCTTGCATATTTCCTTGTGTCATTCAATTGCCTCCTTGTCACTGTTATTTAGTTATTCCATACTCACTTCTTAAAACCCTTTATTATCTTACAGGTTGTTTGAAATATTTCTTCCGCTGGCTGATTAGCATCAACCCACTGGACAGGCAATTTATTACGGAAATATGTTAGCTGCCTTTTTGCGTAATTGCGTGTATTTTTCTTTACCGCTTCTATTGCTTGCTCTTTTGTTAATTGGCCGTCAAAATAGGAAATCAGTTCTTTATAACCTATCGCTTGTACTGATTGAGTTTGGCGAATTCCTTTATTCCACAGTTGCTGTACTTCATTAAATAATCCCGCTTGAACCATTTGTTCTACACGCAGATCGATTCGTTCATACAGTAATTGTCGTGGGAGATCTAATCCAATAATTAAAGAATGATACATGGGTTGATTTCCTTGCTGTTGTTCATGATCTTGTTTTGTTTGACCCGTCACTTCAAGGATTTCTAACGCACGTACTAGCCTTCTATGGTTATTTGGATGTATTTTTTCTGAACTTTTCAGATCCAATTCTGCAAGTCTTGCATGCAATACATCTGCACCTTCAGATTCAAGTTCTCGTTCTAAACGCGCTCGCACTTCAGGATCAGCTGCTTGTTCTGTAAATCGATAATCAAACAAAACAGACTGCACATACATTCCGCTACCACCGACAAGTATGGGTAGTTTTCCGCGAGATTGAATATCTGCTATCCATTGTCTGACGGCTAGTTGATATTCTGCTACGGAAAACGATTCCGTTGGTTCTTTCACATCAAAGAAATGATGTGGGATTCCTTGCATTTCAGAATGATGTATCTTTGCTGTGCCGATATCCAATTCTTTGTATACTTGCATGGCATCTCCATTAATGATTTCCCCATCAAACAAATTTGCAAGCGCTACACTAAGCGCTGTCTTACCTGAAGCAGTTGGCCCTACTATTGCTAGTACATCAACGGGTAGGTTCATGTCGTCTCATCCATTCTATGATAGTCGTATACACATGTTTATAGTTGGTTTCCTGAAGCATCTCATGTCTTCCGCCTTCATAGAGCTGAACAGTCACTTGCTGTTGATTGGCTTTATCGAATTGTTTGGCTACTTTCCAAACCCCTTTAGCACGGTCTCCTACTAAATCATCTGTACCTGAGAGTAATAAAATCGGTAGTTCATTTGGAATATTCAACAAGAATTCAGGCGATTCCAAAGAATTTAATCCTTCTAACAACACGCGGAACATTTGAGCAGTAGGCACGAATCCGCATGCCTCATCTGCTTCATAATCAGTTACACTATCTACATCGCGTGATAACCATGCAAATTCCCCTTCATTAGGAAATTGTTTTGAATAATTACCAAAGACCAGACCATTCAAAAACTCATCCGGTTGCTCTTTAGGGAACTTCTCTTCTCTATACGCAGCCAATGCAATCGCAGCATGTGCAATGAGCTCAGAATTGGTTCCAGTACCTAATAAGATCACTTGATTTATTGTTGAACCGTATAGCTGGATATAGCGCCTTGCAACGAACGAACCCATACTATGTCCGAGGAGTACTACCGGAAGTTCGGGATATTGCAGTTGATAGGATTGATTCACTTCAAATGCATCGTCTACCAATTGGTCGAATGTAGCAGAGTCACCCAGATAGCCGTAGACATAGCCGTTTTCTATGGCTGTCTTTCCGTGGCCTCTTTGGTCATGCAACGTCACGACATACCCTTGTGACAGCAAGTACTGTGCAAATCGTTCATAGCGACGGCTATGTTCAGCCAATCCGTGAATGATATGTACACGAGCTATTGGCTTGGTCTTAGGTGTATAACTCGTACTGTACACTTTAGTACCATCACGCATCTTTATCCACTGGTCTGTCATGAACCTGCACTTCCTTTCGCTTCAGCAATCGCATTTTTTAAATCGTTTTCATAAATGGTTTTCTGGCTGTCGGTATAATGCAGTAACTTTGCCATATAGTTTGTTACTTGTGTCGCTAATAATTCCACAACATCGATTTGGAAATATAAATCCCCTTTTCTCCGGATAAAGAAATCACTTGGCGATGTGGCCATTTCACAATGAATACTATATAAAATCTCTGCACGTAAACTTATTGGCAAACTATTCTCTTCTGCTGAAATCGCATGGGCGAATCGGAACACTTGATCACTATTTCTTCCATAAAAGGAAGCAAGTCGCGCTCCTTGCTGTGAAGTTAAGCCGAACTGTGGAGCTCTTTTAGCCTGCAGACCAATAAATTGTTTTAAAGCTTCATCGTCTATGAAATCACTTCCAGAGACGGGCATATTCTTAGTTTCACATCGCTTGATAGAAGGCTTTTCTAACTGTTCATCAATTCGATCCACCACGACTTCCGCCATCTGCCGGTAGCCTGTTAACTTTCCTCCTGCAATCGTTAACAATCCAGGGACTGTTTCCCACACTTCATCTCTTCGTGAGATTTCAGAAGCAGCTTTGCCCTCTTGTGCGATCAATGGACGGATTCCAGCCCATGTAGATTCCACATGTTGACGTTGCAGATGAATGCTTGGAAAGATCTCATGAACCGCATCGATGATATAGTGTATATCATCTTCTGTCGCGATAGGATGCTGTTTATCATCCGTATAAAATGTATCAGTCGTGCCAATATACGTTTTATTATCTCGTGGAATAGCAAATAACATTCGACCATCTGAATTATCAAAATATACTGCTTGCTGCAATGGAAAGATAGATTGATCTACTACAATATGAGTACCTTTTGTAATATGCAATTGTTTTTTATTTTTGGTGGTGACTTTCTTCTGCAACTCGTCAACCCATGGACCTGATGCGTTGATCACCATAGAAGCCCCTACGGAGAACCTTTCGCCGGTTAGTTGATCACTTAAGACCACACCCACGACACGATCTTTCTCAAAGTTGAATTGTTCGCATTTCATATAGTTTAGGCAAAGGGCACCTTTTTCTGCTGCTTTCTTTAGTACCTCAATCGTTAAACGTGCATCATCAGTCTGATACTCCACATAATGCCCGCCTCCTTTTAACCGATCCTTTTTCAGTAATGGTTCAAGTTCAGCCGTTTCTTCTTTTGTCAGCATTTCACGTCTTTCTGATCGCTTTACACCTGCCAGTAAATCGTAAATGAGAAGTCCTGTAGAAGTGGAGTACTTGCCATACGTTCCTTTTTGATAGATCGGCAACAGCATCGGTCTGGACTTCGTGATATTACGGGAATTACGGAAGACAATTTCCCGTTCTTTTCCCGTTTCTGCCACTATTTTCACTTCCAGTTGTTTCAAATAACGCAAACCACCATGTATCAGCTTTGTTGAACGGCTAGATGTGCCCGCTGCAAAATCCTGCATATCGACAAGGGCAACCGAAAATCCTCTCATAGCTGCATCCAATGCGATACCCGCGCCTGTAATTCCCCCACCGACAACTAAAACATCGAACGAAAAGTTCCTCAAGTCCTGAATTCTGCTTGATCTTTCTAATGTAGAAAACATATAATCGCTCCCTTCTGATTCGCTCTGCTACATCACTCGTTTAAACATTTTCTCTAACTCATATGTTGTAAAATGAATTAACACCGGACGACCGTGCGGACATGTATAAGGGTTATGACAAGCCCCTAGATCCGAAAGCAAACGTTCCATATCTTCTTGCCTTAAATAGTAATTTGCTTTGATGGATTTTTTGCAACTCATCATAATGGCGCTTTCTTCACGCAATTTCTCGACATCGACTTTGCGTTTCTCGAGTACTTGCTCAATCATTTCTTCTATAATTGAGGTCGCTTGTCCTTCCGGAAACCATGAAGGATACTCTTTCACCGTATACGTCGCTGGACCGAACGCTTCCAGAAACACACCGACTTCTTCCAGTGCACTCTTACACTCTTCGATCTTCACTTGCTCATCAGCTGAATAATGAAAGACAAGTGGCAAAAGCAATTGTTGACGCTCACTCGCATCCACTTGTCCAAGCTTCACTTTAAAATATTCATATTTTATTCGCTCTTGCGCTGCGTGTTGATCAATCAAATAAAATCCATCTTCATTTTGAGCCACTATATATGTTCCATGAATTTGTCCGATAGGTGCAATGGAAGGGAAATGATTCATTTCCTGCTGTTCTTGCTCGTAGACGACAGGCTCTTCGGGCACTGATTCTTCCTGCGGCTCAAAAATAGTTTCAGGGAAGACTGATGTAGGTTGTTCTATGATAGGTTCGTTGACAGGCGCAATGGATGGCTGAGTATCTTTTTCATGTAATGGAACCGTCACTGCCGGTCGGTGATAAGAAGGCGTCCAAATCGTTTGTTGCTCTGAGTCTCTTTTAATAGGCTTCTCTTTCTTCACAGCGTCGGGAATAATCGTGACTCCTTGAATTGCTTCTCTGATGGCATCTTTTATCAAAGAAAGTAATTCCCCTTCTTTACTGATACGGATATGACGCTTCGCAGGATGCACGTTTACATCTGTCAAAATGGGATCTGCCGTAATATCAATGACGGCAATCGGATACCTTCCAATAGGCAAGTATGTATGCATTGCATCGATAGCCGCCTGCGTCCCTGTATAGCTTTTAATCCAACGGCCATTCATTAGAAGTGAAATGTAATTTTTGGATGCGCGTGTCATCTCTGGAAGTGTAATAAAACCTTTCACCTTGAAATCAGCATCTTCTTTTTGAAACGGGATCATTTTACGTGCAACCGCGACACCGTATATATCTGATAATACCCGTAATAAGTCTCCTGAACCCGATGTTCTAAGAATTTCATGATGATCGTGAGTTAACGTAAAGGATACGTCAGGATGGCTTAGTGCTAATCGATTTAATAAATCAATTGTATGTCCGAGCTCCGTCTGAATTGTTTTCATATATTTCAAACGTGCCGGTGTATTGAAGAATAAATGTTGTATGAGAAAGTCTGTACCTTTTCGTAATGCTCCCGATTCATATTTCAGTACTTTACCGCCTTCAATTTCCACTACAGCCCCATCCACACCATCCGAGGTCCATAACGATACTTTTGATACTGCCGCGATACTTGCTAAAGCTTCACCACGGAAGCCAAGTGTACGGATTCGAAATAGATCATGCTCATTAGTTATTTTACTAGTAGCATGTCTTTCAAAACAGCGGATCGCATCTTCTTCAGACATACCTTTGCCGTTATCGGTCACACGAATCGAAGTTAAACCTGCCTCGACAAGAGATATTTCTATCTTAGTGCTTTGCGCATCAATCGCATTCTCCACTAATTCCTTGACGATAGAAGCAGGACGTTCCACCACTTCTCCTGCCGCAATTTTATTGGCCAGTGTGTCATCCATGATGTGAATTTGATTCATCCGCTTCACCCCTTCTTCTCTGTTGTCAGGCGTTCTTTCCACTCCATCATTTTTTGCATGGTTTGCATGGGTGTCATATTCATCAAATCAACTGTTTCTATTTCATCTAGTAATTTTTGTGTTTCTGCTGAAAGAGTCGGGTCATTATCTGTCTCAAACAAGGCCAGTTGCTCCGAAACAGAAGACACGGCTTTTGTTGTACTGTCATCTTCAAATCGCTGTAATAAGGTTTTCGCACGTCCAACTACATCAGCAGGAAGGCCCGCAAGTTCGGCTACATGAATCCCGTAGCTTCGGTCAGCTGCACCAGGCAACACCTTATGCAGGAACACGACTTTGCCGTTTTGCTCTTTCGCCGCGACATGGACATTCAATAAGCGATCCACCACATCCTCCAGTTGTGTCAGTTCATGATAGTGTGTAGAAAACAATGTGTTGGCACCGATTTCTTCATGGATATACTCCATCATCGCCTGTGCGAGTGCCATCCCGTCATACGTTGATGTTCCGCGCCCAATCTCGTCAAACAACAATAAGCTGTGAGACGACGCATGAGCCAATGCATATTGAGACTCCATCATTTCCATCATGAATGTACTCTGTCCAGATGCCACGTCATCTGCAGCCCCAATTCGTGTGAAAATTTGATCTGTAATAGGTAGTATTGCCTTTTCACAAGGAACGAAACAACCGATTTGAGCCATCACCACAGTTAAAGCGACTTGACGCATATACGTACTTTTACCTGACATATTCGGACCTGTAATGAGTAACATATTCTTATCTTCAGCTAGGGTACAAGAATTCGGAATATATAATGAATGATTCATCATTTTCTCCACGACTGGATGTCGGCCATTTTGAATGTCTACAGCCTTCCCTGTATGGAATTCTGGTCGGACATATTGATTCTTTTCGGATACTTTAGCAAATGACAGCAATACATCCAGTTCACTAATAACAGAGGCCAGTTGTTGAATTCTTTGCACATCGCCCTTCACTTGTTCGCGGATCGACTGAAACAAGTCCAGTTCCAATGTCTGGCTGTCTGCTTCCGCATTTAAGATCAATTCTTCTTTTTCTTTCAGCTCCGTCGTTATGTATCGCTCAGCATTGGCAAGTGTCTGCTTACGCTCATAGCGAGATAAGTCGGCTAAATGGATATTGGATTTAGTAATTTCGATATAATACCCAAAAATCCGGTTATAACCTATTTTTAGCGTTTTAATTCCTGTTAGCTGCCGTTCTTTTTGTTCGAGCTGCGCAAGCCATGTCTTTCCGTTACGGGATGCATTTCGCAGTTCATCTAGCTTTTCATGATAGCCGTCAAGAATTAATCCACCGTCTTTACTGGAGATCGGTGGGTTTGCTGCAATAGCATCCGTCAGCAATTGGAATGTTTCCCCGCAAGGATCCATTCGATCAGCAAAACGCTGTAACATCGGACGCTTCGATTCTTCGAGTAATTGTTTTATTTTCGGTATATGCGACAAGGAGTTTCGTAACTGTGCAAGATCACGCGCGCTTGCACTGCCCATGGAAATTCTTCCTGCAAGACGTTCTACATCATATACATCATGTAATTCTTCAAGTAATTCTTCACGCAAGAAATACTCATCAAGCAAGTTGTTTACCGTTTCCAGACGATCTTCAATCGCTTGGCGCTGTGCCAAGGGCTGGTGAATCCACATCCGTAATTTCCTTGCCCCCATCGCCGTAACGGTTTCATCCAGCACCCAGAACAACGTACCTTCTTTTTTACCGGAACGAATAGTTTGCACTAGCTCTAAATTCCGCATTGAGTTGGCATCAATCGATAACTTTGCATCTTTCTCTATATAGATAAAAGGTCGAATATGACCAAAAACCATCTTTTGCATACGGAGTAGATACGATTGCAATTTACGGCAAGCTTCCTGCAACTCTTCTGGCAGATGTTCATATGTATCGTGACCAATTGATCCTGAATGCTCCGTATCTTCAATCGAAAGCATTATTTCGCGACTTTCGAACAGTTCTGCCAAAACAGCATGTAGTGGTTGATCAACGACAATTTCCTTCATGCTAAGAGCTTCAATTTCTGCCAGTAGCGTTCGCTCGCTTCCTTCAATTAACTCTACTTTTCCTTCTCCAGTACCAACATCAAGGTACGCTAATGCATAACATTGATTTCCTAAGCTATCGATGGCACCGATAAAATGATTGGCTTCGACATCCATTGTTTTACCTTCTGTTAATGTCCCAGGTGTAATAACTTTCATGACTTCACGTTTAACAATTCCCTTTACGTTTCGCGGGTCTTCCATTTGTTCACATATCGCTACTTTATGTCCTTTATGAATCAATGTTTCAATATATCCAGTTGCGGAGTGATAAGGTATGCCACACATTGGTATACGTTCCCTTGCACCAGAATCCCTACTCGTTAACGTGATTTCTAATAATGCAGATGCGTTAACTGCATCCTCAAAAAACATCTCATAGAAGTCTCCCAGACGAAAGAATAAAAATGCGTCTGTATATTGCTCTTTAATTTTCAAATATTGTTGCATCATTGGTGTATGTTCAGACATGGTAAACCCTCTTTTTCTCGCTCATTTTCTATACATTATACCAAACACCTGTAGAGTTAACGAATCAAAAGGGGTTGCAGAAATTTTAAAAGGAAGATCAGCATAGATAATTAAATAAATATCCCGTATAAAAATGAATAAAAACTATTCCGGCTTTTGATTAGCGAGAATAGTTTATAATCATCGATTTCTATTTGGGTAAATGAGTTGCACGAATTTGTATTTCATTTCCATTCCCTCATATGTTAGCAGTGTCAAGATAGATAAATTTATAAGCTATTTTATAATTGCCTAAAGACTCCTGCAAGTTCTAGGATGGTAAAGTTCACTTGACCTGCAACATTTTTTCTACTTAACGAAAAAACATCAAAAAAAAGCCGGTGAATCTCCGGCTTTTAAAATGGTGAATCTTTACGTTGTGGCGGTTGATGTGGTCTCTCTTTATTCGGCACTTCTTTATCCTTTTTATCCTCCATCACAATAGAAGAAGATTCTGCTTCCAGTATCGGCCATTCTTCATCATATGGATGAGGATGGATGGTAACAGAGACTTTTGTTTCACCAATCATCTCTACCAATAATTCTCTTTCAATGGAAATGGAGAAGTTTTGGCCGCATTCAGAAATACTTGCTTCTGTACAGTTCGGATGCTGTAATACCGTGACAATCGTCTCTTCTTTAGCGGATGTCGGCTCATCGCGATAATGCAATGCGATTTTATCCTTATAAGGAATCGATTCAGTAAAGACAGACGTTTTGGAATGATCATGATGTGAGTACCAAACATTTACGTCGAAACTTCCAGTTACCTCCACATGCGATCCAACTTTCTTTGCTTGTTGCGTGTGATTGATCACCCAGCAACCCAATATGCTGGAGGGACGATTAGGCGGCTTCAACAACTCAGTAGTTTCCGATCGATGCTTCCCTTTGGCAATAACAGCTTTCGTCACAATTTGTCGTAAGTTTTTCAGTTTTCTTCCTCCTTCTTTGGCTTCTATCCATCCTATGCAACAGCAGCCCAGAAATTGAAAAAAATCGGAAAGGAATTTTCTCCTTTACCGATTTTTTATTTAAGAAAGTGATTTCTTTTGAGTATTCTCTACATATGAGCCTGTTTCACCACGTAATAGATCACCGCCGGTAGACTCAATAATTTCATCTGTCACACTATTTGCAATCGTATTGGAAACCAATTGAAGCAAGTTATTCACTTCGTCTTGAGACTGTTTGAATTCTTGTACTAATGGAATCGCATCAATTTCCTCTTGAACTTGTTCGATTT
Organism: Sporosarcina ureae; assembly: GCF_002101375.1. Lineage (GTDB taxonomy): Bacteria > Bacillota > Bacilli > Bacillales_A > Planococcaceae > Sporosarcina > Sporosarcina ureae_B. The sequence continues at coordinate 3,121,295 of NZ_CP015207.1, read as the reverse complement.
TCTTTTCGATTGCTTTTAATGCTCGTTCTTTTTCGTAGTTTTGGAAATTTACTGCCTGTGTTTGAAGAGATTTCATACTAGCAATTTTTTCACGTACTTTTTGATTTTCATTGATCTGTGCTTCTGCACGTTTATAAAACTCTACTTCTTCTGTGTTTGCCAACATATGTGCTAAATCACGTGCTTTTTCTATAATTTCGTCTTTCGTAAACTTCTTTTCCATTATCCCATCACCTTTTCTTGTTGGACTACTCTAATGAATTCACCATTGAGTGACCATGATTTTGCTTCTTTAATACGAACTTCTACAATCTCACCAATTACGGAGCGCGGTGCTACAAAATTCACAAGTTTATTTTTTTCTGTATAGCCCGCTAGTACATCAGGATTTCTTTTACTTTCCCCTTCAACGAGCACTTTAACAGTTTGTCCTTCGTATGGCTTCATTGCTTCGGCAGACATATCGTTCACTAGCTTGTTAAGACGTTGCAAGCGTTCTTTCTTCACTTCCATTGGTATATTGTCTTGCATCTTTGCAGCGGGCGTACCTTCACGTGGTGAATAAATATATGTGAACGCCATATCAAAACCAACTTCACGATAGAGAGACAACGTTTCTTGAAACTGTTCTTCTGTTTCATTTGGGAAACCTACGATAATATCCGTTGTGAGTGATAGATTAGGTATTGCAGTTCTAATTTTATCAACCAGTTCTAAATAACTCTCTCGTGTATACTTGCGAGCCATTATCTTCAGCACGTCAGATGAACCTGATTGTACAGGCAAATGAATATGATCTACCAAGTTTCCACCTTTTGCAAGGACTTCTATCAAGTGGTCATCAAAATCACGAGGGTGACTTGTGGTGAAACGAATTCTCGGGATATCAATTAAGCGTAACTCATCCATTAGATCACCTAGACGGTATGTAATATCGTCAAAATCTTTTCCGTAGGCATTAACATTTTGCCCGAGTAAGGTGATTTCTTTATACCCTTGGGCAGCCAACTGGCGAACTTCTTGAATGATATCTGCTGGTCGTCTGCTGCGTTCTTTGCCGCGCGTATACGGCACGATACAGTACGTGCAGAACTTATCGCATCCATACATTATATTAACCCATGCTTTAATCTTACCGTGACGGACTTTTGGCAAGTCCTCGATCACGTCGCCTTCCTTGGACCACACTTCAATAACCATCTCTTTAGACATATACGCTTCATGTAAGATGTTCGGCAAGCGATGTATGTTATGTGTCCCGAAAATCAAATCCACTTGATCATACGTTTTCAAGATTTTATTTACGACGGATTCTTCTTGCGACATGCAGCCACATACACCGATTAATAAATCAGGATTTGTTAATTTAAGCGGTTTATAATGCCCTAATTCACCAAACACTTTGTTTTCCGCATTTTCTCGGATTGCACATGTATTAAGCAATATGACATCAGCTTCTTTTACATTGTCAGTGGCATCATATCCTAATGCCATAAGAATACCAGCTATTACTTCCGTATCATGTTCGTTCATTTGACAACCAAATGTTCGAATAAAGAATTTACGACCTTGTCCCATTCCTTTAAAGCGTTGATCTATTTGAAAGTTATCGTGATATTCCACTTCTTCTTTCCCGCGTTTTTTTGCGTCTTTTAGAGAAGGCCCACTATACACAGACTCGAAATATTTGCTATAGTCTTTTTTCATGCTATCTGGTTTCGATTTGTCTTTTGTTGCGAGTCCAGCTTGCAAGCGCTGTTCTTCATTCATTGCAGAAGCCCCTTTCTATTACTTATCGGGAAATAAGCATACCTGATGTTATTATACTGAACTTTTGTGTGATATGACAGCAAAGCGGAAAAATGTCGCTGGTTTGTCATGAAAAAAAGACCACATATTGATTCGTGGTCTTTTGTATTCTACTTACGTTCCTTTTTTTCAACGAAAAGTTTGAGCGCTGTTCTAGCTTCTCCGTTGATTTCGATATCGGTGAAGGCAGGCGCGCAAATTAGGTCGCCTCCACTTGGTGCAACGAATCCTCTTGCGATTGCAATTGCTTTGATTGCTTGATTTAATGCACCAGCGCCGACTGCCTGGATTTCGGCATAGCCTTGTTCACGGATCACTGCAACCAATGCTCCTGCTACTGAATTCGGATTTGAGCGAGATGATACTTTCAAGGGACTCACGATATTTCCTCCTTATTTTGCAATGTCTATGGAACGCGTATATTCCATACGACATCCTATGATAGACAAGAAGGATTTAGACACCTAGATAATTAGTTTTTGAACGGATGATCTTCGTTAATTCGGATTCGTTCAATTTTGAGCGCTTTACCAGTTTTGTCATCCAATTCTACAAACATGCCGTTTAGCTGTGGTCTTCCACTTTTCGGTACCTCGAAGCGGGTTGGTAAGTTGGTATAGAAGCGATACAATACGTCTTCTTTTTTCATTCCTAAAATTTCATCATACGGGCCTGTCATACCTGCATCCGTTAAATATGCAGTACCCCCTGGCAAGATTCGTTCGTCTGCAGTTTGGACATGTGTATGTGTCCCTACCACTACAGATACTTTTCCGTCCAAGTGCCATCCCATTGCAATCTTTTCACTTGTAGCTTCTGCGTGAAAGTCTACAAAAACCAATGGTGATGTTTGCAAAGCTTCTTCCACTAGTTCATCAGCTTTAGCAAATGGATCATCATGCGGTGGCAAGAATGTGCGACCATGTAAATTAATAACGGAAAGTGTAACACCATTTTTTGTAATGGATGTCATACCTTTACCGGGTGCTTGCTCTGAGAAGTTGGCAGGTCGAATCAAATAGTCCACTTCGTCAATGAAATCATAAATTTCACGTTGATCCCATGTATGGTTTCCCATCGTGATGACATCTACTCCAGCATGCAATAAATCATGATAGATGGCTTTTGTAATTCCTCTACCTGAAGCTGCATTTTCACCATTCGCGATAATTACGTCTGCTTGATATTTTCGCTTCAAACGTGATAAATAATCAATTACCATTTCTCTTCCCATCGATCCTACAATATCTCCAATAAATAGTACTTTCATCTGTATTAACCTCTTTCCAAAATGAAAACAGCTTCCAAACGAATCGGAAGCTGTTTTGTGTTAGGTATTATTTCGCATACTCTACTGCGCGGGTCTCCCGTATGACCGTCACTTTGATATGCCCTGGGTAGTTCAATTCTTCCTCGATTTGTTTTCGTATATCACGTGCTAAACGATGTGCGGTAATATCATCGATCTGTTCAGGACGAACAATGATTCGCACTTCTCGTCCAGCCTGAATAGCAAATGACTTCTCCACACCTTCGTATGATTCCGAAATTTCTTCGAGCTTTTGCAGACGTTTAATATAATTTTCCAATGTTTCACTGCGAGCACCTGGTCTTGCTGCAGATAATGCATCTGCCGCGGCTACTAGCACTGCGATAACAGAGGTAGCTTCTTCATCACCGTGGTGGGAAGCAATACTGTTAATGACAACTGGATGTTCCTTATATTTCACTGCCAACTCTTTACCAATCTGCACGTGACTACCTTCTACCTCATGGTCAATCGCTTTACCGATATCATGTAGTAAACCAGCGCGTCTAGCAAGTGTTACGTCTTCTCCAAGCTCTGCTGCCAGTAAACCAGTTAAATAGGCTACTTCAATGGAGTGTTTCAAGACATTCTGCCCGTAACTCGTACGGAAGTGCAAACGACCAAGAATTTTGATCATATCCGGATGCAAGTTATGAACACCTACATCGAATGTAGTTTGTTCTCCTTTTTCTCGGATTAACTCGTCCACTTCTCTTCTAGATTTGTCGACCATTTCTTCGATACGTGCAGGATGAATTCGTCCATCCTGAACTAATTTTTCCAAAGCCAATCTCGCTGTTTCTCTCCGGACTGGATCGAAACCTGATAGAATGACGGCTTCTGGCGTATCGTCAATAATCAAATCAATACCTGTAAGCGTCTCAAGTGTACGAATATTTCGTCCTTCACGACCAATGATGCGACCTTTCATCTCATCATTCGGCAAATTAACGACAGAGACTGTAGTTTCAGCCACATGATCTGCCGCAAACCGTTGCAATGCCAATGATAGGATTTCACGTGCTTTACGCTCGGATTCCTCTTTAGCCCGTTGCTCAGATTCTTTTGTCATGACAGCAATATCCGTAGAAAGCTCTTCTTCGACATCTTCCAAGATGATGCGCTTTGCCTCATCTCTTGTTAACGAAGAAATTCTCTCTAATTCGGTCTTCTGTGTAGTAACGAGTTGTTCCGCTTTGCGTTCCATCTCTTCAATATGCTGTTGTCTTTCTAATAGCGCATCTTCTTTGCGCTCTAGACCTGCTTCTCTTTTATTGAGCGCATCATCCTTGCGATCAAGGTTTTCTTCACGCTGTAAGAGACGGTTTTCCTGTTTCTGTAATTCCGTCCTTCTCTCACGGACTTCAGTTTCTGCTTCAATCCGCAGTTCGTGAGTTTCATCTTTCGCTTCTAACAGTGCCTCTTTCTTCACTGACTCCGCTTCACGCTTCGCCTCTTCGACGAGTTGGTTGGCAGTATGTTTGGCACCAGTTACTTTTGAATCATTCACATTTTTCAATATAAAAAAGCTAACAACTGCACCGACGATGAGACTTAGCAAAACGGAGATGAGTATTTCAATACCCATTGAGGTCACCTCCTCCTGCTTATTCTTTTCTTTTCAGTCGGCTTGTATAATCAATTTTGCCACGGCGAATATATTCACTTTACTAGTTACCGAAGCTTCTCGGTAATGTCCCGATGATCTGTGAAAACACCTAAGGCTTAACTTAATCCAACGGGTAGTAGAAAACCTGCTGTTTCGGGACTAATTTTCTATTGATGTCACTACTTTTTACTTAACTTTTCATTTTGCTGAATTAAGTTAAAATCAACATACCGCCAAAAACAATTGATTGGTTTGTTAAATATAGGACGTATATAATACGCCACTTTAATTGTATAGTTGTATTTTTATTGTGTCAAGGAATGATGGAGGAAAAATCATGCTCACAGACTCTTTTTGTTTTTTGCTTGAGCCTTTCCACTTCACATTTCACTTATTCATTCAAATGAGCTTTAGGTTCTATATTAGCTGGAAGTATGTCATTCCCATACTAATTCTTATAAATATTTATAAAAAAACCGCCAATTGGCGGTTTTACTTCCATATATAACTTACTTTTCTTCCGAAAGTGTTAATAAATCATCCAGCTCGTCCTCTTCATCATGCGCTGCAATCACATAGTTCGTAGCATTCAAACCGTATGATTCACGGATTTTAGACGCGATTTCATCACGCATTTTCAAGTTTTCCTTCAAGAATTGTTTCGCATTTTCACGACCTTGACCTAAACGTTCGCCTTCATAAGAATACCAAGCACCACTCTTTTGGACTACTTCCAATTCAGATCCTAAATCTAGAATTTCACCTTCTTTTGAAATTCCTTCACCATACATGATGTCTACTTCTGCTGTACGGAATGGTGGTGCAACCTTATTTTTCACGACACGAATTCTTGTTTTATTACCCATAATATCGTTAGCTTGCTTGATTGCTTCACCTCTACGTACTTCGAGACGAACAGAAGCATAGAACTTCAATGCACGTCCACCTGGTGTTACTTCTGGATTCCCGAACATGACACCTACTTTTTCACGAATCTGGTTAATGAAGACTGCAATAGTATTGGATTTATTAATAGCACCAGAAAGTTTACGTAATGCTTGAGACATCAACCGAGCTTGCAAACCAACGTGTGCGTCACCCATCTCGCCTTCGATTTCAGCTTTTGGTACAAGTGCTGCTACTGAGTCCACTACCACGATATCTACCGCACCTGAACGAACAAGTGCTTCTGCAATTTCCAATGCTTGCTCACCTGTATCTGGCTGTGATAATAGCAACTCGTCGATATTGACACCTAGCTTTTGTGCATAGACAGGATCTAATGCGTGTTCTGCATCAATAAACGCCGCAGTACCACCACTTGCTTGTACTTCTGCAATTGCATGCAAAGAAACGGTTGTTTTACCAGAACTCTCTGGTCCATATATTTCAATTACTCGTCCACGTGGATATCCACCTATTCCTAGCGCCGCATCCAAAGCTAGTGAACCTGATGATGATGTATCAATTTGAAGATCAGTCTTTTCTCCCATTTTCATGACAGAACCTTTACCAAATTGTTTCTCTATTTGTTTTAATGCCATATCTAATGCCGCTTTACGATTGCTCAATTACAATTCCTCCTCAAACTCTTTTTCTACTCTTATTATACCTTTTCCCAACAGAATACACAAGAATTAAACGAACGGGTATTCGATAAATCAGTAATAGAAATTGAAAAACAAGCGCAAAAAGCTGAGATGAATTGAATTTTGCCAGCTAATTCACTAGCAAAATTCAATACTTCAGTTCTTTTTTCTCTTTGATTATTTGAATGAGATAATGTAAAGCAAATTGAACAGAACGTTTACGATTTGTATTACGAGAACCTGATAGCTGAAGTCTATAAGATGTTGTCTTCATACCTTCTGCTGCAATGCCAATCCAAACTGTACCGGCTGGCTGACCATCATGTGGCTCAGGGCCAGCAGCACCAGTCAGGCTCACTCCAAATGTTGTAGTGAATCTCTCCCGAACGCTTTCCGCCATCGATTCAGCGCACTCTGCACTGACAATCCCATGGTAATCAAGTAATGATGGTAAAATACCCAATTGCTCCACTTTCATCTCTTTATTATATACCACAAGGCCGCCTTTTAGCGCGTTACCTATTCCCGCTTCTGAACCAAGTTCCGCCATAAACATACCGGTTGTTAGACTTTCTGCAGCAGAAATAGTCCAGTCATTTTGAAGCAACAATTCAGTCGTTTTGGAAGCCAGTGTATCATCATCCACACCGTAGATAAACTCCCCTACAATAGAACGAATTTCCTGTTCCACAGGTGATATCAATTTCTGTGCTTCTTCTTCCGTTTTGGCTTTTGCGGTAATACGTAGGTTAACCATACCCGGTGAAGCAAGTGGTGCAATTGTTGGATTCGTCTGCTTCTCAAGAATAGCTTGGATACGGACTTCCAATTCCGATTCGCCTATTCCTTGTAACTTCAATACCTTTGAAGAGATTACATCTTGTTTACCATATACACCGAGTAAGTATGGAATTGCTTCTTGTTCAAACATGGGCTCCATTTCATGCGGTGGGCCGGGCAGCAAAATATACTGTTTACCATCTTTTCCTATTGCTATGCCTGGTGCCATACCATTTCGATTCGGCAATACCGTAGAACCTTTTAATACAAGGGCTTGCTGTTTATTATTTTCAGTCATTACTTTTCCGACTTGGGTAAAATAATCTTCGATCGTTTTCATCGCATCGTCATCAGATATAAGCTCACAACCCAATTCACTTGCAATAGTTTGCTTTGTCAAGTCATCTTTTGTGGGTCCGAGACCGCCACTAAAGATCAGGATGTCTGCACGTTGCTGAGCCAACTGAATTGTTTGTGACAAGCGTTTAGGATTATCCCCTACAACGGTGTGGCAATACACATCTATTCCAGCTTCAGCTAATTTAGCCGATATGAACCTAGCATTGGTATTCGTGATTTGTCCCAGAAGAAGTTCAGACCCTACCGCAATAATCTCTGCTTTCATGAATACACTTCACTCCTCACATTGACTCCACTAAAATTTTGCGATTTTTAACAAAGTAATCGATACCTGACCATACTGTAAATACTAATGCAATGTACAACATGATGGTTCCAAATGGAATACCAATCGCTTCGAAGAAAATATTATGCAATAAAAGGAATGATATCGCTAGTAGTTGCGTAACTGTTTTAATTTTACCTAACTGGTTCGCTGCAACTACTTCCCCACCACCCGCTAAAATCAACCGTAATCCTGTAACCGCAAATTCTCTACTGATAATAACAATCACAATCCATGCAGGAGCCGTCCCCATTTCCACTAATAAAATAAAAGCAGCTGAGACTAGTAATTTATCTGCTAACGGATCCAAAAACTTCCCCATATTTGTTACTAAATTGTTTTTCCTTGCTAAGTATCCATCTAGCCAGTCAGTTGTAGAAGCTATGATAAAGATGATCGCGCCCACCAAATGTTCAACAGGCATTTCTACTCCACCTAGCTGAATCACTCCCCAACCAAAGTCCACTGTAAGAAACAGGATGAAAATAGGGATCATAAATACTCTCGAGAGCGTAATTTTATTTGGTAAATTCATTACATGTCCGCCTTTCTAACGGTAAAATCTACTTATAAAGAATAAAATAATCACCTCTTTAGATGACTATTTTATTATGGTTTTTTTAACACAATGTTTTGTGGGACGAGATCTGTTGGGTAATCTACTCGTTGTCCATTAACAGTCAGTTCTGCATTTTCGTAATTACCAACTCGTATTCTCAAACTTTCTGCATCGTCCGCTTGAATTTCAATTGTTTCGCCTTCTTGTACTACTCGGGCACCACTTGGTTTCGGCATGCGTTCTTCGCCATCTTGATCCGTTACTGAAATCCAAGAGTTACCCGTAGTCTTGATAACCACTGTGATATTTTCAGGATCAGATAATTTGAATATAGAGGTTTCACCCACAGTAGAAGCGTGTTCAACAGGCTTCTTAACCACTTGGTTTGAATCCTGTTGCGGATCAGTTACAACTGACGAAATAGGGTCTGATGATTCATCATCTACAGTTGGTTCTGATGCATTGTCTCTTAGTAAAGTATAAACAATCACTAAAATCATTATAATAAATAGTGCAACAATTATTTTTGGCATTGCTTCTTTTAATTGGTTACTCTGCTTTGAACCTGCACTACGTTGCATAGTCGCTGGCACAATTTTTTCCTGTTTTTCTTGCACTGCCGGTTCATACTCATCTTGATAAAGACTCAGTATTTCATCCGCATCCAAGTCAACCGCTTCTGCATACTGTTTAATAAAAACACGTACATAGAAAGCGCCAGGAATAACTTGAAATTCTTCATTTTCAATTGCTGATAGATAACGTTGCTGGATTTTCGTACTGTCCTGCAAAGCTTCTAACGTCAATCCTTTTGAAATCCTCGCTTCTTTTAAACGAGCACCTATTCCGATCAAATTCAACACCCACCTAACTCATTTCAATCAATTAAACATATTAAAGCCGCCCATAGTATTACGGTTGGATAGTGGATCATTCTTCTCTAAAATGTCGTAAGTGATCTCTTGATCTACAGTCGTCCGCAACTCTATAATTATATCAAAATCTTCCATTGTATATTCGGATTGCTTCACAAACATATCCGGATGCTCAACCACTTTAATTGTCGGCAAGCCCATAATTTCACGTACTAATTGCATATGACGTTCGTCAGAAGTTTTTCGTGTCACGATCCCGTCAAGTATAAAAATGTTATCGTCTGAGAATTCATCCCCCATCATACTCGTTCTAATCGTTTGTTTAATCATCGTGGAAGATAAAAAGACCCATTTTTTATTAGCACAAACACTTGCCGCTACTACGGATTCTGTTTTTCCTACCCGCGGCATTCCACGGACACCGATTAGTTTATGACCATCTTGTTTGAAGATCTCTGCTAAAAAGTCCACTAAGATTCCAAGCTCACTTCTTATGAATTGATAGGTTCTTCGGTCATCGGTACCGCGCTGAATATAATGTCCATGTCGGACAGCTAATACATCACGCAATTTAGGTTCTCTGATCTTATGGATGACAATCGCATCCATAGTAGAAGCGATCAACTCGAAACGTTTAATTTGCTGATCATGATCAGTGTGAACGAGCATACCACGGTATCTGCCATCTACCCCATTAATAGTCACAATATCTACTCGTAACATACCAAGTAGGGAAGCAATATCCCCTAGCAATCCAGGCCGATTGACTTGCAACTCATATTCGACATACCATTCTCCCATTCAACACACTCCTTCATAAAACTACTTTTTCCAGAACGCACAAGTATGCACTTAGTTCTATAATAGCGGATTGCCAAAGCGAATAAAAGAAAAAAAGAAAGAGGTTGGGACAGAACAGAAAAAACGTAAGGGCAATGAGTCCTTTACGCTTTTTTCTGTTCTATCAGCAAATATTTTTTAGAGTATCAGAGTGTACCGGAACGGAGAAAGACCGACTCCTGAGGGATCAGCGTGCGTCTTGAGACCCTGGACGTAGCAAAGCGAAGGAAGCGGCTCAAGCCACGCCCCTCGGAAAGTATGCCTTTCGGAGTGCAAGGAAACGGGGTGAGATAGTTATGTCTCAGTCTCTTTCCCAAGGCTTTAAATATACCAGCCACCATTGATTTGAATTATTTCACCTGTCATATAATTTGCTTTGCCACTCAACATAAATTCGACCATATTCGCTATTTCTTGCGGTGTCCCGACTGACAAAAGCGGAATCTGTTCAAGTACCATCTGACGTTCCTCTGCAGAAAACTCTTGATTCATGCGGGTGTCGATCCATCCCGGGGCAATAGCATTGACCCGTATGCCTGAATACGCGGATTCCTTTGCATATGCTTTGACGAAGGCATGCTGTGCACCTTTGACTGCAGAATACATTACTTCACCTGCAGCACCAGTACTGCCCCATATTGATCCGATAAATACAATATAGGAGACCTCATGCTTGCGTAGTTTTTCAGATAACAGTGCGATTAAACGGGCTGGATTCTGCATGTGGACCTGCCACAATTCCGACATTTCCATTTCGCTTGTCTCCGATAACAGTTTGACAACTGACTGACCGTTAGCTACAACAATTGCTTGAACGCTTTGAATGTCAGCTGCCAATTTCTCTGCTGCCCATTCAACTCTAAAGTCTGCTTGCACACTACGGAATTGTTGGTTGGGATAAGTCTTTTCCAATTCATAACGCAATAGATCGAGCTGGCTTTTATTTGCATTATAGTGCATATACAAAGACCACCCCGCTTTAGCTAGTTGTTTACAGATCACTTCCCCAATCCCTCCGGATGCACCTAAAACGAGTGCAAAACGCTTCATACTCATTGCTTCGGTGGCATGACTTTGAAGATTGTATAGCTATTGTCATCGGAGAACGTTGCAAATGCTTCTTTTAGTTTATCCATCGATAACTTCTCTAAAGTTGGTACGACATCGAATAAATTCATATCGTTAAATTCATATCGTGTGTATTGGTTCGCGATAAATTCGATGGAATTCAATGAACGCATAAATTGACCAATTTTCTTTCTACGCATCCTATCCAAATCTTCTTCTTGCACTGGCCAATTTAATTTTGCGTCTTTAATCGTATGACGAATCAATTTTTCCAAGCGCTCTGGCTCATCTGTATCAGAACCGACCATCGCAAAACCGTAGCCTTCTTCCAAGGAAAACTCATATGAGAACGATTCATCAACTAAGCCTTCTGCGTTCGCTTTTTCATAAAATGCAGATGTACGACCGAATAGACTATCTAATACGAGGTTTGCTGACAATTCCGTTTCAAGCATCTCTTGTCCTTGTAAATCTACCTTGGTACATTTCATACCGATATTCAATTTCGGTTTTGAAACATCCATCGTCAATGTACGTGCAGGCACATCGACTTCATTTGATTCTGACGGGAATTGGCGTTCAATCACCTCTGGTTTATCGAACGATTTCTTTGCTTGATCTTTTTTAACAAACGCCATCATTTCTTCCGGCTTCACTGCTCCCACGATAAACAGTAACATGTTGGATGGATGATAGAATGTCTCATAACATGTATATAAATGTTCAGCTGTAATGTCCTGAATAGACACTACAGTCCCGGCAATATCGATTTTTACCGGATGGTTTTCATAGAGGTTTTCAATTGTGCCAAAATATAATCGCCAGTCGGGCTGGTCATCATACATGGTAATTTCCTGGGCAATAATACCCTTTTCTTTATCAACAGTTTGTTTCGTGAAATAGGGTTGTTGAACAAAATCGAGTAATATTTTTGTGTTTTCTTTTAGTTTATTGGTTGCAGAAAAAAGGTATGCCGTTCTACCAAATGTTGTATAAGCGTTGGCAGAGGCACCATTTAAACTAAACTTCTGAAAAACATCTCCATCTTCTTTCTCAAACATTTTGTGTTCTAGAAAATGGGCAATACCATCAGGTACTGTAATGAGTTCATCTTTGCCATGCGGTTTAAACGTACGATCAATGGACCCATATTTCGTCGTAAACGTTACAAACGTTTTAGAAAATCCACGTTTCGGTAGAATAACAACTTTTAAACCATTATCTAGTGTTTCAGTATAAATCTTCTCTTGTAGTTGATCAAAATTTACTTCTTTCATTCGGAAACATCCTCCTTACCTGACAGCAAATACACAATTTCCAATTGAATTGTATTCGCCATTTCCTTTATATCTTCCAATGTGACCGATTCCCACTTTTCGATTAATCGTTCAGCCGTGAAGTTCTCGTCTAATTCTTTATATTGATCAAAAATTTCAATCTGACTGCGGGCTGAATCATTTGCACTCAAGATGCTGTTTTCTAGAAGTGCGACCGTCTGACTTAACTCGACTTCTGTACTCTCGCCATTTTGTAATGCCGTTAGTTGCTCAAGAATTAACTTGACAGCTTTCTCTTCCAAATCCGCATCAATACCCGCCGTGACATAGACGATACCATAATGCGATGCAAATGCACTATTCGCATAGTATGCCATACTTTCCTTTTCTCTCACGTTCATGAATAATTTACTATGAGCAAAGCCACCGAAAACACCATTTGTTATTTGCATCTTATGGTAATCAGGATGATGGAAAGATACAGGTGTATGGAAACCAAGATGAAGTTTACCTTGTTTCATGTCTTGTTTTTCTCTGACTGTATTCACAGAACCTGACACTTTCACATCCAATAATTCATTTTGTTTCGCCGCATCTCTAGCTGCAAATGGTAAGAACTGTTTAATTTGCTCAATGATATCATTCTCATCTATATCGCCCACTACATAAATATCAATCAAATCATTATTCATCATATCTTCATATGTAGCATAAAGACTTTCACTTGTAATTTCAGACACCGCAGTTTCTGTGCCGTAAGCTGAAATTGATGCCGGGTGATTCGGTCTCATGATTTCAAGCATGCGTTTCTGTGCGAAACGTGTTTTGTCGTCATATATAGAACGAATCCGATCACGGACATTACGTTTTTCCCTCTCTGTTACATCGGGATCAAAAGCCTTATCCGTTACATTTGGATCAAACACTACAGAACGAATCAATTGCCACAACTGTTTAAAGATGTCTTCTCCTGCAAAAAATTCATCGTTTACACATTCTGTATAAAGTGAAACCATATGCTGAGAGCTTCTCTTTGAGACGTCCGTAAATAATACTGTACCGTACAACTCGTCAAGCGCCTTGCGCATTGAACTTAATGTTGGGTACTGCTTCGTCGAATCCTCCATCACATTTGCTAACACTGTACGTTCAGAAGCTTTCTTTTGATCCAGTGGTGCTTTCCACTTAATTGTCACATTCACCGTTTTAAATTGTTCCGTTTTACGTATATACAAATGTACGCCATTTTGTAATTTTGTTTTATTGAACATACAAACACCTCGTTTACCTTATTATATGTATTCCTAGTCTCACTATACATTTTAGCCTGCCATTTGGAAAATGATACAACTTTCGTGCGCTAAAGATAGACTTTAGCCAGGACTGAAGCGGAAGATGAATGAAATCTTGATTTATTATCACTACAACCTTAGAAAAGCTAACTGAAGAGTATGTATCTCCAGCTAGCTTTTCTAGTTTTTATCTATTTCCTTTAACGTAAGGTTTACCAAGTGCTTTTGGTGCTTTCGCTTTTCCTAGGAATCCAGCAAGCGCTAGAATAGTTAAAACGTAAGGGAATATATGGAAATACACTGGTGGGATGTCTGCTAAGAACGTAATACTAGAAGAACTGATGGCTAATGCCTGCGCAAATCCGAAGAATAGCGCGGCTCCCATAGCTCCTAGTGGGTGCCATTTCCCAAAGATCATCGCTGCAAGTGCCATGAATCCTTGCCCATTTATTGTCGCATGTCCGAAATCATTCGTGATGGTTTGAGAATAAACTGCCCCACCAATCCCGGCCAGTCCACCAGAAATCAGAACTGCGATATAGCGAATTTTTGTTACTTTAATTCCCATCGTATCTGCCGCCATCGGATGCTCTCCTACTGAGCGAAGACGTAAACCAAATGGCGTCTTGTAAATAACAAACCATGCAATAAATGCAACAGCTATCGCCAAAATTGAAGAGCCATAAACTAATTTAAAGAACATGGGTCCTATGATTGGGATATCTTCCAAAAATGGTACGTTGAATCTTGGGATTTTTTGTTGAATGAAATCAGTTTGACCTTTACCAAAAATCATTTTTACTGAGAATAATGCAATGGCAAGTCCTAACATGTTAATCGCTACACCTGATACTACTTGATCCGCTCGGAACGAGATAGACGCTATAGCGTGAAGTGTTGCAAACAAAGCCGAAACGAGCATTGCCACAATTAATGCAATCCAAGGTGTCCATGCACCAAAGGTATCCGCGAAAAACAGGTTGAACAGGATCCCGATAAATGCACCCATAATCATGAGGCCTTCCAATCCAATATTGATGACTCCGGATCGCTCAGAGAATACACCGCCAATTGCTGTAAAAATAAGAGGAGCTGCAGAAGCAATTGTTATAGGTATGATGAAATATAATACATCTAACATGTCACTTTGCCTCCTTCTTGTTGCGCAAACGTATGAGTCCTACACGGATGATGTATCCGCAAGCAACAAAGAAAATAACCAATGCTATAATAATTGAAACAATTTCTACTGGAATGCCTGCTTCATTCGGCATATTATTCGCACCATATTTCAATGAACCGAATAATGTGGCCCCGAAGATGACACCAAGTGGCGTATTCGCACCAAGTAAGGCTACAGCGATTCCATCAAAACCGATCCCTGTAAAGCCACCCATGGAAGACATGTTACCAAACGTACCAAGCGCTTCCATCGCGCCTCCTAATCCAGCGAACGCACCAGAAATGACCATTGCAAGAATAATATTCTTGTTGGCGCTCATCCCCGCATATCGGGCTGCATTATCGTTATATCCTACAGATTTCAATTCATATCCAGTCTTCGTTTTCTCTAAAATGAACCACATGACAACAACCATAGCCAATGCTACGAATATTCCGTAATGCAATGTGGAGTAGTCCGTTAGATTTGATAAGAACTCTGACCGAAGCGAGGCCGATTCATGGATACGCTCCAATTTGAATCCACCACCGGAGAGTGTTTTAATTAATGCGTTAACCACATGTAAGGCAATGTAGTTCATCATAATCGTGACAATAACTTCATGTACTTTCAATGTTGCTTTCAAAATACCTGGTACAAGTCCCCAGAGTGCCCCAGCAACAGCAGCTGCTATGAGTGCAAAAGGTAAGTGAATAATTTTAGGAAGATCGAACGCCATCCCGACGTAGGCCGCAGCAAACCAGCCCACAATTAGTTGTCCTTCTACCCCGATATTAAAAAGTCCAGTTCTAAATGCAAACGCTACTGCAAGTCCTGCTAGTAAGTATGGACTGATTTGACGAATAGTTTCACCAATGGCATAAGAATCACCGAAAATACCATTCCATAATGCCATATAGCCTGTGATTGGGTTATAATCACTGATCAGCATCACGATCGCGCCTACTAAGAGCCCTAAAAAGATCGAAATCACCGGGACCAGTATATTGATCATTTTATTCGACATGATGTTCATCACCGTCCTTCTCAGCAGCTAGAACTTTTTTCTCAGCAACATCTTTTGAATGGCCTGCCATCATTAATCCTAGTGCTTGTTCCGTTGTCTCTTGTGGAATTACGGTACCTACTATAGTTCCATCATAAATAACTGCGATTTTATCTGAAACGTTCATGACTTCATCCAATTCAAATGTAATGAGTAAAACCGCTTTTCCACTGTCGCGTTGCTCAATTAGACGCCGATGAATAAACTCGATTGCTCCAACGTCCAAACCACGAGTAGGTAATGCCGCAATCAGTAAATCCGGATTTCTCATAATTTCCCGTCCGATGATTAGCTTTTGCTGATTCCCACCGGATAATGCTCTCGCTAATTCATGTGTACCTTGCGTTCGCACATCGTACTCTTTGATCAGTTCTTCTGCTTTTTCATTGATCACTTTATAATCCATGATTCCACCTTTAGATAATGGTTCATGATAATACGATTGAAGCGCGGTATTATACGCCACTGAAAAGTCTAATATAAGTCCGTGCTTGTGGCGGTCTTGCGGAATATGTCCAATACCGGTTTCAGTAATTTTTCGTGGTTTTTTATTTGTGACATCTTCATCATTGATAAAAATCTTCCCGCTCTTCACTTTAGTTAAGCCAGTAATTGCTTCGATTAATTCGGATTGGCCATTCCCATCAATGCCGGCAATTCCAACAATTTCACCGCGGCGTACTGAAAGATTAAGGCCTTTTAATTTAGCAACACCCCGGTAGTCATTAACTTGTAGATTTTCTATCTTCAATACTTCTTCAGTAGGATGAGATGGACCTTTTTCCGTTTTAAATGTGACTTGACGTCCTACCATCAACGTCGCCAACTCTTCGGGATTCGTTTCCGATGTAATAACAGTACCAATTCCTTTACCTTTGCGGATGACAGTTACTTTGTCTGAGACATTCATAATTTCCGCCAGTTTATGGGTGATCAAGATGATTGATTTTCCTTCTGCAACGAGCTTTTTCATAATATTCAATAATTCATCAATTTCCTGAGGCGTTAATGATGCGGTAGGTTCATCAAATATTAAGATATCTGCTCCACGATAAAGTGTCTTAAGAATTTCGACACGTTGTTGCATACCTACGGAAATATCTTCTATTTTGGCGTAAGGATCCACATCTAGTCCATACATCTTAGAAATTTCCGCTACTTTTTTCGCAGAATCCTTAATGTTGATAATTCCAGATTTAGTTGGCTCACTACCTAAAATAATATTTTCGGTAACCGTTAAATTCTCCACCAACATAAAATGCTGATGCACCATCCCAATTCCTAGATCATTTGCCACGTTCGGATCAGTGATGGCTACATTTTCGCCACGGACACGAATTTCTCCACCATCCGGTTGATACAAACCAAATAATACATTCATTAGGGTCGATTTCCCAGCACCGTTTTCACCTAGCAATGCGTGAATCTCGCCTTTCTTCAGTTGTAATGTAATATGATCATTCGCATAGAAATTTCCGAACTTTTTTGAAACGTCTAGCATTTCAATTACATAATCCATCCCAATCACTTCCTTGCCCATAATTGAATTCAATAGAATTAAGTAGCACGACTCTTCTCTTCAATAATACGTGATAAAACCCCCATGTGAAAAGTTGAAAGCTTTACCATTTTTATAAGTAGCTTACAGATATTTTTTATTATTAATCTTAGAAATTAATAAAATAAAAGTTCCGGAACAATTACCAAGGAACCTTTATTTTATTAATTTAATGAAATGAAGGCCGGATATGAAACCGGCCTTCATCTGTTTAATGACCTTATTTCTTTTTTTCTACAAACTCTGGTACTTCAATTTCACCATTTGCAATTTTTTGTGCATGTTCATCAATTTGATCTAATACGTCTTGTGGAATAGCGCCACGTGAATCAGCAAGACCTAAACCGTCATCTGAAAGGCCATATACTTTTGTTTCCCCACCAGGGAAGTTACCAGCCATTGACAAATCGGAAATGTCTTTAACTGCTACGTCAACACGTTTTAACATAGATGTAAGTGTAACGTTGTCATCTCCAACTTTACCTTCTTCGTACTGGTCAGAGTCAACACCGATTACCCATACGTATGCATCTTTATCTGCTTGCTTACGTTCTTTCGCTTCTGAGAATACACCGTTACCCGTTCCGCCAGCAGCGTGGAAAATAATGTCTACGCCAGAAGAATACATACGGCCCGCCTCAGCTTTACCAAGTTCCGCTTTATCAAATGCACCTACATATTTTGAATCTACTTTGATTTCAGGCTTAACTGATTTAACACCCTCAAGGAATCCAGCTTCAAACCGCTCGATTACAGGATTGTCCATACCACCAATGAAACCAATCTTATTTGATTTTGTCATTAATCCAGCAGCGACTCCAGCTAAGTATCCGCCTTCTTGTTCTTTAAAGAGGATGCTAGCTACGTTTGGAGCATCTACTTCACCATCAATAATTGAGAATTGAGTATCTTTTTGTTGTGCTGCAATATCTTCAATTGCATCTTCCATCAAGAATCCTACTCCGAAAATTAAGTTGAAGTCACGACGAGCCAAGTTGTTAAGGTTAGTTGTATAATCTTCCGGGCCAGTTGACTGAAGGTAATCGTATCCGCCAGTTCCTTTTTCCCATCCTTGATCTTCCCCGAATTCTTTAACGCCTTTCCATGCAGATTGGTTGAATGATTTATCATCAATTCCTCCAACGTCAGTTACCATAGCAATTGAGAATTCGCTTTTCTCACCGTTGTCTCCTGTTGCCGGCTTTTCACCCGCATTGTTTTTGTCCTTATCGTCAGAGCCACATGCTGCTAACATTGTACCTGCAGCTAACACTAAAGACATCGCTAGACCAAATTTTCTTTTTTTCATGATTAATGACCTCCCCTGGCTAATTTTGGTATTATGTTAGGACGCTATACGTCTTATACCCTATCGACACTACTTTTTACCCAATAATTGGATACGAAAGAATCATTGTTAATTAATCACTCGGGAATTTATTACCTTTCCCCTTTTGACGTTCATAAAAACAGTGGCTGTGTTACATTGCATGGTAGCGCTTTCCGCTCTGCTAAATATTGGATGATACACTCTATTCTAATAGCCTGGAATGATAATTCCCTTCTACCTTCACTATAACATTTACTTAGGTAGAAGGAAATATCTAGCCAAAATTACGAATAACTTCGACTTATCAAAATAAGAACAACTGAAGCCTTACATTTCCAGCTCTGACTTATTGAGTAATACCTGTCTTGGCTTACTACCTTCAGGGGGTCCAACCACACCACGTGCTTCCATTTGATCCACTATACGTGCAGCTCTAGCATATCCAACTCGGAAACGCCTCTGAATCATTGAAACGGACGCGGTTTGCATTTCTACTACCATTTGTACTGCTTCATCATATAAATCATCGGTTTCTTCATGCGGAGCTAATACTTCCACTTCAGTCGGAATCATCTCTTCCTGATACTGAGCTTTTTGTTGTTCGATAACGAAATTCACTACCGCTTCCACCTCTTCATCTGAGACAAATGCGCCTTGTATACGTGTAGGTTTTGAAGCACCAGCAGGCAGGAATAACATATCTCCTCGCCCCAACAACTTCTCTGCACCGCTACCGTCCAGAATAGTCCGCGAGTCGATTGCTGAAGATACAGCAAACGCAATTCGAGAAGGGATATTTGCTTTGATGATACCCGTAATAACATCCACACTTGGACGCTGAGTGGCGATGATTAAATGAATACCAGCAGCTCTCGCCATCTGTGCGAGACGTGTAATGGAATCCTCTACGTCACTTGACGCGACCATCATTAAGTCTGCCAACTCATCGACGATCACAACAATATACGGCATCCGCGGATGTTTCTCATCGTGCTCTTCATTCCATTGTTCAATATGGTTATTATACCCTTCTATATTTCGTGTGCCAGTATGGGAAAATAACTCATATCTGCGCTCCATTTCAGAGACAACTCGTTGCAATGCTTGCGCCGCTTTCCTAGGATCCGTAACAACAGGCGCCAATAAATGTGGGATACCATTGAAAACATTCAACTCTACCATTTTGGGATCGATCATCATCATTTTCACTTCATGTGGTTTCGCCCGCATGATGATACTCATAATGATACCGTTGACACAGACACTTTTACCGCTTCCCGTAGCACCCGCAATCAATACGTGAGGCATTTTATTAAGTTCTGTCATCATGGCTTGTCCTGTCACATCACGACCTAAACCTACTAGCAACTTGGACTCGGGGGGATTATTTTCCTTAGATTCCAGCACTTCACGTAAACTTACCATCGCCACTGCATTGTTTGGCACTTCTATTCCAACTGCCGATTTACCAGGAATTGGTGCTTCAATACGAATTCCGCTAGCTGCCAATGCCAATGCAATATCATCCGCCAAACTAACAATGCGACTTACTTTCACACCGGTATCAGGCAGGATTTCATATTTAGTGACAGCTGGTCCTAAATGCACTTGTGTCACTCGTGCTTTGACCCCAAAGCTTAGGAACGTTTTCTCTAGTTTTTTGGCGTTTGCTTGAATTAAATCATATTCTCCAGACTGATCACTGGCTACAGGCGGTTCCAATAAATTGGGCGAAGGTAGAATATACGATTCGTTTTCTTGCTCTCCACCCATTACAGGATAATCAACCGCAGGATCTTTAGGATCAAGTGTAGTGTCCACTTTATCTATCGACTGTTTTTCTTGTACAATTTCTGGTTGTGCAGCCTGTTCGATTTTCGCCGTGAAGCTAGAGATAATCGGTTCACTGGCCGGTTCTGGATAATCATGTACTGCTTCCATTTCAGAAGTGTCTGCCGGCTTCGCCTTCGGCTTAGTCTTTCTATTACCGCGCGCACTTTCTTTACGTTTTTCTTCAAGTGACTTGACTGATTTCTTTTCTCTCGCTGCCCACTTTTTCTTAATAGCATTCATCAAGATAGGTGTTTGTTCGACCAGAAACGGAATCAAAGCCTTTCCCGTCAACAAAATGATACCAATGAGCAGTAACAGCACACCGGCCACTGTAGCGCCTGATGAATCAACTAGTGAATAAAACATCGCGAACAGCACAGCGCCCAACATACCGCCACCCAGCGTCCCTGTTTGGTCATGTATACCATCATTGGTGATGAGAACTTTCCACGTTTCCTTAAGTGCAGAATTTGACATCAGAACTTTGCTTTCATACAATGTCTGAAATAAATGAACATGACTGAACAACAGCATACTACTTAAGATGAATAAACAACCGATGACAATTCGGTGCTTATATCCCCCTATTTGTCTCTTGATCATGAATATCAACGCTTGTACAATAATCAAAAATGGCAATGCAACATACCAATTGCCCAATAAGAATCGGGAGAAAGCCGATAAACCTCGACCGATGACACCGAATTCAAAGATCATGATAATTGCGATACCGATTAAGACGACACCTAAAATTTCAAACCAGAGTGGTTGCATTTGACTTTGCTGTTTTTTCTGTTGTCTTTTCTTCGCTGGTGCTCTCTTTTTAGCACGTTTCTTCGCCATTTGCCAACCCCCTTTCTGAAAAAAAGATTTCCAGCCATAAAGGCATGGAAATCCAATTGTTCTTTAATTAGTCAACAAACAGTTTGGATCAGTATTCCATGATGATTGGGATAATCATAGGGCGACGTTTTGTTTGCTGATATAAATACGAACTCAATGTCTCACGGATCTCTTGTTTAATGTTTGTCCATTCAAATGTTTCTTTATTCACATACTTTTCGACAATTTTAGTAATCAGCTTTGTCGCTTCTTCAAATAATTCCTCTGATTCGCGTACATAGACAAAACCTCTTGAGACGACTTCAGGGCCTGCAGCGATTCGTTTTTGCTTTCTGTTCAATGTCACAACGACTGTAAAGATCCCATCTTGCGATAATAGCTTACGGTCACGCAACACGATGTTTCCTACATCACCTACACCAATACCATCGATCAAGACGTTACCAGCTTGTACTCTACCCGCCATACGAAGCTTTTCATTCTTGAATTCAACAATGTCGCCTTTATCCGCAATGAAGATACGGTTTTTAGGCAGGCCAATTTCTTGAGCTAGCTTGGAGTGTGCAATCAGCATACGATATTCCCCTTGTATCGGAATAAAATATTTAGGTTGCATCAAGTTTAACATCATTTTCAAATCTTCAGCGGAACCGTGACCGGAGACGTGTACATTCCGTGTGGACGTCAGTACAGTCGCGCCAGCCTTTGCTAATTCATTCATCATCTTGTACATGGAAGTTTCCATAACAGGAGATGGCGTGAATGTAATCAATACCGTATCTGAACTTTTGATATTAATTTCTCTATGATGTTTACGGACAATTTTCTCCAACGCTTCTAGTGGCTCGCCTTGGTTACCCGTAACAATAATTACGATGTCCTGATCATCATAACGCTCCATGTCTTTTACTGGAATTACAATATCTTCTTCCACTTGTAAATAGCCTAGTTTTAATCCGACTTCAAAGTAGCTCTCTAAACTTTTACCAACAACTGCAACTTTCTTTTTCTGAGCTGCTGCCTGATCTAGTACTTGCTGAATACGTATGAAGTTTGATGCATACAAGGCTACTAATATTCTTCCTTGTGCTTCGTGGAAAGTTTTAAAAAGACGTTTTTCAATTACAGACTCGGATGTTGTATACCCCGGACGCTCTGCTTCTGTAGAATCGGACATCAAGATAAAGACGCCTTCTTCACCAAGTGTAGCCATTTTCGCAAAATCAGGGCGATATTTGCCTTTTGCTGCTTGGTCAAATTTAAACTCACCTGTATTGACGATTGCACCTTCACTTGTGTGGAAGACAATCCCTAGAGAGTCCGGGATACTGTGAGTCGTGTAAAAGAATGTTACATGCGTGCGTTTGAAGTTCATGCGGCTCTTGCTTGTCACTTCAAAGAAGCGAACATTAGATGGTGCTGGCATTTTCTTCAAATGTTCTTTCGCTAACGCTAATGTCAACTTTGTACCGTAGACAGGAGCTTGTACTTTCTGTAATAGGTACGCAATAGAACCAATTGCATCCTCGTGGCCGTGCGTTAAAAAGATTCCTTTGACCCGATCTTTATTTTCTTCCAGATAGGTCATATCAGGTATTACGAAGTCAATACCTAGCATTTCCGTTTCAGGGAACATTAATCCGGAATCCATAATAAATAGTTCATCGTCAATTTCAACGACGTACATGGACTTCCCGACTTCTCCTACTCCACCTAGTGGAATCACTCTAATTAATTCATTTTGTATTTTCGTCACATTGTTTCCTCCTATATTCTATTCCCGCCCACAACGACTAAACTCCATTATACGAGATAGTAGGCGTTCAGTACAAACAAAAAAAGCCGGAATGGTCGTCCGGCTTTTGTTTATTACAGAATCCGTGTTCTTTTTTCAAATTTTTCAAGCGTTTCATCAATTATCGCAGCTTCTTTTTCATCCATTTTCACAAGTGGTAAACGAACGCCACCTGTTGGTACCCCTGCTTTTTCTAGCGCATATTTCACGGGCACAGGATTCGGTGTCGAGAACAATGCTCTAAATACCGGTAATAATGAACGGTGAAGATCAGCAGCTTCTTTTATGTTGCCATTTTGGAAAGCTTGAATCATTTTTTGCATTTCATTGCCTACGATGTGCGCAGAAACTGAAATAATGCCTCTACCGCCAATTGCAAGCAATGGCAGAGTCAATCCATCATCTCCACTGTACACTTCAAAATCTTCCGCTGTTCCTTCAATGATTTCTGCCATCTGCTCCAAATTTCCACTCGCTTCTTTAATCGCTTTAATATTATCAATTTTCGATAATGCAATAACGGTTTCAGGAAGCAAGTTGACAATGGAACGACTCGGAATATTATATAGCAATACAGGCAATGTTGTGGCGTTAGCAATTTTTGAAAAGTGTGCATACATACCTTTTTGGTCTGGCTTATTATAGTAAGGTGTCACAAGCATGATTCCGTCAGCCCCTGATTGCTCAGCAGCCTTAGTCAGCTCTATGGATTCAGCGGTATTGTTTGTCCCTGTGCCTGCAATCACAGGAATACGCTTATTCACAACCTTTACTACAAAGTCCAGTAATTCCTTCTTCTCCGTACTAGTTAACGTTGGGGATTCACCCGTCGTACCGCTGACGATGACAGAATCTGTCCCATTTGCGATCAAATGCTCAAGCAAGCTTGTTGTCTGGGCGTAATCAATCGTACCGTCAGGAGAAAAAGGAGTGACCATTGCTGTCCCTACATTTCCAAGTTGCACATTGATCATTCCTTTTCGTTATCATTCTTCATTCTACTAAACTAATTTATTTGATAAGCGCCTCGGCGATTTGCACTGAATTCAATGCAGCACCTTTTAATAAGTTATCCGATACAATCCAGAGGTGGAATCCTTTTGGGTTATCTAAATCTTTACGGATCCTTCCTACAAACACTTCATCTTTATCTTCTGCATAAAGTGGCATAGGATAGAGTTGTGAAGCCGGATCATCCTGCAAGACAATTCCTTCCGCATTTCTCATCAATGACTGGATATCTTTAACTGTGACGTTGTCTTGGTCAATTTCAATGTAGACCGATTCTGAATGTCCAGATACAACTGGTAATCTGACACATGTCGCTGCTACCGCCATGTTTTGATCGCCGAATATTTTCTTTGTTTCATTGATCATTTTCAGTTCTTCCAATGTATAGCCCGACTCATCAAATGAATCAATTTGTGGAATCGCATTGAATGCGATCGGATAATGACGTTTTGCAGAAGCGGAAGGTAATACTTCTGCTTGTATTTCACTACGATCCGTGAATTTCTTGCTTTGTTCCGCTAATTCATCAATCGCTTCCACACCGGCACCTGAAACTGCCTGATAAGTAGATACGATTAGCTTGCTCAGTCCATATTGGTCTTTAATCGGCTTAAGCGCTGCTACCATCTGAATAGTAGAACAATTTGGATTTGCAATGATTCCTGAATGGTTTTTCAACTCTTGTGGATTCACTTCTGGAACGACAAGTGGTGTATTAGGGTCCATGCGGAATGCACTTGTGTTATCAATTACAACCGCTCCGCTTTTCACTGCATCGTGTGCAAACTTCTCGGAAATACTCCCACCTGCACTAAAGAATGCAATGTCGATACCTTCAAAAGCTTCCGGAGTCGTTTCTTGTACAATGTACGTTTTTCCACCCGCTATGATTTCATTGCCCGCGGAACGTTTGGATGCAAGTAACTTAATGGAAGTGGCAGGGAAATTACGCTCCACTAACTTCTCAAGTATTTTCGTACCTACCGCTCCGGTCGCGCCGACAATTGCAACAGTAACATTCTTCATCTATATCTTCCTTTCAATTATTAACAAGCAATCATGAGGACCGATTGTAAAGTCCTCGTCTCGTTAATTGTTATTGAACGAATTATAACATATGTTGCAGAATTTAAAAATCTATTTTCATGCATTATTATGAATTATTAGTAACGGCTGTAATTGTTTACTATCTATCGCAGATGCAACAGTAGCGGGTAATAATGAGAAATCAGAAATTAAGGAGTTCGGTTTTTTTATGCAATCATCTTGACCAAATGGAATAAAAAAGACGTGTTTCATATTCAATAACTTCATGAGATTCATTCCGTTAAGTCCTAGTGCGTCATTTGTAGAAATACCAAGTACAACCGGTTTACCATTACGCAATGTTGCTTTAGCCGCCATTAAAACAGGTGAATCAGTGGCTGCATTAGCGAACCTACTCATGGAATTACCTGTAAGCGGTGAAATTACCATGCAATCAAGCGGATTGGATGGGCCGAATGGTTCCGCTTCAACAATACTTGCCACTACTTTCTCGCCTGTCGCTTCTTCTATTCGTTTAATCCACTCTTCACCTGTACCAAAACGCGTTGCAGCATGAAGAACTGAATGTGTAATAATTGGAACGACAATCGCTCCTTCTTTTTGCAACGAAGCGATCATAGGAAGCAATTGGTCGTATGTGCAATGTGAAGCAGTGATGCCTAATCCGATTCGTTTTCCTTTGAGCATTTAGTTCCCCTTTCGTCTATACTTATTCTCAAAATCGCGTCAACCAATACAGCTGCCGCATCCTCAGGAAAATGCTTCCCGGGCAATTTGAGGTGTATCGTATAGTATTCAGTGGAATTGGAATGCTTTAGGCACCCAGGTGTTGAAGAGACATCAAAAACATGAACAGTACCACTTTGATTGGGATCGAGCCATGGAGCCGGAATAGTGTTTACTAAGTAGCCATGTGTGAATATTGTAGAGTCATTGAGCGGTAGTGTGTTAAATCCAAATATCTCCGCTTCTGCTAATTGCTCATCAGCACGTGCAACTATTGTGACAGTAGCTTGCAGTTGATGCAATGTATGAGCAATCGCTTTTCCTACTCTGCCAAATCCTGCAATGTAAAAATGCTTACCCGCAATCTGGCGTTTTGTATGCTCATAAAAGACATGAACGAACGCTTCTGCAGTTAATTGTGCATTTCTCCAAATGAATTGCTCATTTTCTAAATAATTCGTATGCGTAATACCTTTCTCAACAAGCTGTTGTCTCCATTCCGCTGAAGTACTACCAGAATAAACAGAAGAGCCTACTTTCAAATAGTCTGCAGGTATGCTTTGTTCCATCATCAATAAAGGAAGCAGAAGATGATCAGGCTTTGTACTAATCAGAGTTTGCTTTAATTGTTCATTAAACGTATCAGTACATATATATTCACTGTCAATTCCTGATTTTACCAATAGTTCATTCGCTATACGCAAACGTTGATCGGTGCCTACCACAAGCCATTTAGTCATACACTTCCACTTCCTTTCTGTTCAGCTCATGTGTTTTGCCAAACAAGATCCGATCTTCGCCAACCAGCACAATTTCATGCCATGGAATATATTCAATGATATCCTGGTCTTTTTGCCTAAAAAGAGTTTTCCCTAACTTTTTCCTTATTTCAAATCCAATGATTGTTCCTGTTTTGCGGTCGAACAACAAATCTGTTTCCGCCAAAAAACCATACCTCATACCTTCTTCTACTTGAATCAGCTCTTTTTGTGCCAGTTCTGATAATCGCATGGAAGTCCTCCCCTATATAAGATCTCTTTCATCATATGTATGGGAGATGGGAAGTCGACTAGTTCTGTAGTTTTTTTAATTGCTGAATATTTGATTTGGGCGCAATAATTGATGTTGCACGATCACTTGTTAAAATTTGCTCACCTAGGCGATAGACACTTCGTTTTTCAACGTTTTCAATTTGTCCTACTACTTCATCGATTGTCTGATGTTTGCCAAGCACTAATTCATTGCGACCATTTCTATACATACGTGATTCAGAGCCTTCCAAACCGAGCACAAAACTGCCTTTAAGTTGCTCTTTGGCATTGTGCAATTCTTTATCTGTAAGACCGTCATGAAGCACTTCAGCGATCACTTGGTCGATTGTACGATACGTCTCTTGAAAGTTTTCAGGAGAGGTCCCACAATAAATGACAAAGGAACCTGCATTTTCATACGCAGCATAATACGTGTGGACCGAATACGCTAGACCGCGGTTTTCTCGAACTTCCTGAAACAACCTAGAAGACATCGTTCCGCCGAGAATACTATCGAATAAGCTTAACTCATAAATCCTTTCGTGAGTCGAAGGCAAGGAAGGATAACCAAAGCATACATGGGCTTGTTCAATATCTTTTACTTTGATAATCTGTTGTGCCGTAAAATTCGGTACTCTTTCCTCTATTATCGAAATAGCATCCTGTTTTTCACTTTGATAGCTTCCGAAGTTTGCCTCGATCAACTTGATTAAACGTTCATCATAGTTTCCTGCAATTGAAATGACCAAATTTTCTGGGCGATAGTGTTTCGCCATGAATTCTTCAACCATTTCTTTCGTAAATGACTTGATTGTTTCAATTCGTCCTCCTACAGGCTTGCCAATAGCATCTTCCGGGAACATTCCAGCCCATAATCTTTCATCAACATCTTCATCGGGCATATCTTCGACAGAAGATATTTCATCCAGGATGACAGACTTTTCTTTTTCCATCTCTTCTTCTTTAAATTGAGAATGGAAAAACATATCGGATAAAACTGTCAATGCATAAGAGGCATGATGACTTAACACAGTAGTGTAATAGCAAGTCATTTCTTTAGAAGTAAAGGCATTCAGATCGCCTCCAATCTGATCGAACTGCTCAGCAATCATTCGTGCACTTCGTGTATCTGTTCCCTTAAACAGCATATGTTCAATAAAATGGGCAATTCCCTCTTGCTCTTTTGTTTCATTGGCTGAACCTGCGTGCACCCAGACACCGATCGCTACGGATTGTAAATGTGGCATCTTTTCATGGATAATACGTACACCATTTGAACAATTATATTTTTGAATCATAGATTTCACTCCTTATGTAAAGTACAAAAAGCCTCCTTCGCCGCAACTTGTGCAGGAAGAGGCTTTTTTGACCGATTGATTGTTGATTGTTTATTCTTTGTTAGCTTGTTCTTGTTTTTGTTCTTTTTCTTTTTCTTCTAGAATGACTACTTTGCGTGAAAGGTTTACTCGACCTTGTCTGTCGATTTCAATTACTTTTACAAATAGTTCATCTTCTAATTTTAATACATCTTCCACTTCTTTCGTACGTGCTTCCTGAATTTCCGAAATATGAAGCAAGCCATCTTTGCCTGGGAAGATTTCTAAGAATGCACCGAACTTCTCAATACGCTTAACTTTTGCTAAGTAGTATTCGCCTACTTTCGCTTCACGTACGATATTTTCAATCATGTTCTTAGCTTTTTCATTCATTTCAGAGTTTGGTGATGCGATATAAATCGTTCCATCTTGCTCTGTATCGATTTTAACTTGAGTTTCTTCGATAATTTTATTAATTACTTTCCCACCTGGTCCGATCACATCACGAATCTTGTCCGGTTTGATATGGATGACGATAATCTTCGGAGCGTACTCAGATAATTCTTCACGTGTTGAAGAAATTGTCGTCAACATATGATCCAGAATTTTGATACGACCGATTTTTGCTTGCGCAAGAGATTCTTCTAAAATCTGTCGAGATAAACCATCGATTTTGATATCCATTTGAAGAGCAGTAATACCATTATTAGTACCTGCTACTTTAAAGTCCATATCGCCTAAGTGGTCTTCCATTCCTTGAATATCTGACAGAATAGAATAATCTTCATCTTTTTTGATCAATCCCATTGCAATTCCTGCTACAGGTGCTTTTAGGGGTACGCCAGCGTCCATCATAGCCATTGTAGAAGCACAGATCGATGCTTGTGAAGAAGAACCATTAGACTCCAATACTTCAGCAACTAGACGCATTGTGTAAGGGAATTCTACTTCATCTGGAAGCATAGGCAGTAATGCCCGCTCTCCTAATGCACCGTGACCAATTTCACGACGACCCGGACCACGAATCGGACCTGTTTCACCGACACTGAAGTTCGGGAAATTGTAATGATGCATAAAGCGCTTAGACTCATCTGAACCAATGCCATCAATAATCTGATTTTCACCAAGCGCACCTAATGTACATACACTTAGTACTTGCGTTTGTCCACGTGTGAATAATGAAGAACCATGCGTGCGAGGTAAGAGTCCTGTTTCAGATGATAATGGACGAATTTCGTCAAGTCTACGGCCATCCGGACGAACTTTGTCGACTGTAATCAAACGACGTACTTCATCTTTCACCATTTGCTCAAGAACCGCTTTCACTTGCTTAATTGTCACATCGTCAGCTTCAGCTTCTGTGTAATGCTCAAGTACAGCTGCTTTCACTTCGTTGATTGCCTCTTCACGCGCGTGCTTTTCTTCAGTTTGGATGGCTGTCATAAGTTCATTTTCACAACGATCTTTTACTTCTTTACTGATATCCGCATCCAGTTCGAATAATTCAATTTCGAACTTTAGCTTGCCAATTTCAGCTATAATTTTTTCTTGGAATTCGACTAATTTCTTAATTTGATCGTGACCAAACATAATTGCTTCTAACATGATCTCTTCAGAAACTTCTTTAGCTCCTGCTTCTACCATGTTGATTGCATGTTTTGTACCTGCAACGACTAAATCAATTTCTGATGTTTCAAGCTGATCCGGTGTAGGATTGACGATGAATTCTCCATCTATACGACCTACTTGAACGCCTGCGATTGGACCATCAAATGGAATATCCGAGATAGATAAAGCCAAAGAAGACCCGATCATAGCTGAAATCTCAGAGGAACAATCCTGATCCACTGACATAACAAGTGAAATCACTTGTACATCGTTACGGAAGCCATCAGGGAATAAAGGTCTGATTGGACGGTCAATTAACCGGCTAGTCAATACAGCATTTTCTGAAGGGCGCCCTTCACGCTTGATAAATCCTCCTGGGATCTTACCAACCGAGTACATGCGTTCTTCATAATTCACTGTAAGTGGGAAGAAGTCTAGAGGTTTTGGTTTCTTAGAAGCAGTCACCGTGGAAAGTACTGTTGTTTCGCCATAGCGAACGAGCACCGCACCGTTAGCTTGCTTTGCAAGTTGGCCGGCTTCGATTGTAAGCGTACGTCCAGCCCAATCGAGTGTATAAACTTTTTTCTGTTCTGACATTGTAGAACTCCTCTCTATTGTAAAACTGTATACATCTAGTATGTAATTAGTAATAGTGTATCAAACGTGATACATGTATGCGAAATATTTCATCTTAATTCCATAGAAAAAAGCGGGCAAAGCCCGCTTCTCAGTCTTATTAACGGCGTAAGCCAAGTGATGCAATAAGATCACGGTAACGTTGAACGTTAGTTTCACGTAGATATCTCAATAGACGACGACGTGTACCAACCATTTTGTACAAACCACGACGTGAGTGGTGATCTTTCTTGTGAGTACGTAAGTGGCCGTTCAGGTTATTGATCTCTTCAGTAAGGATAGCAATCTGAACATCAGCAGATCCAGTATCATTTTCATGAGTCTTGAACTCGTTGATCAATTCAGCTTTGCGCTCTTGTGTAATAGCCATCCTTTTCACCTCCTAAATAAAAGTATCCCCATCTCCCGAGCAAACGTTGGTGACTCGTGTTGCCAAGAAGAGGTTCGTGTATTGAACACTATTGTATCATATCACGGCATTATGTCAGTTGCAACAACCAACTAGTCGGTTAATAAGTCCTTAGCTGTTTGCTTGTCTTTTCCGATTTGTGTTTTTAATGCATCAAGTGAATCGAATTTTTGTTCAGAACGTATATGGTATAACCATTCAATTGCCATTTTTTGTCCGTAAAGATCCATATTGACGTCTAGCAGATGAACCTCTGCAGTAGGAATTCGGTGTTCTGGATCATGAAATGTTGGCTTTACGCCCATATTGCAGACGCCCCGGTACCATGTATCTCCTATTAGGCATCGCACGGCATACACACCACTAGCGGGAATTACGTGTTCTTCAGCAGTTTGGATATTAGCTGTCGGAAAACCTAACTGGCGGCCTCGTTTTTCTCCATGTATCACTTCACCCAATGTACGGAATGGACGACCGAGAAGCGCTGCTGCTGTTTCTACATCACCAGTAGATAGCAGTTGGCGAATTTCCGTCGAAGACACTTTGTTCTCTTGATCGAAAGTCACTTTAGAAATGACTGTTGTGCCAAAATCACCTTCCGATAGCTCTTGCATATCTTTCATCGTTCCAGAACCTTTTGAACCAAACGTAAAATCGAAGCCAGCAGTAACATGTTTGACACCGAGCCCTTTGATAAAGATGTCGATGAATCTTTGTGGTGAAAGACTAGCTAGTTCCCAATCAAAACTGACAATGAATAGCGTATCCACACCAAGAGATTCAAGTACTCTGACTTTTTCTTCAATCGGTGTAATATATCCAACGTTTTTCCCTGAAAACAACTGTGAGGGGTGGGGGTCGAATGTCATGACGGCTGTCTCGATCGATAAATCATCTGCAACTTTTTTTGCATTGCGAATGACTTCTTGATGTCCTCTATGTACACCATCAAAAAATCCAATAGCTAATGAAGAAGCAAGTTGTTGTGGAATATTTATCGAATCCGGATATCGTAATCTATAGATTTTCATTTCTATCTCTCCTTACTCACTAGCTAGTAGCATTTTTTCCGGTTTCATTAAACCCGGCTTTGTTGGATGATTTTGATAGATGGCCAACACACGACCTTCGAACATCATCATGATGGAAGGGTGATCTGTTAGTAGTGATACTGCGGGAAGCACTTGACCATTTCGTATAGATTCCAACGATGCCTCTTCGATTTCAAATTGCGGAAAATCAGTCAATACATCTTCGATTGGACGCAAAATCGTCTGCACTTGATCTAGCTCCATCATTTGTGCTACTTCTGCGAGAGTTTTACAATGTGATTCATCAAAATTTCCTGAAACAGTTCGGACTAACGAATCCATATGCGCTGGGTATCCAAGAAGTTCACCAATTTGCACAGCTAACGTCCGAATATAAGTTCCTTTACCACATCGTATTCTAATGGAAAATGTCACTTCTTCACCAGTGAATAGTTGATCTTCATTCAATAGATCAATTTGATAGATCTGTACTTTGCGAACTGGCCGTTCTACTTCAATGCCTTTTCGCGCATATTCATACAGCCGTCTGCCGTTTACTTTTACCGCTGAATACATGGGTGGAATTTGAGTGATTTCCCCTGTTAATTGCTCTAACGCCTCTTCAATTTGGTCCCTTGTTAATTCCTTGTATGTCAAATCACTTGTTACGGTCTCACCTTGCGCGTCTTCGGTTTCCGTAGAGCGACCTATAGAAACGGTCGCGATGTACTCCTTACCCGCATCTGTAATATATGAAGCGACTTTTGTGGCTCTTCCTATACAGATAGGCAAGACACCTTCCACTTCAGGATCTAACGTGCCTGTATGCCCCACCTTTTTCGTCCGTAATATCTTTCGAAGCTTAAAGACACAATCATGCGACGTCATACCTTTCTCTTTCCACAAAGGTAGAATACCGTTCATCTTACCCCTTCTTCCTAAATTCATTCAGAAAAACTTGCTCTATGTAAGAAGAGAGGAAGTCATACCGCCTAAGCGATTATGAACTTCCTCCTTTTGTTTATTGTTCGTTTTCGTCATTTACTTTGCGAATCAAGCTTTCAATCCGGTTACCGTAAGCGACTGATTCATCAATTTCGAATTCAAGTTCAGGTGTTTTGCGTAGGCGGATTCTTTGACCAATTTCTGATCGAATGAAACCTTTTGCTTTGGAAAGCCCAAGTAACGAATCTTCCTTTTCTTTATCCGTCCCTAGAACAGAAATAAAGATTTTCGCTTGTTGTAAATCTCCAGTTACATCAACACCAGTCACCGTCACAAATCCGATACGTGGATCCTTAAGTTTTTGGCCGATAATATCGCCCAATTCTTTCTTCATTTGCTCAGCTATACGATTAGCACGCACTGACATGGCAATTCACCTCGTTCTTTGCTCATAAGTAGTCTACTGTACACGCAGTCATTTCCCAATTAGGATTGGATTCAAACAGACGAATCGCTCGTCTCACTTCTCGTTCCGCAGCATCTTTGGAAGATGCCACGGCAACTAAAGCGAATGTAGTACGTTGCCATAAATCCTGATGATCAATTTCTGCAACAGATACATTATAGGAGTTTTTCACTCGATCCCTCATCTGATTCAAAACGGCTCGCTTGTCTTTTAAAGAAGCCGCTGCTGGGATGTAGAAAGAACATTCCGCGTAAACAATCATGCTCTTTTAATTTCTTCCATAACGTACGCTTCGATGATATCTCCTTCTTTGACATCATTGAATTTTTTAATTGTAATACCACATTCATAGCCTTTTGCAACTTCTTTTGCATCATCTTTGAAACGCTTCAATGTATCTAATTCGCCTTCAAAGACTACAATGTTATCGCGCAAAACACGAACGCCAGCGTCTCTTGTGATTTTACCATCGATTACATAGCTTCCTGCAATCGTTCCGATCTTAGATACTTTAAACGTTTCACGAACTTCTGCCTGACCTATTACTTTCTCTTCATACTCAGGATCCAGTAGGCCTGTCATAGCTGATTCGATTTCTTCAATTACTTTATAAATAACACGATGCAGACGAATGTCTACGCCTTCTGCTTCTGCGGCACGTTTTGCATTGGTATCTGGACGGACGTTAAATCCAATAACGATTGCGTTAGATGCAGCTGCCAAAGAAATATCGGACTCATTGATTGCCCCTGCACCCGTGTGGATAATTTTGACGTTAACGCCTTCTACTTCAATTTTCATAAGAGAAGAAGCCATTGCCTCGACCGCACCTTGTACGTCTGCTTTAACAATTAAGTTCAATTCTTTCATTTCGCCTTGTTTCATTTGATCAAACAAGTTATCAAGTGTTACACGTGTTTTCTCCACACGCTGTTCTTGAAGTGCTTCTCCAGCACGTGTTTCACCGATTTGACGAGCAGTTTTTTCATCTTTAAATACGACGAAACGATCTCCTGCAAATGGAACATCGCTCAATCCAGTTATTTCTACTGGAGTGGAAGGACCTGCTTCTTTTACACGACGACCAAGGTCACTGACCATGGCCCGAACGCGACCATACGTATTTCCAACAACGATTGGATCTCCTACATGCAATGTACCATTTTGTACAAGCAATGTAGCAACAGAGCCTTTTCCTTTATCGAGCTGCGCTTCAATTACAGTACCTCTAGCTCTAATGGAAGTATCAGCAGTAAATTCGCCCACTTCTGCAACTAATAGAACCATTTCTAGTAACTGATCAATTCCTTCACCTTTTAGTGCGGAAATTGGTACGAAAATCGTATCGCCGCCCCAATCTTCTGCCACTAAACCGTGTTCAGTCAATTCCTGCATTACACGATCAGGATTTGCAGACGGTTTATCCATTTTGTTAACAGCTACAATGATTGGAACTTCTGCCGCTTTCGCATGGTTAATTGCTTCAATTGTTTGTGGCATAACACCATCATCCGCTGCTACAACTAGGATTGTTAAGTCAGTAACTTTCGCACCACGTGCTCTCATCGTTGTAAAAGCTTCGTGACCTGGTGTATCTAGGAAAGTGATTTTCTTACCGTTAGCTGTAATTTGGTACGCTCCAATATGCTGAGTGATTCCACCCGCTTCACCTTGTGTTACTTTGGTGTTACGAATTGAGTCAAGCAATGTTGTTTTACCATGGTCAACGTGACCCATAATCGTGACAACTGGCGGTCTTTCCGTTAGTTCACCTGGTACTTCTTCTTCCTCTTCAGGATCTTCGAAGTAGATCTCCAAGTCTGTTACATCTATACGGATCTCTTCTTCAACTTCAACTTCGTATTCCGCACAAATTAGCTCGATTGCATCTTTATCTAATTCTTGGTTAATGGTTGCCATTACACCAAGCATGAATAACTTTTTGATGATCTCAGAAGGTTCTTTACCTAATTTTTTGGCCAACTCACCCACAGATAACGACTCATAAAAAGTAATTTTATCTGGTAGCGGCACTTCAACCTTTTGTGCAGGTACTGCCGGACGGTATCTACGACGTCCTTGGTTAATACCGCGTGCTGGTGGTCTACCACCGCGACCGCCGCCTGGACGTCCACCGCCGCCAGCTGGACGTGGTGAACCTGCACCTTGTCCTTGACGTGGTGGCTGAGTGCTTCCCGCTTTCGGAGCTGATGTAGATTGTCCTTGAGGACGTGTTGAAGCTGGACGATTCGATCCGCCTTGGCTACCAGCAGGACGGTTAGTCCCTTGTGTTGTAGCTGGTTTATTTGTATTGCTTGGACGATCCGTTCTTTGGCCTGCTGGTTTGCTCGCTGGCTTAACTGTAGTAGTTTTCACTTCAGGCTTTTTCAAATCACCGAACTTTTCATCTAATTTTGCAATTGAAACTGGATCTAATTCTTCCATATGGCTCTTAATCACAATATCACTCTTAAGTAATTCTGCAGCAAGATCTCTACTTGTTTTTCCTATTGATCTGGCATATTCATGTACTTTCATTTTCGTCATTAGCCCACCCCCGATTAAATTCATTGAGAAGCTCGGATAACTTTTTTGCGAATCCTTTATCTGTTAGTGCCAAGACGACTCGAGCTTCTTTTCCAATTGCATGCCCAAGTTCTTCACGACTTCCAAATACATACTTCTCAACGTTATACGTATTACATTTATTCGTTAATTTTTTCATTGTGTTCTTTGATGCATCACCTGATAGGATGACCAGATGCGCTTCACCTGAACGAACCGCCTGCACGACTAAATCTTCACCCGTTGCAATTTTACGTGCACGAGCCGCCATGCCAAGCAATTGATAAATTTTTGAAGGATCTTTTGTCATTTAATTGCCTCTCGACGAATTGCATGCAAAAGGTCTTCGTAGACTTCATCTGGTACTTTGACATTCAATTGATGTTCAATCGAGTGTTGTTTACGTGCTTTTTCTACGGCATCCTCCGTTTTGGAAACGTATGTACCGCGGCCTGACTTCTTTCCTGTCAAATCTACGGATACTTCGCCTTCTTTCGTACGGACAATTCGAATCATTTCTTTTTTAGGTAACATGTCACCAGTCGCTGCACATTTACGCAAAGGGATTTTCCGATTGTTCGACATCAGCATGCAATCCTTTCCAAATCAATCTTCTTTGTCTTCATCTGCGTATAAATCAAAATCTTCAGCTGATTCAGCTGGTGTTTCATCTTCATACTCGTAAGCTTCCAAGAACTCATCTGCACTAGCATCTGGCTCTTCTATTAGAACAGCTAGAGATTCTTCACGGGGATAGATCCCTAATTCTCTGGCATCCGTTTCACTTTTGATATCAATTTTCCAGCCTGTTAATTTAGCAGCCAATCTTGCATTCTGGCCTCTTTTCCCGATTGCCAATGAGAGTTGGTAATCGGGCACAACAACAGTAGTGGAACGTTCTTCTTCGTTCACTTGTACATCAATTACTTTTGAAGGGCTCAACGCATTTGCAACGAAGATTACCGGGTCTTCAGACCATTCTACGATATCTACCTTTTCGCCATTCAATTCATTTGAAATAGTTTGTACACGCGCACCTCTTGAACCGACACAAGAGCCTACAGGATCCACTTCTTCGTTTGTTGTGTAAACAGAAATTTTCGATCGATCGCCCGCTTCACGTGCAATCGATTTGATTTCTACTGTACCATCGTATATTTCAGGTACTTCCAGTTCAAATAAGCGCCGTAATAGGCCTGGATGAGTTCTAGAAACAAACACTTGCGGTCCGCGTGCTGTTCTTTCAACTTTGGTAATATATACTTTGATGCGATCGTGTGGTGCATATGATTCTGTTTGAATTTGTTCGCTTGACGGCAAAACCGCTTCCACTTTTCCTAATCCAACGAATAAGTTTTTCGGATCCATACGCTCTACGATTCCGTTGACGATATCTTCTTCGCGATCGATATACTCTTCATAGATCAAACCGCGTTCAGCTTCACGTACACGCTGCGTTACAACTTGCTTAGCAGTTTGAGCAGCAATTCGTCCAAAGTCACGCGGTGTGACTTCTTCTTCAACGACATCGGTTAGTTCATATACTGGATTGATGAGTTGTGCATCTTCCAATGAAATTTGTAACCGCTCGTCTTCCACTTCTTCAACTACGTCTTTACGTGAATAGACAGCCATTGTGCCTTTATTTAAGTTCAAATCCACACGCACGTTTTGTGCTTGGTTAAAATTTCGTTTGTACGCTGTTACAAGCGCCGCTTCAATTGCATCGACTATTACGTCTCTTGAAATACCTTTTTGCTGTTCAAGAGCTGTCAGTGCGTCGAGTAGCTCACTACTCATGTTCATCACTCCTACATTCCAATTATTGTTGCATTTGGTTCTTTGGCCACTAGCGCAAAGCTAGACAAAGTTTTGTTTTTACTTTAAAAGTCAATTGCTAATCGTGCGAGTGCAATTTTTGTTTTGTCAATTTCGACTAGTACTTTTCTCGTCTTGATCCGTATTTCCACTTTTGCATGGTCCGGTCCGTATCCAAGTAAATATCCCTCGAATTCTTTCATACCATCAATCGGTTCATACGTTTTGATGAATACGTATTGGCCCACGGCTTTTTCAAAATCTTCATCTTTTTTCAAAGGTCTTTCCGCCCCGGGAGAAGACACTTCAAGGAAGTAATTTTGCGGAATCGGGTCCACAAGGTCTAGCTCCTCGCTTAGTTTATTACTAACCGCCGCACATTGATCTATATCAATGTTGCCTTCTGGCGTATCAATGTAGACGCGTAGAAACCAATCGCGACCTTCTTTCAAGAACTCAACATCAACCAGTTCAAGACCCAATTCTTCTACGATCGGCCTTGCTAACTGTTCGACTTCCTCTATAATTTTACTCAAATGGTATCCCTCCCGAAATTCAAAATAACAACAGAAAAGAGCGGGAAGCCCCACTCTTTTCCGCAAGACGTATAGCAAAAGTTGTTTTAATCGTATCACAAGGCCTTTTACAATGCAACTGAAGCAACCGCCATAAGCCCATTAGAATAGGGATAGTTGGTTCGCTTCAGGCATTCCTTCCATGCAACCGAGGTTATCCAGATACTCTACAACCGTTTTAGATACCCGACCTCTCTTCTGGAAGTCTTCTTTCGATAAAAACTCCCCGTCTTTTCTCGCTTCAACGATCGTCTTCGCAACGTTAGTTCCTAGTGAAGGAATTGAGTTAAATGGCGGAATCAACTTATTGCCTTCAATAAGAAACTGGGTCGCATCAGATTTATAGAGATCAGGCTTCGCAAATGTATATCCTCGCTCAACCATTTCCAATGCTATTTCCAAAACCACTACTAAGCTCTTCTCTTTTGGAAGGGCATCCAATCCTTTGGCGTTGATCTCTTTGACTTTCGCCCGAATACTTGCAGAACCTTTACACATCGTCACCAAATCAAAGTCGGTCGCTCGAACGGTGAAGTACGTAGCATAATACATGATTGGGTGATGAACTTTGAAGTACGCGATTCGCAATGCCATTAATACATATGCCGCAGCGTGGGCTTTAGGGAACATGTACTTGATTTTTTTACATGATCCGATATACCATCCCGGCACTTTATTCTCTTTCATCGCTTCTTCAAATTCAGGAGTCAGCCCTTTCCCTTTTCGCACAGATTCCATAATCTTAAATGCAAGTGAAGGTTCAAGCCCCTGATAGATTAAATAAACCATAATATCATCACGACAACCGATCACTTCCGATAGTTGACATGTTTTATTCTGGATTAACTCCTGTGCATTACCAAGCCAAACGTCAGTACCGTGAGATAGACCGGATATCTGTATCAATTCTGAGAATGTAGATGGTTTCGTCTCTTCTAACATCTGTCGAACAAATCGTGTGCCGAATTCGGGCACTCCAAGAGTTCCTGTTTTACAGTCAATTTGTTCTTCTGTGACGCCAAGTGAAGACGTCCCACTAAACAATTCCATAACCCCTTTATCGTCAGGCGGTATAGTCATCGCATCGATGCCTGATAAGTCTTCCAACATTTTGATCATCGTTGGATCATCATGGCCTAGAATATCTAGTTTCAACAGATTATTATCAATGGAGTGGAAATCAAAGTGCGTTGTTTTCCAGCTAGATTCAAGATCATTCGCTGGGAATTGAATCGGTGTGAAATCATAGATGTCCATTGTATCCGGCACAACAATGATGCCACCCGGGTGTTGTCCTGTATTTCGCTTAACGCCTGAGCAACCTTGAACAAGCCGGTCAATTTCTGCACCACGCATTTGGATATCATTGTCATTCATATACCCTCGCACATATCCATATGCAGTTTTTTCAGCTACCGTACCTATTGTTCCAGCACGAAACACATAATCTTCGCCAAATAACTCTTTTGTATAGTTGTGTGCATGTGCTTGATACTCACCACTGAAGTTCAAATCGATGTCAGGAACCTTGTCTCCCGCAAACCCAAGGAAGGTTTCAAACGGGATATCCTGACCATCTTTTTTAAACATCGTCTGGCAATTCGGGCATTCTTTATCCGGCAAATCATATCCTGAACCAACTGAACCATCATCAAAAAATTCATATTTTTTACATGACGGACAAACGTAATGTGGCGCCAACGGATTCACTTCTGTGATTTCCATCATAGTTGCAACAAATGAGGAGCCGACAGATCCCCGCGAACCGACCAAATAGCCGTCATCTAATGATTTTTTAACCAGTTTATGCGAAATGAGATAAATAACTGAGAAGCCATTATCAATAATAGACGTTAATTCTTTTATGATTCGCGCTTCAACGATCTCTGGCAATTTTTCACCGTATATTTGATGTGCCATTGAATACGTCAGATCACGCACTTCATCTTCCGCACCTTCAATTGTTGGTGTATACAGATCATCTTTGATCGGTTTCACTTCACCTATACGTTCTACGATTTTCAATGGATTGTCTACTACAATTTCTTTTGCTACATCTTCACCTAAAAACTCAAATTCTTTCAACATTTCATCTGTCGTACGGAAATGAACTTCCGGTAAGGAGTGCCGATTCAACGGATTTGCTCCACCTTGTGAACGAACAAGAACTTTTCGGTAGGTTGAATCCGTCTCATCTAGATAATGTACATTCCCCGTTGCACAAACTGGTAAGCCCGTTTTCTTCCCAAGCTTGATCATCTTGCGCATAATATCCTCGAGGTTCCACTCATCTCGAATTAAATCGAGTTCGAGTAAATGCGAGTAGACAGGCTTTGGATGAAGTTCCAAGTAATCATAAAAGCTTGCGATTTCTTCTACTTCCTCCATCGGCTTTTGCATTAACCCTTCGAATACTTCCCCTTTGTCGCAACCTGAACCGACGATTATTCCCTTACGATACTTCACGAGTAACGAACGTGGTATACGGGGCACGCGATAGAAAAAGTCCATATGCGAAATAGATACTAGTTTAAATAGATTTTTCAACCCTTCATCATCTGTAGCAAGCAAAGTGCAGTGTGAGGGTCGTGAGCGCTTATAGGCATCTCCTTCCCCAATATTCTTATTGAGGTCATCAAGCCACATGATCCCTTTTTCTTGCGCTTCTGAAAGTAGGCGTAGAAATAGATAAGCAGTAGCTTCTGTATCATAAATGGCACGGTGATGTTGTGTTAATTCAATATCGAACTTTTTAG
Organism: Sporosarcina ureae; assembly: GCF_002101375.1. Lineage (GTDB taxonomy): Bacteria > Bacillota > Bacilli > Bacillales_A > Planococcaceae > Sporosarcina > Sporosarcina ureae_B. The sequence continues at coordinate 3,080,076 of NZ_CP015207.1, read as the reverse complement.
CCAATGTGTTCAAACGGTGATTTCGCAGTTCAGGATACAGGAAACGAGAAAGTTCCAATGTATCGATGACTGGATAAGCGATGGTTTCTATTTTCGCCCGCTTACATGAAGCATAAAAGAAGCCCATATCAAACGATGCATTATGTGCAATTAACACCGCATCTCCGATAAACTCTATAAATTCCGCCATGACGTCTTCAACTTCTGGTGCATTCTCTACCATATCATCTGTAATGCCTGTCAAGTTTGTCGTCACGGACGACAATGGGTGATGCGGATTGGCAAAGCGTTCAAATCGATCAACGATTTCTCCATCTTTCACTCGGACAGCTGCAAGCTCGATGATCGTGTCGTACACAGCTGATAAGCCTGTCGTCTCAACGTCGAATACAACGTATGTATCCGTTTCAAGCATACGGTGTTGCTCTTCATAGACAATCGGTACACCATCATCCACCAGATTGATTTCTAAACCAAACAACACTTTGATACCATGTTTTTTACCAGCATTATAAGCATCGGGGAAAGACTGAACGTTCGCATGATCTGTAATCGCAATCGCTGGATGTCCCCACTTAGCTGCTTGTGCCACTAATGCCGGAGCTGAAACGACTGCATCCATTTGACTCATGGAAGTGTGCGCATGTAATTCTACACGTTTTTGTCCGTCAGGTGCTTTGTCTTTTCGTTCAATAGTGGGAATAACGGCAATATCTTGTGCCATCATGATTAAGTCCCGTACGAATGTATCGTTCTGTATACCACCGCGAGCTCGTACCCACATACCCTTTTTAAAGGATTTCATAATTTCTGCATCTTCATTATCACGCGAAAACATTTTGACTAAGATTGAATCGGTGTAGTCTGTTACTTTTAGTGTCAATAATGAACGACCACTTCGCAACTCTCGTACTTCTGCATCAAATACAAACCCTTCAATAATTAAACGTCTTTCTTCATCTTGTATTTCATGAATAGGAATAATTGGCTCATTTGCTTTGATCGGCGTACCAAGCGATAACACCCTATCGGAATCTCCCTGCTCGCTTTTCATCGTTTCACGTTGTTGCAACTGATGATACGCCTGCTTGGATAACAGGTCTTCTTCTTGTTGCTTTTGCGAAAGAAATTGCTGCCGTTCTTTTTCCGCATTATCGTTTTCAATAATCGAAACATCGAACATATACTTCGGAAAACCGAATTGCTGATAGAGTGTTGATAATATATCTACGTATTTATTTTTTAATGTTTGACACTCCAAATCGCTTGAGCAAGTAAGCAATAACTTCTCACCGTGTATCTTGGGCCTTTGTTCCACTAAGCATTGACGTATTGGAGGAGATATGTCCGCTAGCTCCTCTACAATAAATGGCCAATAATCTATTATTAATTGTTCATTCACTTCATTTTTTCTAACGTCCATTTCAAGATGGACATTCGCTATAGCAGCGAACGTTTCATGAACACGTTGTTGCATAATTTGAAAAACCTCAATAGGTAACACTTCATCGAGTGTTATATTGAATTTCCACACTCTCGTTTTCTTCTGTACGGTTACACGATTCAACTCACCGTTTTGAAAATAGGTCATGAACTGATCATCTGTCAGTCCGGTCTGTTGCAGCAAAGTTAAAAACTTTTGGGCGGCATCCATATAAAATTCCTCCATTCTATCGCGAAAAGAAGGGAAGTTCCGTTAACGGACTCCCCTTCTTGGATTAATCTGCACTAAAGAAGGATTGTAGCTTTTCCAACACTTCTTCCTTTTGCCAATCTATTGATTCGCCACTATGGCGGTACATGACCTCCACAACACCTTCACTTGCTCGTTTACCGATTATAATACGGACTGGTAAACCAATCAAGTCAGCGTCAGCGAATTTCACACCCGCACGTTCGGCACGATCGTCATACAACACATCGTATCGATAAGACTCTAGAACCGCATATAACTCATCCGCGAGCTGTGTTTGCACTTCATCTTTGACATTCGTTGTAATCAAATGAATATCAAATGGTGCTAAATGCTTCGGCCACTTCAATCCTGTTTCATCATTGAATTGCTCGGCAATTGTAGCCAGTAAACGAGAGATACCCAGACTATAACTTCCCATAATAAAAGGCTTTTTTCTGCCATTTTCATTGAGGAATGTTCCTTTCATCTGCTCACTGAAGACGGTGCCTAATTTACGGAGATGTCCTATCCCTATTCCTTCAGTGAATTTAATCGTACCCATTCCGTCAGGAGAACTGTCCCCTTCTTGAACGAAACGGATATCTACATAATCATCAATAGCAAAATCGCGTTCCGGGTTGACATTCAATAAGTGATAATCGTCAATATTCGCGCCCGCCACTACGTTCACCATTGCTTTGATTGCATGATCTGCATATACCCTTACACCTATCGGTAATTTCACAGGACCAATCGAACCGGCATGACAGCCTAGCAATTCTTCAATCTGTTGTTCTGTTGCCAGCTCCATATGTTTCACATGTAAAAATCGCTTCAATTTATATTCATTGACGCTATGATCGCCTCGACAAATCACCATAATAAAATCATGGTCCACTTTATACACCAATGATTTGATTACACGCTCCGGACTAACTGATAAAAATGAAGTGAGATCTTCAATCGTTCGTTGATTCGGAGTGGAGACTTTTATCATCTCTAACTGCTTTTCATCGGACGGCTCATAATCAACATGTACTTCAGCAAATTCCATATTCGCAGCATAAGAAGAACTATCGCTATATGCTATCCGATCTTCCCCGTTGTCGGTCAATGCTATGAACTCATGTGAACCTGTTCCACCATCCGATATAACCATGCGGAAATGCATACCAAGACGAGTTAGCATATTAGTGTAGGCCTGCATGACTTCTAAATACTTTTCATCCAAGCTCTCTTGCGTTGAATGGAATGAATAGGCATCTTTTCTTATGAATTCTCTGCTATGGAGTAAACCCGCACGCGGCTTTATTTCATCACGGAATTTGGTTTTGATTTGAAAAATTGTTAATGGTAACTTTTTATACGATCGAACTTCATCACGCAGTAAATCAATGATTGCTTCCTCATCGCTTGAGCTCAATGCCAATTGATTGGTCTGTCTATCAGCAACATGGAACATTTCCTTACCGTAAGAATCCCACCGTTCGGTTTCCTTAAGAATACTTGAGCTTTGCAGCGACGGCATAGAAATTTCTATGCCTTCAACAGCTTCCATTTCTTCACGAATAATCGTTTCGATTTTCCTAAGAACTCTTTGTGCAAGAGTTAAATATGTGTAAACACCATTGGCATTCTGACGGATATAACCTGCTCGCAGCAATAACTGATGCGAACGCATCTCTATATCGGATGGATTTTCACGCATTGTGGGTATAAACGTTTTCGATTGTTTCATCATATACTTCCACCTTTTTTAGAAGAAAAATCGTTGGATGTCATTCCATGTCACAACAAGCATCAAAACCATTAATAACATGATACCTACAAAATGCACCATACCTTCTTTTTGTTTATCAATCGGTTTGCCCCTTAAGCCTTCAAACAGGAAGAACAATAGTCTTCCACCGTCTAACGCAGGTAATGGCAGCAAGTTCATGATTCCTAGATTAATACTTAGCACAGCGGCCCAATTCATTAAATTGAAAATCCCGTGTTGAGCGACTTCTTCAGTTGCTTTATAAATACCTACAGGACCGGACAATGCGTCTATTGTGAACTGACCTGTCACTAGCATACCTAATAGTTCAAAGATTTTCACTGTCCATGTGTAAGTCTGCTCGGCACCGAACACTATGGATTTAATAAATCCTTTTTCCAATGGACTTGAATACATAACACCGATTTGACCGAATTCCTGTCCAGCATCTTCCACTGTATCAGGTACTACATCTAAAACCACTTGCTTACCCGCTCGATCAACTTCAATTGACATCGGGACTCCGGCACTTTTTTGAATCGCTTCAGAAAACTTTGTCCAAGAATCAATCGACTTTCCGTCTACTCCCGTGATTAAGTCATCTTTTTTCATTCCAGCCATTTCTGCCGGCGTATTCGGCTTCACTTCCGAAATAATCGGTTCATTGGTTGGTACACCATTCATTAATCCAAGAGCTAGGAATATGAAAAATGCCAAGATGAAATTGAAAAGCGGCCCTGCAAATATTGCCAATGCTCTGCTGCCTAGTGGCTTGGATTCAAACTGACGATCGTAGGGAGCAATTAATGTTTCCTGCCCTTTTTCAATAATCATAGCCGTTCTGGAAATTTTCAGATGAACCAATTGTCCATCTTCATCATACCCTTCAATATATAATTCTTTATCTAAATCCGACTTCTCTACTTCTACGTTTAAAACATTCGGATTGGAAACATTTCGATTTAAGTAAATCTTTTCTATTTCGTCTTGTGCATTCAATAATAACCCTACACGGTAACCCGGCTGCAATTCGACGGTATCGAAATCTTCACCAGCCATCCGGACATATCCCCCTAAAGGCAATAAGCGGATTGTGTATTGCGTTTCACCTTTGCGGAGGGCTAAAATTTTAGGTCCCATTCCGATAGCGAACTCTCGAACCATGATACCGGCCCTCTTAGCAAACAAGAAATGACCAAACTCATGAAATGCTACAAGTGTCCCGAATATTACTATAAACGCAATAACCGTTTCCATTCAGTAACCACCTTCACCGGCTGTAACAGCCTGAAATTAATCTTGATACTTAACTATACCATAGACTTTTTTCCGCGTATTGCGATCTGTCTCCAAAATTTCTTCCAAATTAGGATTTTGAATAGTTTGATGTTGCTGCATCATTTCTTCAATAATTTCTTCGATTTGCAAGAAAGAAATATGACCTTCCATGAACAGTTGAACCGCCACTTCATTTGCCGCATTCATCGCTGTAGGCATAGTGCCTCCTTCCCTACCTGCATCATATGCAAGTGACAAGGCTTTAAATCGTGTATAATCCATTTTTTCAAAATGCAATTTGCCAATTTCATCGAGACGAAGACGTTTAGCATCGGCCATTTGAATACGATCCGGATAGGTCAGTGCGTATTGAATCGGAACACGCATATCAGGTGAACCTAGTTGTGCCATGACGCTTGTATCTTCAAACTCCACCATGGAGTGGATAATACTTTCTTTATGTAGTAGGCATTCTATTTGATCATATGGCATCGCAAATAAATGATGTGCTTCTATTACTTCTAATCCTTTGTTCATCATCGTTGCCGAATCAATAGTTAACTTGTTACCCATTGACCAATTCGGATGTGCGAGTGCTTGTTCTACTGTAACATTTTGAAGTTGATCCCGCGTATAGTCCCTAAAACTCCCACCCGATGCTGTTAATATCAAGTTTGTGATCCGTTTCGGATTCTCACCATTTAATGACTGGAACAATGCAGAATGTTCACTATCTACTGGAACAAGGGGGACATTATGACGTTGTGCCGCTTCTACAACGAGATTCCCTGCTGCTACCAGTGTTTCTTTATTCGCAATAGCAATTGTCATTCCCGCTTTAATCGCCGCAAGTGTCGGTCTCAGTCCTACACTGCCGATTACTGAGTTTAGTAAGACATCCGCTTCCATTCCTACCGTTGCTTCAATAAGTCCTTCATCACCATGAACGAATTGAACTTTAGGAAACTCTTTTTTTAAGCGTGCTGCATCTGCTTCCTCTAAAACAGAAACTAATTTGGGTTGAAATCTTGCAATGATTTCACTTACTTTTTGTATGTTTCTTCCTGCTGACATCGCCGTTAATTCAAAGCGATCAGGATGGGCTGCAATAATGCTTAATGTTTGAGTTCCGATTGAACCGGTAGCACCAAGCAAATTGATTTTCTTCATATTATGAACTTCCTTTCCATTATCCTATGAATTGAACAAAGTGAAGCAATGGGAGTACAAATAGTAAGCTGTCAAATCTGTCCAAAATGCCTCCATGTCCAGGCAACAGCTTCCCAGAATCTTTGACGTTATAGAAACGTTTCAGTGCTGATTCAACTAAGTCACCCATTTGACCTATAATGGATGCCACTATTGTAATGATAATAAACGACACGAATGACGTAGCGATAGGATAGAACATATTATAAATCAACGTAATCACGATCGCGGAAATTATTCCCCCAATAAATCCTTCAATTGTTTTATTAGGTGAAATATCCGGCCATAGTTTTCGTTTACCAATTTTACGTCCAACAAAATAGGCACCGGAATCTGTTGACCAGATAATAAGTAACGCATAGCCTATGTACTCTAAACCGAATAAGCGAGTTTCGATCAAATAATAAAAACCGATACCGACATACAGCGCACTAATTGCACTGAATGCAATATCTTCGAATGTCCACTTATTTTTCATTACTACAGTATAAACCAATAACAATAATATCAATACATAAATCATTTCAAGTTTTTCTAATTTCAGGAAACTTTCAACTTGTTCTGTCCATCTAGATGGAAGTAAAATGACGAGTAGAAGTAACCAAGAGATTAATCCACCGATAGAAAAAAGAGACATTTTACGCATACGTAGTAGTTCATATAAACCAATCGTAGATATCGCAAAAATCATCATAATAAAAGGTAATCCACCGACGATAATCAATGGCACAAAAAATGCGAGAGCTACAATAGCAGTGATGATTCTTTGCTTCATCTTTTCTGATCTCCTTCCAAGCTTCCAAAACGTCGATTCCTTTTTTGGAAATCTTCTATTGCTTGTAAAAAGCAGTCTTCATCGTAATCTGGCCATAATACATCCGTAAAAATGAATTCTGCATAGGCAAGTTGCCATAGCATAAAATTGGACAAACGTACTTCACCGCTTGTGCGAATTAGTAGGTCAGGTTCTGGCAAATGGGCAGTCATTAGTTTGGATTCGATTGAACTTTCATTAATTTCCTCCACTTTTAATGTTCCAGCAGCCACTTCTTCAACTAATTCTTTCATTGCATGAACTAGCTCTACTCTGCTACCATAATTCATCGCGAAATTTAAAATTAAACCTTTGTTATCTTTAGTTTGCTCCATTGCTTTCTCAATCGCTTTTTTTGTATGCTTCGGAAGCGCATCCATATCTCCGATCATTTCTACTTTGATGCTTTTTTCCATTAGCTCGGGTAAATACGTAGTAAGAAATTCGCCGGGAAGATTCATCAAGAAGTCAATTTCCATTCTGGGCCTCTTCCAATTTTCAGTTGAAAACGCATAGAGAGTGAGTACTTTCACGCCCATAGCATTTGCAAAATTGGTAATTTGCCTAACGGTTTTCATTCCTTCATGGTGGCCTGCAATTCGCGGCATTTTACGTTGCTTCGCCCATCTTCCATTTCCATCCATGATAATCGCCACATGGTTAGGAATTTGTCTATTTTTAACGGCTTCAATCCGTTCGTCCAGCAACTGAATGTCTGCCGTTTTTTTTCGCATTAGTTTTCTAAGCATAGCGTTCCCCCACTTGGCTCAATTCGGATACTCCTACTGACTATCCTACCAAATTGCATGGTAAATAGCATGCAAAAGAAAGAAAAGAGCGTCCTAAAAGTAGGACGCTCCTCCTTATAGAAAGTTCTGTACTCAGATTTCCAAGATTTCATTTTCTTTATCTTTTGCAGTTTGATCAATTTTTTCGATAAACTCATCCGTCATCTTTTGTACTTGTTCATTGTAACGGCGCAATTCATCTTCAGTAATTTCTGCATCTTTTTCAAGCTTTTTCAAATCTTCATTACTATCACGACGAACATTACGAATTGCCACTTTTGCATCTTCTGCTTCACGCTTAACATCTTTCACTAAATCTTTACGACGCTCTTCTGTAAGCGCAGGGACAGCAAGACGAATAACTGACCCATCGTTAGACGGCGTAATGCCGATGTCTGATTTCATGATGGCTTTCTCGATTTCACTGATTGTAGTCTTATCATAAGGCTGAACTACTAACAAACGTGGTTCTGGTACGGAAATTCCAGCCATTTGATTTAAAGGTGTAGGAGCTCCATAATAAATAACAGAAATTCTGTCTAATAGGCTCGCGCTAGCTCTTCCAGCACGGATAGATGCCAACTGTCTTGAATAGGCGCTATGTGCTTTATCCATACGTTCTCTCGTCTGATCCATTACTTCTTTTGTCATTGCTTATTCCTCCTAACAACCGTCCCGATTTTATCACCTAGTACGGCTTTTTTAATATTACCATTATCCATAATTGAGAATACTACGAGCGGGATATCATTGTCCATACATAGAGTCGAAGCAGTGGAATCCATCACTTCAAGTCCTTGACTAATCACTTCAAGATAGGACAGTTCTAAGTATTTTGTAGCTGTAGAGTCTTTCATCGGATCAGCAGAATAAACACCGTCTACGTTGTTCTTCGCCATTAAAATAACATCTGCTTCAATTTCAGCAGCACGTAAAGCAGCTGTTGTATCTGTGGAGAAATAGGGGTTACCTGTTCCTGCCGCAAATATTACGACACGATTTTTTTCTAGATGACGGATTGCTTTCCGACGTATGTAAGGTTCAGCTACTTGTCTCATGTCAATAGAAGACATTACTCGAGTTTCTGGTCCTAGCTTTTCAAGGGCATCCTGAAGAGCAAGAGAGTTCATAACCGTTGCAAGCATTCCCATGTAGTCAGCTGTTGTACGGTCCATCCCCATTTCACTTCCGACTTTCCCACGCCAAATGTTTCCGCCACCTACTACTACAGCTACTTCTACGCCAAGTTCTACTACTTCTTTCACTTGGCTTGCAACTGATTTAACAACTTCCGGAGACAATCCGTAGCCTTGATCCCCAGCTAATGCTTCTCCACTTAATTTTAACACGATGCGCTTATATTTTGGAATACTCATGTTGGCCCTCCTGGAATTTCCTATTCTCAAAAAAGAGGAACACATGATGGATGTGCCCCTCTGTACGATTGGATTATACTTAGTTACCTTTTACTTGGCTCATTACTTCGTCAGCAAAGTTGTCTTCGCGCTTTTCAATACCTTCGCCCACTTCATAACGAATGAACTCTACTAATGTTCCGCCAGTTGTTTTCACGAAATCACGAACTTTTTGATCAGAATTCTTAACGAAAGCTTGATCCAAGACACAGATTTCCTCGAAATATTTACCAAGGCGTCCTTCTACCATTTTCGCTACGATATTTTCCGGCTTACCTTCGTTTAAAGCTTGCTCAGTCAATACGTTACGCTCTTTTTCCACTTCGTCAGCAGATACTTCGTCGCGTGAAATGTATTTCGGGTTCATCGCTGCGATATGCATTGCTACATCTTTCGCTGCATCAGAATCTGTTGAACCTTCAAGAACAGTCAACACGGCGATACGTCCGCCCATGTGCAAGTAAGGACCGAAAGCGTCTTGATCTGTTTTCTCACGAATTTCAAAACGGCGAAGAGTAATTTTCTCTCCAATTTTAGCTACTGCGTTTGAAATGTGTTCAGAAACTGTCAAACCATTATCTAATTTCGCTGCGTTAGCTTCTTCTACTGTAGCAGGTTTCGTAGCAAGTAAGAACTCAGAAATTTCCTTAACAAGTGTTTGGAAGCCTTCGTTTTTAGCTACGAAGTCTGTCTCAGCATTCACTTCAAGTATAACTGCTGCATTACCTTGAACTAAAATGTTTGCGACACCTTCAGCTGCAATACGATCTGCTTTTTTCGCTGCACTTGAAAGACCTTTTTCACGCATATATTCCATTGCTGCTTCCATGTCACCGTCTACTTTAGTTAATGCCTTTTTGCAATCCATCATACCTGCGCCTGTTTTTTCACGAAGTTCTTTAACCATTTGGGCTGTAATTGTTGCCATTTGAAAATTCCTCCTATTAAATATCATTTGAAATTGCTTATTGCTTTAAAAAAAGACGATAAGGGGTACGCCACTTATCGTCTCATCATTTACTCATTTCAGTCTGCAGTAACAGTTGCTGTTTCGTTTACTGTTTCAGCTACTTCGTCGTCTTCACCTTGACGGGATTCAATCAAAGCATCTGCCATTTTGCTTGTAAGTAAACGTACTGCGCGGATTGCATCGTCGTTCGCAGGAATGACATAGTCGATTTCGTCCGGATCACAGTTAGTATCAACGATTCCAACGAGTGGAATATTCAATTTGATTGCTTCAGCTACCGCGATACGCTCTTTACGTGGATCTACGATAAAGATTACATCTGGCAAGCCTTTCATGTCACGGATACCGCCTAGGAATTTCACAAGACGCTCGTGTTCTTTATTTAATTGAGAAACTTCTTTTTTAGGAAGTACGTCAAACGTGCCATCCTCTTCCATTTTCTCAATAGCTTTCATACGTGCTACACGTTTTTGAATAGTGCCGAAGTTCGTCAATGTTCCACCCAACCAACGTTGGTTGATGTAATACATTCCAGCACGTTCTGCTTCTTCTTTGATTGCTTCTTGTGCTTGTTTCTTCGTACCTACGAAAAGGACTTTACCTCCATCAGCACCGACTTGGCGCATGAAGTTGTAAGCTTCCTCTAATTTTTTGACCGTTTTTTGAAGGTCGATGATGTAGATGCCGTTACGCTCCACGAAGATATATTTCTTCATTTTTGGGTTCCAACGACGTGTTTGGTGTCCGAAATGTACACCAGCTTCTAGCAATTGTTTCATTGAGATTACTGACATGTTTAATTCCTCCTATTGGTTTTTTTATCCTCCGCGTACTTCCAGCGAATAAGTGACCATAATGGCACCCACTCATTCATCCGCACGCGTGTGTAGTAATACCATCTATTAAATTAACATAATTCTACGTTGTTTGCAACTACTGTGTGTAACTTCAGTCGAATTTTATTATCAATTCAATTTCTGTCTTCCCTTTTTTCAACTCTCTAGCGATATCCTCTATTGATTTACCTTCAGCATAAAGCTGTTTTGCTTTTTCTCTGTCGTCAAGGTCGTCAAATGATTTGGGTTGTGATTGTGTTTTTTTTTCTTTCTCGTTCTTTTCGGTGTCCACCGTCTTCTGATAGGAACGTAAAGCAAAATGTAAGGGAACTGAGTGTTGCTTCGATCTTGGAACAGGCACTTCTGTAATTGACTGTTCTCTTGGCACTGAGTTTGTAGTAGGTTTCATTTGAGTATCCGTTCGTTGATTCAGTTGTTGAATCAAACGATCGTTTTCCTCTTTGATTTCACCTAGAAAAGCTAATACGGATTGGTCCATTTCTTTCATAAGTCGTTGTTGCTTTTTCTCCAGATTATTAAATTTTGATATTTTTAAGTACAGCAATATCATGACCATAAATCCAATGATTTGTAAGATGAATAAAAGAGCTAGTAGAATTCCCATGATATTATCCACTGTAATCAACGAACGAACCTTTAAACGGATGCTTGGCTTGCTGTTGTTCTTTCTCTTTTTTTTCTTGTTGCTGTGACTCTTCACTCGGCTGCTGATCATCTCCATCCAGTTTTGCATATGGAGAGGACTTCAAAACGGTTTCCTTGCTTTTTAACGCTTGTTTTTCTGTTTGCATATTGGCACTGTCTTGAGCAAGTTGAGCCTGTTGCTGCTTTTGCTCCGCTATTTTACCTGCCTCAAATGTTTTCGGGATAGCAATTTGAAGTTCAATAGCTTTCAAACTCATAAAATCCCTCCGTCGGTAATTTCTGCCGCCAACAGCGACCGTAACTTAAATAATGCTTTTGAATGTATTTGTGAGATTCTAGATGTAGATAAGCTTAAAATTTCTCCGATTTCTGTTAGCGTCATGTCTTCTTGATAGAACAAACTAAGTACCAATTGTTCATTTTCATTTAGTTCTTTAATTTTCGTTATCAAGTCTTCAATCAATTCGCCTTTGACTGCTTGTTGTTCAGGCGTTTTCGTTTGATCATCTTGCAATATGAAGGTTTGATCGTGATCCTCTTCATCGTTCATTTTTTCATCGATGGACAAAACATTAGCAAAATATTGTTCATGCACGGTTTGATAGACTTGATCTGTTGTAATGCCTAAATGATCCGCTACTTCTTCGGGAGTCACCGTTCGCAAGTAAGACTGTTCGAGCTTACTAATTTCTTCATCCATTTTCTTAGTTTTTTCTCTTGAAGAACGTGACAACCAATCTTCTTTTCTTAAACCGTCTATGATTGTACCCCGAATCCGGAATGAGGCGTATGTGTCAAATTTAAAATCACGCGAAGGGTCAAATTTTGTTAACGCGTCGAAAAGCCCTTGGTAACCAAGAGATTTGATATCATCACGTGAAACATTTTTCGGCAGTCCAGCACTGATTCGTTGAACGTGATAATTCACAAGAGGTGTATACATTCGTACTAGCGTATCACCTGCATCAGGATCACGGTTTTCGATCCATAACTTCCACTGATGCCGTTCAGTTACATCTTGATTTGTCATCGAATTCACGCCTTTCCCGTCAGGTTCCTTTTACCGATTTTATTTCTTATGTATAAGTATAACAAATCACAATAGATAAAGGCGACTAATGCATTAGCCGCCTTCGTTTGTACTGTTAAATTTCCTGCGTTCCAGCATTGACTGTACGAACGTAGAGGATACTCGTATCAGGATCAAATTCAATTGTACGTCCGCTCGATCCTCCTGTATCTTCTGCAACAATCGGAATCGAATATCTTTTCAATTCTTTTTTTACAGCCTCTACATTTCGTGGACCGATACGAATGGTATCATTTGAACCAAATTGAAACATTTGTGCTCCACCGGCAATTTTCGCTTTGATACTAAAAGGTCTGACTCCTTCTGATTTCAAAAGTTCCAACATAGCATAAATGCCCGTATCCGCGAATTTTGCCACATTTAGTTTTGTCGATTTACCCAACTCGCTATCAGGTAACATTACATGCACCATACCTGCTATTTTTTTCGAAGAATCATACAGTACTACACCAACACACGAACCCAGTCCTGATGTCCGAATCGTATGGGGGGATTTTGCGATATTCATATCTGCAATCCCTACACGCACTACTGTTTGAACGCTTGCCATCTATAAGACACCCAACGAACTGAATATCGTTCGATAAGACGGTGGATCGGGTAACAAAAAGAAATGCCCCGCCAAACTTGACACACCTTGTTCCCCTTCTTGTAATATTTCCGTCTCGATGACGATTACTTCATCACTGTACTGAGATACTTCGATCAGGCCGAAGCTAACAATTGCACCTACCATATCAATACTTAATGAAGGTACAGTTGGATAGATATTTAATGAAGTAAAATCAGAAAGCGCAGACAAATAGGAACCTGACAATATATTCCCCAATTCCTGAAGCGCAGAAGCACCCATTCCCAAACCTTCTACATCAGTAAAAGTGAATGCTATGTCCCCTGTCAATTTGCGAATAAATTGTGTAGCAGATTCAATAGTCAGTACGAAAAACATTGTGCCAGTCAAATCACCTTCTATACGTAAAAAAATACCCGCCACCACTTTTTCAGTACCACCTGCTAAATCAAACATTTCATCAAATGTAACGAGTTCAACTTTGGGTACCCGCATGTCAATTTTCTGACCTAACAGCTGAGATAATGAAGTTGCCGCATGTGCTGCCCCAATATTCCCTATTTCCTTTAAGACATCTAGATGCATCTCGGTGATGTCATTTTTAGAATTCATCCGTATTCCCCTTCTTTATCGGTTGCAATACTTTTTCCAAATTTAACATGACTAATAATCGTTTACCTACCTTTGCCACTCCCGAAATGAATTCGGATTCTACAGATCCCACTACTTCTGGTTGAGGGCCTATTGCGCTTGTCGGAACATCCATTACGTCATTCGCATCGTCTACAATTAATCCAACTTCTGCACCTGCATGCGAAACGATAATAATACAGCTTGTCTCATCGAACTCTTTATACTCCATATCAAAACGTTCACGCAAGTCCACTACTGGTGTCACAACACCACGTAAATTTAACACTCCTTTAACATAAGAAGGCATACGAGGAACACGTGTAATCGATAGCGATTTTTCAATAGATTCTACTACGTCTAGACCAATCGCATATTCCTTGTTCATTAATTGGAAGACAATCACTTTCATTTCGCTTACTTCCGTTACTTTTGTCATATCATCACCCCGATTATTTAATCAATGCATTACAGTCAACAATTAATGCCACTTGACCATTTCCGAGAATCGTAGCACCCGATATCGCAAAGACACTCTGCAAGTATTCGCCAAGTGATTTCAAAACAATTTCTTGTTGGCCAATAAATGAATCTACGACTAATCCAGCTAAACTATCACCTTTACGAACGATCACGATAGATTGGAACTCCTCTTCTTCATTACTTCTATTCTTCATTTCAAATATATCTTTTAGGTCCACCAGCGGTACAATAGTTCCACGGAAATCGATGACAGGCTGGTTATGAGCATTTAAAATATCTGACTTTTGAATAATGGCAGTTTCAATTATGGAAGACAACGGGATCGCATAAATTTCTTCATCCAACTCTACTAACATTACAGAAATGATAGAAAGAGTAAGAGGCAACTGCACCTGGAATAACGATCCTTTTCCTTCAGTGGAATCAATCGAAATATGTCCGCCAAGAGATTCAATAGTGTTTTTTACAACGTCCAACCCAACGCCGCGACCTGATACATCCGTAATGGAAGCTGCAGTGGAAAACCCTGAAGCTAATATCAATTCTGCTACTTGTTTATTTGTCAATGAATCGGCGGCTTCCGGACTGACAATTCCTCGTTCAATCGCTTTACCGACAACGCGTTGACGGTTTACACCCGCTCCATCATCTTCAAGCTCGATAAATACATGGTTGCCCGAATGATAGGCACGCAATGTTACCGTGCCAATTTCTGGCTTGCCATTCGCGATTCGCTCTTCCGGCATTTCAATACCGTGATCTAAAGCATTTCTAATCAAATGAACGAGAGGATCTCCTATTTCGTCGATTACAGTACGATCCAGCTCTGTTTCAGCGCCGACAATTTCCAAATCGACTTTCTTATTAAGGTCTCGAGCCAATTGTCGAACCATTTTGGGGAATCTATTGAAGACTGTTTCTACAGGTACCATTCGCATATTCAAAATGATGTTTTGCAAGTCACCTGATACCCGAGTCATTCTTTCTACGGATTCATTCAATTCGGGATTGTGCAATTCACTGGCAATCGATTGAAGGCGTCCACGATCAATAACCAGTTCTTCAAATAAATTCATTAATATATCAAGTCGATCTATATTAACTCGAATGGTTTTATTGGAATTGGAAGAGGTAGCCTTTTTGGTTTTTATAGTTTCCTTAGGCGCTTCTGTAGTTGTCGTAGCTATAGCAACGGGCACGATTGTTGTTTCAATCACTTTCGAGTCTGCGTCACAATTATTCAATGAAGCTTGCTTATATTTCTGCACGTATTCATCAGTGATGTGTGTAATATGTACGTCTTCTATTTCAGAAACTTTCAGTACTTTTGCCTTTAAATCTTCAGCATCTTCTTGAGTCAATAGAACAATCGTAAATTTCTGATCAAAATCTTCATTTTCTAATTGTTCTACTGTAGGAACTGTTTTTATGACTTCTCCTGACTTTTCCAAAATTTCAAAAGTCATGAATACGCGAGCCACTTTCAACAAGCAATCATCACGTAATGTAACAGTGATCTCTAGTGCATTAAAGCCTTGCTCAGCAGATTGAGAAATTACCGTCAACTCAAACTCATCGTAAGGAATTCCTGTCGAAGTGACGACTTCAATAGAAGCTTCCTCTGTTGTCGCAACAGGCTCAGTTGTTAAATCTACTGGTTGTCCCGCTTCAATGCGATTGAGAGTGTCTACTAACTTACTGACATCTTTTTTTCCATCCCCACCTGATTCAATGTCTTGTACCATTAGTTCAAGATCGTCCACTGCTTCAAATACCACATCTAGAATCTCTGTTGAAACGCTGATTTTTGAGTTTCGAATTGCATCAAGAACGTTCTCCATCTTATGTGTTAAATCTGCAATATCCTCATACCCCATTGTCGCTGACATTCCTTTAAGCGTATGTGCAGCTCTAAAGACTTCATTGACAATTGCTAGATCATCCGGATTATTCTCTAACGCTAGCAACTGTTCACTGCAAGCTTGCAAGTGTTCTTTACTTTCTTCTATGAACATATCCAAATACTGACTTACATCCATTGTAAAGCCCCCTAGTTACTTCAAATTTCCTATTATCGCATCGGCGATCTGTTGCACATCTTTAATCTCATCACTGAGACCCGCATCAATTATAGCTTTGGGCATGCCATATACAACGGACGTTTTTTTAGATTCCGCTATAGTAATCGTTTTACATGAAGCACGTAATAGTTCCATACCTTCTTTACCGTCATAACCCATTCCTGTCATAATAGCCGTTATATATTCCAGTTCTTTACGTGTCGCTGCTGATTCTAATAACACATTTACTGCCGGACGATGACCAGAACGCGGTGCTTCATCTCCGTCCAATACGATCTTGTAGCCTGTTTTTGATTTCACAAACTTCAGATGAAAGCCGCCTGGTGCAATATAGGCTGTCCCATTTTCGATCGGTTCATCATGTTTAGCTTCTTTAACAGCGATCTCACTCAGACCATTCAATCGTTCGGCCAATGATTTAGTGAAGCCAGGTGGCATATGCTGGACAATTAGAATTGGGTGTGGGAAGTCCGCTGGAAACCTTGTAATCACTTCCTGCAAGGCCCTTGGTCCTCCTGTCGATGTACCTATTATAACAAACTGTTTAGCAATAAGTGTATTTTTTTTAGGCTTGCTTACTGTTTTTATTGGAAATGTAGAAGTGCTACTATTTTCATTCGCAGTATTTTGTCTGCTTGTCGTGGGTGTATGAAGTTTTTTTGTGGATGTTATTTGACGCGTCAGTGTTTGAATTACTACGTTTGAAGCAGCAAATACTTTCTCCACAATTTCTTTTTCGATTTCATGAAGATTTAACGAAATAGCACCACCAGGTTTAGCAATCACGTCAACAGCACCGTATTCTATCGCTAAAACTGCATTTTCTGTATTATGTTTTGTTGTACTTGATAATATCACTACAGGGATTGGCATTTGATCCATAATGAACTTTAAAGCTTCCAGTCCATTCATCACAGGCATTTCAATATCCATTGTAAGGACGTCTGGTCGAAGATCGCGAACTTTTTCCACTGCATCTTTGCCATTTCTAGCGATGCCGATGACTTCCATCATGGGGTGTTTATTCAACATATCAGAAATTAACTTGCGCATAAAAGCTGAATCATCTACAACAAGAATGCGTTTTTTCTTTGCTGTAATCAAATTACACACGCCCCTTTAGAAAAACACCTTTGATTTTATCTATGAATCCAGAGGTTTCAATAGAAATGCTTGGTTTGTTGCTATGTAAAAATGTATCAGTTATCGCCAGCATGCGCTTGCTCACTTTTGCATTGGGATATAATTTGACGAAAGGGACCTGAGCAATTACTGCATTACGTACATGAATATCATCCGGCAAGAATCCTAAAATACTAGTTTCTATGAATAAAAACTTTCGCATAGCCAACTGAAGACGTGCGACCGAATCACGCCCGTCTTGTTCTTTCAGAACACGGTTACTCACTATATGAATAGATTTGTTCGCATCTTGTCGACTTATGAACTTAATCATCGAATACGCATCCGTAATAGAAGTAGGCTCCGGTGTCGCAATTAAAATAATTTCATCCATCGCCAAAATTAAATCAATTGAACTCTTTGTCGCTCCTGCACCCATATCGAATAAAATGACATCATATTGCATCTGTAAAATAGAGAATGCTTCAATCAATCGGTCAAACATTTCTCCTGACCACTCAACTACATTTTCCAGTCCAGAACCACCTGCTATAAATGAAAGATTGTCTTCAATCGGGGTCACAATGTCCTTTAATTGTTGCTTATCGGATAGATAATCTTTTAGATGAAATGTTGGTGTGGCTCCAAATAATATATGAATATTCCCCATCCCAATATCCATGTCCACAATTAATACTTTTTGTCCTTTAGCTACTAGTCCGCAAGAGAAATTAGCAGTGAAGTTCGACTTGCCTACCCCGCCTTTTCCACTAACGACGGCAATTGAGCGAGCTACTTGTCTTTGACTTTTCATCATTTTTAATCTTAGTGCTTCCGCCTGGTCATGCACGTGAATCACCTGCTAATAGAAGGTCCACCATCTTTTCCAAACTGGCTTCTGTCAAATCCTCAGGAACTTCTTGTCCATCTGTATAATAGGATACACCTATATCATATTTCAGTATTAAATTAATAATAGATCCAACAGAATCGGTTTCATCTGTCTTAGTAAATATGAATTTCTCAATTGGGAAATTAGTAAATTGTCTAATGATGGTATCCATATCTTGTTCCTTTGATGTGGTAGATAATACAAGAAACGTTTCCATATCTAATGAAAAGTCAATGAGTTTCGATAAATCATTGACAAATTTTGCTTCTTTATAATTTCGGCCCGCTGTATCAATAAATATGAGATCAAGATCTTTTAACTTTTCAATTGCGGTACGGAAGTCTTCTTCATTATAGGCAATCTCAACTGGCGCCTGAAGTAAATTAGCGTATGTGCGCAATTGTTCAATTGCCGCAATTCGATACGTATCGGTCGTTATGAAACCAACTTTCTTTTTTTCTTCCAACAAGGCACGTGCGGCAATTTTTGCAATGGTCGTGGTTTTACCCACACCGGTCGGCCCTAGAACATTAATAAACTTTTTCTGATAAGTGATGCCACCAAAAGGTATGTCGTAAAGACGATCGCTAAACCATGTTCTAATCAATTCCATTTGCTGTTCTTTAGTAAAATCGATTTTGTCTTGCTTCATTCGATTGAAAACTAGATTGCCAATTTCCGTTATATATTTACCTTCCAGACCTTGCAGCTGTAACATATTCAGTATTGGTAATAGTTCATCAGGGAATTTTTCAAATGAATGATCTACTTGCTGTATATCTTTTAGCAGTTGCTTGATTTCTCGCATTTCTCGTTGCATATGTTCAACTGACTCTGGTTCCACCACCGGTTGTACAGAACGAACTTGTGATTCATATGGACGTTCTATATTCGTTTTATCATAGCTTGCAACTACTTCTACCGAACGTTTGCGAAATAGACCAAGAAAGCCATTTGTTTTCGTGACGTTTGAACTAAGGATGACCGCGTCGTCTCCAAAATCTTCACGGACTTTCGCCATTGCTTCAACCATAGTAGATGCTGTATACTTTTTCAGTTTCATTAAATATCCACCACCCCTACACTTTGAACTTCCACTGATGCTTCCAATTCATTATAAGACAGTATAGGTATCTGTGGGAAATACCGTTCCGTAATTTGACGTAAATACATGCGAATGGCAGGTGAACATAAAATGACAGGAGATTGGTCCAGCATAGCTACCCGTTCGACTTCTTGCGCAATCCGCTCCAAAATCATTTGAGATTGTGATGGGTCAATTGAAAGAAAGTTCCCTTGTTCAGTCTGTTGAATACTATCGGCAATGAGTTTCTCTACTTTTCCAGAGACTGTTAATACTTTTAACGCTCCATTACCTACAACAAATTGCCCAGTGATCTGACGTGCCAGTGATTGTCTCGCGTATTCTGTTAGTACATCCACATCAGACGTGTACTTTGAATAATCTGCCAGTGTCTCAAAAATGATCGGTAAATTACGAACGGAAACTTGTTCGTTCAATAATTTAGCAAGTACTTTTTGAATCTCACCAATTGATAACGGAGTCGGTGTTAGTTCATCAACCAAAATCGGATATGTCTCATGTACATGATCTACTAGTTGCTTGGTTTCCTGACGTCCAAGTAAGTCGGATGCATTGGCACGAATAACTTCAGTCAAATGCGTAGATACCACACTTGGCGGATCCACGACTGTGTAACCCATGATTTCTGCTTCTTCTTTCGCTTCTTCAGTAACCCATTTCGCTGGCAATCCAAACGAAGGCTCTACGGTATCAATTCCCTCTATTAAATCTTCGCCGCCAGGACTCATAGCTAGATAATGATCTAACAATAGTTCTCCCCTGGCCATTTCATTCCCTTTTATTTTAATTCGGTATTCGTTTGGTTGTAATTGTATATTATCTCGGATACGAACAACTGGAATAACAAGTCCAAGTTCTATGGCTAACTGACGACGTATCATAACGACTCGATCCAGCAAATCGCCACCTTGAGTGGCATCTACAAGTGGAATGAGACCATAACCGAATTCAAATTCAATCGGATCGACATTCAAAAGGTCAACGACATTTTCAGGACGTTTTAACCCTTCAGTCTCTACATTTTCTTCCATCTCTAATAATTCGTCTGGATCTTCATCTTCTTTACGTGACATCATAAATGCACTCATTGCCAGTGCACCTGCAATGGGAATAGTTAAGATGTCATTAATCGGTGTAGCAAGACCCAGTAAAAAAATTGTAATGGCTGCTACGTAAAGCAATTTGGGTTGTCCTAATAATTGATTCGTAATGTCCGTCCCTAAGTTTCCTTCTGATGCAGCACGTGTGACTACAATGCCTGTTGCCGTAGAAATCAACAGCGCCGGTATTTGTGAAACAATACCATCCCCGACAGTAAGTGTAGAGAATTGAACTGCTGCTTCCGCAAACGGCAATCCCATTTGCACAACACCAATAATCATACCGACCATTAAGTTGATCATAACGATGATGATTCCGGCAATGGCATCCCCTTTTACAAATTTTGTTGCACCGTCCATCGCACCATAGAAATCCGCTTCGTTACTCACTTTTTCACGACGGGTGCGGGCTTCTATATCTGAAATCATTCCTGCGTTTAAATCGGCATCAATACTCATTTGCTTACCCGGCATGGCATCAAGAGTAAAACGTGCAGCAACTTCGGATACACGCTCCGAACCTTTCGTTATAACAATAAACTGAATGATGATTAAAATAACAAAAACTACGAGTCCCACAATAATATTTCCACCCGTAACGAATGTACCAAATGTATCAACTACTCCACCTGCATTACCTTCCGAAAGAATCGCACGTGTTGTAGAAACGTTAAGACCTAAACGGAATAATGTGAGTAATAATAATAACGATGGAAAGATAGAGAATTGTAGTGCTTCCTGCATATTCATCGCAGTTAGTAAAACCATTAACCCAAGGGTAATATTGATAATAATCAAGAAACTTAATAACCAAGGTGGTAATGGGATGACAAGCATCGCAATGATCATAATAACCGCTGCGAGTACTCCTATATCTTTAAACTGCATGCCATCCCTACTTTCTTCTTTAACTTATATTTTCTTTTGAATACGATATACATAGGCTAGAATTTCTGCGATCGCCTTAAAGAATTGCTCAGGTATTCGATCTCCAATCTCTACCTCGTCATACATAGCACGTGCAAGAGGTCGATTTTCTACCATCACAATATCGTGCTCCGCCGCAATCATTTTAATTTTTTGTGCGACAAAATCCGCACCTTTCCCAACGACGATTGGTGAATCCATCTGATCTTCATCATACTTCAGCGCGATGGCAAAGTGAGTAGGATTGGTGATCACTACGTCAGCTTCAGGGATCTCCTGCATCATACGACGCATGGCCATTTCACGCTGACGCTGTCTAATACGGGATTTGATGAGCGGGTCTCCGTCCATATTTTTACTTTCATCTTTAATATCTTGTTTAGACATTTTAAGATTTTTTTCATAGTCGAATTTTTGGTAAAGAAAATCCAATATGGAAATAAGTAACAATACTAATGAGGCAATAATCCCCATCATTCCGACTAATTTTGCTACAGTGACTAGAGTTATTTGCGGTGTTTTAAATGCCAAGTCGAGTACTTGTCCCAGATTACTCCATACAATAAGGGTGGTGACTGTTCCAATAAAAGAAATTTTTAATATAGATTTCAATAACTCTACAATTGCACGAATCGAAAAAATCCGCTTTAATCCTTTAATTGGATCTATTTTCTTTAAATCAAACTTCAATGTCTCTGCAGTAAATAAAAGACCAAATTGCAACATGTTCGCTGCAATACTTGCAATAACTGCAATTAACATAATCGGCAATAAAATGATTGCCATTTGTTTTATAACGCTTATGTATACTAACATGACTTGTTCTTCATCTAGCAATTTAATCGGGATAAAGTGTGTAAAAGATTCTCGGAAAAACACAAAGAAATTATCACGCATAAAACCTGCGGAAAAGTACATGAATGTAAAAATAGAGAAAAGTACAATCGCAGCCGTCACGTCTTGACTTTTTAATACTTGTCCTTTCTTCCTGGAGTCTTCCCGCTTTTTCGGGGTAGCCTTTTCCGTCTTCTCACCGGCAAAAAATTGTAAATCTAGCCTTAGTAACAAGTTAGCCACCTCCAAGCAGTATCATCAGATTCCTCATCGTCACAATCATAATTTCAAACATTTTCTTCATTACGATTATGAAGACACTAGACATCGTCACGATCACTAAGAAACTGACACCAATTTTAATTGGGAACCCAACTACAAAAATATTCAGCTGTGGCACAGCACGTGCGGTTATACCGAGTGCCAAATCTACAAGGAATAATGTAGCTACGACTGGAATTGCCATTTGAAACGCAATCGCAAAGGATTTTGCAAATGTTAAAACAATAAATTCTGCCATGTTAGGACTACCAAAAGGTGGCCACATAGCTGTGATGGGGACAAACTCATAACTGTAAAATATCCCATCTAAAAGCAAATGATGACCATTCACTACTAGTAGCAATAGCATCGCAAGTGAATTAAGAAATTGTCCAAGCAATGGGGACTGTGCGCCCGTTTGCGGATCAATGACATTCGCAATGGCAAATCCCATCTGAAAGTCAATAAATCCACCAGCTACTTGAATAGCCGACATAATAATAAAAGCGGCAATGCCGATTGATAAGCCGACTACCGCTTCTTTCAGTACAAGTAATATGTATTGTCCATCGATCTCCAGTTCAGGCATTGTGATAGAGTAAGACATCATCCAGGCTAATAGTGCCCCAAATAGTAACCGTTGTGTAGCTGGAATGGTCTTGTAAGAAAACAATGGTAGTGTTACAAAGAAAGAAGTAACACGAGTTAGGATAAGTAAAAATGCGGGTAACGACGGAATAAGTTCATTCATTTAATCACCCAACATACCTGGAGAGATTGGAAAATATTTCGCTAGCATAGCCGGTGACATATGATAACATCCAAGGTCCAAAAAATATGATAGCAACCAAAACCGCTACGATTTTCGGTACGAATGCCAATGTTTGTTCTTGAATTTGTGTAGTTGCCTGAAAAATACTCACGGCAAGCCCCGTCATTAACGCTACGATTAAGAGAGGTCCTGAAGCAAGAAGAATAACCCAAACGGACCGTTCTGCGATGGATATTACAAATTCACTCGTCATTCAAATTCCTCCCTAAAAGCTCTGTAGCAATGACTGGATAATGAGATACCAACCGTCAACTAAAACAAATAATAATATCTTGAATGGTAATGAAATCATTACGGGTGGAAGCATCATCATACCCATAGACATAAGCACACTGGCTACGATCATATCGATAACGAGAAAGGGAATGAAAATCATAAAGCCCATTTGAAATGCTGTCTTAATTTCACTGAGGGCAAAGGCTGGTACCATCATAGTTAGCGGAATATCTTCAATAGTATCCGGTCGCTCCATCTGGTTATAGCGCATGAATAATTCTAAATCTTTCTGCCTTGTATGTTGACTCATGAATTCTTTGAATGGCACACTGGCCCGTTCGTATGCTTCGTCCAAACTGATTTCCTCATCAAACAAAGGTGTTAATGCTTCTTCATTCACTTGAGATAACACAGGTGACATGATGAAGAACGTTAGAAATAATGCTAATCCAACTAACACTTGGTTAGGAGGCATTTGCTGTGTAGCAAGCGCCGTCCGAACAAATGACAGGACTATAATAATCCTAGCAAACGAAGTCATCAAGATTAAAATGGCTGGTGCAAGTGACAATACCGTGAGTAATAGCAACATCTTAATGGAAGTAGAGACATTGGTGGGATCACTATCTGAAAATGTGCCCAGAAAATCAACCATCGCGGTCGCTCTCCTTCCGATTTAAACGTCTTAATTGCTCTTTTCGATCAGATTTGATTTCGTTCATTTTAGTTGAAAATAATTGACTAAATGTAGCTTCTTCAGAAGGAGTTTGTTCTGTTTTCGAGTAAAACCGAGTATATAGTTTTGAAAATAGTCCCTTCTGGACTTCATCGCTTTGGTCATAACGTGCAAGTAATTCAGCAATTTCATCTGGATCTTCTATTTCCTTTAGCAACTGTACATTTTCTCCAACACCGACCACAAAATAATGATTACCCATTTTTACTAGTTGAATAGATTTATTTTGACCTAACGGAACGCCGCCCATATTCGTCATAAGTCGATTCGAGTCGAAATTTCTATTGCGTTTATTCATGAAGCGCAGTAACCACACGAGCAAACCAATTACAAATACAAAAGCAAAAAGAGTGCGAATGTAATCTTTTGCTGTGGGCCCTTTAGGCTCGTCCAATTCATCATTTATCACTAATTTTTTATCGTTTTCTACAACTGGGACTTTCTCTTCGCAATCTTTATCTTTTCCAATACAGTCTGATACGCTGACGTTAGGATCGGTTTCTGCATGTGCAAATGGTGGAATAGTAAAGCACAAAATGAATAGTATTAAACAATGGATGACTGATTTCACATTCATATGTTTCTCTTAGCTCAACGCTTTGTCAATCGCTTCAATCACACGGTCCGCCTGAAATGGTTTAACGATAAAGTCTTTTGCTCCAGCTTGGATTGCATCGATTACCATTGCTTGTTGCCCCATTGCAGAACACATGATGATTGTTGCAGATGGATGCGTACTTTTAATTGCTTTTAATGCCGCAATACCATCCATTTCAGGCATCGTGATATCCATTGTAACCAAGTCTGGCTTCAATTCATTATATTTTTCGATAGCTTGAGCACCGTCTGCTGCCTCACCTACTACTTCATAATTATTCTTCGTTAAAATATCCTTGATCATCATACGCATAAATGCCGCGTCGTCTACTACCAAAATTCGTTTTCCCATTCATATTCCCTCCAAGTATCTTCTATCGTAAATTATTTAATCGATCCATTTGACTTAAAATGTCCGTAATGCGAACTCCGAAGTTTTCGTCAATGACTACTACTTCTCCTTTTGCAATATAGCGATTATTGACTAATATATCGACTGGCTCCCCTGCCAATTTATCCAGTTCAATAATTGAACCACCTGACATTTCTAGAATTTCTTTAACAGAACGCTTCGTACGTCCTAATTCTACTGTTACTTGAAGCGGTATATCAAGTAGCAAATTTAAATTATTTGATTCTTCCTTATTTAAAGAAGGTGCTTGGAAACTTGCAAATTCTGCTTGCTGGACATGCACTGGAGCTTGAGTCTGACGTGGTGCTGCTGTTTGTTGAATTGGTGGTGCTTGGGATGCAGGTTGCTGTTGTTGCATTGACGTAGGCTCTGGTTTATATGCCGGTTCTGGTTCCGAATATTGGGATGCTTGCGGACTAGGTGGTGCTTCCATCACGGTAGCCGCTTCCTCTTCCCCCATTAGTGATGAAACTAGTTTTTTACCGAACTCCAGTGGGAACAATTGCATAATATCAGAATCGATCAACTCACCAACTTTCAAATTGAAGGACACACGAATCAATAAATTATGCGCAGGAATATTTTCGGTTCCCTGATCTATTTGAATATTCATCAAATCAATAGTGGGTGGTGAAATATCTACTTTTTTATTAAAAATGGTAGACATTGAAGTTGCGGAAGATCCCATCATTTGATTCATCGCTTCTTGTACTGCACTCAAATGAATTTCACTTAATTCTTGATTTGGAGTCATGCCGTCTCCTCCAAGCATTAAATCCGCAATGATCGCCGCATCACTTTGTTTGATCACCAATAGGTTGACACCGCTTAACCCTTCTGTATATTCGACCTTAATCGCTACATACGGATGAACGAAATCGTCTTCCAAATTATCACGTTGGATTAGCGCCAGCTGTGGTGTTGTGATTTCTACCTTTTGTCCCAGTAAAGCTGAAAGTGCTGTAGCGGAACTACCAAATGAGATATTACCAATTTCACCTAATGCATCTTGCTCCATTTCGGTCAAGTAATCCTTAATATCGATAGTTTCCGATTCACGTTCGTCCGCTTGGGCAGGTTCTAACGTTTCACCCCGTAACAACGCTTCAATCTCTTCCTGTGAGAGAATATTATCACTCATCATCGTCATCCTCTCCCGTATTCAATATTTCCAGTATTTGAACAGCCATTCGATTACGTAATTTTCCTGGCTGTGCTGTGAATTTAGGCTTTTCCCCTATTCGTATCGTTAAAGGTTCTTCAATGCTTGTATCCAATGAAATCACATCACCAAGCTGCAGGTGCAGGAAATCCTCGATAGATATCTGTCCCTTTCCGAGATCAGCAACTATAGGGAGCGTTGCATTTTTAATACGTCTTTCCAATTCCACACTTTGCTCAGCAGTGGGTTCTTTTTTATTCGTCTGCATCCAGTACTGCACAGAGAGATTTGGAATAATTGGTTCCAATACTATATGCGGGATGCACATGTTGATCATACCGCTAGATTCACCAATCATAATATTAAATGAAATAACGACCACGGTTTCGTTCGGTGAAATCATTTGAAGAAATTGGGGATTGACTTCCATCTCTGTTAGATAAGGATCAATATCAATTAACCCAGACCAAGCTTCACGTAAGCTATCAAACGAACGTTCAAATAAATTCGTCAAGATCTTCGTTTCAATTTCTGTCATATTGTCCGTTTTTCCTGAACTCGCCCCAAAACCACCCATCAATCGTTCCAACATTGAATAGGCAACATTTGGATTGACCTCCATTAAAATATTCCCTTCAAGCGGAGATACATCGAATATATTAATCAATGTCATATTGGGTATCGAGCTGATAAATTCTTCAAACGGAATCTGATCTACCGACATCACATTAATTTGCACATACGTACGGAGTTGCGCAGAGAAATACGTAGTCAATAGTCTAGCGAAGTTTTCATGGATCCTAGTCAAACTCCGAATCTGGTCTTTGGAGAAACGAAGTGCACGCTTAAAGTCATAGACACGTACTTTTCTTGTTTCTTCTTCTTTCTTCATTTCTTCTGCTGACATTTCACCCGTCGATAAAGCAGACAGCAGCGCATCTATTTCATTTTGGGACAGTACATCTCCCGACATAGACCCACCTCCCATTGCGCATACATCTCTTGTAGATCATTCCTGCCGTCACTGGATGATATATGAGACAATATACACCTTCTGTATTTCACCATCTTGCATCAGCTCGTTTAACTTTGCTTTTATATTATCTTCAAATTGCTGTTTTCCCGCTTTTCCTTCAAGGTCTTTCGCGGTCATTTCAGACAGTTCTTGAATAGCTAGGTTCTTTACTTGGAAATCCCGTTTCGTTAATTCTTCTGCTGCCTTTTTACTGTCTGTCTGGATTTTCAGCGATATACGGACGAAATTACGTCCAGACAAGTTTGTCGTAATTTCTTCCATATCCACAGACGATTCAATAATTTCATCAATTGACGGTGCTTTTTCTTCTCCGTCGCTATCTTTATTGAAATTCAATATCAATACGACCGCCACGACACCAATCAACGTAATACTCACTAAAATAATCAATGAAATCGTCAATAATTTATTCTTCATCTTCTTCATCCCCCCGGATATGCGGATTGGATAGCAGCTGGACCGCTTGATAAAATTCAATGATTCGGTTATTTACTTCGTCAGCTGAATCAAGAACGACATATTTTGACCCAGTCGTCAACGTGATTGTCGTATCTGGAAACGACTCGACTCTCTCTATGTACAATGCGTTTAACGTAAAAGTCGTTCGATTCAATCTCGTCACTTTAATCATATGTAAGGGGCCAGGCCAAGGCCGGCCCGACCCTCCTTCTCAAACTATACTATGTTATCGTTTCAAGTTTACTAGTTCTTGTAAGATTTCGTCTGAAGTTGTGATAATCCGTGTGTTGGCTTGGAAACCACGTTGTGCAACAATCATATCTGTGAATTCTTCGGAAAGGTCTACGTTGGACATTTCAAGAGAGCCCGATTTGATAACACCGTGGCCATCTGCTCCTCCAGGTTCACCAGCAAGAGGAACGCCTGAGTTCGGAGATTCTCTAAATAAGTTCCCACCAACTTTTTCTAATCCGCCTGGGTTATTGAATTTAAATAACTCAATAACAGGACCCTCTGTTAAAGATCCAGCTACAACATATGACACTTGTCCATTCTGACCAATTGATAAACTTGTAGCATCTTCAGGTATGTTAATGGCTGTTCCGCTTAAGAATCGACCATCTCCATCAACAATCGCTCCGTCTTGATCTAAGTAAAAGTTTCCTGCCCTCGTATAGAATTTCTCAGTACCATTTCCTACTAAGAAAAATCCATCACCTTCAATTGCTAAATCTAAAGTATTACCGGTAAATTGAGTTGACCCTGGACTATGGATGGTATCAATAGCAGCTAGTTGTGAACCTAACCCCACTTGTTTTGGATTCACACCACCTCTATTACCTCCAGGTCCAGTTGCCCCCGCCACAGTCTGAGAATACAAATCTTTAAAAACCGTACGTCCCTTCTTAAAGCCATACGTATTCACGTTGGCAATGTTGTTACCAATTACATCCAACTTAGTTTGGAAATTTTTTAGTCCAGAAATTCCTGAGTACATTGAGCGAATCATAAATAGTTTCCCCTCTCGGTTTTTAGAGTGCACCGCGTCATTCAGTCGGCGGTGCGGTTGGCATCCTGTTAAGGTCCTGCCGTATTTAGCTGAGTAGTATCGTGCCATCAATATTTGTAAATAGTTGGTCCTTCGCTTCCATGCGGTTCATCGCGGTGATGACGGTTGAATTCTTTGCACTGACAATGAGTGCGACTTGATCAGTCAACACGAGTGATTCGCGAATGCCCTTCCTCTTCGCCTCGTCTACTTTCTCTGAGATGTGCGCCCATTCTGCATCGGTCATTTGAATGCCTCGTTCTTGCAGCCGATCATTAGCATGTTTACTAATTTTTAGTTTTTCAGGCCGTGTCGCTTGCTGTAAATGTTCGAGAAATGACTGCTTTGACTGTGCTTGTATTTGTCCTTGACGTATGGGTGGTGGTGATGGAATGCGATGGATATCGATCTTGTTCATAACATCGCCCCATTCAATTATTCACTAATAGTAGTAAATTGACTTCCTTCAATTTTCGTGCCGTCTTGCAACACATAATGCAGGCTACCTTCTTTATTCGTAACCGATACGACTTTCCCTGTACGTTCTTCTTCGCCTTCCATATAGCCTACTGTCTTACCAATTAACATACTGGCTTGTACTAGGCTGTTCGGTTGACCGACTGCTCCAGAGCTTGAACCCGATCCATTTCCCATTACTTCCGAGATATTTCCAGGTGAAAGTTCCTTGCCATCCACCATTGTAAAGATTACTGAACCATTTATATACTTGATAGACTGTATGACGCCAGTACCTTCATTAATAATCGGCTTGCCCGTTTCATCATTTTTATCAGAAACTTCATGCCAGCGTATTTCTTTGCCTACAAAACTATTGTATTGGATTAACTGACTTTGATTTTGTGAAGCAGCGAACTTCTCAAATGCGTTAGCTAAATTCATCGTTTGTTCCAATGAAGAAAATTGAGCCATCTGTGCGATGAATTCTGTGTCTTTCATAGGATTGGTTGGATCTTGATTAGCCATTTGTGCAATCAAAATTTTCATGAATGCGTCTTTCCCCATTGTATCGGGTCCAGTTTTCCGCTGATCACGCTGCTTATTGACTAAATACATCGAATCTGTAATCTCATTTTGTATCGTTGATGAATTTATGCCTTCTGGCAATTTTTACGCCTCCAGTTCAATCATGAATTCTTGGAATGTTTGTTCTTGTTCATCTGGATTATTATTTTGTTCGGTAGTCTGTTCTTTTTGTTGTTGATTCTGCTTATTGAACGCCTGTTCTCGATCACTTTTCGCTGGATCTTGCAAGGTTTGTGATAGGTCAATTCGGTCTACTTGCAAATTTTGTTGATTGAAAGCTTGACGCAACTGATGCATCTGGCTATCGAGCATTTCACGTGCCATCGCAGTAGATGCCAAGATTCTCGCAGTCATTACACCGTTTACTTCCAATAATTCAATACGAATTTGTCCAAGATGTTCCGGGTACAGTTTGATTGAAATACGATTCATTCCATTTGTCTGGCCAAAGTTTGCACGGTTTAAAACGGCTTGGAATTCTCTCATCAATGCCTCGCTTCGGCTTTCCGGTACTTTCTCTGTAGCGTTCACTTGGAATACTGGCCTAGATTCAGTAGGAGTGACAGCAGATAATGGCGCCACTGTTTCACTTGGCTTGGACTGTTGATGTTGTTGCTCCGTGTCTGCGCTAGTTTGTTCTGTCGAAATTCGAATGACATGCTGCAAAGGCAGTGGAATTTGCACAGTAGGTTTCACTTCAGGCTGTATGGCCTTCGATTCTAACTGATTTGCGAATTGCGATAAAATCGGCTGAATCGTTTTCACGAGATCCACTTGCTTTGTAAACAAATCCAGCTTAGGTGCGGCCAGTTCAATTGCTTTAAGCAATGCTATCCATTCTACAGCTGCCTTTGGCGATAATTGCCCCATCGCCGCTTGCACCTTTTCAGTAGGTAATTGCTGTAATACATCGAGCATGAACCATATGTCTCCTGTTGCTGCCATCTGATCTAGTTGTACCTTGCTCATACCCGCATCTTCTAGTACGTTTGTAATAGTTTCTATTAGTTTATCAGGATTTCCACTAATAAGAGTGGCTAATTGTTGCAGATCCAGAAACGTATGAAGATTCGGTAGATCTGACAAACTCCATTCTGTATTTCCAGTAAACTTTAGGGTGGCATTCTGAAGCTGATCTTCTCCCCTTATTTCAGATAGATCATTTTTAACATCTGCTTCATTTATAGAATTTTTTTGACGCAATCCTGTCTCTTTCAATAACTGTGCTACAACGGGCGACTTATCAGACTGCTTCAACTCATCAAGAATTCCTTCTAGCATTTTCAATGATTCGACGTTGAGAACATCACCTAATAATTTAGTTAACTTTTGATCACCATTTATTATCTGTTGTTTAGTAGATATAGATGTAGTGGACATGAGACTCTGAAACACACTACCGAATCTCTCGCCTTCAATATTTGCTGTAGAAGCAGATAAATTAAAAGGAGTGCCTGAAGAACCTACCTTCATAACTAGTCCTAAACTCACTTTTTCACCTCCCTTAAATACTATTATACTACTTTGTAAGCATAGAAGTATATTTAGCCGCATCTTCAGGAGACATTTTCTCTAGAATAGCTGCTAAAGTAGCAGGCTTTAGGCTAGACAATATTTGGACAGCTTCCGCATCTCCCATTTTTGTAATGACAGGAGCTGAGGATTTGGCCGACATTTGCTCATAAGTCGTTACTATTTCTTTGAAATCACGCTTAGATTCACTTTGCGCAAGTTTTAATTTCTCGATTTCTTCATTCAACTTTTCTTTCTCTATTTCTAGCGTTTCATTCGAATCTTTTACTTTCGTAAGTTCATCTTGGACTTCAAATAATTGCGCTTCTTTTTCTTGAATCTCTGCTTGAAGAGAAATGACCCGTTCTTCCAATATTAGATCTCCCTCGACCTTTTCATCAGGTGCTTTTTGTTCAAGGAATGGAACTTTTGATGTCCACTCTTTCGCCTGATCGAAGACGTTTACATCAGCTACTTTAGCTATGATTAAAACGACAGCCATTGTGAACATAAGAGGTATGATGATCCATGCAAGCAATATTTGGAAAAAACCAATCGACTTTTTGCTTTGCCTATCAGCTGATTCTCCCGCCCCTTTTTTCTTTTTCAAATTAGCCACTTTACCACCCGTCTTCTCTTGAACGAAACTTCATCGTTGATAGTTCGTCTATTCGATTTGTCTCTACGTGTTCCATTTCAGCATTATATTGTTCTTTCCCAATCTCTTTCATTTTCTCAAACTTCTTCACTTCGATATTTTTCTCCAGCAATTGGGATTCATACCAATTCATTTTCGATCGGGATTTCATCACTTCTTGCTGAATATGATCAATGGTTAAGTCAAGTGTGTTAATGAATCGAGAATAACTGTGTAAATCATCAATGGAAAAACCTGTAGTCATTCGTTGTTGCTGTTCTTCCAAGACATTTTCTTTCTTTTTCATCTGGTCATACAGTTGGGTTGCGATTTTTTCAAACTCTTCAATCGCCTCTTTATATGCCATTTCTGTTTCATCACGTTCTTGTTCACGTAAATTCAGTACTTTATCAAAACGATAACGGAAAGAAGTCATCTACGTTCTCCTCCTCCAGAAGCTAACGCAATCATTTCATTTACCGTATCTTCCAATTGAATATTCTCATTAAATTTCTGTTTCAGAAAGTCGGTAATGATTGGCTCATACTCAATCGCTTCATCGATTTCTCGTGACGTCCCTTTTTTATATGCACCAATATTAATTAAGTCCTCAGATTTATCGTAGGCATAATACAGTTCACGTAATTTCGCAGCTGCTGTCAAATGGTCAGGATCTGCAATATGGTTCATTAGACGACTGACACTTTTCAAAATATTGATCGCAGGATACTGACCTTTATTGGCAAGCGTACGGTCTAAGACTATATGACCGTCAAGAATGCCTCGTACGGCATCCGCTATCGGCTCATTCATATCATCGCCGTCAACCAGCACTGTATAGAATGCGGTGATAGCCCCCTTTTCATTCGTTCCACTACGTTCCAAAAGTTTAGGTAAAATAGCGAAAACGGAGGGAGTATATCCCCGTGTTGCAGGCGGTTCACCTACCGCAAGACCAATCTCACGCTGTGCCATGGCTACACGTGTGACGGAGTCCATCATCAACATGACGTTCAAGCCTTTATCTCGAAAGTACTCTGCAATAGCTGTTGCTGTCATGGCACCTTTAATTCGCATAAGAGCGGGCTGATCAGAAGTCGCCGCGACTACAATTGTTTTCTTTAAACCCTCCGGCCCGAGGTCTCTGTCGATAAACTCACGGACTTCACGACCACGTTCGCCTATGAGAGCGATCACGTTAATATCCGCTTCCGTATTGCGTGCAATCATACCTAGCAAAGTACTTTTGCCGACACCGGAACCTGCGAAAATCCCTACACGTTGACCACTACCTACAGTCAGCATACCGTCAATGGCTTTCACTCCTACAGCTAACTTGTCATTAATAGTAGGACGTGTCAAAACGTTTGGTGGACTGTTTTCTGTACGAACAGTTGCCAAGCCTTTAGGTAACGGGCTTGAATCAATAGGCTTCCCTAAAGAATCGAGGACTTTCCCTAGTAGATTCATCCCTACCTTTACTTCAAGAGGCTTACCTAGCGTTTCGACTAGACAGCCACTTGAAATATTGCGTATATCCGTGTAAGGCATCAGCATGACGATTTCTGCCCTAAATCCTACAACTTCTGCTTGTATTAGAGAACGTCCCCCTTCAGGAACGTTCAAATGAATGAAACATACGTCTCCGATTGACGATTCTGGACCTTTAGATTCTATTAGTAATCCCACAACTCGTATTACCCGACCATATTTTTTCAAGGTGTTGATATTTGGAATGATCGGAATCAAATCTTCGACTCTTTTCAAATTCACACACCATCTTCCATGATTTTCACCAATTGCTCTTTCAGTTCATTCAGTTGCTCATCTACACTCACTACGATTCGACCATGGTTCGTTTCGATAAAACAATCTGTTGCATTGAAATCTTCATTGACAAAAATAAGGAATGGTGTTTCGGGTGGAAAGATTGAAGCAAGTTCAGTGCGATGTGTCGTTACCATATTAAACTGTTCAGTCGGTACGAATAATTTTATCTCTTCGCTTTCTTGTGCTTCTTTAATCCCTTTACGCACGATTGATAAATAGGTCTCATCGTCCTCTTCTATCACTTTATCAATGATTCGTTCCGCCGAATGCATCCCGATATTCAAAATTACTCGTTCTTGATTGAGTAAATATTGCGTTGCATTCTCGTATGCTAATGTAGTAGTTTCGTTCGCTGCCTCTACCATTTCACGCATCTCCGCTATTGCTTTATTGCGTCCATCATCGAATCCGACTTGAAACCCTTCGTCATATGCTCGTTGTTGCAGTTCTTCTTTTTCATTTGCCCAAGCGGCATACATCGATTCGATATCCGCTGCCGCTTGTTCCAATCGCTGTTTGATTTCGGTATCCACAATGCTTTTCCGTTGTTCCATTTCCTGTAATAAGCGGTTGCGTTCCATGAACATCATGCCTGTACTTACTGGCTCTTCCACTACTTCGGCAGGTTCCATCGATTGCAAATTGCGTATTGATATTGCTTTCGTAGGACTTTGATTCATAACAGTTCGCTCAGAACGAAACAGATTAGACAATGATGTCATCTCCTCCACCACGCGCTATGATGATTTCTCCTGCATCTTCGAGTCTGCGGATGATTCCTACGATTCGAGACTGCGCCTCTTCCACGTCACGAAGTCGCACGGGACCCATTACATCCATTTCTTCTTTGAAAGATTCTGCCATACGTTGTGACATGTTCTTGAATAGTATATCTTTCACTTCTTCACTAGATACTTTCATCGCTAATATTAAATCTTCATTTTCACAGTCACGGATAACACGTTGAATTGAACGGTTATCCAACGTAATAATATCTTCGAAAACAAACATTCTCTTGCGTATTTCTTCGGCCAGCTCAGGATCTTGTATTTCAAGAGCATCGAGAATCGTTTTCTCCGTTGAACGATCTACGCCGTTTAACACTTCAACGACTGCGTCTACTCCACCTGTTTCGGTGAAGTCTTGAGTTACAGTAGATGATAATTTTCGTTCAAGAACTGCTTCTATCTCACTGATTACTTCAGGAGAAGTTGATTCCATTGTAGCTATACGTTTGGCTATATCCGCTTGCATTTCTTGCGGAAGCTGCGACAAGATTAATCCTGCCTGCTCGGCTTCCAAATAAGATAAAATCAATGCAATTGTCTGCGGATGTTCATTTTGGATAAAGTTTAGTATTTGTGATGGTTCCGCGCGTCTCGCAAAATCAAACGGTCGCACTTGGAGTGAAGATGTCAGACGGTTAATGATTGCTTGGGCATGTTCTTTTCCGAGTGCTTTTTCAAGTACTGTCTTGGCATAGCCAATCCCCCCCTGAGAAATATAATCCTGTGCAAGAGCGATGTTATGAAATTCTTCAATAATCTCTTCTTTTACAGAGGATTCTACTTTTTTCACACCCGAAATCTCCAACGTCAGTTGCTCAATCTCTTCTTCATTCAAATGCTTATAAACTGAAGCCGAAACCTCAGGCCCCAATGAGATAAGCAAAAGAGCAGCTTTTTGTTTTCCAGACATGTCTTTATCTTTCTTAACCAACTAAACCCCTCCGTTACTCCTTGGCAATCCACGTTCGCAATAATTTCGCAAACTCTTCTGGTTTATCTTTAGCCATTTTTTCTAGTTGTTTTCTTCGTGCTGTCGCTTCTGTTTCTTGTTCCATGTTGATATCATTGACTTGCACCGAATCAAATTGAGCCTGCGCTTGTTCTATAGCCAACTCTTCTTCCATTTCCGCTTCATTGCGTCTCTTGCGCAAGAACAACACAACTAGAACAATAACTGCTAGTAGTAATACTCCGCCAATCAAATATACCCACCAAGGGATGACCGTCTTCGTATCTTCAAACGCGATATTTTTCCCTTTAAGTGGTTGAACCGAAACTGCTATTTTCTCAGCTAGTATTTCTTCCGTCAATTCTCCAGCTACTTCTGTATCCAATGAAGTACGTACTATTGTCTCTAAAATCCGTTCAACATCTTGTCTAACTTCAGGTGCCAATGAGGTTGGATCATCAGCAGTAGGAGGTTCAATCATAACTTGAATACCGATATTACTTATCTTATATGGACTCTCTACTATATCTTTTCTGATTCTATTTACTTCATTATTAATCGTTTCTTCTAGACGTTCGTAATCTCCGTCTCCACCTTCACCTTCAACATAGGTAGTACGATTATCTGTCGGATCTTCCGCTTCTGGTGTACCACCTACTGCCGGATTCGTACCCGAGAATGATTCAGTTATCCGTTGCACACTTAATGCAATACCTTCCATGTTTTCTGGATCTACAGGTGTCACAAGATTCTCTTCACGTTGTTCTTTCTTAAAGTCGATATCTGTCGTAACGGACACCACTACTTTATCTTGTCCCATCAACGTACCAAGCATCATTTGAACCTGTCGTTGTAAGTCGCGCTCGATCGTTTTTTTCACGCCCATTTGATCCGTCACACTAGCTCCGTAAGAATCTCCTGAATCTTTCAGATCAAAGTACTCAAAATATTGGTTCTGGATGACGATATTCTCATTAGATAGATTTGGCAAGCTCTTTGAGACTAAATTATATAGTGATGTAATTTGTTGTTCTGAAAAATTTTGTCCGGGATTCGTCTTCAACATAATCGCTGCACTAGCCTCTGACGTCGTGTCATTTACGAAGATTCCCTCTGTCGGTAAAGTAAGCATTACTTTCGCATCCTTAATACCTTCTATACCCTTTATTAGATTAGCTAATTCTGTTTGCATCGCAGCAAGCTTAATCATATTAAATTCATTATCCGTAGTACCGAAACCAGCATTATCCGAGAAAAACGAATAATCGATTAGACCGGAATCTGGGAATCCTTCTGCCGCTAGTGATACACGTAGATTATCTAGTTGTTTTTCAGGTACTGAGATTGCGGTCCCACCCGGTTCTACTAGATAAGGTACTCCCTGTCCATCTAGGACTTCTTTTATACGTCCAATTTCAGATGGCGACACTTCTGAATAAAGCGTTACATATGTAGTACGGGACATAATGATTGTTAAAAAAATTGCCAGCGCAATAATGCCGGCGGCTATCGTTATATATATAATTTTTTGGTTTTTCGTTCGACTTTCCCAGAAGGTCTTGAGATCCATTCTGAGCTTTGTCAATCTTTCATTCATTCTAATCCCCCGGTCAGCCTCACTAGGCCTGATTCCATTTATGCCTAGTGCTTTCTATCAATTAGACAGGCATTCTAATGATTTCTTGGTATGCTTCTACCACTTTATTACGCATTTCCATTGTTGCATTTAAGGCAATACTGGCTTTTTGTGCCGAGATCATCACATTATGTAAGTCAACATCTTCACCTTTAACAAGTTTTGTCGTCATAGCATCTGAGACTTGTTGTGTTTGGTTTACTTGGTGAATCGCGTCGTTTAACATTGCAGAGAAATTCTGTTGAGCTTCGAAAGGTGTTTTTTGTGCTTTCACTTCCGGTTGCTGGATTGACATCGCAGGCATAGCACCTGTAATTGATTGTATCGCCATCTAGTTCACTCCTAATATAATACTAGTCTATTATTTTCCGATCTCCAGTGCTTTCATTAGCATTGATTTATTTGCATTCAACGCTGTTACATTCGCTTCATATGATCTCGTTGCAGACATTAAATCAATCATTTCGCGCAAAGGGTCGATATTTGGCATTTCCACATAACCTTCTTCATTCGCATCTGGATGAGAAGGATCGAATACTAATTTGAATGGAGTCTCCCGATCTTCTTTCACACGTGTTACGGCCACACCATTCCCTGCATTCCCATGTGAGTGAACACCCTTCGCTGCTTGCAAAAATGAAGAGAACTGTCCTTCCTTCGGTTGTAATGTGACTGTTTTCCTTCTATACGGCTGCCATTCGCCATTTACTTGCTTGGCCCGAGTTGAATCGACATTCGCCATATTGGAAGATATGACATCCATACGTAAACGTTGAGCAGTTAATGCAGAAGTCGACGTGTTCAGACTATGAAATATACTCATGATCAACGTCCTCCTTTAATAACACTTTGTAATGAATTAAATTTCCCATTTAATCGCTCTATTAAAGCGGAGTTATATATTTGATTGGCCGCTAAATCTGCCTGTTGTTTGTCCATATCCACACCATTGCGATCTTGTCGGTATCGTAAGTTCGATATATCGAATGTCTTACTTGTCGTGGAATGTGTAAAATCTAAATGCTTCGAGTCAGTCTTATATGCCTCTAAGCCTTTACTATTCGCGTTGGAAAACACTTCTTTAAAATTAACACTTTTAGTTTTATAGTTGGGTGTGTCTACATTCGCTATATTTTGCGAAATTGCTTTACCTTTTGCTGATGAGTAATTCAATCCTTTTTCAAGCAGGTTGATGGCACCACCATAAATCTCCATCATTTCCCCACCTTTCTCTCATTTAGGTCATTTTTCGCGGTTTTTCTAAAATTCTACTCACTTCATACTATTCTTTAATACTATCTTTAATAAAAATTGATTCCTTAATTTTCTACTTCTCTATTGTAGCGGAGACTAATGATTTTTGTCCAATGTTTTCTAAAACTTTTAATAGTATAAAGTAACTACTGTCGAAATTTCAGAGTAGTCAATAGATTACTACTAATTACTTAGTAGTATATAAAT
Source organism: Sporosarcina ureae (assembly GCF_002101375.1). Lineage (GTDB taxonomy): Bacteria > Bacillota > Bacilli > Bacillales_A > Planococcaceae > Sporosarcina > Sporosarcina ureae_B. Next base: position 3,041,215 of record NZ_CP015207.1, on the reverse strand, counting down.
TTGTTTTCCCTTTAATTAGGAATTGGTGTTTCACTGTTGATGTGGCACATTGTGTCGTATTGTGTAATTTAAAATGCTCTCTCAGATAATGTAAGACTTCCACACTCTCCCACTTTCTACTCATTATTACTAATCAAATTAATACTTCTTAGTGAGTATCTATTAAGCAACATGAATCCCAATTAGTAGAAGAGATCATTTATTGATCAAAATAAAAAACCGAAGAAAATCCGTAAGCACGGAAATTCCTTCAGTTTCTAAACACTTTTCTCTAAAGTGTTACTATTATTATGAATTATGTTTTTCAAGCTCTTCTAGGAATTTATCGTTCAATACTTTAATATACGTACCTTTCATTCCTAAAGAACGCGATTCAATAACACCAGCACTTTCAAGTTTACGAAGTGCATTGACAATTACTGAACGTGTAATTCCTACACGGTCGGCAATCTTAGATGCTACAAGCAATCCTTCATTTCCGTCTAGCTCTTTGAAGATATGTTCAATCGCTTCATGCTCACTGTAAGACAATGAGTTGATCGCCATTTGTACAACCGCTTTGCTACGCGCTTCATGTTCAATTTCCTCAGACTTTTCACGCAAGATTTCCATACCCACTACTGTTGCACCATATTCAGCAAGGATTAGATCGTCTTCTGTAAAACCATCTCTTAATCGCGCAAGAATCAAAGTACCCAAGCGCTCGCCGCCACCAATGATAGGTACAATTGTAGTTAAACCTTCTTGGAATAACTCTTTGTTTTCGATAGGGAACACAGTATGTTCGCTCTCAATATCGATATTTGGAGACGTTTCATTAATCTGGAACAAACGAGTTGTATACTCTTCAGGGAATTTACGATCTTCGAACATTTTTTTCATACGATCATTATCAATTTGCTGATGAATTTCTAAACCAAGTAATTTACCTTTTCTACTCACGATAAACGCATTACAATTAATTACATCGCTCAGCTCTTCTGCCATCTCTTTAAAGTTAACAGGACCGCCTGCACCTTTTTGTAACATTGCATTGATTTTTCTTGTTTTGACTAATAAGCTCATTTCTATTGTTCCTCCTCAAGGATTTCTTCTGACTTTAATGAATATTCTAAAGGTTTTCAATCGTTAAATAAACTATTACGACTTCCTTATAGAATAAAATGTGACAAATCTTTGTTTTTTACAATTCCATCCAGCTTTTCATCTACGTATGCTGGTGTAATCTTGATAGATGCAGGCCCGATTTCTGCTGCTTCGAATGATAAATCCTCTAACAACTTCTCCAAAATCGTATGCAATCTTCTTGCACCAATATTTTCTGTTTCATTATTTACTTCAAATGCAATTTCAGCCAACTTACTGATCGCTTCATCCGTAAATTCAATTTCAACTTCTTCTGTCGCAAGAAGGCGTTCATATTGCTTTAATAAAGAAAAATCCGGTTCTCGCAGTATGCGCTCAAAATCATTTTTTGTCAATTTGTCTAATTCTACACGAATTGGAAATCTACCTTGTAACTCGGGAATAATATCAGACGGCTTCGACATATGGAATGCTCCAGCAGCAATGAACAATATATAATCTGTCTTAACAGCGCCATACTTCGTTGTGACTGTAGAACCTTCCACAATCGGCAAAATATCACGTTGTACACCTTCACGAGACACTTCTCCAGAAGACTTTTGGTTGCTACTCGCTATTTTGTCCATTTCGTCAAGGAAAATAATTCCCGCCTGTTCCGTTAATTCAATTCCTTTACGTGACACTTCATCTTGATCAATCAACTTATCCGCTTCTTCCGCTTCCAGTACAATTCTTGCATCCTTTACTTTCATGCGACGCTGAACTTTCTTCTTCGGCATAAGTGATGATAAAGCGTCTTGCATACCTGACATTTGATCCATACCAGACCCTTGCAACGCATCGAATAAAGAGGGTTGTTGCGCTTGTACTTCTACCGTCACCATTTTTTCTTCAATTTGACCCTTCGCAAGTTGCTCAGCGATGTCTGAACGCTTTCGTCTAATCTCGGATTGATCTTCTGTTTTTTCGGGTTCTGGCTGTGTTTTTTGACCGAAAAACATTTCGAAAGGATTTTGACCTTCAGTATTCTTTTTCGCCTCAGGTACTAGTAGCTTGACTAAACGTTCTTCCGCTAACTTTTGGGACTGCTCTTTTACGGCTTCGCGCATATCTTCTTTTACCATTCTTACTCCGACTTCAGTTAAATCGCGAATCATTGACTCCACATCTCGTCCTACATATCCCACTTCCGTAAACTTTGTTGCTTCGACCTTTACGAAAGGCGCGTGAATTAACTTTGCAATTCTTCTTGCAATTTCTGTTTTCCCGACACCGGTAGGTCCAATCATCAAAATGTTTTTCGGAATGACCTCTTCTTGTTCTTCAGCAGTCAATTGCATACGACGATAACGATTTCTCATAGCAACCGCAACAGCTTTTTTTGCTTTTTCCTGTCCTATAATATAACGATTTAAATACGCTGTTAGCGCTTTAGGAGTCATTTCTTGCTTCATCACTTAAAGCACCTCCACGATAATATTATGATTGGTGAACACACAAATATCAGCAGCTGTTTCAAGTGAAATTTCAGCGATTTTTTCTGCTGTTAATTCACTGCTATACTTCTTCAGTGCACGTCCGGCCGCTAGTGCATAATTACCTCCGGAACCGATTGCCAATACCCCATCATCCGGCTCGATCACTTCACCAGTACCTGAAACAAGTAATAGCGTATTTTCATCCATAACAAGTAACAACGCTTCTAACTTACGTAAGATTCGATCTCCACGCCATTCTTTAGCCAGTTCAACTGACGCGCGTTGAAGATTTCCATCGTATTCATTAAGTTTAGCTTCAAATAAGTCAAATAGCGTAAAAGCATCCGCTACGGAACCAGCAAAACCAGCTAAGACTTTGCCGTTGAATAATCTACGAACTTTCTTCGCTGTATGTTTCATGACGACCGACTCGCCCATCGTCACTTGCCCATCACCTGACATGGCACATTGCCCATCATGATGAATAGCAAATATCGTTGTTGCATGAAATTTCATTATAGTTCCTCCTAAGCACGAGGGTGCGTTTGTAAATAAGTCTGGCGTAAGTGTTCATTTGTGATATGGGTATAGACCTGAGTTGACGATAAATGGCTATGTCCTAGTAGCTCTTGTACTGACCGAAGATCTGCTCCAGCGCCAAGCAAATGTGTCGCAAACGTATGGCGAATCATATGCGGCGTAATATTGGTATGCAACGATGCTCTCTTCATTAAGTCATCTAATACATAGCGCACGCCACGAGCCGTCAAAGGATCTCCACGCAAATTAACAAACAATTTTGTATGTTTCTTTTGCTTTATCAATCGTGGTCGACTACTGTCTATGTAGTTTCGCAATGCTTCCTCTGCAAAACTCCCGAATGGCACAAAACGTTCTTTTCGTCCTTTACCCATTACTTTTACAATTCCTAAATAATGATCCACATCTTGCACTTCGATTTCTACTAGTTCCCCGACACGGATCCCCGTCGCATAAAGCAACTCGAGTAAAGCACGATCTCGTAAAGAGCGAAAATCCTCACCCATCGTAACTTCAAAAAGCTTTTCTAACTCTTGCTGATAGAAAAAAGCAGGAAGGTGTTCTTCTTGCTTCGGATGATACAATAATCGAAATGCTTGATCTTCTATTCCGTAACGGGCATTAATGAATTTAAAAAATGATCGGATGGCTGATATTTTCCTAGAAATGCTTGTTCTTGCATAAGATTGATCATATAGACGAGTAACATATAATCTAGCTACGGGATAGTCGACATCCTCCAACTTCCCGATTCCCTCTTCTTGCAGGAACAATAAAAAATCCCGAAGATCTTTTTCATACTCCGCGACCGTATAGGATGAGTAGTTTTTCTCTAGTCGAATATAAGATACATATTCTTCTGCCAATTGATTTATTTCAGGAATCATTTTATCACCTCGATACGAATTTATCATCGTACAATGTGCACCTGAAGACTTGAAAGATTGTTGATTATATATAGTACGAAATAAACTATCAAAGCCGAATGTAGTCCATTAAACACTATACATTAGCAAGGAATTTTGGGCAACTTTGAAAAACTGCTTCTTTAGCATTTTTAGATTAAAGAACTATTTCCGTCACATAACAGTCAAATTACTTTACTAGCTAAGTAATCATATATCTTATTGTTCATCATTTCCCTAAATGTAAGACGTTATACCATCTAGGAAGTTGCACAATGTCACTACAACTAAAAAAACTGAAGATAGAACTCCTATTAGATGGAGTTCTATCTTCAGTCCGACCTTAAGTCGTTAAAGTAAAGATGTTAGTTATATGTTCGTCGTTGATTTAAATTCTTGTAATGCATCTAATGCGCGTGTCGCATGTTTGTTTGCTCGTTCGGCTTTCGTTCTATATCGCCTATTCAGCTCAGGGAATAATCCGAAATTGATGTTGATCGGCTGGAAGTTATGTGGATCAGCTTCCGTGATATAACGCGCCATACTCCCGAGTGCCGTCTCTCTCGGAAACCGAACCGGCTTTTCACCTTTTGCTAATTGTGCCGCATTAATACCTGCAATCAATCCTGATCCTGCTGATTCAACATAGCCTTCTACACCTGTTACCTGACCTGCAAACAGGATGGTTGGTTGTGATTTCAGCTGATACGTGCAGTTTAATACTCTAGGAGAGTTGATGAATGTATTACGATGCATCACACCGTAGCGTACGATATCGACATTTTCTAATCCAGGTATCAGTTTCAATACTTCTTTCTGAGCGCCCCATTTGAGATGCGTCTGAAATCCTACCAGGTTATATAGTGTTCCCGCCGCGTTATCCTGTCGTAACTGAATAACAGCTTTTGGTTCTTTCCCTGTTTTAGGATCTTCAAGTCCAACCGGTTTTAAAGGACCAAATAACATAGTTTTCACACCGCGCTTTGCCATCTCTTCAATCGGCATACATCCTTCAAAGTAAAGTTCTTTCTCAAACTCCTTTAAAGGAGCCACTTCAGCTGAGATTAAAGCTTCATAGAAACGCTCAAATTCCTCCGCATTCATAGGGCAGTTTAAATAAGCTGCTTCCCCTTTATCATAGCGTGATTTCAAATAAACTTTATCCATATTGATGGAATCAGCTTCTACGATGGGAGCCGCAGCATCATAGAAATATAAATAATCCTCACCAGTTAGCTGTCTAATTTCTTCAGCTAAAGTCGGAGACGTCAGTGGACCGGATGCGATGACCGTAATTCCTTCCGGTACTTTTATCACTTCCTCATTGATCACTTCTATGTTCGGATGATTCCGGACCTTTTCAGTGACGTTGCCAGCAAATTCATGGCGATCTACTGCAAGCGCACCGCCAGCAGGTACCGCACAATCATCCGCAGCTTGGATAATCAATGAATTCAATTGACGCATTTCTTCTTTGATGACACCTACCGCATTCGTCAGGTTATTGGCACGTAACGAGTTACTACACACTAACTCCGCAAATTTATCTGTATGATGGGCAGGGGTTTGCTTTACAGGGCGCATTTCGAATAGTTTCACTTGGACTCCCCTATTAGCTAATTGCCAAGCAGCCTCACTTCCAGCTAATCCTGCACCAATCACATTTACAATTTGCGTCATTACAACTACCTCTTTCTCATTATGTTGAATTATTTCTATCTTATTAGCTTTGTGGTTCTTCTTTATAATCACATTCAATACATTGGATTTGAACGCCTTTTTTCAGACGTTTTTCAACCATTGTATGCTGACATTTTGGACACGGCCTCGAAATCGGTTTATCCCATGAAACATAGTCGCATTCAGGATATTGATCACAACCAAAGAATATCCTTTTCGTCTTACTTTTACGCTCGACAACTTCGCCTTCCTTACACTTTGGACATTTTACACCAATTGGTTTGATGATAGCTTTCGTATTACGACAATCCGGGAAATTAGAGCATGCCATGAATTTTCCGTAACGGCCCATCTTATAGACCATCGGAGATTCACATTTTTCACAATCTTCACCTGCCGGCTCATCTTTAATTTCAATCTTTTCCATTTCGGCATCGGCTACTTCTACGTGTTTTTCAAAATCACGATAGAAATCATCAATCACTGTTCGCCATTCGATTGTGCCTTCTTCTACATGGTCAAGACGTTGTTCCATCTGTCTCGTAAATTCGATGTCGATGATATCAGGGAAGTATTGATTTACTGCCTGATGGACGATTCCTCCAAGTTCTGTCGGAATAAACCTCTTGGCATCTAGTGTGACATAGCCACGCTTTTGAATGGTGTCGAGTGTGGGTGCATACGTAGAAGGTCTACCTATACCTAGCTCTTCAAGCGTCTTCACTAAACGTGCTTCCGAATATCTAGGTGGCGGCTGTGTGAAATGCTGTTTCGGATCCACATCTGCATATTTAATACGCTCACCTTCTTCAAGCGGTGGTAATATATTTTCTTTTTCTTCTTGTTGGTCATCATTGCCTTCGATATAAACTTTCATGAAGCCTGGGAATTTCACTTGAGATCCCGACGCTCTAAAACGAATATCTCCATTTAAGAAATCTGCAGTCACTGTATCCAAAACAGCCGGTGCCATTTGACTTGCGATGAGACGTTCCCAAATTAGTTTATAAAGACGATGTTGGTCTCTTGTTAAAAACGCTTTCATGGCATCTGGTGGCCGCATAGCTGAAGTAGGTCTTACGGCTTCGTGCGCATCCTGCGTCTTCGCTTTAGCTTTCGTTTTTTTCGTACTAGTTGAAATAAACTCTTCACCGTACATCGTATGGATGAAGGATTTCACTTCTTCTTTTGCGGTATCAGAGATTCTTGTCGAGTCAGTCCGCATATAAGTAATCAAACCAACTGTGCCTTCTTTTCCAATTGCAATTCCTTCATATAATTGTTGCGCTAGCATCATCGTCTTCCTCGCGCGGAAGTTCAGCTTACGTGCTGCCTCTTGCTGAAGAGATGAGGTAGTGAACGGCAACGCTGGATTACGTTTACGTTCTTTCTTCACTACTTTGGATACATCGAATTCGTCCGGCTTTATTGAACTGACGATATTTTCTACTTGTTCTTGATTCGTCAGTTTCACTTTCTCTACTGTATCGCCGTAAAATTGCGCTTCAAAAGTTTTATCACCTTTAGCGAATTGTGAAGTGATGGACCAATACTCTTCCGGTTCGAATGCATTGATTTCATTTTCCCGGTCGATGATCAAACGCAAAGCAACTGATTGCACACGCCCCGCGGATAACCCTTTCTTCACTTTCTTCCAAAGGATTGGACTGATGTTATAGCCTACTAACCTATCCAAAATCCTTCTTGCTTGCTGCGCATCCACTAAATCCATGTTAATAGGACGAGGGTGTTTAAAAGATTCTTTGATTGCTTCTTTTGTAATTTCATTGAAGACTACGCGGCAATCTGACTCGATATCTACACCTAACTGATGTGATAAATGCCAAGCTATCGCTTCCCCTTCACGATCCGGGTCAGCTGCGAGGAAAATTTTCTTCGCTTTTTTTGCTTCTTTTTTTAAATCTTGAAGTATCGGTCCTTTTCCTCGGATGGTAATATACTTCGGTTCATAATTATTTTCGGTATCTACACCCATTTGACTGCGGGGTAAATCACGTAAATGACCAAGTGATGCACTAACTTTATACTTCTTTCCTAAGTAACGTTCAATCGTTTTCGCTTTAGCAGGCGATTCCACTATTACTAAGTAATCTGCCATATCGTTCCCTCCTCAGAGAGATTTCTTTATATTTATTCAGCAAAAGAATATCTGTTGCAAAATGTATAACAGTTTCTCAAATAAAGCAACCTTTTAAACATTTTACAAAAAGAGGATATGCCGATTTATAGTAAAGAATCTACAATTTGATAACCACTCCACAACGGCTTGGCTCCTTCATCCAACAGCTTATTGGGGCCCGCTGAAAGAGGGGAATCTATAGCACCAGGAACTGCAAATATTTCTTTTCCATGATCAAGAGCATGCTCGACTGTACTCATCGTTCCGCTTCTTTCGACAGATTCTGTAATGACTAGTGCGCTAGACAAACCACTGATAATCCGATTTCTCATCGGAAATGTCCATTTTGCTGGCGGAAAGTACGGTGGATACTCTGTCACAAGTAAATGATTTTCGGCCATTTCTTCAGCTATTTTTTGATTCCTTTTCGGATACATGTGAGAAAACCCATGACCCAATACACCAATTGTTTCCCCGCCAAAGTCGATAGCAGCTTGATGAGCCATCGTGTCAGCTCCAGCGGCTAAGCCTGAAACAATTGGGATCTGACGATCAACAAGCGGTGGCACAATAAATTCCAGCGCCTTTTGAGAATAACCCGTAGCTGTACGGGAGCCGATTATGCCAACACGAGGATGTTTTTTCAATAAAAGCTTATTCCCTTTAGTATAAAGAACCGATGGCGGATCGCATAATTGCTTTAATTCTTCGGGATAATCCGAATGAAAATATGTGATCGGGATCACATTGTTTTTCTTCAGTATTTCTACTATAGGAAGACGGGAAATTTCTTCATATCTCTCTGGGAATTGCTTCACTTTTTCTACAGGCAAATTAAAAATATGCGACCATTGAAGAGCCGAGTATGAATGTAAATTTTCTAGTAAAGGGTTCTCGTGCAAAATCTTCGAAAAACGATTAAAGGGTACCGGATGGATATAATGGACATACAGTAAATGTAGGTGCTGATTGGTATAGAGCATCGAATTCTCCTCTGTTCGACACTACAAGCATGAGCACGAAAAAAGGAGTAGCAATTAAGCTACTCCTTTCAGTTTACTTCGTTTTACATTTCTCGTATAGTCCTTTTTCTTTCAAGACTTTAATTAACGTTTCACCTATGACTGAAGGTGTATCTGCGACTTGAACGTCAGCTTCTTCTAGAGCTTTGATTTTATCAGCAGCTGTACCTTTACCCCCGGAAATTATAGCACCTGCGTGTCCCATACGCTTACCTTCAGGTGCAGTTTGACCGCCGATAAAGCCTACTACAGGCTTCGTCATATTTTCTTTAATCCAAGCAGCCGCTTCTTCTTCCGCAGTACCACCAATTTCACCGATCATGACCACTGCATATGTTTCTGGATCTTCATTGAATGCTTTCAAGACATCGATAAAGTTCGTACCATTTACCGGGTCTCCACCAATTCCGACAGCTGTAGTTTGACCAATGCCTTCTTGTGTTAACTGGTGAACCGCTTCATAAGTTAGTGTACCTGAACGGGAAACTACGCCTACATGCCCTTTAGTATGAATATAGCCTGGCATAATACCGATTTTCGTCTCGTCTGCCGTAATAACACCTGGACAGTTCGGGCCAATCAATCGTGTCTTTTTGCCTTCCATATAACGTTTCACTTTGATCATATCTAAGACCGGAATATGCTCTGTAATACAGATAGTCATTTCTAGTCCCGCATCAACGCCTTCCATAATTGCGTCCGCCGCATATGGTGCAGGTACGTAAATAATGGAAACTGTTGCACCTGTTTCTTTTACTGCTTCATCCACAGTGTCAAATACTGGAACTCCTTCCACCGTCTGACCGCCTTTGCCAGGCGTTACGCCAGCGACAATTTTCGTACCATATTCCAACATTTGCTGTGTGTGGAACAGGGCAGTGGAACCTGTTATTCCTTGTACAATTACTTTTGTATCTTTATTTACATAAATACTCATGATTTGTACCTGCCTTTCTTATCCTATCAACTCAACGATTTTTTTCGCGCCTTCTGCCATGGAATCCGCTGCAACGATATTGATGCCGGATTCTTGCAACAAGGCTTTCCCGCGTTCTACATTCGTTCCTTCAAGACGTACGACAAGAGGTACTTGAAGACCAACTTCTTTAGCTGCTTCAATAACACCTTCAGCAATTACGTCACATTTCATGATTCCACCAAAGATATTAACAAAAATACCTTTAACTTTTGGATCGGATAAGATGATTTTGAAAGCGGCTGCTACTTTTTCTTTCTTTGCACCGCCCCCAACATCCAAGAAGTTAGCGGGTTCTCCGCCATAGAAATGGATCGTATCCATTGTAGCCATCGCTAAACCGGCTCCATTTACCATGCAGCCGATATTGCCGTCAAGAGAAATATAGCTCAAGTCATACTTGGATGCTTCGATTTCTTTAGGATCTTCTTCATCAAAATCGCGTAATTCCATAATATCTTTATGACGGAATGTAGCATTGTCATCAAAGTTGAATTTCGCATCCAAAGCAAGTACACGCTGGTCTTTTGTAACAACAAGTGGATTAATTTCAACGATAGATGCATCTTTTTCGCTGAACACTTTATATAAACCTAAGAAAAAGCTGACTGCTTTATTGATTAGGTTGCTAGGAATTTCCATATTGAACGCCATACGACGCGCTTGGAAAGGAACCAATCCAACTACTGGGTCGATTACCTCATAGAAAATCTTTTCAGGGCTATGTTCTGCCACTTCTTCGATTTCTACGCCGCCTTCTGCAGATCCCATCAATGTTACACGATCTGTTGCTCGGTCAACGACAAGACCAATATAAAATTCTTTTTCGATATCAATTCCTTCTTCAACGAGAAGACGCTTTATTTCTTGTCCTTTAGGACCTGTTTGGTGTGTTACGAGTTGCTTACCAATTAAATCGGCTGCTACTGAACGCACTTCGTCAAGAGTTTTTACAATTTTGACTCCGCCTGCTTTACCTCGTCCACCTGCATGGATTTGGGCTTTTACCACAATAGGTACTGTACCAATCTCTTTTGCCACTGCCATTGCTTCTTTTGGAGAAAACGCGACACGGCCTTTTGAAACAGCTACTCCGTAATCTCTCAATAACTGCTTCCCTTGATATTCATGGATGTTCATACGTACTGCCTCCATTCATTTTACAATTGCTTGAAGTTCAACTACTGTTTTATTGTAATCAAACTGTCACACGTTGTCCAAGAATCGCTATTGCAAATCAAAATTCTTTAATTTCCAACAACTTAGCCTACTTTTAATTCATACCACCTTTCTCACGATCTAAACGATAGACATAAGCAAATACCTCCGATACGGCTAAATATAGTTCTTCAGGTATCATTTCGTTGACATTTAATTGTCCAAGTAATTCCAGCAGACTCGGATCTTGTTGTATGGGAATTGAATGTTCTTGCGCACGTTGAAGAATATTCTCGGCAATTTTTCCTTTTCCTTTGGCTATTACTTTTGGAGCATCTGAAACTTCAGGGTCATAGGACAGCGCAACAGCTTCTTTTCTAGTAAAACGTTGTTCTTCTCTCATATCCTAAAATCTACTCCTCCCTCATCCAACGGGAATGCGCCAGCTGTTATTTTGACATCTAGCTGTTTTTCCATGAACGGCTTGAAAGTAATGCCCGACAGTTTATAGCCAACTCCTTCAAGGCCGTCTTTTAATTGATCTTGAAAAGCGGGTCCCACCGTTTTTAAAGAAGGCAAATCATTAAAAATCGTCAAGTTTACAACTTTGTCTTGCACATGCATATCAACCAAGGTTGTCGACAGTGATTCCAATTCCAAATAAAATAATATCCTCGCAAAAGCTGGGTCAATTTTCCCATTTTCTTTCATTCGGCTATTCCACTGCAACGTAGCATCGATCTTTTTGCCAAACATTTCTAGTGGTAGTTGCATGATCAGCTGTTGTTGCGCGCCTGTATCCCCTGATTGTAGTAATGTTCCATTCAGGCGAAGTACCATTGTTTCCGCTGCATCACGCAGTGGCGGTGAAAGCGACGGATCCTGTAGCATAGCCAGTAATTGTGGTTTTAATGCGCTTGCCAAATTCGCTATATCAGGTTCTTTCCCTCCGAGCATCGCCTCGTAATTCACACCTAATGTACTGAATACGTTTTGTATAGCCTCTTTCATGACAACTCCATTCATCGTCTGTGATACTTGAGCTTCGGCTGTCTGAAGCAATCGTTTCACTTGACTATTCTCCGACTTTTCAGCCATTTGCATTAATGCACGCATGGCTTCATCCACTTTATCAAGCGACACTATGAGCGATGGAACTGACTGTTGTACTTCTTTCATCACAGTTTGTTGCTGTAATGGCACATCTTGTCTACTCGCTTGTTGGACCAATGTCTGACTGAGTTGTTCGACTAGTGCTGTTTTTGCCCCCTCTGTCATTGGTTGCTGCACAAATTGACTCAATACATTTTGTAATGCTTTTTTCATCGAGTCGGGTAAAGCTGAAGTACTACTTAGCTGTTGTGTCAGGTTTTGCACGTTCCTTTTAATTGACTCTTGGTCAGTTACCGCTGATTGGCTAATTTGACTAATTGTACTTTGAACTGTTTGCACCGTAGCCGGAGTAATTGCAGCTTGAGCTTGGGTAAATAATTTACTGAATTGCTCAACGACTGCAACTTTAGAGCTATCTGTCATCGGTTGTTGAGTTAACTGATTAATCACAGTCTGCAACGCGTTTTTTACAGATCCCGGTAGTACTTGGTTGGGTAATTGCTGCGTGACATTTTGTACGAGCGCTTTTATTGTTTGTTGATTTGTAACAGGCGTTTGACCCAGTTGACTGATTATAGACTGTATCGCTTTACCCTGGTCTGCTTGATTCATCATGTTGCTAGTAGCATTGGTAGGTCCCGTACTCACTTTCGTGACCAAATCAGCTAACACTTGAGGCAAGTTGGCCAATGATGTTTGTGCGGGTAGTATAGCAGAACTTTTCAATAACTGCAGAGCTACAAATCGATCTGCTTGAGTAGCTTGTGGATTTAGCAATTGAGATAAACTTTGATTAAGCAGTTCTTTCCCTATCACTTGACTTAAAGGAGAAGAAAGAGATTGAATGGTCGATAGGAGTTGCTCACGCATCGCTGAAGGAAGATTAGCGTCGCTTTGTATAGAAGCTAGCAATGTTGTCAGTTGCTGCGTAATCGTGCTCATCTGCGCTTGTAGGAGCGACTGAAATACAGCTGGTGTAAATGGTAGTTTTGCTTCAGCAATTTTACCGAGTGTCGCTAGTGCCTCTGCTTTCATTCCATCCGGTAATAATTTCAGAAGATTGACAGCTTCTAGTATATTTTCTTTTGTCATAGGAATTTTTTGCTTAATAATCGTCGCGAGAATATCTTTCATTTCCTGTGTTTTGGGTACATTTAACGACTCCATTAACTGGTTCAGTTGTGCCGACTGGCCTTCACCGCGCATCGGACCAGAAATGATCTGCAGCTGTAACTCAGGTTCAGTGCCGTTGACCTTGAAGTAATAATTATCTCCTGCTTGCATGGACACTTCCAATTTAGCATATAACTGCTGATTTCCAACTTGTACTTGCGCCATTTGACCAGGAAATAATTGTGTAATCTTTCCGTGAATCATTTGTCCTTCTTTAAGGGATAGCGGTTGAGTTTCCATGGTAGTCCTTGTAGATGAAGCAGCTAATGAATGTAAATTCATTGTCGATCCCTCCACATCGTTTTAATCGGTTCGAACGATTTGCGATGATGTTCACAAAGTCCATGCGTTTCAAGTCCTTGTAGATGTTTCGCAGTTCCATATCCCGCATTTTCATTAAATGCATACCAAGGAAACTCGTCATGTAATTCATTCATCAGTGCGTCACGAGTTGTTTTAGCTAATATAGAAGCAGCCGCGATAGTTAAGCTTTTTTCATCTCCTTTTATGACGGAGTAGCATAGGCACGATGTATGTAGATTCATAGCGTCTGCTATAACTACATGTGGCGCTATTTCAAGTTCACTTATAGCTATCTCCATCGATTGCTTTGTTGCTTGATATATATTCAATTCATCAATTACTTGAACAGGCTGCACGTGTATAGCGTACGCCACAGCTTGTTCTTTAATCAGTCGGGCAAATTCCTGCCTTTTCTCCTTAGAAACTTTTTTCGAGTCGTCCAATCCAATAAGGGCGGAACAATCCTCAGGTAGTATAACCGCAGCTGTAACTACTGGCCCCGCTAAAGGTCCTCTTCCCGCTTCGTCAATTCCCGCAACAAATAAAACGCGTGAGGATCTATATGAGTCATCAAATGCGATTTTCTTTTGAAATTCTTGAATAAGCGCTTGTTTTTTTTCGTAGCGGGCGCGCCATTGAATAATCGCTTGCTGGACGCCTTTTCTCGTGTCGGCTTCAAGTTCTATAAGCCAATCATTCGGTTCTTGTAACTCCATTAATTGATGCTTTATTTGCTGTATCGTTGTCAATTTCTTCACCTGTCCATCTGAATTATGATTATCTAAGTATTATATCGGTTTCTAAATGATTTTTTCGACAAAAAAGCAACGTTTTGGAAACAGAGTTCCAAATCGTTGCTTCTGGTTTATTCGAATTCTTCAGGGAAATCGAATGTTAACTTACCTACTTGCTGGTCACGGATGTCTTGTACGATCATTTCTGCTACTTTGTCATAATCAATTTCTCCACCAACAGTATATACTTTTCGACGTTCACCGATTTTATCGAACAATGATTGAACATTATCCCCCACTGTTATCATTTCATAGCGCTGTGCCAGTCTTTCAGGATAATGGGACTCCAAAAATCGTAATCCATATACTGCTAATTCCTCCATATTCAATACAGAGTCTTTAATTGCACCTGTTAACGCCAACTTATAACCTACTTGCTGGTCTTCAAACTTCGGCCACAGCACTCCTGGTGTATCAAGAAGCTCTAATTCTTTCTCAAATTTAATCCATTGTTGCGCTTTAGTTACACCTGGTTTGTTTCCTGTTTTAGCGATGTTCTTCTTCGCTAATCGGTTAATCAAAGTAGATTTTCCGACATTGGGAATGCCGACAATCATTGCGCGGATTGCTCCAGGACGTATACCTCGCTGCTTCATGCGGTCAAATTTCGGTTGCAAAATCTCTTTGGCAGCTTTGGTGACTGTTTGGAGGCCTTTACCTTCGAATGAATTGATCGCAACTGTTCGTAAGCCTTGCTTTTCAAAATAGGCAATCCATCGTTTAGTTTGTACTTCATCCGCCAAGTCCATTTTATTCAAAATAAGCAATCTTGGTTTCTGATGCGTTACTTCATCTATCATGGGATTACGTGATGAAAGTGGCAGTCTAGCATCAATTAATTCAAATACTATATCTACTAACTTGAGTTTTTCTGAGACTTCTCGTCTCGCTTTCGCCATATGGCCCGGAAACCATTGAATAGTCATTCGAATCGTCTCCTTTCATTATTTCACAAGACCAATATCTTTAATCGGCCAGAATACCACACTGGTACTGCCGATGACTTCATCGATTGATACAACACCTATGTGTCTAGAATCTTTACTTTTCCGACGGTTATCACCCATTACAAATATGTGATCTTCAGGCACTGTTTTTGCATCGATTTGCGGTACATCCTGCAGTGTAAAATCTTCCGTCAACGTACCATCTTGTACTTCCGACTTATATTGATCAAGGTACGGCTCTTCATACGGCTCATCATTTATATATAGTACATCGTCTTTATACTCCACTGTATCCCCTGGCAGTCCAATTACACGTTTAATATAATCTTTCTGTTCAGGTGCATGGAATACTACTATATCGAAACGATGCGGTTCACCAATTGTATAGCCGATTTTATTAACGATCATGCGGTCACCATGTTCCAATGTTGGCATCATAGAAATACCGTCAACGACGATTGGTGTGAATAAAAAGATACGAATAATGGCGGCCAATCCAAACGCGATTAACAATGCTTTGATCCATTCCAGTCCTTCACTTCTCGTTTTTTTCTCTTCCATCAATCCAGCCTCCTGCCCTGTCTGTTATTATTGTACAGCCAATTGTCTTTCTGAGCAAAAAGAAAGGAGGCCAAGTGCAAGGCCCCCTTCGTTTCTGTTTATCTTATTAACGGAGTTCTTTAATACGTGCTGCTTTACCACGTAGTTTACGTAGGTAGTACAACTTCGCACGACGAACTTTACCGCGACGAGTTACTTCAATTTGAGCTAGCTTAGGCGTGTGTAATGGGAATGTACGTTCCACTCCAACACCATTTGAAATTTTACGTACAGTGAAAGTTTCGCTGATTCCGCCACCGCGACGTTTGATAACAATACCTTCGAATAACTGGATACGCTCACGAGTTCCCTCGATGATCTTCACGTGCAAGCGAAGTGTATCGCCAGGACGGAATGAAGGGTGTTCAGTGCGTAACTGATCTTTTGTAATATCTGCAATTAGTTTTTGCATGTTTTTTCTCTCCTTCTTTTCTGATGCTCTTGCACGTTTTGCTTTGCAGCGGAACAACAGTAAAATAGGCGCTCTTAAAAAGCGCTTAATAAATCATAGCACACGCCTGTTAACGAATCAAGCAAATTTAGTCTCTTTTTTGTAACCATTGCTCGTAAAGTTTTTTTTGATATTCAGTTAACGGTGCTTCTCGCAATAGTTCAGGACGGCGTTGTGCCGTGCGAAGAAATGCCTGCTCTTCTCTCCACTTATCAATCTCTGCATGATTGCCCGACAACAGCACAGGAGGCACTTCAAGACCGTTGAATGTAGCGGGTCGAGTGTATTGTGGATGTTCCAGCATACCCGTTGAAAATGAATCGTGGACAGCTGACTGATTATTACCTAGAACGTCAGGGAGTAACCGTACTACACTATCAATGATGGCCATAGAAGCCACTTCTCCGCCCGTTAATACAAAGTCGCCAAGTGAGATTTCATCCGTAACCAAATGTTCACGAATTCTCTCATCGTATCCTTCATAGTGACCACAAATGAAAACAAGATGTTGCTCTTTCGCAAGTTCTTCCGCTTTCTTCTGCGTGAACCGTTCGCCTTGCGGACACATTAAGATAACACGTGGCTTGCTAGTGCTTTGTTTAGTGACAGCATCTACAGCCGCAAAGAGAGGCTCGGGTTTTAGTACCATTCCCGCACCACCACCGTACGGATAATCATCGACTTTTCTATGTTTGTTTGTTGCATAATCACGAAAATCTGTAACCTTAAACGATGCGGCTTGTTGTTCTTGCGCTTTTTTCATGATTGAAGAATGGAGTACACCCTCAAACATCTCTGGGAACAGAGAGAGCACATCGATTTTCATCATGAAAGCAAACCATCCATCAATTCAATTGTGATAATCTGCTTATCTATATCGATATCTTTTACAACATCTTCGATATACGGGATATAATGTGGTTTGCCTTCAGCAGGCGTTACTTCCCATACGTCATTAGCACCTGTTTCGATAATTTCTGAAACCGTACCGATCTCGTCTCCAGTTTCTGTAATCACACGGCAGCCAATAATTTCATGATAATAAAATTCATTTTCTTCTAGTTCCGTCAATTCTTTCTCCGAGACCTTGATCACGCCATTTCGGAACTTCTCGACGTCATTAATATTCGGATAGCCTTCAAACATCAGTAAATCAAAGTTTTTATGTTTACGATGACTGATCACTTTCACAAACGTAGGTGCTTTGCTTTTCGGCATGAAGATCGCGAGCTCACTTCCCACTTCATATCGCTCATCCGGGAAATCTGTTTTGGACATCACACGAACCTCACCTTTAATACCATGCGTATTAACAATCGTGCCTACATTAAACCATTCCATTATTTCGCCTCCATTATATGAATAAAAGTATTTATACGTGCAAAAAAGGAAGGAACCGGGGCTCCTTCCTTTTGGATCAATCCAAGATATCCAAATACACTTTTTTGCCGTGGTGGCTGCCTGCTGCTGAGTAAACAATCGTACGGATCGCTTTTGCCACACGACCTTGCTTCCCGATCACTTTACCCATATCCTCCGCATTCACTGATAACCGATAAACGACTCGTTGAGACTGTTCTTCAGATACCACTTTCACGTCGTCCGGGTAATCGACTAACGGTTTTACAATTGTTTCAATCAGCTGCTTCATGTCCACCCCTCCAAATTACTTGCTGTATTTAGCGTTATGGAATTTTTCCATGATACCTTGTTCTGAGAACAAGTTACGAACTGTATCAGATGGTTTTGCTCCATCTTGAAGCCATTTCAAAGCCAATTCTTCGTTGATTTCAACTGTTGCTGGCTTTGTAAGCGGGTTGTATGTACCAACCTGATCGATTTGACGGCCGTCACGTGGTGCACGTGCATCAGCTACTACAATACGATAAAAAGGAGATCTCTTAGCTCCCATACGTTTTAGACGAATTTTAACTGCCATTATTATCTACACCTCCGAATAGTTTCACACAAGATAGTATATTACCAAGGTTTTATTTGTTTGTAAAGGTTTTTTTCTTAACACCCTCTATTTTATTTAAAAAACGCATCAAAACCAGGCATTTTACCTTTCTTCTTACCTTTTTGTTGCATATTGGTCATTTGCTTAACCATTTTCTTCATTTCCTCAAACTGCTTTAGCAAACGGTTGACTTCCTGTGTAGAAGTTCCAGATCCTGCAGCAATTCTTTTTTTGCGGCTCGCATTAATAATTTCTGGGTTCTCGCGTTCAGCAAGCGTCATGGAATAAATAACTGCTTCTACACGACCCATTTGACTCTCATCCACTTTGGCATTGTCGAGTCCTTTGATCTTATTCGCGCCCGGCATCATTTTTAAGATTTCGTCGAGTGGTCCCATCTTCTTTACCTGTTGCATTTGATCAAGAAAGTCGTCAAGTGTAAAGCTTTGAGTGCGCAATTTCTGCTCTAACTCTTTCGCTTTATCCTCGTCCACGTTTTCTTGTGCTTTTTCAATCAAAGACATGACATCGCCCATACCAAGTATCCGTGACGCCATACGCTCTGGATGGAATGGTTCAAGTGCATCCATTTTCTCGCCCATACCGACAAATTTGATAGGTTTTTCTGTAACGGTACGAATCGATAACGCCGCACCACCACGTGTGTCCCCATCAAGTTTTGTCAAAATGACGCCAGTGATTCCGATTGTATCATCGAAACTTTTTGCCACGTTGACTGCATCTTGACCTGTCATGGCATCTACTACGAGAAATACTTCATCGGGATTAGTTAACTCACGAATATCTTTCAATTCTTGCATGAGCGCTTCATCCACATGGAGTCTACCTGCAGTATCAATGATTACCACGTCATTATGCTCACGTTCCGCCTCTTCCATTGCTTTGCGGGCAATTTCAACAGGTGACTGATCGGTGCCCATAGAAAATACAGGTACGGTAATCTGTTTTCCCAAAGTTTCGAGTTGCTGGATCGCTGCTGGGCGATAAATATCTGCTGCCACAAGCAAAGGTTTCTTATTATGTTTTTTACGTAAAACTGTGGCCAATTTACCGGTAGTTGTTGTTTTACCAGCACCTTGCAAACCTACCATCATGATGACTGTAGGTGATTTACGTGCGAATTGAATGGGGTTTTGTTCTCCACCCATTAGATTCGTTAATTCGTCTTTTACGATTTTCACTACTTGCTGACCAGGTGTCAAACTTTTCATTACGTCCTGACCTACTGAGCGCTCGCTGACCGTCTTGACGAATTGTTTAACGACTTTCAAGTTAACGTCTGCTTCAATTAGCGCAAAACGCACTTCACGCATCATTTCTTTTACGTCAGCTTCGTTAATTTTACCTTTGCCTGTAATTTTATTCATTGTTCCTTGCAGGCGTTCGGCTAAACCTTCAAATGCCATAGACAATCCCCCCTATTCAAAGTCTTTTAAGGTATGTAGCAATTTCATGAAGCGATTTGAATTTTCAGTAGGTACCATTTCTTCTAGCAACTCTACAATTTCAAGTCGACCTTCATGCTTTTCAAACAAATTGAGTTTCTTCTCGTAATCTTCGAGCATAGCCTCAGTCCGTTTCACATTGTCATACACAGCCTGTCTCGATACGCCATATTGCTCAGCGATTTCACCGAGAGAAAGATCATCTAAATAATATAATTGCATATATAAACGTTGTTTGTCAGTTAATAATGATTGATAAAAATCAAAGAGGAAGTTCACTCTTGTCGTTTTTTCAAGCAAGATCACGACCTCCTTCAGTCACTATTATATAGTATCGCGCACACGTATTGCTGTCAAGTGATTTTACTTGTCTTCTTCAATTTCGTTTCCATGTTCTTCAGTTTCTTCCATTTCTAATCCGTTCGCAAATAATCCATAGACATATTTCTCCGGATCGAACGGTTGTAAATCATCGATACCTTCACCAAGACCGACAAACTTCACCGGAATATCGAGCTTATTGCGAATTGCGAGCACGATACCGCCTTTTGCTGTACCGTCTAGTTTCGTCAATACAATACCCGTAACATTTGTTACTTCGTTAAATGTCTGCGCTTGGATTAATGCGTTCTGTCCAGTCGTCGCATCCAACGCTAACAATACTTCATGTGGCGCGCCTTCAATTTCGCGGCCAATAATGCGGTGTACTTTTTCCAGCTCATTCATCAAGTTCACTTTATTTTGTAAGCGACCAGCTGTATCACAGATTAAAACATCAACGTTACGCTTCTTAGCTGCTTTCACCGCATCAAAAATAACGGCAGCTGGATCTGAACCTTCCGCCTGACGAACGACTTCTACACCCGTGCGCTCTCCCCAGACAACAAGCTGTTCAATCGCACCTGCGCGGAATGTATCTCCAGCAGCCAACATAACGGTTTTGCCTTCTTTTTTGAGGCGGGCAGCCATTTTACCGATCGTTGTCGTTTTACCTACGCCGTTTACGCCAACCATCAAAATTACGTTCAATCTACCTTCTTCGATATTCAATTCGCTGGAAACTGTTTCACCTGAATTATAAATTTCTACAAGCTTCTCAGAAATCAATGACTGCATACCTGTCGTGTTTTTAATATTTTTACGTTGCACTTCTTCTTTTAGCAAATCAATCAATTCCATAACTGTTTCAAAACCAACATCCGCTTGAAGTAACACTTCTTCCAGTTCTTCAAAAAATTCTTCATCGACGACACGGAATCTAAACACTAAATCGTTAACTTTCGATGTAAATGAATCGCGCGTCTTCGTCAATCCATCTTTAAACTTCTCTGCTACCACTTCGTTCGTTCCTGATATTTTATCTTTTATCTTCTTAAAGAAAGACATTCATTTCACTCCTTAGCTACTGATTTCTTCTGCCATTTCAGATAGTTTAACAGAAAGCAATTTCGAAACACCCGATTCTTGCATCGTAATGCCGTACAGGACGTCTGCACCTTCCATCGTACCTTTTCGATGCGTGATCACGATGAATTGCGTCTGGTCCGAAACTTTCTTTAAATAATTACTATATCGTACCACGTTCGCTTCATCCAGTGCCGCTTCCACTTCATCTAAAATGCAAAAAGGCACGGGGCGAACTTCTAGAATAGAGAACAGCAAGGAAATAACAGTTAATGCACGTTCTCCCCCAGATAACAAACGTAAATTCTGCAACTTTTTTCCTGGAGGTCGTGCCATGATATCAATTCCCGTAGTCAGTAAGTTGGTTGGATCCGTTAATACAAGATCTGCTTCTCCTCCACCGAACATGTCCTTAAACACGCGACGAAAATGACTGCGGATTGCTTCAAACGTTGTCTCGAAGCGACTCTTCATTTCCTGATCCATTTCTGCCATTGCTTCTTGCAACGTGTTTTTAGCTTCAACCAAGTCATTACGTTGTGATTGTAAAAACTCATGACGTTCTGAAACTTCTTCAAATTCCTGAATTGCATTCGGGTTGATAGGTCCTATCCTAGCTAGTTGTTGCTTACAATTCTCTACCGTTTTGCGAAGTAGCGGAATATCCAATGCTTCAAGATGCAATTCATTCGGCCGTAAGCCATACTCTTCATCCAATCGATCTCTGACCGTTTCATATTGTGTTTCGAGTCTGGATAACTGGATCCTCAGTGTATTCAAACGCTCAGAAATAGTACCTACTTGTTGTCTGATCGTTTTAATACGCTGTTCATGATCACGAACACGTTTAGCTTGCTTAACACGCTCAGCTTTTTCCATCTCGATCGTTTGTTGTAAGTATTTTTTTGTGTCATTCGCTTGCTGACTTTGCTTCTCTATTTCTTCAGGTGTTAATTCCTTGCCAATGACAAACTCCTGCACATAATGCTGTTCTTCTTGCAAGCGATTAATTATCAAGTCTAATTCATCTATTTGAGTGATTGTTTCTAATATACTGCTTGAATGATAGGCGTTCTGCTCTTTCAATACTGCACTTTTTTGCTGTAAGTCATGTAATCTCTTCTGCAAGGACTGCTGTTCTTCGCGTCTATTCTCTACTAGTCTCTCTAAACCTTCTAACTTTTCCAACGTCTCTTGAAGTTCACTTTTCAATGCTTCATGTCGGATTTGTAAATCTTGTTTTTTAGTCGACAACTGCTTTTCTGCAGAGACAGTATCTGTACGTCCGATTTCAATTGTGGATATTTCCATTTCGACGGAACGCAATTCCATTTCAGTTTCTTGTAATGACGCATGGATTAGGGACTTTTTCTGTTGGGTTTCTTCTAACTTTACGCGCAATTGATCACGAAGATGTAAACTCGCACCAACTAAATTGCGAGTTTCAGAAGTTAGTGCGGTAGCCTGTTGAATAGATTGATCCATTTTTTGCAGTTGATTGGAAAGAGTCTCCAGTTCAGCCTTGCGGGAAAACAGCGTGGACTGACCTTTCGCACCGCCACCCGTCAATGAACCGCCAGCGTTTATAATATCCCCATCAAGTGTCACTATACGATAGCGGTGTCCTATTGTTTTAGCTAAACCTGATGCAGTTTCTAAATCATTAGCAATAATCGTCTGACCCAATAAGTTTTTGGCAACTGACTCATATGCTGCGGACGTTTGAATGAGTTCAAATGCTGTACCGATGAAGCCGTGCTGTTGAGAAAGTACTTGCCGGCTATTCATAGGAAGTTCACGCGGCTTTAAGATATCCATAGGAAGAAACGTAGCGCGACCGAAATTTTTCGTTTTTAAATAACCGATGGCCCGTCTTGCATCATGCTCAGTCGTGGTAATGATATGTTGCATAGCACCACCAAGAGCTGTTTCGATTGCCTTTGTATAAGCCGGTTCCGTCGTAATGAGTTCCACTACAGCTCCTTCGATCCCTTGTATACGTTGCTGTTTCTTCGCATGAAGTACTTCTTTGACACCTGAATAGAACCCTGAAAAATCCTTTTCAAGACTTTCCAGGGCACGAAGTCTTCCTTGCATTTCGGATTGTTTACGCAATGCTTTCTGCAGAACTTGCTGTTGCGTAGATAAACGTTGTTCTTCTGCTGTTAATTGTTGTTGACAAGCTTTAGCGGAATTTTCTAGCTCATCTAGCTGTTTTTGAACAGTCAATTTTTGCTGGATTTTCTCCTGCTGTCCTTTAGCTAGTTGTTGTTTTCGTTCGGAAAGTAAAGTAGTCTGAACGGTAATCTTTTCTGTAGAAGACTTTTCTCCCTGAAGCCGCTCTTCTACATGCTTGATTTCACTGCGCACAGTAGCCTCTTCATTGAGCCGCTCAATATAAACAGATTTCAACTGTTCAATTTGCTGTTCCGTTTCTTTTAATGAACTATTCAACATAGCCGTGACTTGCTTACTTTCTTTCGTAACTTCTTCAAGCTCACGCTGAGCAATTTTCTGCTTCATCTGCATAGCACGATGTTTGTCTTTAGCCATTCGTTGAGTTTCTTCTGCTGTTTGCAACTCTTGTCTAATACGCTCCACTTGTTGCTTCGTATTACGAGTCTTTTCAACGGACAGCAATCTTCTACCTTCCCACTTTTCAACTTCTGCAGTCTGTTTGATCAATTCGTTTTGGTACTCATCCAGTTGAAGCTCTACTTTCACAAGGCCTTTCTTATCAATATCCAGATCTTTTTCATATTGTGTAAGAGTATCCGAAATCTTTCGCTGTTCGGCTTCATCATTTTTCACAACTGCTGCTATTTCAGAAATCTGCTGTTGCAAAGAAGAAGCGTCGTGATGGAGTAAACGAACATCCGCTTCGCGAAGTTCAGAACGCAATGTAGACGCTTTACGAGCCAGACCTGCTTCTTTTTCTAGGGGAACAAGTCGATCATCGATTTCTTTTAGTATATCCAGTACGCGATCTAAATTATCCGTCGTCTCAAATAATTTATGTTCCGCTTGTAGTTTATGTGTTTTATACTTTAATACACCCGCCGCCTCGTCAAAGACATTGCGTCTTTCATCAGCACGGCTATTTAAAATCTCATCTACACGACCTTGCGAAATAATAGAAAATGCTTCTTTACCCAATCCCGAATCCATAAATAGCGTGGTGATGTCTTTTAACCTGCAAGTCTGACCGTTCAGTAGATACGCACTGTCTCCAGATCGAAAAACCCTTCTAGTTACACTGATTTCAGTGTAATCAAGCGGAAATAAATTTTGTGTATTATCCAAAATGAGTGTGACTTCTGCAAAATTAACTGCTTTCCGAGAATCACTGCCTGCGAAAATGACGTCTTCCATTTTACTACCACGCAATGATTTTGCAGATTGTTCACCGAGCACCCAACGAATCGCATCGATAATATTACTTTTTCCACTTCCGTTAGGTCCTACGATCGCCGTGACTCCCGGTACGAAATCTATATGGATTTTTTCCGCGAAAGATTTAAAGCCTGCGATTTCCAGCCTCTTCAAAAACACGATTAGTTCTCCCCTTCGGTTGTCTGCATCAATAAATGTTCTATCGCACGACGGGCAGCTTCCTGTTCGGCTTCTTTCTTGGATTTGCCGATTCCTTTTCCAAGTCGTTGTTCATTAAGATTAACGACTGTAACAAACTTTTTCGCATGTGCAGGACCTTTTTCTTCAATGACTTCATATTGAAGGGGTCCGTTATTTTTTTGCTGCACCAATTCTTGCAGGCGACTCTTATAATCTGTCACATGCGAAAAAGCTCCGATACTAATTTTCGGAAAAACGATTCGCTTTAGGAACTCTTCAACGACTTCCATGCCTTGATCCAAGTAAAGCGCACCAATATACGCTTCAAATACATCCGC
Source organism: Sporosarcina ureae (assembly GCF_002101375.1). Lineage (GTDB taxonomy): Bacteria > Bacillota > Bacilli > Bacillales_A > Planococcaceae > Sporosarcina > Sporosarcina ureae_B. The sequence continues at coordinate 3,016,108 of NZ_CP015207.1, read as the reverse complement.
TAATAATGCAGGACGCATTCTTCCACCAGTTAGTTCTTCACCCTTGCCAAGAAGAATATAGTCTCCAAAGTTCAATTCATTTGAAAACTTAACAAGTGATGGCTCACAAACAATCGCTGCACGAAGTTTCGTCAGTTCTCCTTCGCTTTTTGCCGGTTCTGTACGGAATAGAAATTTAGATACCCCAAGTTCTAATACAGCATCTCCAAGGAATTCTAATCGTTCATTATCAGAAAACTTCTTGCGGCGATGTTCATTGACATAGGATGAATGGGTAAATGCATTATACAATAGATTCTCATCCCGAAATTGAACGCCTAGTTTCTGCTGGAGTGTGCTGAATTTCTCGCGTACAGCTTGTGGCAATGTAGGGTGTGATACCGTTTCTTTCGAAGTTCTTTTATTTTTCATAAACTACTCTGCCTCTCATCTATTAATAGTCTGTACACACTTGTAAAGCGAAAAGAGACGCTTTCTCCTTTTCAGATGAAAGGAAGAAAGTGTCTCACCAAAAAGGTCATTCGCCTACTTTTGCTGTAATGTACGTTACTGCATCTCCGACAGTTGCAATTTTCTCTGCATCATCGTCAGAAATTTCCGTTTCAAACTCATCTTCAAATTCCATAACAAGTTCTACTACATCTAGTGAATCAGCTCCAAGATCCTCACGGAAAGAAGCCTCAGGTTTTACTTCGCTTTCATCGACGCCTAGACGGTCGACAACTACTTTTGTTACGCGCTCAAGTACTGTTGACAACATAGTCACCTCCTCTCAAGGCCAAAGTCAGCTCATTAGCTACTATTGAATTATAGAGGTTAGTCCCCCCGTTACGCAACCATAAATAGCGCTTTCAAAGAAGTAGTTCTCTTACATCACCATACCGCCGTCGACATTGATAGTTTGACCGGTAATATATTGCGCTTCGTCAGATAGTAAGAATGCCACAGTTCCCGCTACATCTTCAGCACTTCCAAGTTTCCCTAAAGGAATCGTTGACAATAATTGCTCTTTCATATCATCACCCAATTCGTCTGTCATATCAGTTGTGATGAATCCTGGAGCAACGGCATTTACTAAAATATTACGTGCCGCCAATTCTTTTGCAGTTGTTTTCGTCAAACCAATAACTCCTGCTTTAGCCGCCACGTAATTTGCTTGCCCTGCATTTCCTACAACCCCTACAACAGAAGCCATATTGACGATCCTTCCTGCGCGCTGACGCATCATTTGACGCGTGACAGCCTTAGTGCAAAGGAAAACACCCTTTAAATTAATTGACAATACATCATCCCACTCGTCTTCTTTCATGCGCATCAATAAATTATCTCGGGTGATGCCAGCGTTATTGACGAGAATATCAATGCTTCCGAATTGTTTAATCGTCTCATCCATCATTGCCTTCACTTGTTCAGCATCGGAGACATTCGCTTGGAATACGAGCGCTTCTCCGCCCGCTGAACGAATTTCAGCCGCTACAGTTTCTGCACGATCTTGGCTACCGCTATAATTGACGACTACCTTTGCACCTTCTGAAGCTAAGCGTAATGCGACCGTGCGCCCAATCCCTCTAGAAGCTCCTGTGACTACTGCCGTTTTTCCATCGAATCTTCCCATCATGACCATCCCTTCGCTTCTTCAAGCAACTTTTCAAGCGTTTCTTCATCATATACTGGGTATACTTTAGCAGTACGGTCTATTTTACGGATCAACCCACTCAATACTTTTCCAGGTCCGCACTCTACGAAACGAGTAACACCCAATTCAAGCAATTTTTCAATAGACTCTTCCCAACGGACCGGGGAGTACAGTTGTTCAACCAGTAATTTTTTTATTTCATTCTGCTTTGTTACTTCATTTGCCGTAACGTTCGCGATGATCGGAATTACTGCATCCTTCATTTCAATACCTTCGAGCGTCTTTTGTAACTCTCCAGCTGCTGGTTGCATTAGAACGGAGTGGAAAGGTCCACTTACATTCAATGGCAATGCACGTTTCGCACCCGCTTCCTTCAAGGCTGTACATGCTTTATCCACACCCTCTTTGGCACCGGAAATAACAATTTGGCCAGGGCAGTTTAAGTTGGCTGGTTGCACAGGATGTCCCGACTCTGTGATGTTCGATGTGATCGACTCCAATACATCACGATCCATTCCAAGTATGGCCGCCATGGCACCCTTACCTGCTGGTACCGCTTCATTCATATACAGACCTCTTTTATGAACAGCAACTACCGCATCTTCAAATGAAAGAACTTTGGATTCAACAAGAGCGGTATACTCACCCAGGCTATGTCCCGCTGTATAGTCTGGCGTAATGCCTTCTTCTTCCAAACGCGCTGCAATCATCGCACCCACCGTGAGTAGAGCTGGTTGAGCGTTATAAGTCAACGTCAATTCATCTTGAGGACCTTCTAGCATCAATGAGCTCAGTTCAAAACCAAGAGCTTCATCAGCTTTTTGCAAGAATACCTTACATGCTTCATTCTTCTCTGTGAATACTTTCCCCATCCCTACAGCTTGTGAGCCTTGTCCCGGGAAAACAAATGCCAGTTTACTCAAGATTCCTCTTCCTCTCCGATTGTTTTTTTAATTGTTTCGCATACTTGGTATTGTACCATGGTTCTTGCTTGGCGAACCGCATTAAAAAGTGCGTTGGCATTCGACGAACCATGTGCTTTGATGACAGGATGGTTCAAACCAAATAAGCCCGCTCCACCATACTCCGCGTAATCCATCTTATTCTTCAAATCTTTTAGATCATCTTTGACTAATCCAGCCGCAAGCTTGGTTTTCAACGAAGACATGAACACTTCTTTGATCATGGAAAATACATTCATTGCCGTACCTTCAATAGTTTTCAACACCATATTCCCCGTAAAGCCGTCTGTGACAACGACATCTGCCACACCATTTAACAAGTCACGCGACTCCACGTTACCGATGAAGTTTATAGGTGCAGCTTGCAACTCTTCAAAGGCAAGTTTTGTCAGCTCATTACCTTTTCCAGCCTCTGTACCGATATTTAATAGGCCCACACGTGGTTTATCAATGCCGCGAACTTTCTCGGCGTAAACACTGCCCATGACGGCAAACTGCGCCAACTGCGAAGGTTTACTATCTGAATTCGCCCCAGCATCCAATAACACGAATCCGCTGCCGTCAATCGTCGGTAAAGTCGGTGCCAGTGCTGGTCTTTGAATACCTTCCAAGCGACCAACGATAAAGAGTCCTGCCGCCATGAGAGCACCTGTATTACCAGCCGACACACATGCCTGTGCCTCGCCATCTTTTACCGCTTGCGCCATACGGACCATGGATGCATCTTTTTTCTTTCGAATTGCACGCACTGGCTCATCATCAGGTTCAATGATTTCGGAGCAGTGTACTACTTGAAGGCGCGGATGTGTTTCGAGGAATGGTGCCATTTTTTGCTCATCACCAAATATATGTATTCTAATGTCATCAAATGCATGAAGGCTCTGTAATACCCCTTTCACAATTTCTTCTGGTGCATTATCTCCACCCATTGCGTCTACTGCAATAATCATATGTAATTACCCGCCTTTTTTTGTTGTACGATACATTTGAAACTCCCCCGAGAAAACAGGTTCACTTTCCACTGTCGACAGGACATCGACTACCGTACTTTTATTTTTCAAGGTTTCCTTGCGTACAGTAGCACGAGACACTACCCGATCACCAGCTCTAACTGGCTTTTGGAAGTGCAGTGAGGAACGAACCGTCAATGCTAAGTCATCATCCAAGACAGCTACGGCTAATGAATTCGCCTGTGCAAATAAATGATGACCTCTGGCAATACCATTTCGTTTAAATACATGCACTTCTTTTACATCAAAAATTGAAATCGCTTTATTATCCAATTCCACATCAACAATTTCTCCAAAGATTTCTTCAGCTTGCATAGACTTCACTGTACCTAACATTTGTTGAGATGCTACGGATTTTAACCGCTCTCGCAATTCCGGAATACGACATTCTAACCGATCCAGCCGCACGGTTTGGATGCTCACGGAAAAATGCCTGGCAATGTCTTCATCTGTTAGAAATGGATCTTTTTCAAGCAGCGTTACGAGTAATTGTTGCCTCTCCTGTTTCGGAACTCTCAATTACTACACCCCTCTAGATTAGCACTTGGTATTAACACTAAGTATATAAAGAGGTAAATCAGATTGCAAGAGGTTATCGAATTTACTACGTTCACGTCTATTAGTCTATCCGCTTATCAGTGAGTGCGCCCGACTGCTCAAGACGTCCGCGTAACGTTGCATACTCGTCATTTGTCCAAAATGCATCTGAATTTAACAAACGTTCCGCATCATCACGCGCTATAGAGAGTGCTTTGAAATCATGGACCAAGTCAGCCATTTTAAATTCTGGCATTCCACTTTGCTTCTTACCAAAAATATCTCCTGACCCGCGTAGCTCCAAATCTTTTTCAGCTAAAATAAATCCGTCGTTCGTTTCTGTCATCGATTGCATTCGCATCTTTCCTTCTTCTGTCGACGGATTAGCGAGCAATACACAATACGACTGATCTGATCCTCGTCCTACACGTCCCCTTAATTGGTGTAACTGAGCCAGACCGAATCTCGTGGCATCATAAATCAGCATGAAAGTTGCGTTCGGTACATTGACACCTACTTCTACAACTGTCGTGGAAACAAGGATGTTTAACTGTCCTTCACTGAATTCCCGCATGACTTGGTCCTTTTCAGCTGAAGGCAATCGACCATGCATCAAGCCTACAGTATAGCGACCACCGAAATAATTGTTCAATTCTGCATGCACCTCGACTGCGTTTTGGACATCCAATTTATCGGATTCCTCGATCAACGGACAAATGACGTACGCCTGCCTTCCTGCACGCAACTCTTTTTCCATCTTCTGTAATACAGGCAGTAAAGAGTCTTCTTTCAACCAATGTGTTTCAATTTCTTTTCGTCCTGCTGGTAGTTCATCTAAGATCGAAACATCCATTTCCCCAAATACCGTAATCGCTAATGTTCTTGGAATAGGAGTTGCAGTCATGAATAGTACATCTGGATTTAAGCCTTTATCTCGCAAGACACGACGTTGTTGCACTCCGAAACGGTGTTGTTCATCTGTCACGACAAAGCCCAGTTTATGAAACTGCACTTCAGGTTGGATGAGCGCATGCGTACCGATCAGCAAGTCAATCCCCCCAGCTTCTAAGCGTTCCAACAACTCCTTTCTGGCTTTCGCTTTCGTAGATCCAGCAAGAAAAGCAACAGTTACACCGAATGGTTCGAACCAGTTGGCTAATAATTCAGCGTGTTGTTCAGCTAATATTTCTGTTGGTGCCATCAATGCTCCCTGGAATCCTGCAGTAACCGCCGCATATAGAGCTATGGCAGCGACAGCTGTCTTACCTGACCCCACATCTCCTTGCAGTAAACGATTCATACGGAGTGGTGATTTCAGCTCTGCACATAATTCATTCACCACACGTTTTTGCGCATCCGTTAATTCAAATGGCAACGTACTGATGAACTTCTTTAGCAAATCCAAATCATATTGAATAACAAGTCCTTTTTCTTGTTCTTTGCGTAGTTTTTTCATTCCTTGAATTTTCAACTGAAAAAGTAATAATTCCTCATAAACAAAACGTCTTCGAGCATGCTTAACGTCTTCAGCTTTAGTCGGGAAATGGACCATCTCTAGTGCTTGGGCTATAGAAGGCAGCTTGTATACTTCCAACATCTCACGCGGTAGTGTCTCTTCTATGTCTTGGGCTGTTAAGTCTATTACTGTGCGCATATAACGACGAAACGTTTTTTGATGCATAATCCCCTTCAAACTATAAACCGGCTCAAAATCAGTTTGCTCACCGGCATGTAGACGATTCACCGTAATCGTCTGACGACCACGATCCCATGCTCCCGTAATACTTATTTGCATTCCCGTGTGCAGACGGTTTTTTAAGTAATGCTGATTGAAAAATACAGCTTTCACCAAGTGATGGCCGACCAATAAACGAACTTGCATTCTGGAGCGGTTTTTCCCTGAATAAAACACTGCCGGTTCGGACTCTACCCGGCCTTCTACTGTGACACGCTCACCATGCGGCGTTTCAGTCAAATCTCTCATACGAAAATCTTCATGGCGATACGGGAAAGTATATAACAAATCTTCAATCGTCAAAATTCCTAGCTTTTCGAATTGTTCAGTTGTTGTTTTCCCTATCCCTTTTACTGTACCTACACTATTTTTCAAGATGTTCTCCACGTGAAGAATACCTCCTTCCCATATCTCATTAGAAAACGAATGTTCTTCTTTTTAGTCTACCATGAAAAGGCGGGATAATAAAAACGTTGCCCCTACTTACAGGACAACGTAATGTATTTATTCAACAGAGATAATATATGGATAGAGCGGCTGTTTTCCTGCATACAATTCTATATCCACATGCTCGAATTGTTCTTCGATATAGCTACTAATCTTTTCTGCTTCTTCACGCGTTACATCTTCACCATAAATAATCGTGACGATCTCATCTTCTTCATCAATCATAGAAGAAATGAGGTTCTTTGTCACACCCTCTAATGAAGAATTGGAGCTAGTGATTTTCCCTTGTGCGATTCCCATGAAGTCATCTTTACGGATCGTTACACCATCAATCGATGTGTCACGAACGGCATAAGTGACTTGACCGGTTTTAATAGCAGATGCCGCTTGTAACATTGCTTTCGCATTCTTCTCTACTGTAGCTTCAGGGTTGAATGCCAAAATAGCCGCCAAGCCTTCCGGAACGGTTTTCGTCGCCACAACTGCCGCTTCAATTTCCAATACTTCAGCTGCTTGCTCAGCTGCCATGATGATGTTTTTATTATTCGGCAAGATCAATACTCGTTCTGCACCGATTTCCTGAATTGCTTTGACAATATCCTCCGTTGAAGGATTCATCGTCTGACCGCCCTCAATCACGGCAGATGCTCCGATACTTTTCAAAAGTTCTGCGATTCCTTCGCCCATCGAAACCGTAACAATTGCGTATTTATGCTGGATAGGTTTTGCTGTTGACGCTTCATCTCGTTCCATAATATCACTGTGTTGTTCACGCATATTATCGATCTTCATCTTCGTCAATGAACCATATTTTTTCCCATAAGATAAAGCATCTCCAGGTTCTTCAGTGTGAATATGTACTTTTACTACTTCATCATCTGAAATGACGAGCAGTGAGTCACCTAGTTCGCTTAAGTCTTGACGGAACGTTGCCTCATCAAATGGTTTGTCGAGCAACTTACCCGAATCCAATTTGACCATGAATTCCGTACAGTAGCCAAACTCGATGTCTTCTGAGTTCATGAAACCTTGTATAATGCGGTGATGCTCTGTCATCACTAAATCATCCATTGAGTGCATAACTACCTTCTCAGGTAAGTCCTCACCTTTTAGACATGCCAAAAATCCTTCATACACATATACGAGCCCTTGTCCACCACTATCTACTACTCCTACCTCTTTTAACACTGGCAGTAGATCAGGCGTCCGTTTCAGCGAAGCTTTAGCTTCTTGCACAATAATTTCTAGTAAGGCTGTTAAATCCGATGCATCTTCTATGTGCTCAACCGCCGCGTTAGCTGCATCTTTGGCGACTGTCAAAATAGTTCCTTCTACAGGCTTCATAACAGCTTTGTAGGCTGTATCCACACCGTATTTAAGTGCTTCCGCAAATTGCTTTACGTTTACTTCCGATTCATTCTCAATTTGCTTGCTGAATCCTCTGAATAACTGAGATAAAATCACACCTGAATTTCCACGGGCACCCATAAGTAACCCTTTTGAAAATGCCTGTGCCGTCAAACCGATATGTTCTTGAGCATTTCTTTCTGTTTCCTTTGCACCGGATGTCATGGATAAATTCATATTCGTTCCCGTATCGCCATCTGGCACCGGGAATACATTTAAAGAATCCACATAATCCGCATTTTGATGAAGATGATGCGAACCCATTTCTACCATCTTCGCAAAATGCAATCCATTGATTGAAGTCATTGACTTAAAGGCCTCCTTTTACACGTTCGTTACACGAACTCCCTGAACAAAAATATTTATTGAACTTACTGATAAACCTAACGTGGTTTTCACTATATATTGCACTTTGGATTGTACTTGATAGGCCACTTCAGTAATTTTCGTGCCATAACTCATGATGACGTAGATATCGATATGGAATGCATCTCCCTCGTTACGTACAATCACGCCGCGAGAATAGTTTTCTTTGCGAAGAATTTCTGTAAGCCCATCGCGAATTTGGTGTTGGGAAGCCATCCCTACAATTCCATAACACTCGACCGCAGCCTCTCCGACTACTTGCGCAATTACATCATTTGTAATATCTATCGTACCATGCTCATTTTTCAGTTCGATTGACATTCCTCTTCTCCTCCCCATCTCTAGACACATCATACGTACATTATACGGGAAATCATCAGGAATGAAAGTATTGAAACCGTTAAAATATAGTGTAAAGGAAAAAACCTTGAAAGTATCAAAAAAAATTGTTGCATCGATACGATGCTTATGATAAAGTACTATGGTATGCGAATTGTAACGTGAATCGCTAAATAAATTCACGAGGAGGAACTAAAATGGCTAAACAATGTGTTATTACTGGACGTAAAGCACGTTCTGGAAACACTCGTTCTCACGCTTTGAACTCTAGCAAGCGCACTTGGGGCGCTAACCTTCAAAAAGTTAGAATCCTAATCGACGGCAAACCTAAACGCGTTTGGGTATCTGCAAGAGCTTTAAAATCAGGCAAAGTACAACGAGTATAATAATCTAAAGCTGAAGACGGCGTCTAGCCGCGACAGGCACTGGAAGGCTAGAAGAAAAAGGCGGTTTTTGCCTTTATCTTCTAGCCTGAAGTGTCCCGAGCGGTTGCCGTCTGAAGCTGGATGTAATCTAAAGCTGAAAGCGCCTGGGTAGCCTCGACAGATGTTGGGGGAATTACCATAAAGGCGCTTTTTTGCCTTTCTGGTAATTTCGAAACATTCCGAGAGGCTGGCGCTTGAAGCTGGATGTAATCTAAAGATGAAAGCGCCTGGGTAGCCTCGACAGATGTTGGGGGAATTACCATAAAGGCGCTTTTTTGCCTTTCTGGTAATTTCGAAACATTCCGAGAGGCTGGCGCTTGAAGCTGGATGTAATCTAAAGATGAAAGCGCCTGGGTAGCCTCGACAGATGTTGGGGGAATTACCATAAAGGCGCTTTTTTGCCTTTCTAAAAACAAAAAAACACAAAGCACCTTATTAGGCGCTTTGTGATTTTTCTTTTTTGCGTTTTTTTGTCTTGGCGGCTTTTGGATTGGCAGCAACGGTTGTTTTAGTACGGCTGTCCTTTTGGAAAGCTACTGCGCACTTTCTTACAATGTTACTGACAAACTTCGGAAGCGTGAATGTGTATACTCGCAAATCCCCCAACTCCTTTCAGGAATCTGAACTCCTTACCATTAAGCATATGCCCTCACGGAAGGAGATAGTACAAACATCCGCCACTGTTTCATTACTTGTAAAACGTGTTACACCAATTTCTAATCGTTCGTTCACCGTTTCATATTTGAATCCTGTCAACGTCAACCCTGTCACGACGGGGCCGAACGAAAAAAAGGAAGTATACGGATAGCGTGAATCTTTCTTTACACGTCTTACACCAGGAAGCATGACACGGATATCATTCGTAGTATTGTGTATTTTGAACTTCACTTTACGATTTTCTGCTTGCATACGATACAATAAATGCAAAGCAGACTGTAAGTGATCCAAGCGACCACCTGTCACGCCAGTCAAGACGATATAATCGGGTTCATATGCAAGCGCTCGCTGTACAGCCAGTTCTGTGTCTGTCTCATCTTTATCTTCATTCACATGATGGACAATTTCTACGTTCGAGTGAATCTGTTCAAACTGCTCTTTCGTCACAGAATCAAAGTCGCCAACTGCTTCATTGGGCTGAATACCTTTTTCCAATAAATACAACGCACCGCGATCTACACCGATGTACACAGTATCTTCTTGATCGTATTCAGCTAAGTTAACCACTTCATCTATAGGGCCCGCTGCACACACGATGGCATATTTCATTTCGCCATCACACTTTCACCGGCTGCTTTAATAGCTTGAAGTGCTTTTGCACGGTCTTCTTTACCGTAAATTGCCGAACCTGCAACAAAAATAGTCGCACCCGCTTCCACACAAGGCTTAATTGTTTCTTCGTTGATCCCCCCATCGATCTCGATTTCAATAGAAAGATTTCGTTCTTTGATCATATCAGAAAGTTGCTTCACTTTTGGTAGCACGGAATGAATAAACGACTGTCCGCCAAAACCTGGATTGACTGTCATAAACAATACCATGTCAATATCTTCAAGTACATGCATGATTTGCTCAACCGGTGTATGCGGATTCAATACAACACCTGGTTTCGCACCTGTCGATTTAATCAATTGCAATGTTCTATGCAAGTGAGGGCATGCTTCTACATGTACAGTAATATAATCCGCACCCGCTGTCGCAAAGGCCTCGATATAATCGTCCGGATTTTCAATCATCAAATGGACATCAAGCGGTAGCCCCGTCAACGGACGCAACGCTTCGACGACAATGGGGCCCATTGTGATATTCGGTACGAAATGTCCGTCCATTACATCGATGTGAATTAATTCAGCACCTGCTTTTTCGACTTCATTCACTTCTTCACCAAGCTTTGCAAAGTTTGCAGCTAAAATAGATGGCGCAATTTTTATCATAATTAATACCTCGGCTTTCTATCCGTAATTTCTTGCAAGAACAGCAAATAATTCTCGTAGCGACCTTCCAAAATTATGCCTTCTTCTACTTGGGCTTTCACTGCACAACCTGGTTCTTTCACATGAAGACATCCTCTAAATTTACAACCTTCACCAGCTTCTGAAATCTCCACAAAATAATCCCGCAGTTCTTCTTTTTCGATATGTTCGAAATCCAGAGAACTGAACCCAGGTGTATCAGCGACCAAGCCATCTGCCACTTCCAATAACTCTACATGACGTGTAGTATGTTTTCCTCGACCAAGCGCATCTGAGATCACACCGGTTTTTAGTTGCAGTTCAGGTAATATCGTATTCAATAACGTGGATTTTCCCACACCTGACTGACCTGCAAGTACGGTAGTTTTACCGCTAAAATATGGGCGAAGTGTTTCAAGCAAAGAATGCTTATTCTCTACATTACGTAGAACGGTATACCCGATATGTCGATAATATGCGAGATTTTTTTCGTTTTCTTCCAACGTCTTAGGGTTGGCGATATCTTCTTTAGAAATATACAAAATTGGTTCTAATTGATGTGATTCAATGACTGTTAAGAAACGGTCTAGTAAACGAAGACTCATATTTGGTTCCACTACCGAAAAAACCAGTAATACTTGATCTACATTGGCAATGGGCGGTCTAACTAACTCGCTTTTCCTTTGATGAACATCTGTAATCGTTGCATCATTGGCTCCGTCAGGTACATACGTAACGAAGTCTCCTACCAAAGGATTAATTTTCTTTAATCGAAAAACCCCACGGCTTTTACATTGAATTAAATTCCCTTTATGTTCTACGTAATAAAACCCACTGATCGCTTTTCGGATTTGGCCTTCAGCCATCGAACTCCTCCTCTATTCTAAATCTGCATAGTTGAACTTATCTTCCTCAATCACTGTTTGATCGCGCATGATTTTATAACCTCCACGCTCTCCTTCTAGAAGTTCGATCGTAATCTTACGTGTCGTATCTTCAGTAATCTCAAATTCCTCCATAGGATCATTCATCGTGTGTGTGCGATCCTGTATATAAATCTGGACTTTCTGAGGAATGATTTCCGATTGAGGTTTTGGGTCTGTTTCTGAATCTATTTCATCTTCATCATTTTCAACTGTCGGTTCTTCGGGATAGTCATATGGAATCGTCACAGTCTTTACCAACAATTTAACCGGCTTGGACGCAGGCCCTTTCGAAACCACGACATCCACTCGTTGCCCTTTTTCCATTTTTTCACCTTTAGAAGGCTTTTGTGAAATAACATATCCTTTATCCACTTTATCCGAATGTTCTTCACTGACGATGTGGATCTTCAGTCCAGATGTATTCGCATAGTCTTCTAGTTGTTTAGCGGACATACCTGACAAATCATCAAGAGATTGCAACTCCCTGCCTTTACTTACAGTGAAGATCAACTTAGTTTCTTCCGGAATAACAGACTGTTCTGCTTCAGGTTGCTGGCTGAGAATTGTTCCTTTCGGCTCGTCGGAAAAGACTTCGACTGATTCAATAGGTAAAAATCCGTAACCATCTAAAAAGCGTTTTGTCGCTTCAAAGTTACGACCCGTATAATCACTAAGCACCATAGGATCTTTACCAGCGCTAATAAATAATTTCACGCCGTCTCCCTCTTTACGTTTCTTTCCGGCTTGAGGCACTGTTTTAATGACTTGTCCCGCTGTGTATTCATCGGATGTCTCTTCAAAACGTTCATCTATGACAAAGCCTTCTTTTTCAAGTATCTCTGCAGCAACAAGCTCTTCTTCCCCTACTACTTCAGGTACAATGATTTCTTTCGGTTTCATCATCATCACCAATAGCAGTGTCAGTAATGCTAGTAGCAACAGACTACCCGCTAAAACATATGGCCATTTCTTTTTTTTCTTTTTTACAGGTGCTAGCGGTTCAGGTTTTACGGGATCTACTTTCATTGTGTCTTCAGTAACGGTGGATTTTGAAGCATCTTTAATGGCAGGAATAGCCATTGTCTTGTCATCATCAAACGGCAAGGCGAATTTACTTTCATTCAATCGATCTTGAGATAGGACCGTTAGTAAATCATCATACATATCATCTGCAGACGCATAGCGATAGGATGAATCCTTAGCTGTCGCCTTTAGGATAACATTTTCTACACTTTGAGGTATTTCAGGAAATTGATCCCGGACGGATGGGGTCTCTTCTTGTAAGTGTTTTAACGCAATCGCCACAGCTGTCTCCGCGGAAAACGGTAACTGTCCAGTAAGTAATTCATAAAATACGATTCCGAGTGAATATATATCTGAGCGTTTCGTAGCCATGCCGCCTCTAGCTTGTTCAGGAGACAGATAGTGAACAGTTCCAATAACAGAGTTCGTCTTCGTATGTGCTGTAGAATTCAACGCCATGGCAATTCCAAAGTCTGTTATCTTCACATCATCCTCACCGTTCATCAATACATTTTGAGGTTTAATGTCGCGATGAACAATACCGTTATGATGAGCGTGTGATATAGCAGATACAAGTTGCTTCATAATAGACACAGCCTGTTCTGCCGACAATGCGCCATGAGTATGGATATAGTCTTTCAGTGTTTTGCCGGCTATGTATTCCATCACCAAGTAATGGAGTTCATCTTCTTGGCCAACATCAAAAATATTTACAATATGAGGGTGTGTCAGGCTCGTAGCGGAAAGTGCTTCCCGCTGGAATCGTTTTTTTAACTCTTCTTCATTGGCAAAATCATAATGCAATACTTTGATCGCCACATCGCGGTCGAGGATTATATCGTGCGCCAAGTAAACTCTGGACATACCTCCGTCACCGATCACCCGAATAATTTCGTATCGTTTACCGATTCGCTTTCCAATCATACGGGATTCACCTCAATTTCGGGAATAGCCAGTAGTATGACAGTAATATTATCTTCCCCACCACGCTGGTTCGCTAAGTCTATGAACTCATCCGCTTTTTTTGCTAATGAATTTTCATTTAACATAATATCAAGCATAGTTTCTTTTTCGATTTTATTGCTTAAACCATCTGTACAAAGTAATAAAAACGAATGTGACAGTAATGAAAATGTGTAACGGTCAGGTACGATGGATTTCTCCGAACCTACCGCTTTCATAATCCAATTACGTTGCGGATGCACTTCGGCTTCTTGTTCCGTAATTTCTCCGCTATCAATCAGTACATTAACAAAAGAATGGTCTTTTGTAATTTGCCGAATTGCTTTGCCTGTCACTTGATAAATCCGGCTGTCTCCCACATGAAAAACTACACAGTGATCATCCAAGATCAATGCAAGGTCTAGCGTTGTTCCCATGCCTTTATACGTGTCATCTTCCTGCGCAGTAGTATACAAAAACTGGTTAATATCCACTATCGCATCATACAACAAGTCAATCCAATCCTGCTCCGTTACGACTTCTTTGTCGGCAGACATGAATAGCTCGCCTATCATACGCACCGCCGTAGCACTAGCATAATCTCCGCCCTTATGACCGCCCATTCCATCTGCTATGACTGCGAGTATCGTCTGCTTTTCAGAATGAACGAATACGGCTGCTTCGTCTTCATTCACAGTTCGTTTCTGTCCTGTATCTGAGCGTATTTCATATTCCATAGGCTACCCTCCATTCCAATGGGTCTGGTTAGTTGATTCTTTGTAACGTCGCTACAAAGAAACCGTCACTTTGATGGTCGTGCGGTAATATTTGCAAATAGCGGTACTCATGGTCGCCTTCAAGAATATGGAGTGGAACGAGTGCGAAGTCTGGCTGCTTTTTCAAGAACCATTCCACTATCTCTTCGTTTTCGGATTTATCAATCGTGCATGTACTGTAAACTAAGAGACCGTCTTTTTTCACCAACTGACAGGCAACTTCGAGTAGTTCTTTTTGAATGACTGTTAGATTTTCAATATCTTGTATCGTTTTCTTATATTTAATTTCAGGTTTTCTACGAATAACCCCTAACCCACTACACGGGGCATCTACTAGTACTCGGTCAAAAGATTGAGGTTCATATGTTTTTAATAACTCTCTACTATCTCCGCTATTTGTATGAATGGAAGTCAAACCGAGACGCTCTGCATTTTGGTCAATTAAACGTAATTTATGGGGGTGCAGATCATGTGCTTGAATTTCTCCTTCATCTTTCATACGTTCTGCAATATGTGTAGTTTTACCACCAGGAGCGGCACACATATCCAATACTCGCATACCTGGTTCCACTTGTAATGCGATAGCTGGAAGCATTGAACTCTCGTCTTGAATTGTCAGCAAGCCTTGTTTAAACACTTCTGTAGAAGCGAGGTTACCTGACTCTACTTGGATACTGCTATCAGAAAGAGTACCCGCTATTGCAGTAATTCCTTCTTTTTTCAGTAAGCCGATTACTTCGCCTATATTAGTTTTTGTTTTATTGATACGTGCAGTTGTGATCGGCGGCTGATTATTGACAACTGCCGCAGCGGTTGCTTGTTCCATGCCGTATTGCTCAATCCATCTTCGAATCAACCATTCAGGGTGACTTGTCTCAATAGACAAACGAGCGACAGGGTCTTCAATTTCATCTAAAGAAGGTACGCCTTCACGCAAAATTGAGCGCAGTATTCCATTGACCATCGATGAAACACCTTTATGTCCGCGCTTATTGGCAATTTTTACTGCTTCATTGACAACGGCATGCTCAGGAATTTTAGATAGGTAAATGATTTGATAAACGGATAGACGAAGTAGCTGTCGTACCCACGGTTGTAGTTTCCCTCTAACAAATGGTGCTAAATAATAATCCAGTGTCATTTGTTGTTGTAATGTACCGTAAGTTAATTCCGTCAATAATGCTCGGTCTTTTGGTTGAAGGTCATAGATTTCAATCGTTTTATGAAGCAATAAATTACTATACGCTTGCTCTTCTTCAATTTGCATCAACATGGATAATGCCGCATCACGTACATTGCCACGCCAAATTTTCTTTTTATAATTTGTCATTCAAACTTGTCTCCCACTTGCCATTTTGATCCGATTCCATTTAAGAATACGGTAGCTGTCATTCGTTTTTTTCCGGCTGGTTGTAAATCGGTAATTGCCAATGCACCTTCACCTGTCTGTACAATAATACGGTCCTTTTCTAGACCGATGATGTCTCCAGGTGACGCACTGGATGGTTGTTCTTCCATCTGAGTCCACCAAATTTTCACTTGATCACCAGCAAACTTTGTATAGGCAACTGGCCAAGGGTGTAACCCTCGTACTTGGTTATAGATCGACCTAGCTGAACTCGTCCAGTCAATTCGTTCCTGTTCTCTCGATATGTTTCTTGCAAACGTCACTTGTGTCTCATCCTGAACTGTTCGCTCATTCGTGCCATCAATGATAGAGGGTAATGTTTCTTTTAGTAATGTAGTTCCTGCTACAGATAGTTTTGTAAACATCGTCCCCGTATCGTCTGTTTCTTCAATTGGAGTGGTGACTTGTGAAATGATATCACCCGCATCCAGTTTCTCCGCCATGTACATGATCGTGACACCCGTTTCTTTCTTACCATCCATAACCGCCTGATGAATCGGTGCGCCGCCACGGTAGTTAGGTAATAAAGAAGCATGGACATTTATACAACCGAGTTTCGGTGCCTCGAGTAGTTCATTCGGAAGCAATTGACCAAATGCAGCTGTTACTATTAACTCCGGTTTTAGTTCGAGGATTTCTTCCAACTCTACAGAGCCTTTAAGCTTCTCAGGCTGAATGACAGGTAGACCTAAACGCATTGCTTCTTCCTTTACGGGAGGTGGTGTCAAAACACGCTTACGGCCAACGGGACGATCCGGTTGTGTTACGACAGCTAGGATTTCATATCCCTCATTATATAGCATCGTCAAAACACCTACAGAAAATTCAGGTGTTCCCATGAAAATGAGTTTTGTCATTCGTCATCCTCCTCTTCGTCTTCGAATTCAGATGGATCAACGACACGTTGAATCTTTTTATCGAATAGAACACCGTTCAAATGATCGATCTCGTGTAAGATGGCACGTGCTTCATAGCCTTCTGCTTCTAATTCATATAGCTTACCATTACGTTCTTGTGCTTCAATCCTTACATGGAAAGGACGCTCTACTTCTCCAAACAATCCAGGGAAACTTAAACATCCTTCAACTTCTACTTCAGATCCTCCAGTTGCCGTGACGACAGGATTGATCATTTCGATGATATCTTGTCCTTCATCGAAGTCTACAATCGCCACACGAATCGATTTACCGATTTGTGGTGCGGCTATGCCCACGCCGTCATGTTCTATCATCGTTTCATGCATATTATCAAGTAAGACACCCAATTCATCGTCAAATACAGTTACTTCCTTACATGGAGTCGTAAGAATAGATGATGGGTGCTTGATGATTTTCAATATAGTCAAAATAATTTCCTCATTTCTTCGAAGAAAGGTTAAAAGATCGATGTTGGTTCACGGTTAATCGACATGACCAAGCCGTCTTTTGCCCAACTCGTTTTGTAGTGTTTTAAAAGTTGTTGCAGAACCGGTATAAGTGCGGGTTCATGTTTGTATTTTATCAAACTTTGGTATCGATATCTATTGTTGAGGCGACTGATGGCAGCTGCTGTTGGTCCAATGATAACAGTACCTTGTGATAGTCGCTCCGCCATAAATTCAGTGCCTTTATGTGCATAGTTCGCTGCTTTTAATACATCTTCGTGACTAAACTGTACAACCGTCACGTAATAGTATGGTGGATAACCAAGTTGTCTTCTTCTACCCATTTCCATTTCATAAAAAGGGACATAATCCTGTGTTTTGGATAATTCAATCGCGTAGTGCTCCGGATCATATGTCTGAATGACCACTTCACCAGGCAATTGATCTCGCCCCGCTCTACCACTCACTTGTGTCAATAATTGGAATGTTTTCTCGGCGGCGCGGAAGTCGGCCAAATGAAGAGATGTATCGGCTGCCAATACCCCTACTAAAGTTATACGCGGAAAATCCAGCCCTTTGGCTATCATTTGTGTTCCAAGTAAAATGTCTGCTTTTCCTTCGCCAAAATCGTATAGCAAACGTTCATGAGCGCCTTTTGTATTCGTCGTATCGATATCCATCCGGATTACGCGGGCTTCAGGTACTAATTTATATAGTTCTTCTTGTGCTTTTTGTGTTCCAGTTCCGAAGAACCGAATATGCTCGCTTGTACATTCCGGACATTCGGAAGGTACTCGTTCTTCATGACCACAATAATGGCATTTCAAACTCTCGCTTGCTCGATGATATGTCAATGAAATATCGCAATTTGGACATTCGACAACTGTTCCGCAATCACGACAAAGAACGAAACTTGAAAATCCACGTTTATTAAGCAGCAGGACAATTTGTTCTTTTCGTGCCAATCGTTCGCGAATCCCTTCAGCCAGCGCTACAGAAAACATCGAACGGTTTCCTACTTTAAGTTCTTCTCGCATATCCACCACTTCCACACTTGGCAAAGCTTGATTCTTTGCCCGTTTGGATAGTGTTAATAATGAATACACTCCTTTAGAAGCCCGAGCATAAGACTCGAGTGACGGTGTCGCACTCCCTAAAATAACAGGACATTGATAGTATTCGGCACGCCAGATTGCAACATCCCGTGCATGGTACCTTGGTGATTCTTCTTGTTTATAGGTAGATTCATGTTCTTCATCGAGAATCAGTAATCCTAAATTTGTGAAGGGAGCAAATACGGCTGAACGTGCACCAATTGCAACTTTCACTTCACCCCGATGGATCCGGCGCCATTCATCATATTTTTCGCCTGCGGATAAACCGCTATGCAAAACGGCAACTAATTCTCCAAACCGTCCTTTAAATCTGGCCGTCATTTGAGGTGTCAATGCGATCTCAGGTACTAGCACTATCGCTTCTTTCCCTTGTTTCAACACATGATCGATGGCCTGTAAATAAACTTCCGTCTTCCCACTCCCTGTAATACCATGAAGTAAAAAGGTTTCCTGGATGTTGTTGTCACTCGACTGTTCAATAGCGGAAAGAGCGATTTGCTGTTCGTCTGTTAGATGCTCCGGTTTACCGCTATCTTGCATTTGGGGTGTTGCTAATTCACGGTACACTTCCACTTGCGATTGTTCGACTATCGCTTTATCTACAAGTGACTTCAAAACAGAAGCGGTAACACCAGATTCATTGAGGATCTGACTCGCTTCTATTGATTCTGTCGGATGCAACAATAGCCAACGGAGTAGTTCTTGTTGTTTTTTTGCATTTGGATGTACTTCTTCCAAAGCCATTTCAAGTTGTTTCGCATCCGGCACGTGAATCATTCGAACTTTTTTCATTTTAGTTTTCTGCTGGATCGCCGTATCAATTTCGACAATCCCTAGCTCATTATATTTCTTTACTTCATTTAATAAATTCGCATCTTGAAGTGCTTTTAATGTGACGTGCTGGCGGTTCCCCAAAAATGCGCGGAATGAGTCATCAAGCTCTTCTGGTTTGATCACTGTCATGATCTTTTCATATTTGGCGCGCATAGCTGCAGGCAACATGACTTGCAGTGCATCGATTTCATAGGCAATCGTTTCCGTTGCCATCCACTTCGACAAGGCTAATAATTCTGCAGACAGCACTGGCTCTAAATCTATAATTTCTGCGAGCGGTTTAATTTTATTACGATCTAATTCGCTCTCTTCTTTTATACCTGTCACATAGCCCGCTACTTTTCGTGGACCAAAAGGAACCTTTACCCGTAATCCTGGCTCCATTACATGTTCCCAATCGATAGGAACTGCATAATCAAATGGCCGGTCAATTGGATAGGCTGCTACATCTACAATGACTTCAGCGATCATGCAACTTACTACTTTCATGCTGAAGTATGGTTTCAAATAATCGCTTTGCTAGTTGCACTTTTGGCATTGCAGAAAAAGGAATAGTTTCTCCTTCTCTAGATAGCAATGTCACGACATTTGTTTCACTACCAAAACCGCCACCAGGATCCGTGACATCGTTGACGATAATATAATCTAGATTTTTAGATTCTAATTTCTTTTGTCCGTAGGCAATCGCATCCGTCGTTTCAGCTGCAAAGCCAATCAGTAATTGATTTTCTTTGCGCTTTCCAAGTGTTTTTAAGATATCGGTCGTCCGTTCCAATTCAAGTACATCATCGCCATCTTTTTTCTTCATTTTTTGGTCATGTATGTTTTTCGGCCGATAGTCTGCAACAGCTGCCGATTTTACTACAATGGATGCATCAGCATACTGACTGATTACAGCATCGAACATTTCAGCGGCACTTTCTACATTTATCACATGGACTCCAGATGGAACGGATAGCTCAACTGGTCCTGAAATTAGTACGGTATGAGCACCCAGCTGCTGTGCTGCTTCTGCCATTGCGTAACCCATTTTGCCACTTGAAAAATTAGATACATAGCGGACAGGATCTATACGTTCACGAGTCGGTCCAGCTGTAATGACAACTTTCTTACCACGTAAAGGTTGATAGGATACTTCATTAAAATACTCGCTAATTAACTCGGTAATTTTTTCAGGTTCTTCCAAACGCCCCTTACCTACATAACCGCAAGCTAAAAACCCCTCTGACGGTTCGATAAATTGACAGCCATCCATATGTAATTGTTCAATATTACGCATAACAGCAGGATGGGCATACATATGTACATTCATTGCAGGCGCAATCCAAACGTCTGCTTGAGTTGCAAGTAAAATAGTCGTCACCATATTATCTGCAATTCCATGGGCAAGCTTACCGATCACATTAGCCGTAGCAGGCGCAACGACCACTAAATCTGCCCAGTCCGCTAACTCGATATGCGCAATAACGCGAGAATCTTTTTCATCAAATGTATCAAAATATACATCATTGCGTGACATGACTTGAAAGGATAATGGCTGTACAAATTCTTTCGCGGAATCCGTCATCACGACTTTTACATTCGCGCCGGCCTGACTTAATTTGCTGACGAGTGCAACAGCTTTATAAACTGCAATACCACCTGTTACGCAGAGTAAAATGTTTTTATTTTCTATCTTCATGGAACTCTCGTCCTTTCTAAAAATAATAAACTCCCTGAGAACGGTTGAATTCCAAGGGAGTTGTTTTTTATATCAAATCAAACTTCGTCTTCATAAATAATGGATTCGTCTGCCGCTACGTTGATCAAGACGCCCGCTGCTACTTCCTCGAGAGCCCTACCAACACTTTTTACTGACCGGTATGAATGAAGCGTTTCGTCATGTTTTTCTTGTAGTTCACGTGCACGCTTAGCTGCCAGTGTAACCAGTGTGTATTTAGAATCAACTTTTCCTTTTAGTGAATCAACTGATGGATATAACATAGTTTATTCTCCCTCCAACATTTGTAAGTATCTCTTTTCCACACGTTCTCTTCTGCAATGCTCTGCCGTAACAATCGCATTGATCCGATCACATGCTTTGGAGACCTCATCGTTCTCTACTACATAGTCGTACAAATGCATCATTTCAAGTTCTTCTCTCGCTTTTAATACACGGTCTGCAATGATGTCAGATGCTTCCGTACCTCTCCCGATCAAACGAGTTTCCAGGTCACTTAAACTTGGAGGCGCTAAGAAAATAAACAGGCCGTTTGGTACTTTCTCACGCACTTGAGCCGCACCGACTACTTCAATTTCCAGGAATACATCACGACCCGCGTCGAGTGTTGCATTGACGTAGTCGAGTGGTGTTCCGTAGTAGTTCCCTACATATTCTGCATATTCGAGAAGTTTTCCTTCTCCGATCATTTCTTCAAATACTTCTTTTGAACGGAAGAAGTAGTCAACGCCGTCAACTTCACCTTCACGCGGGTTTCTTGTCGTCATGGATATGGAGTATTCGTAGTTGGTGTCCGGACTTGAAAATAGTTCTTTTCGTACAGTTCCTTTTCCGACGCCGGATGGACCAGAAAGGACGATTAGGAGTCCTCGATGTTTGTACATATAATCCCTCTTTGTTATGTATTCATTAGCACGTCATACTTGTTACGCACCGTTGATTTACGCTTCAAGCGGACGCTTTCCAGGGAAGCCGCTTCCCTTACTTCGTTCAGTCCAGGGTCTCAAGACGCATGCTGTTCCCTTAGGAGTCGCCACCTTACGCTTCAATCAACTAGTAACGCTTCCTAACATTTAACTTTAACAAGAAAGTCCAGAAGATACTAGAATTTTATAGTTAAACTGAAAAGGTCCATGTGTGCAATCTGTTCATATTATACCATAATCATACGATGAGTGCTAAAATGGAACAAAACGAAATGAAAGAGGAATCCGTATGGCATTTGATGGTTTATTTACAAAAGCAATAGTAAGCGAACTGCAGCAACTGAAGACTGGTCGGATTTCGAAGATTCATCAGCCGAATTCACAGGAAATCATTTTTCAAATCCGCGCCACTAATAGAAATCATAAATTATTAGTATCACTACATCCTTCATTTTCACGATTACAGTTGACGAATGAAGTGTTAACGAATCCTTCTGAGCCACCGTTGTTTTGTATGGTATTACGCAAACAACTTGAGGGCGGGATGATTACATCGATTGAACAGCATGAGAATGACCGGATTGTAAATATTCACGTTCAGGCTCGAAACGAGCTGGGTGACCAGATTGAACGGAAATTAGTCATTGAGATCATGGGACGACATAGTAATTTGATTTTACTCGACGCTTCACGCGATATGATTATTGACAGCATGAAACATTTACCGCCTTCTGTTAACAGTTACCGTACTGTTTTACCTGGACAACCTTATATTCCAGCACCTCCACAAAACAAATTAGATCCGTTTGAAGTAACCGAGGCAGAATTCAATACACAGGTAGGTGCACTGCAGGAATCGAAAGATGTAGTAAAACATTTCGCAGGCTTTTCACCATTAACAGCCGCGGAATTATTATATCGTTTAGACGATAATAACCAATCATTTACTGTGTGGCGATCGTTTCTTGAGAGCTTCAGCTCGGGTGCCATGAAACCAACTGTCATAGAAAATGATAGAAAAACTTTGTTTTCCGCAATTGAATTAACTCATGCACAAGGCATAACACAATCGTTTCCTACTTTAGGGGATTTGCTCGACAAAGTCTATTTTGCCAGAGCAGAACGGGAACGTGTAAAATCTCAGGCTATTGATCTAGAACGTTGGTTGTCTAATGAGATAGCCAAATTGGAAAACAAAACAAAGAAACTACAAAAAGAACAAGAAACAGCGCAAGACTTAGATACATTGAAATTATATGGTGAATTATTGACCGCCAACAGCTACATGCTGCATAAAGGCGATAAAGAAGTGACTGTAGAAAACTATTACGAACAAGGCACAACCGTCACAATTCCACTCGACCCAAGAAAGTCACCAATTGATAACGCACAACGCTATTTCTCACGTTACGCAAAAGCAAAAACTGCACTTATTCGGATTGCAGAACAGCTTGAAAAAACGAAAGACGATATCGAATACTTCGAAATGGTCAGACAGCAAGTATACCAAGCTTCTCCAATCGACATAGAAGAAATACGTCAAGAATTAGTAGAACTTGGATTCATGCGTGCTCGTAGAAGTAAAAAGAAAGTAAAACTGAAAAAGCCACAACCGGAAGCCTTCGTATCTTCCACAGGTATCCCGATCTCAGTAGGGAAAAATAACAAACAGAATGACTACCTGACATTCAAACTGGCGGCTCGGGATCACGTATGGCTACACACAAAAGATATACCAGGCTCACACGTCGTCATTCACGACATCGACCCAGACGCCCAAACAATCGAAGAAGCAGCCGGGCTATCCGCATACTTCAGCAAAGCACGTGAATCTTCTTCCGTGCCAGTCGATTACACACAAATCCGCCACGTCAAAAAGCCTTCAGGCGCAAAACCAGGCTTCGTTATCTACTTTGAACAGAAAACCGTGTTCGTTACACCTGACGAGGATTTAGTACGTAAATTACGGAAATAATGCACTGTATGGCTATATGTTTTGAACATCTTAAGACAGAAGTGAATTCCTATTATTATAGGTTTCTGTTCTGTCTTTTTTTCTTTAAAAATGCATCATCATTCCACATTAAAAAACGACACCAGTTGATCGTAAGTGGAAGGCGGCGACTCCCGCGGGAATAGCATGAGTTTGAGACCCTGGACTGAACGAAGTGAGGGAAGCGGCTCAAGCCATGCCCGCAGGAAAGCGTCCGCCTGGAACGTCGATCAACGTTGCCCACCCACTCACCACTCTTTCTTCTAGAAAGCAAAACGGCTCCCATTATGGGAACCGTTTTTTCATTACAGCGTACCAAGCTTCAACTTCGTATGCCATTCCATTAATTCATTCATTGACTCTTCCTTAACCGCGCCTTCTTCCTTCGCAACTTCAGCAAGCGCCGCAAAGTTTGTCAAGCTATGGTAAGTTAGTTTCGCCTCCGCAAACTTCTCGTCAGCTTTTTGCAACTCATATGTAAAGATCGAGACGATTCCGCAAACTTCCACGTCCTCTGCAATCAATGCATTCGCTGCATTTAAGCTGCTTCCGCCTGTTGAAATTAAATCTTCAATAATAACGGCCTTCGCATTCGGCTCGATCTTGCCCTCGATTTGACGACTCTTACCATGTGCTTTAGCAGTAGATCGAATATAGACCATCGGCAACTTCAGAATATCTGCAACCCATGCTGCGTGCGGGATACCCGCTGTCGCAGTTCCTGCAATTACTGTAGTTTCAGGATAATGAACGCGGATCAATGCCGCAAGCCCTTCGGCAATTTCTTTGCGCCCTACCGGATCTGCCATTGTTAAGCGGTTATCACAATAGATAGGCGACTCGATTCCCGAAGCCCATGTGAACGGCTCTTCCGGATTAATTGCTACTGCTCCTACATTTAACAGGATGTGTGCAACTTCTTTTTCTCTAGTCATGATGTAATTCCCTCCCACAATGTCTTTACATGTTTGTATGCTTCAAGCGGATTATCGGCTCCTGTAATGGCACGGCCTACTACGATATGTGTAGAGCCTTCCTGCCTTGCTTTTGCCGGGGTTGCCACTCGCTTCTGGTCATGGACATCACCTTGTGCCAAGCGAATACCAGGAGTTACTTTGAAGAAATCCTTGCCGCATACTTCTTCAATAATTTTGGCTTCCTGTACCGAACAAACTACACCGTCCAAATGCGCAAATGAAGTCAGTTTTGCGTAATGCTCCACTGATTCACGAAGCGGTACACTAATTAATTGTTCTTCCTTCACTTGACGGTCATCCGTTGATGTCAGTTGAGTTACTGCGATTAATGCAGGTCGCTGAACGCCCATAGCAGTTCCAGCCTCAAGTCCTTCACGTGCTGCTTCCATCATCGTCTTCCCACCAGCCGCATGTACGTTGACCATATCCACTTCAAGTGAAGCCAATACTTTCATTGCCGATTTTACTGTATTCGGAATATCGTGCAATTTCAAGTCTAAAAAGATGGAATAGCCTTCTTCCTTCAATCGTGCAATCATAGCGGGTCCTTCTTTATAGTACAATTCCATTCCTACTTTGACATTGACCGAGTGATCAAATGCTTGTAGGAAATCGAATGTCTTTTCAGCTGAATCAAAATCTAAAGCGATAATTGGGGAGTGGTTCATACACGATGGCTCCTTCCAACCAATTCTGAAATATGATCGATTCCTAGTTCATCCAATTTTGCAGGTAGTTGCTCGATTATTGTTGGACAAACAAATGGGTCAACGAAGTTAGCTGTACCCACTGCTACTGCACTTGCGCCGGCAGACAAAAAGTCCACAACATCTTGGACACATGTAACGCCACCCATTCCAATGATCGGAATATTAACCACTTGGCTTACTTCATAGACCATGCGAATCGCAACTGGCTTAATAGCAGGTCCAGATAAGCCGCCTGTTTTATTCGCAATCACTTGCTTACCTGTCTTTTCATCCAGACGCATGCCGACCAATGTATTAATCATCGTAATTCCATCTGCTCCACCTGCTTCTACAGCCAATGCCATCGCTTTAATATCCGTGACATTCGGTGACAGTTTCACATAAACAGGTACAGAAGAAACAGCTTTTACAGCCGCTGTCAGTTCTTTTGCTATTTCGGGATCCGTTCCAAATAAGATTCCGCCACATTTTACGTTTGGACAGGAGATATTTAATTCAAGCGCATGAACGTTTGAAGCTTTTGAAATTTGTTTCGCCACTTCAACGTAATCTGCCGTTTCGGATCCGGCAACGTTCGCAATAATTGGAACATCAAATTTTTCTAACCACGGTAATTCATTAGTCAGCACGCCTTGTAGCCCAGGGTTTTGAAGTCCGATAGCATTTAACATACCCGAAGACGTTTCAGCTACACGTGGTGTCGGGTTACCATAACGCATTTCTTCTGTAGTCGCTTTAATCATGATTGCTCCAAGTTGGGACAAATCGTACAGATTACCGTACTCCTTACCAAAACCGAAACAGCCAGATGCAGGCATAATCGGATTTTTCAATTCAAGTCCTGGCAATGTAATCGCTAATCTATTCATATTTGCACCACCCCTGCTGGAAATACTGGTCCATCCGAACATACTTTGACATATGCCTGATCTGTCGCATTTTCATTCGTATGACAAACACAAGCAAAACAAGCCCCGATACCGCAGCCCATACGTTGTTCAAAAGATAAGAACCCTTTTTTATGCACATATGCTTTTTGCACAGCATCAAGCATCGGCATAGGTCCACAACTGTAAAACGTTTCAAAGTCATGGGATATCTCACTCATGACGTTCGTAACAAAACCTTGTGTACCGTTACTACCATCTACTGTTGCTATATGTGTTTCGCCTAAAGCAGCAAATTTTTCTTCATAGAAAACTACTGGATCCGATTCGAAACCCAGTATATGAATACAGTTAACTCCTTTTGCAGTCAGCTGTTTCGACAACTCATACAGTGGAGGCACGCCGATCCCGCCGCCAATCAATACGGCTGTTTGACCCGCAGTAGTTTCTTCAACTGGGAAGCCATTTCCTAGTGGTCCTAGTACATTAACTGTATCTCCCTCACGTTTTTCAGATAAGAGCGATGTACCTCGACCTTCTGCGCGATAGATGATGGTCATTTCATTTTTCTCAGGATTAATTTCAGCAATTGAAATTGGACGTCGCAATAACGGTTCGAATGAATCCGATACTCGGATATGGACAAACTGGCCCGGAGAAGTAATTTCTCCGACCAGCTTGCCTGTTAATTTCATCTCAAAAATATTTTTCGCAATTTCTTGTTGCGATTCGACGGTCATCAAATCTTGGATGATCATTGAATCACCTGCGGCTGTGGCATTGCATCTGTCTGGAATGTCATGGACTCGATGACGGATAACATAGCCGCAGCTGTATCAATCGAAGTTAAACAAGGAACACCGTTCTCCACTGTTTCTCGACGAATTCTAAAGCCATCACGTGCTGGTTGTTTTCCTTTAGTCAATGTGTTGATAACTAATTGTGCTTGTCCTTTTTGAATAACATCGATCAATGTCGGACCTTCTGTACCAATTTTACCTACTGTTTTCACTTCGATATTTTCTGCTTCGAGTACTTTAGCAGTACCTTCAGTTGCCACAATACGATATCCAGTTTCAATGAAACGTTTCGCGATGTCTACAATTTCTTCTTTATCCTTATCAGAAACTGTCATTAACACCGTACCGTATTCTTTTACTTCCATTCCAGCCGCTACTAAGCCTTTATACAATGCTTTTTCCAATGTTACATCTTTCCCCATTACTTCACCTGTTGATTTCATTTCAGGTCCGAGTGTAATATCTACACGACGAAGTTTAGCGAAAGAGAACACCGGTACTTTGACATAGACACCTGCTGGTGCTTCTGCAAGTCCGTCGGTATAGCCTTGTTCTGAGATAGATTTACCCAAAATAGCTTGAGTTGCGACATTCGCCATTGGAATATTCGTGATTTTACTTAAAAATGGTACTGTACGGCTAGAACGTGGGTTCACTTCGATTACATAAACCTGTCCTTCTGAAATAACGAACTGGATATTCATTAACCCACGGATGTTGAGCCCAAGAGCCAAGCGTTTCGTATAGTCTGCGATCGTTTCGATCATGGACTGTGAAAGATTTTGTGGAGGATAGACTGCAATCGAGTCACCCGAGTGAACACCTGCACGCTCGATATGCTCCATGATGCCAGGAATCAATACTGTTTCTCCATCGCAAATGGCGTCGACTTCGATTTCTGTTCCTGTTAAGTAACGGTCGATCAATACCGGATGTTCAGGACTAGCTTTTACCGCATTCTCCATGTATTGAAGTAATTCCTCTTCATAGTAGACGATTTCCATTGCACGTCCACCTAATACATATGACGGGCGAACTAGGACGGGATAGCCGATTTCTGTTGCGATAACGACAGCTTCCGGAACTGATAAAGCAGTCTTTCCAAGTGGCTGTGGTACACCGATTTCATGCAATGCGCTCTCAAATTTATCACGATTTTCTGCACGATCGATATCTTCAAGTGATGTACCAAGAATTTTCACTCCGCGTGCTTCCAATTCATCCGCCAGATTGATCGCTGTTTGACCACCGAACTGTACGATGACACCTTCTGGTTGCTCAAGATCTACGATATGCATGACATCTTCAATTGTTAGCGGTTCGAAGTACAACTTATCAGAGATCGAGAAGTCGGTCGAAACTGTTTCAGGATTGTTATTGACGATAATCGCTTCATATCCTGATTGTTGTATAGCCCATACACAATGTACTGTCGCATAATCGAACTCTACACCTTGTCCGATGCGGATTGGGCCTGAACCTAAGACGATCACGCTCTTCTTATCAGTTCTTACAGATTCATTTTCATCTTCGTACGTACCATAAAAGTACGGTGTATCCGATTCATATTCTCCAGCGCATGTATCCACTTTCTTATATACCGGAACTAAACCTTGTTGTTGTCTCCAGTCGTATACATCACGTTCTGTTGTCTTCCATAACTTCGCAATCGTCACATCTGGGAAGCCAAAACGTTTTGCTTTATAACCAATGGCTGTATCGTATGGATTCTCTTTCAATATCTCTTCATAACGAACGATGTTTTCGAATTTACGCAAGAAGAATAAATCGATTGCGCTCCATTCATGTATGGTTTCGATTGTCACGCCGCGACGTAATGCTTCTCCGATGAAGAATAGACGCTCATCGCCTGCTTTGCGGATTCGTTGTTCGATCCATTCATCAGACATTTCATTACCACCTGGAAGAGATAAATCGAATTGACCTGTTTCCAATGAACGAACAGCTTTCATGATGGACTCTTCAAATGTACGGCCCATCGCCATTACTTCACCTGTCGCTTTCATCTGTGTACCCAAGTTACGCTTCGCCGATTCAAACTTATCGAAAGGCCAACGTGGAATTTTCGTTACTACATAGTCTAGTGTCGGCTCAAAGCAGGCATACGTATTACCTGTTACTGGATTCATCATTTCATCCAGCGTCAAACCGACAGCAATTTTCGCGGCAAGCTTCGCAATTGGATAACCTGTTGCTTTGGAAGCTAATGCAGATGAACGACTGACACGCGGGTTCACTTCAATAATGTAATAATCAAAGCTATGTGGATCGAGTGCTAGTTGTACGTTACAGCCACCTTCGATTTTCAACTCGCGAATGATGTTCAATGAAACGTTACGAAGCATCTGGTTTTCACGGTCTGTCAACGTTTGACATGGTGCTGTTACGATAGAGTCACCTGTATGGATACCGACAGCATCGACGTTCTCCATATTACACACTACAATTGCATTATCTGCCGAGTCACGCATTACTTCGTATTCGATTTCTTTGAAGCCAGCGATGGATTTCTCTAGAAGACACTGTGTAACTGGGCTATATTTCAAACCACTTGCTACGATTTCTTCTAAATCTTCATCGTTATGACAAATTCCTCCACCTGTACCACCTAGCGTGAATGCAGGACGGACGATAACTGGATAACCAATTTCATTGACGAATGCATAGGCTTCATCAATATTATGGATGATTTCACTGTCTGGAACAGGTTCACCCATTTCATTCATTAATGTACGGAACAAATCGCGGTCTTCCGCTTTATGAATCGCATCAAGCTTTGTACCCAAAATCTCAATACCTAATTCGTCAAGGATCCCTGATTCATGTAATTCAATAGCCATGTTTAAACCAGTTTGTCCGCCTAATGTAGCGAGTAGTGCATCCGGGCGTTCTTTACGGATAATGCGGCTAACGAATTCAAGTGTGATGGGCTCGATGTACACTTTATCTGCCATTTCTGTGTCAGTCATAATAGTTGCAGGGTTCGAGTTGATAAGAATCACTCGGTATCCTTCTTCTTTAAGGGATAAACACGCTTGTGTACCTGCATAGTCAAATTCTGCTGCTTGTCCAATTACAATTGGACCTGAACCAATCACGAGGATGGATTTTATATCAGTACGTTTAGGCATTAGTATTCTCCTTTCGGTTGCTGTCAGTCATCAATTGAATGAAACGTTCGAATATATAGCTAGAATCTTGTGGTCCTGGCGATGCTTCCGGGTGGAACTGGACAGTGAATGCTTCAAACTTCTCACTTCGAAGCCCTTCAATACAATTATCATTCAATGCAATATGTGTCACTTCAAGACCTGTTCCTGCTAAAGAGTCTTCAAGCACTTCATATCCATGACTTTGTGAGGTTAGATCGGTACGATTCGTATTTAAGTCTTTTACAGGATAGTTGCCGCCAATATGACTGTTTTTCATTTTCGCTGTTTTAGCACCGCATGCTAGTGCAAATAATTGGTGGCCAAGTCCGATACCGAAGATCGGCTTCTTGCCTAATAATTCTTTGATAGTTTCGACTGCCCCTTCTACATCCTCAGGATTTCCAGGTCCATTTGATAATAGAATACCATCTGGGAACAATGCTAATATTTCTTTTGCCGATATATCATATGGTACAACGATGACATCGCAATCTTTTTTATTTAATTCACGTAAAATGCCATGTTTAATGCCATAGTCAATAACGACGACACGCTTACCTAAGCCTGGGCTTGGATATGGACGTTTAGTAGATACTTTCGCCACTAAATCTTTTGGCAGTTCGAATTGTTGAAGTTCTGCAACAGTTGAATCCGTATCGATCTCTTCTCCAGCAGCTGTCAATTTTCCGCGTAGAGCCCCTTTATCACGTAACAGACGCGTTAGTTTACGAGTATCGATCTCCTGGATGCCTGGGATTCCTTTTAATACGAGCAAATCTCCTAGTGACATGCCGCTACGGAAATTTGAAGGCTCTTCTGTTAGTTCTCTAACGACTAACCCGTTGATAGCTAAGTCGATAGATTCATAATCATCTCGGTTAATTCCGTAGTTACCAATTAATGGATAAGTCATTACGATAAGTTGCCCACAACCTGAAGGACTTGAAATTGTCTCCTGATAGCCTGTCATACCTGTTGCAAATACAGTTTCTCCTATTGAGGCATTTTCTGCTCCGAATGCTTTCCCTTCAAAAATGGAACCGTCTTCCAGTACTAAGTATCTTTTTGTCATCATTGACCATCCTTCCATACGATGTTCCCACCGAAAATTGTCATTACAGGCCATCCAACGCATTCTACTCCGTCAAATGGTGTATTCTTACCTTTTGAAACAAATGTCGTACGGTCGATTTTTTGTTGCTTTTCTAGATCAAGTAATACTAGATCCGCTTCAGCACCTACTTCAAGCTTACCGTATGGCAAGTTGAACACTTCCGCAGGCTTTACTGTCATCCAATCAAGAAGTTGTTTGAGTGTCCAATGACCTGGCTTGACGAAATTTGTATATAGTAAAGGAAATGCTGTTTCAAATCCTGTGATGCCAAATGGTGCTTTGGCAATACCTACTGCTTTTTCATCTGCTGTATGCGGTGCGTGATCAGTTGCGATACAATCCAATGTTCCATCCATCAGGCCTTCACGTAATGCATTGCGATCTTCGATGGCGCGTAGTGGAGGATTCATCTTCCAGTCCGCATCGTCTCCAGGTACATCATCTTCTGTCAACAACAAATGGTGAGGGCTGACTTCTCCTGTTACATGAATTCCAGCTTTTTTTGCATCACGGATTACGCGAACTGATTCTTTCGTGCTCACATGACAAACGTGGTAATGGGCGCCTGCCGCTTCCGCAAGTAAAATATCACGTGCAATATGTACCGATTCTGCAATGGAAGGAATTCCTGGCAAGCCCAGTTCTTTATTACGTTTTCCTTCGTGCATTGCGCCACCATAGATTAATGTATTGTCTTCGCAGTGCGCAACAATAGCCATGTCGATCTTCGCTGCATCTTGCATTGCTTCGTACATCATGCCCGCTTCTTGTACACCTACTCCGTCGTCCGTGAACGCGAATGCCCCGTGTTCTTTTAGTTCAGCGAGATTCGTACGTTCTTTTCCTGCTTCTCTGATCGTGATGGACGCATAAGGGAGCACACGAATTTTAGCATTGTCTTTAATCAATGTATTGATTTTTTCAAGATTTTCTTTTGTATCTGGTACTGGACGTGTATTCGGCATTGGACAAATCGTAGTATATCCGCCTTTTGCTGCTGAATGAGTACCTGTTTCAATTGTTTCTTTATGTTCACCGCCCGGCTCACGCAAATGTACGTGTACATCGATGAATCCCGGTGATACAAGTAATCCTTTACCTTCAATCACTTGATATCCGTCTATCGCTAGCTGATTACCAATTTCCGCAATTTTTCCTTCTACGATTTTAATATCTGTTTCGACGATTTGGCCTTCTTCATTTACCATTTGCACTTGTTGAATTAACGTGTTCATATTACTTCCGCCCCTTCAATATAAGTTCTAGAACGGCTGCCCGAATATAGACGCCGTTTTCTACCTGTTTAAAAATTCGTGATTGCGGACTTTCTATTAAACTATCTGCTATTTCTACATCACGATTCACTGGAGCTGGATGCATGATGATCGCATTTTTTTTCATTCTAGCTGCCCGTTCTATTGTGAGACCATATTGCTCGTGATAAGCAGCTTTCGTATACGCCATTTCTGTATTGTGACGCTCGTGTTGTACTCGGAGGAGCATGACGACATCACTCGTTTCAATAACTTCATCCCAGTTGTCGACACTGTCGAATTCTCCCGCCCATTCCGGTGGGCAAAGGAACGTGACTTCAGCTCCGAGCTTCCGCAAAGCTTCTGCATTTGAACGTGCCACCCGACTATGTCCAATATCTCCCGCAATCAATACTTTCAGACCTTCAAAATGACCGAATTCCTCTTGAATCGTGAAGATATCGAGCAGGGATTGTGTCGGATGCTGACCTGATCCATCTCCTGCATTAATGATTGCAACATTCGTTCGTTGTAGTAACTCTTCATAGAAACCGTCGGCTGGATGACGAATGACTAAGGCATCCAACCCTATTGCTTCCAACGTCCTAATCGTATCATACAAAGATTCTCCTTTTAAGGTACTCGAGAAACTCGTCTCAAAGGGGATGATTTGCGCGCCTACTTTACGCTCTGCCATTTCAAAACTTGTTTTCGTTCTCGTACTAGGTTCAAAAAACAAGTTGCAGACGGTATAAGTTCCAGGCAATTCCCTGAAGCCTAGCCGTTTAAAAATCGCTGCCCTATCTAGTATGAGCATGATTTCTTCCACTGTCAGGTCTTTCATTGAAACTAAATGTTCCATCAGATGTTCCTCCTTTACGAAATGCAAGTATTTCATGCACGAATTGCTTTTTGTTTCTATTCTTCCTTATCCATCAAAGTATCATCTGTTTTACCCGGCAATACTAGGTTCAACAGAACCCCTACAATTGCTGCTAATGCCATACCACCGATTTGGAATGTTTCACTTATATTGATAGTCGCTCCACCGATTCCGATTACTAGGATGATCGATGCGATGACTAGATTTCGTTGATTATCAAAGTCAATCTTGTGGTCGATGAGCATCCGTATTCCTGATGAAGCGATGATACCAAACAACAGAATGGATATTCCGCCAAGTACTGCTGTAGGAATCGTAGCGATCAACGCCATAATTTTACCGATAAAGGAGAAGATTATCGCAAATACCGCAGCTCCCAAGATCACATACACACTATAAACTCGTGTGATAGCGAGTACACCGATATTTTCTCCATATGTAGTTTTAGGTGGTCCTCCGACTAGTCCACTCATAAGTGTGCCCAGCCCATCACCAAGCAATGATCTGTGTAACCCAGGACTTTCAATATAATTCCGGTTTACGACTTTACCTAGTACCAACTGGTGTCCTATATGCTCAGAGATCGTGACAATCGCGATTGGCACCATAATGATCAGAAGTGTCGGTGTTACGACAAATTCATAATCCACACCCGGGATCAGCATATCTGGTACCGCAAACCATTTGGCTTCTACTACTTTACTGAAATCTAGAATGCCGATGAATGCAGAGTAGATGTACCCAACTACGATTCCAATAAGAACTGGCATTAAGCTAATAATTCCTTTAAAGAACATTAAGCAAAATACTGCAGAAGCAAGTGTTACTAGAGCCGCGGAAAAGTGTAAGCCGCTATAAACATCCGCTCCGTCAACATTGATTGTGCTCGCCATATTTATGGCTGTCGGTGCGAGCGCCAATCCAATTACCATAATGACCGGTCCCACTACGATGGGTGGTAGTAACTTCATAATCCAGTGATAACCGGTTTTATAAATCAGTAACGATATGATGGCATAGACCAATGCTACGAACATACTACCTATCATCGCACTGCCGATCCCACCAGATTGTGTCGCCATCTGAATTGGTACAATAAAAGCGAATGAAGAGCCTAGATAGGCAGGGACTTGAAACTTCGTCACGATAATAAATACGATGGTGGCGATCCCACTCGTTAATAACGCGATAGCAGGACTTAAGCCTACAAGTTGTGGTACCAAAATTGTGGCGCCGAACATGGCAAACATATGCTGCAAACTTAGTGCCAGCCAGCGAATAGGCTGCGGTTTTTCATGTACATCCAATACTTTTACATTCATCTATCATTTCCCCCGGCTACTTATAATGTACGTGTGTGAATCTTGACTCCATCCGTTCCGTCTTTTTCTATCATACTGACTACTACCCGCTCTTCATTTGAAGTCGGGATATTTTTACCAACAAAGTCGGGACGAATCGGTAGTTCTCGATGACCTCGATCTACTAATACAGCCAGCTGTATGGAAGAAGGTCTTCCTAAGTCCATAATGGCATCTAATGCAGCTCGTACTGTTCTGCCTGTATACAGAACATCGTCAACCAAGATGACTTTTTGGTCGGCTACATCATGTTCGATGTCGACCTGTTGTACGAAGGCTTCCCCTTGCTGATTCTTTAATTGAAGGTCATCTCGGTACAATGTGATATCCAATTCACCGGTTTTGATAGGTTTACCTTCAATTAGTTCAATCTTATCTGCTAAGCGTTTTGCCAAGATTGCCCCTCTTGTTTTAATGCCAACGAGGATGCAGTGATCAATACCCCGATTTTTTTCAATAATTTCATGGGCAATTCGTGTGACCGCCCGTGTGATTGCTTGTTCGTCTAGTATTTCTGCTTTTTCCGTCATATCAATAAGTCCCCTTTCTCTCTTACCTTTTTTCTATAAAAAAACCCTCCAGTCAGAGTAGACTGGAGGGCGGACGTGCAGAAAAAAGCATACATCGATACTTACCGCAGTAAGCAATCATGTAATTCCGTGCAACCTTCCCAGCCTCACAGGACTGACGTTAAAGGTATCGCTATTCAATTTCTTACTAGAGTATACATCTCTTAATAAGCGTTTGTCAACGCCTATTAAGCACGCAACTCATTTAGCAACTGTTGGTAATTTTCAGGCAACTGGGCAGTAAACTCCATATATTCATCCGTTGTAGGGTGATCAAAACCAACAGTTCCCGCATGCAGTACTTGACCGCCAAAATCGATTGTTTTTCTCTGACCGTATTTTGGGTCTCCTACAAGAGGGAAACCAATATATTTCATATGCACACGAATCTGATGAGTTCTCCCTGTTTCTAAGCGGCATTCAACCAATGTATAGGCGCCAAAACGTTCAAGGACCTTAAAGTGTGTAACAGCATTTTTCCCATCATCCACGACCGCCATTCGTTGACGATCACGCTTATCACGCCCGATCGGTGCATCTATTGTGCCGTTATCATGCGGAATATGTCCGTGAACTAATGCAGTATATACACGATTCACTGATTTAGCAACGAGCTGATTAACTAATGAGACATGCGCTTTATCATTTTTCGCCACCATCAATAATCCGGAAGTATCTTTATCGATACGGTGCACGATACCAGGTCGCATAATACCATTGATACCTGATAAATCTTTCACTTGGTACATCAATCCATTGACTAACGTTCCACTTACATGACCGGCTGATGGGTGAACCACCATTCCGACAGGTTTGTTAACAACCAATACATCTTGATCTTCATAAACGATTTCAAGATGTAAGTTTTCAGCTTTGACATCATACTCTTCGATTTCTGGCTGCTCAACAGTGACCTTATCGCCTGACTTGACTTTATAGTTCGGTTTTATTGCAATGTCATTCACCTTAACATGTTCTTCTTTCACCCATTGCTGGATTTGTGTACGTGACCAATCCGGTTGAAGGGTAGCCAATGCTTTGTCTATTCGATTGCCTGTAAGTTCTTCAGTTATTTCATATTCAATTCTTTCCATTACGACACCTTTTTCTTTTTCTTTTTTTCATCAAGCACTACGTGTAACAAAATAAGTATGACAGCGATTGTCAGTGCGGCATCCGCCACATTAAATATCGGAAAATCATAATTTATAACAGGAATCAAGACGCTGATGAAATCCACTACTTCTCCCCTGACTAGTCGATCGATAAAGTTTCCAATCGCACCGCCTAGCAATAGCATTAAACTCATACCTAGTAATCGGTCCTTTTTACCTTCTGTATGGAAAAAGTAAATGATAGCTACTACTACTACAATGGTCACTATAAAAAAGAGCCACATCTTCCCTTCAAGCATACCCCATGCAGCACCACGGTTACGGTGAGATAGCAATGCAATATAGGGATCGAGAACAGAAATATGTTCTCCTAACTCCATATTTTTTACGACTAGCCATTTCGTCAACTGATCCAAGCCGATGACCAGTGCTGCGATTGCATAATAAACGATCACTTCATTACCCTCCATCCAGCTAATTTCTTCTTTAGTTTACCACAAAAACACGTCTTCCATTGTGTTTGTTAGTTCCACTATGCAAAAAAACCATCATCATCCACGAGTGAATGATGATGGCTACGACATCAAAATTGCTTACGCATAGTTTTCTTTCACAACAGTCGCGCATCGTGTACATAGTGTTGAATGTTCTGCATCTTCTCCAACTGTTTTAGAGATTGTCCAGCAACGCTCACATTTTTCACCTTCAGCAGGTTCTACCAAGACCGTTGCATGATCCAGTTTCAATGCATTTGGTAACTCTGCATCTGTACTCTCTTCAAAGTCCGAGACGATGAAGAATTGTGCAAAATCGATATCTTCTGCTTGCAATATGCCACGTTGAACTTCAGGCAACACAACAGTCACTTTTGCCTCCAATGATTTCCCAATTACTTTCGCGTTTCGTGCTTCTTCGAGAGCTTTCAAGACATCATCACGAATCTCCATCAAATTATCAAAGCGCTCACGAAGCTTGTCCGCAAGTTCACCTTTATGATCAGCTTCAGGCATATCCGTCAATTGGACACTATCTTCTTCAACGTACTGAATATTTTTCCACATTTCATCTGCTGTGTGTGGCAAGATTGGTGTGATGAGCTTGACTAGTGTAATCAATGTATCATACATCACCGACTGCATTGCACGACGATCTGGGTGATTCGCAGCTTCGATATAGACTACATCTTTCGCAATATCCAAGTACAGTGAGCTTAGTACGCCTGTACAGAAATTATTGATTGCGTGGTAGACCGTAGGGAACGCATACTGCTCGTAAGCTGTAAGAACTTCCTCAATCAAATCCTGCAACTTCACATAGACGTACTGATCAATTGCACGCATATCATCAAATGCTACACGATTTGTAGTTGGATTAAAGTCGGCTACGTTCCCATGCAAGAAACGAATCGTATTACGGATCTTCCGGTAGACTTCTGATACTTGCTTAAAGTTCGAATCAGATACACGAACATCTGCTGTATAATCTACAGACGATACCCATAGACGGACGATGTCTGCACCAAGTTGATTGATGACTTTCGAAGGAACGATGACATTCCCTAAAGACTTACTCATCTTACGGCCATTTTTGTCCAATGTGAAACCATGGCTCAAGATGCCTTTATACGGTGCAATACCGTTGATGGCTACGCTCGTTGTCAATGAAGAGTTGAACCAACCGCGATATTGATCGGAACCTTCAAGATATAAATCTGCTGGGTAACGAAGATCATCACGTTCATCTAGTACTCCTTGATGAGTAGTACCCGAGTCGAACCAAACATCCATAATGTCCGTTTCTTTCGTGAATTCGCCATTCGGGCTCCCTTCATGTGTATAGCCTTCTGGCAATAGTTCTTTTGCAGAACGTTCGAACCAGACATTTGATCCATTCTCACGGAATAAATCTGCTACATGACTGACTGTTTCATCTGTAAGAATCGCCTCTCCATTTTCCGCATAGAATACCGGAATGGGAACACCCCATACGCGCTGACGGGAAATACACCAGTCACCACGGTCACGCACCATATTAAATAAACGTGTTTCACCCCAAGCTGGTGTGAATGTAGTAGTTCGGATTGCTTCGAGTAAATCATTTCTGAAAGATTCAATAGAAGCGAACCATTGTGCAGTCGCACGGTAGATGACTGGCTTCTTCGTACGCCAATCATGCGGGTACGAGTGAGTGAAGAATGACAACTTTTGAAGTGCCCCGACTTCTTTCAGCTTTTCAGTTACCGCTTTATTCGCATCCTCATAGAACATACCTGCGAAAAATGGTGCTTCCTCCGTCATGACACCTCGATCATCAATTGGAGATAATGCATCGATTCCATATTGCTTACTTACGTAGAAGTCATCTTCACCATGGCCTGGTGCTGTATGGACACAACCTGTACCCGCATCTGCCGTAACATGCTCACCTAACATAACTAATGAATCACGGTCATAAAATGGATGTCTCGCAACGATTCGGTCAAGATCTACACCTTGAATTTCTTTTTCGATTGAGTACTCTTCCCATTCCAATTCTTTTGCCAAATACTCGATTAAGTCTTTTGCTACTACAAATTTCTCATTCTGAACTTTTACTACTGCATACGTAAATTTAGGATGAACGGAAATTCCTAAGTTTGCTGGAATTGTCCAAGGTGTTGTTGTCCAGATCAGGAACTTCTCATCATGCTCCAGTACACCTTTCCCATCCGAGATTGAGAAGCTGACGTATATGGAGGGAGATTTCTTATCCTGATATTCAATTTCCGCTTCTGCCAAGGCAGTTTCACTTGAAGGAGACCAGTAGACAGGTTTTAGTCCTTTATAGATATAGCCTTTTTTAGCCATTTCACCAAATACTTGTATTTGACGTGATTCAAATTCAGGCTTCAGCGTGATGTATGGATTATCCCAATCTCCACGAACACCTAAACGCTTGAACTGCGTACGCTGATTGTCAATTTGTTGAAGGGCATACTCTTCACACATTTTACGGAATTCAGCGGTACTCATTTTTTTGCGATCAACCTTTTTATTTACAAGTGCTTGCTCTATTGGTAAACCGTGTGTGTCCCAACCCGGTACATAGGGTGCGTGGAACCCAGACATTGATTTATAACGAATGATAAAGTCCTTTAGTACTTTGTTAAGTGCGTGACCCATGTGTAAGTCACCGTTTGCATAAGGCGGTCCGTCATGCAAAATGAAGAACGGACGGTCCGCAGTACGTTCTTGAACTTGCTGATAGATATTCTTCTCATTCCACTCTTCCTGCATTTTCGGCTCATTATTTGGCAAATTTCCACGCATAGGGAAATCAGTTTTCGGCATAAGTAATGTATCTTTATATTCCATTATAATTCCTCCTTAAAA
Source organism: Sporosarcina ureae (assembly GCF_002101375.1). Classification (GTDB taxonomy): domain Bacteria; phylum Bacillota; class Bacilli; order Bacillales_A; family Planococcaceae; genus Sporosarcina; species Sporosarcina ureae_B. Next base: position 2,976,056 of record NZ_CP015207.1, on the reverse strand, counting down.
TATGTGTGATTCAATTTATTGTTTAAGAAATGAAATCAGCTAGATCAAGCGCTCTCTTTCTTGAGAAATCAGAAAAACCCCATCCCAAAAAGGGACGAGGTTCATTCTCGCGGTACCACCCTACTTGCAATTGCATAACGCAATTGCCGCTTAGACACTAGTAACGACAGTGTGAGGCCGAGAACCAAGATCTACATAAAGGTTCTAGCTCAGGAGTGATTTTCGTTTCTGATTTACCACCAGGCTTACACCATCCCCGGCTCGCTATGGGCAAAATCAGAAAGTACTTTTTCCGTCAACGCTTCTTCGTTTCAATTTACTTTTCATTATAAAAATGTGTTCGGAAGTTGTCAAGCTTCTTTCGTCTTCGTAACTAGTTCTTCATCTAGACTGTCTACATTCGGAATATCCAACTCTTGCTCAGCTGCACTTTCTACGCTGGATGTATCTAATTCATACTTCAACAAGTCGTCCCAGTCTTCAGTGTTGATCATATCAAGCTGCGCTTCTACCATCATCTTGAAACGGCTTTTGAATACTTTTGACTGTTTCTTCAACACTTCGACTTCTAGTGCAATCTTTCTTGCCTGCGCGAGTGCGTCGTTAACAAGGCGGTCTGCATTCTTTTCTGCTTCAGAAATGATTAACTTTGATTCTTGAATAGCATTTTTGCGAACATCTTCTGCAGCTTCTTGTGCAATCAGAATAGATTTCTGCATCGTTTCTTCTATTAAATTAAAGTGAGTAATCTTAACTTCATTATCAGAAACTGTTTTTTCAAGTTCTTCATTTTTCTTCAGAACATTTTCGTAGTCTTTCATCAATTGTTCTAAAAATCCATTCACTTCATCTTCGTCATAGCCACGAAATTTCGTGTTGAATGTTTTGTTATGTATATCCGTAGGGGTTAAAGCCATAATACGCTTTCTCCTTTCAGTATGCTTACATAGTTTACAGTGTGATTGTGTTTACTACTTGATTAAACACTACTTTTCTTAATTTATCAAGGATTCTATTCAGACTAGCGCACCGATCATCACGCGAATTTTATCTTTCTTTGTACGCCCTTCGATACTCATAATTCTAAAGCGGCCAAATCCTCTAATTGAGAGTACATCATATTCTTCCACTTCAAATGCTTGTTGATCAATCATAGCCCAATTCACTTTTACTTTTTCCGCCTTAATAAGTGAAGAAGCTTTAGCTCTTGAACTGTTTGTTAATGCTGCTACAACTACGTCCAAACGCAATGAACTAACGATATGCAGTTCTTCCGTCCACTCTTCTTTTACATTAATAAAGTCTTCCGTGGTCAAAACTGGCTCTACTGAAACTTTCACTTTACCGACTTGCGTGAAATGGACATGGATGTATTCAGATACTTCCTCAGCAACCGCAAATTGCACCGCTTCTTCAGTTAGTTGTATATCACCAAACCGTGAACGTTCAATTCCAACAGACAGTAAAGATCCAAGGAGTTGGGAATGTTTCATCGTAACGAATTTTTGCGGATAATTCACTTTATATATACTGATTTGAAAATCCTCTTTAATCGGGGTGTAATAATCAGGGTAGATGAGTACACGCTGTCGTTCTGCATCATTAAAGCCACCTTCAGCTGTCAATGTGAGATCTGAATTTCTCACGATTGATTCTGTTATGAACCGCTGACGTGGATCCATAAACTCTGTTAGCTTGGGCGCATATGTATCTTCTACTTCTTTCACCCAACTATTCACTTTTTCAATAAACGGTTGTTCTTCTTTACGAAAATGTTGAAATATTGAATCCATTCTATTTCTTCTCCTTATATAAAAAAATCCCCACCTTGTGAGGATTTCCAAATTCAGTTAAGGTTATACTTAATTTACTAATGCTTGGAAGATCATCAAATAAATCTGTCCAATCCCTCTGCTGATTAATTGTAAGGACAGCAATGCGACGATCGGTGAAAAATCAATCATGCCGAATGGAGGTATGAACTTACGGAAAAAGCCTAAATAGGGCTCTGCTATCTTTGCTATCAGCTGCCCAAATTTTGTTTCTCTAGTAGATGGAACCCATGACATTAAAATATAAATGACCAATAGGATTGAATAGATTTGTAACGCTCCGGATATTAATAAATAAGAATTGTTTAATAATGCGATCATAATAACATGTACACCTCATTCAAATTGTTCAACTTTCAACTATTGAAAGTTCTAAGTTGTGTAGCCTATCGTTCTTGTTGTTCAGATAGAAACTCCGTTATTTTACCGGCTACTTCTACGTTGTCAGGTGCACATAGAAATATATCTGCGCCAATTCGTTGAATGTCGCCACCGAGGGCATAAACTGTCCCACTTAAGAAATCAATGATACGAAATCCTTGATCTCGCTCTATCTGCTGTAAGTTCACAACGACAGAACGGCGATTCTTCAAATGTTCTGCAATATCCTCTACTTCAGCATAAGAACGCGGCTCGAGTAGAATGACTTTTGATGATTTTTGAAGACTTTGTAGGCTAATCACTGGGGCTTGTGTAGATGAAGGTTTTTGCGGTGAGGCTTGAAGTCGACTATTGACAGCCCGTTTCTTCCCTGCTAGCTTCTTCATCTCTTTGCGAGCCATTGCTTGTTCACCTTTTGTTGGTTTGCTTTGGGGTTTCGGTTGTTGAACTAAATCTTCTTCCTGTACCCAAAACATTTTTTCCAATCGTTTTTTGAGGCTCATTCAGTTTCCTCGCTTTCTGATCCGGCCAATGCAGTGCCGATGCGTATATGAGTTGCACCTTCTTCTATTGCAATTGTAAAATCATTGGACATACCCATGGACAGTTTAGTACACGGTGCGTAGGATAATCCTTTTGTTGCGATTCTGTCTCGTAGTTCACGTAAAGAACGGAATGTGTTGCGAACTACAGATTCATCATCCGTGTTTGGTGCCATCGTCATCAGTCCAATTACATGAATGTTTTCGTAAGCCGCTAATTGTTCAAAGAATACATCTGCTTCATCGGGAGTAATACCCGATTTAGATTTTTCACCTGAAACATTGACTTGTACAAAACAATCTAGCGGCTTACTTGCCCGCTTGTTCACTTCATTCGCAAGGCTCATACGGTCAAGCGAATGAAGGCAGTCAATCGTGTCGACTAATTCTTTTACTTTGCGTGTTTGTAAGTTACCAATAAAGTGCCAATTGACTGGACCTACAATCGTTTCTTGCTTATCAAGCAATCCTTCGAGACGATTTTCCCCTAAGTTCCTAATCCCAATATCTAGTAGGGATTGGGCTCTAGCGGAAGATACTTGCTTCGTGACAGCTATTAACGTGATATCATCCGAGCTGCGATTTGACGTTTCACATGCTTCGTTTATTTGATTTTGTATAGTGGCTAGTCGTTGTTCTACTTGTTCCATATTATCACTACTTTTCATTAGCTTTATTTCATTGTATCAATTTGGGCACTATATATCAACGATAAGTCATTTATTGAGCCGTTTATTCTCAATCAAGATAATATCTTTTCCAATCGTCATGACGTCTTTGTAATTGATTTTTTGGACACCTTTTGACTTGCTGTCTGAGAAGAATGAGCGTTCAAGTTCGCCTATATGAAGTTGAGCAATTTCTCCTTTTTCGATGTCGATTGTGGCGTCTTGAACAAAACCGAGGAAAGACCCTTTTTTCAGTTCAATGACTTCTTTTTTCTGTAAGCTGGAAAAACGCATAGTTTCCCCTCCTTCTTTCATACTATGCATAGTGAGTTTTAATGAGAACGTGGAAAAATGCTCGACGAATTAGAAAGTGCCTAGAGAGGGAGACATTGGATAGTGGTTTGGGATTTCCGTTGCAGAAGTGGATGCTTTCCGGGGGTAAAATCTTGAGCCGCTTCCATCGCTACGTGCAAAGATGTGCTCCTAACGCTTCGCTTTTACTCGCAAAAGCCGTACTTCGCAACGGCTCTCGCTCAGTCTAGGATCTCAAGATCGTGCTGATCACCAGGTGTCGCCACCTTTTCCACTACAATCCTACCGTGAGATTGCGATTAGTTTTAAACGTCATTGTTATTGGCAAGTGACTTAGTGGCGCTTTATTACTTATTTAAATTCAAAATCTGTAAAGTCTTGAAGCTCAATGAGCGCTTACAAAGCAAGTATGATCACTTAATTGCTTCTAAGAGCGTTTACCCAATGAATATGATCGCTTGTTGAGATCATTGAGCGGTCGTGAAGTTGCTATGATCACTTAGACGAATCTATGAGCGCTTGCGTATTGGGTTTGGGTTTGGGTTTGGGTTTGGGTTTGACTATATCTCCTCCCATCTATATCCAGAAAAACAAAAGTGAATCGTAGTGGAAGGCGACTCGCCCGAACGCGTCCGCCTGGAACGCAGAGTAATGTTGCCTTCCCCTCACCCACTCACTTCGCCAACAAAAACAAAAACTGTCCCCCCACGTTTATGTGGAAAGGACAGTCTTTGTATATCAATCGCTATCATTATTTCTTCTGCTCAATTCCAAGCCGAATCTGCTCCATCGCATGCTTTTCAATTCTTGAGATTTGAGCCTGTGAGATTCCGAGCTCCTTAGCAATTTCGGTTTGCGTCTGACCGAGGTAAAATCGTTTGGAAACGATAAGTTGTTGACGTTCGTCCAGCTCGCTCATTTTATCTTTAATGGACACATAGTTCATCCAACGATCCTCTGATACTCTCTGGTCATGTAGCTGATCCATCATATAAATCGGATCGCCGCCATCGCTGTTCATTGGCTCATGCAACGACATAGGGTCCTGTATGGCATCTAAGGCGAAGAGTATATCTTCTTCCGGTATGCCGGTAATCTTCTCGAGATCTGAAATTCTTGGTTCGTGTTGATGTTCGTTGACATATTGTTCTTTTGCCCTGATGGCTTTATAAGCGATATCACGTAACGATCTGGATACACGAACAGCATGATGATCACGAAGATGTCGTTTTATTTCTCCAATAATCATCGGCACAGCGTAGGTGGAAAACCGGACATTATGTTTTAAGTCAAAATTGTCTATGGCTTTCAACAACCCAATACAACCAACCTGGAATAAATCATCAGCCTGCTCTCCACGATAGTTAAAGCGTTGAACAAGGCTAAGTACGAGACGTAAATTCGCAAATACCAATTCATCTCTAGCAAATTCGTCACCGCTTTGCAAACGGATGAATGTCTCTTTCATCACATCGGCAGTTAATAAAGGCAGCTCGGACGTATTGATCCCACAAATTTCTACTCTTGTACGTACCATTGGCTCTTCCTCCGCATTCTATAGGTGAGTGTACAGAGTAGTGTGTCCTCAACTCTTTAGAATATGCGAATTCACGAATCGCCAATTTCTGCCGATAAGCCCAGTTATGAAATTGGTTGATTTAGTCGATCTCGTAGCTCAGAAATTATTTTCTTTTCCAATCTAGATATATACGATTGTGAAATACCGAGAAGATCCGCTACTTCTTTTTGTGTCATTTCATTCGTGCCCATTAGTCCGAATCGTTGTTCCATAATATAACGTTCTCTTTCATCTAAAACTGAAATGGCATCGATCATATATTGACGCTCTAGCTTTTTCTCGACATCGTCTATAATAATGTCTTCATCTGTCCCTAGGATATCCGATAGAAGTAACTCATTACCATCGGCATCCGAATTTAACGGTTCATCAAATGAGATCTCCGAACGAATTCGATTCGTTTTACGCAAATGCATTAAAATTTCATTTTCAATACAACGAGAAGCATATGTCGCCAGCTTAATATTTTTATCTGCTTTAAAAGTTTCTATTGCTTTGATCAAGCCGATAGTTCCTATACTAATGAGATCTTCAATATTCGTGTTCGTATTATCGAAGCGCCTTGCGATATAGACAACGAGACGTAAATTTTTTTCAATTAATGTATCACGCGCAGCAGCATCGCCATTCATTAATGCCGCAATCATTTTTGCTTCCTGCTCCTTATCGAGTGGCTTAGGAAGAGACTCATGTCCACCAATATAAAATATGCCGCTTTTTTGTCTAAAGAATCCCACAATATAAGAAACCCATTTTTTTACTTCTATCAACATATAGCCGTTCTCCCTTCTTCTTTTAGTACATCCATCGCACTCATTTGCAAAATAGCCGCTGCACCTTGAGGGTATTGATGCTGTTCTTTCGTCAAGACGATGTATCCTACAGGCAATAACTCTCCTTCGAGCAACCAGCTATCATACTTGATTCCAACAGCCCACGAAGCACCTTGAACAGTCTGCAATCGTATTAAACGAAGATTCTTTTGATAAGTAGCAGGGAAACTCGCCAAGTCTGGAGATTTTTCAGGATTCCAGGACACTAGTGCTGAAGCGAAGTCGTCTGGCAGCTGATCTTTGATTGCCTTATAGCCAATAAAATGCACAGGATCTCCTGATAATGGTTCTACGCAATGATTACCCGTATCGATGAATACCTTAAGTGGAATGGAATGTCCCCATAAATTCAATTCTGAGTCCAGCGTGAAACTCATTAACTTATTCATCATGCGTGTGTCAATCCATTTATGCTTCACGATGTATAACGACAGATAGGTTAGACCAATCGCTACGAATAAAAAGCGTTGATTTACGTTGATACTAATCTGTGCATAGATCAAGGTCAACATTCCTCCTGCGAAGAAAGCCGCGATCAGTACAGCGAGAATCGAACTTTTCCAACTCCTAAACGTTTGTCCAAATGCGATATACGTCATTCCTAAAAAAGTGAAGATCATCGCTGGCAAAGAATACGGGAACAACGTAATAAAGAAGGCACCGAGAAATGCTGCGCTCCATAACCTCCTTTTGCTCGTTTGATGATTTCCAACTTTATTAGTGAATGATAGGATGGCGTAGTTAAAGAGCATGTTGATCCCTATCATCAGTTCTCCATACATATGCCGGCCTCCTTACAAACAGATTATCATGGCTTTAATGAAAAACCTGTCGGGCTTTGGATGGTTTCCTATAAAAACTTCGACATATTTTTAAGTGCGTATAGTCATCGCGCTATGACGAAATCAAAAAAGCTTCCCGCATGAGAATTTCATCTCTTGCGGGAAGCTAGTTCTATTTATTATTTACGACGCGTACGATTACGTAAGAACGTTGGGATATCCAATTGTTCTTCGTGCTGATGCTGCTGATTAACCTGTGGCTGTCTCGGCTCAGCTTGTTGTTCGTAACGTGGTTGCTCTTCATATCTGCTCTGTTGTGTTGGCGGTTGCTGTTGTACAGGTCTTTGTGGGCGAACGCCACCCGTCACCCCAGCACCACGTTGTCTTGATGGAGCTAATTGTTCTTCGTTAAATCCTGTCGCGATGACTGTGACGATGATTTCATCTTTCAAGTCGTCGTTGATAACAGAACCGAAGATCATGTTAACGTTTTCGTCTGAAGCAGTGGCAACAATATCAGCTGCTTCCTGCACTTCAAACAAGCTCAAGTTCGAACCACCTGTAATATTCATTAAGACACCTTTGGCTCCATCGATTGATGTTTCAAGCAACGGACTAGAAATAGCTTTTTTCGCGGCTTCCGCTGCACGATTTTCACCAGTAGACATACCGATCCCCATCAATGCAGATCCTTTGTTGTACATGATCGTTTTCACGTCAGCAAAGTCGAGATTGATCAATCCAGGTACTGCGATCAAATCCGAGATACCTTGAACACCTTGACGCAATACATTGTCAGCTTCTCTGAACGCTTCAAGCATTGGAGTGTTTTTATCCACAATCTCCAGCAACTTGTCATTTGGAATAACAATTAGCGTATCGATTGCTTCTTTCATGCTTGCGATACCGCCAGCTGCTGAAGTAGATCTCTTTCTTCCTTCAAAAGTGAACGGACGTGTAACCACACCTACTGTCAATGCACCAATATCTTTAGCGATTTGAGCGATAACTGGTGCTGCACCCGTACCAGTTCCGCCTCCCATACCAGCTGTAACGAAGACCATGTCTGCTCCACGTAGAGCTTCTTCGATCTGCTCTTTACTTTCTTCAGCAGCTTTTTTACCTACCTCAGGGTTAGCGCCTGCGCCAAGTCCTCTAGTAAGCTTCTCACCGATTTGTAGTTTGATTTCAGCCGATGATAATTTCAATGCTTGAGCATCCGTATTTACCGCGATAAATTCTACACCTTGCACTCCATGTTCAATCATACGGTTGACCGCATTGTTTCCGCCGCCGCCCACTCCAATAACTTTAATTACCGCTAATGCATCTATATTCGTCTCAAATTCAAGCATTGATTTTCCTCCTCTAAATTATCTGTAATTCCCTGTTCAACACAATGGTTTACTCAAAGAAATTGTCGAATACTTTTTTAGCGCGTTTCATGAATCCTTGACCTTTTTCTTTTTTCGGCTTAACTGGTCTAGCTACAGGTTCCGCAACTTCATAAATGGAGTCTGATGATTGAGGTGAACCAACCGGCTCTTCTTCATAACCAAAGAACACATCTTCCATATATGCATAGCGAATCAAGCCAACCGCAGTAGAATACATTGGCTCACGGACACCAATATATTCTGGTGTGTATAATCTAGCTCTTGTTTTAAAGACATCACGAGCCAACTGTAAAATCCCGTCCAATTTAGCTGTACCGCCTGTGATGACGATACCGCCAGGCAAGTCACGGATACCTGTTGCATATAAGTCTTCGAGAATCAATTCGAACAATTCTTCAAGACGTGAACCGATAACATCAGAGATATAACGCTGGCTATATTGATCTTTTGCATCTGACCCTACTACCGGTACTTCAAATAATTCTTCATCTGAAGCATCATCATAATAGGCGTGTCCATACTGATGCTTAATCATTCTTGCTTGTTCTGTAGGTGTTTTTAAGACGATTGATAAGTCTTTTGTAATATGATCTCCGCCAACAGGTAATACAGACGTACTAATCAAACGATTTTCAGCGAACACCGAAACCGTAGTTGATCCTCCACCAATATCGATAAAGGCAGTTCCATGATACATTTCATCTTCAGATAATGCGAATGTACCTGCCGCCAATGGCTGCAAATAAATTTCGCGTATTTGTAAACCAGCTTTTTCTACACAGCGTAAAATGTTATGTAGTTGAGTTTTGGACGTCGTAATTAACGTCGCGTCCATTTCCAATCTTACTCCCATCATACCACGGGGGTCTGTGATTTCATCATAATCATCGACAATAAATTGCTTTGGCACTAAATTGACGAATTCTCTTTCCGGTGGAACATTCATTACTTGTGATGATTTCATAACTCTTTCTAGGTCATCATCTGTGATTTCACGATTTTCAGAGTTCACAGCCACAACACCTTTGACGTTTTGGAACTGAACGCCATTTGCAGGTATGCCAAGAACTACTTCTTCAATTTTCAAGCCTGTCATTCTTTCAGCCTGTTCAATCGCTTTACGGATTGACTGGACAGTGGCATCAATATCAATAATTGTTCCTTTGCGAATTCCAGCAGATTGTACATTTCCTACACCGATTACATGCAGGGCATTTTGATCCATCTCCCCAATTAAGACTTTAATTGTGGATGATCCTATATCAAGTGATACGTAATGATTTGATTTACTCAATTATTGACACCTCCTTAATGTAACTAGTAACTTCCATTCTATTGTATTATGACTGCTTTGTCTAAATATTTTCAACACCCTCTTCTAAAAACATGTAATATTACGCATTTGTGTCGGAATTTTTGTTTCTACCCGTCCATTTTGCGAGCAAGATTCTTCTGATGACCGCGATGTTTTGGAATAATCGTACACCAAAAGCGAAAACTGCTGCCAAGTATAAATCTACACCTAAGTGTACACCGATAAAAGCAAGTGCTGCTGCTAATAGTATATTGAAGAAAAATCCGCTGACGAATATTCGGTCGTCATACACTTGCTGAAGATAGGCTCTGATTCCACCAAATAGTGTATCAAATGCAGCGAGAATCGCAATAGTTAAATAGTTATTATATACTTGCGGGATCTGTATATCCGAGAGCAAACCTAGTGAAACGCCAAGGAGGAGCCCAAGTAAGGGTAGCCACATATTGTCATTCCTCCTTTGTTTGTTCTTTTAAAAACCGATTTTCAAAACCGCCCGTCCAGCCTTGTAACGTAATGTCATCCGTTGGTTCACTAATTGTCAGTATTAAGTCGTCCAAATAAAACTCATCTTGTATGGTAGTTGTCAATAATTGATTATACAACTTTTCACTTTCTTCCTTCGTAGGAGAAACGACTTTAATATTGAACGGTGGTGTGGAAACCACTTCCCCATTGACGGTCAGATTACCATTAATATCCCGGATCCAACTCAACGTAGTAAAGCGCTTGCCATCAATCTCCAACTCATTACCTTGTTGTTGATTCACCACATTAATAAACCAAGCCAGCAGTTCAGATGATACTGGCTCTATTTCATAACCGAACGCAATACTTTCTGGGGATGGCGCGACTTCTATTACAAATCCTGGACCAGTGGTCGGCATGAATCCCGCTTGTTTATACAGTTTATCCAACGTGTCTTGCAACACACTTGCTGCATTGGCTTCGGGTGATGCATTATAAGCAACAAGCGTCTGGTCAATTCCCCTGATTTCTTCTAAAAGTTCAGAGTGGATTTTTCTTTCACTCGATAATTCTTTACGAATAGCCCATAAATCTCGTGTGTCTCGTGGAGATGTAGTATTCATTGTGTTGTATTGTAAAGCCAATACAAATCCCACTATACCGAGAATCAACGTGAACTTCCAGTGTATTTTTTGCTTCACTCTACCCCCCCACAATCCCTCATACTTCGTCACGAATCGCAGGTAGTTGAACTTCCTTCATTTCTTCCAATGTGACGACGATATTATCTCGCAACAAACCATCTATAACACTGCCTTTTAAATGTAGCGCTGGAGTTAGCACTTTCGGATCTCCTACTGCTTCTATAATAAAAGGTGCTGGAAACGTTCTGCCATCAACCATAATAACAGGGCCTGTACATTTTATGTACGAATTCGAATTAATCCGTTGCCCATTGATTGTCATTCCTTGCGCACCTGCGATTTTCAATTCATTAATTACACGTAAAACGTGACTTTCATGGACGATATAATCATTCGGATTTTGTATTGAAGGATCATAAGCTGCATCTTCCAGTGTTACTTTTACTCCTGCACCTTTTGACGGAATATCGCCAAGCAATAATCTTAAATCTCGAGCTTTTTCCACAAGAACCGCATGATTTTTTTCTTTATCGGAGAACTCCTGCTCAAACGAATGCACTTTTTTCTGTTTCTCCAATAATTCATTTGTCAATTCCTTATTTCTCTCTTGCTGATCGATTAAATCGGCCCGATACTGTTCTTCTTGCTGAAATAAATTGGTTTGCTGTGAATCCAACACTTGTTGCTTACTGCCAATTGTACGGTAGGAAAATGCAAGCATGAAGCCCAAGACTAGAAATACGATGGATAGCACCAATTGCTTGCCGCGTTTTTCTCTAGTTTTCTTCAGTGTTTTGCTCACTTTTTTCCTCCTTATTCATTTCTACTTCGACCGGCTTGCCCTTTGTTGTGGCTGACTCTTCAGTGGGCTGTGGAATTTCCACATCTATCGGTACTGGTTCTTTGTAGAAATCTGTATATGTTTTAAAATACACGCCAATTTCAATATCTAGCACGCCTTTTTCTTCTTTTGGCAATTGAGCGATGATATCCGGATAGTAGGACATTTTATCAGCGAAACCTAAAATCACTGCATGTACCTCATATCCATCACTCATAAATACGTCAATTTTTTCTTCTCCTTGATAACGAAGCTCTGACAGGAGTTCAAAAACTGTACTATCCATCATTTGTAGTTCACCGATCATTCGTTCCGTCACTTCAGGATCGGTAAAACCAGATAGGATAGGCGCATGAGAAAGGATATCAGGATCGGTAGTTTCTAGGCGATCACCATTTTCCAACAATAAATTATATTGTCCTTGATTCTCTATAAAGGCAACCGGTTCCCACTCTGTAACATGAATGGAAACATCATTATAAAAATCACGACTCACCGTGGCACCTTTCACGCCGGGAATTTTCTTGATATTTTTTTCTATATCTTTAGCACGGAAACCCCATAGTGATTGCCCCTTATACAATCCACTCTGATCTTTATACTCCTCACTTTTGTGTAAAACAGTCTCATTAATGGATATATTCGATACATCGCTTAATGAAGATTGGAAATACAATAAGGCAAGAAGAACAAGGACGAATATCACGACGAGTAGAAGAAAGCTCATATTGGCCTTTCTTCTGCGTTTTTTACGCATAGATGGAATCCGATCTTCAATATCTATTATTTTTTCCACATCCTGTTCTCCCTTCATCCTGCCCTTTTATTCGCAGAGTAGTGTAAAATTGTTCCAACAGCAAGCCAAGTGGTCAACAGCGAGGATCCTCCATAACTTATGAAAGGCAACGTCACCCCTGTCACAGGCAGCAAACCTGATACGACTCCCATATTTAAAAACGTTTGGAAAGTGATCATGGACACCATACCGGTGACAATTAAAAACGAATTCCAGTTGTTCAGCCGAATCGCTATGCCGAATGCAGAAGCGAATAACAAGATAAACAGCAATACGATAGACGCTGCACCGATAAAGCCTATTTCTTCTGCAATAATCGAAAAGATAAAGTCATTTTGAGGTTCAGGCAAGTACAAAAACTTTTGACGACTATTCCCAAAGCCATGACCGAATAATCCGCCAGGGGCAATTGCGAATAAGGATTGAATACTTTGGAACCCCGTACCGAGAGGATCGTTCCACGGATCAATATAGGATTTAATTCGATCCAAACGATACGGTGCAGCTAGAATGAGTGCGATAAAAGCACCGAGTCCTGAGACGAAAAGAAAGATAAAGAATGACAATGGATAGCCAGCCAAGAAAAGAATGACAAAAGCAGATACTATCATGATGACGGCAGAGCCGAGGTCAGGTTGCAACATGATCAAAGTTGCGGGTAATAAAATCCATGCAAAATGTTGCCACTGCCAGGACTTTTCTTTATGTTTCTTCATACCGCTTGCTAATTTTCCAAGCAAAGCCACCTTAACGAATTCCGCCGGTTGCAAACTAATGGGACCAAACGCGATCCAGCTTTGAGAACCATTTCGCACCGCTCCAATACCCGGTATCAATACTGCTACCAACATTAAAATTGAAGCGATATAACAATAGGTCCAAAATTTAGGATGGGATGTTAACGGACTTTTGACCAGCACATAAGCGACAGCCAAGGAAATCATCATATAGATGCCTTGCTTGACGATAAATGGAGAAGAATCTTGATAATGTACTTCTCCCCAATAAGATCCTGCCGATTGCACAAATACTAATCCAATCAGCGACAATAATAGGGCGGTTGTCAAAAAGATTATACGGTAGGTTCTTTCCAGCGTTCGCATCCTTCCTCAAATTAATCGATCATTCCCTCACTTTACTCTCTAACTATTACAACGAATTTACAACTTCATGACTGCATCAATAAATTGATCTCCACGAATTTCAAAGCTCTCGTATTGATCCCAACTTGCACAGCTCGGTGACAATAAAATCACATCGTCTTCACAGCTACACGCATATGCCTTCTGGACGGCTTCCTGCATAGTCGATGCTTGGATTGTCTCTGTTACACCACAAGACTTCGCAAACTCTGCAAAACGCTCTGCTGTCTCCCCTATCGTCACGACAGCACGGACATTTTTCATATGAGGGCGTAATTCTTCAAATGAATGGCCTCTGTCAAGTCCACCTGCAATCAAAATAATTGGCATCTTAAATGAGGAAAGTGCACTTTTTGTCGCTAATGTATTTGTCGCTTTTGAATCATTGTATATGGTACGACTTTTTACTTCGCGAACAAATTGCATACGGTGACGAACACCAGTGAAAGAACTTAATACATTTTCTATCGCTGTTTTTTCACACCCTGACAATATGGCTGCTGCTGTCGCTGATAAGATATTCTCTAAATTATGGCGACCCGGTAATTTTATATGCTTAATTTCTATGAAAGGTTCACCTAACCAATAAATCCATTCCTCATCTGCTGAGATACCCTCATCGGCTTTTCCTAGTGCTGTGAAAGGAACTTTTTGAGATTTAAATGATTCTACTGCCTCATTAATTAACTTTTGATCAGCATTAAAAATCAAGTATTCTTCTGAAGTTTGATTGCGTGCCACTTGCAACTTTGCATCCAGATACTCTTGCATCGATCCATGATAGTCCAAATGCGCTTCGTATAAATTCGTAAAAATTGCAATTCGCGGGACAAAGCTTTCTGTTCCAGCCAATTGGAATGAAGAAGCTTCAAGCACAATCACTTCATTCGCATGAGCTTTTTCCGCCACTGTACAAGAAACCGTTCCAATATTGCCGGCAATCAACGGTTTTTTATTGGCCATATTGAGCATGTGGTAAAGCAATGTTGTGGTTGTTGTTTTACCGTTTGAACCTGTAATGGCAATAATCGGTGCTTCACTGAGAATACCTGCTAATTCCACTTCGGTCCAAATCGGGATATTTTGCTCAACAGCACTAGCTATCAATGAATTGCTATAAGGAATCCCCGGATTTTTCACGATGAAGTCGAAATTTCGATCCAGCAAATCATTTGGGTGTCCCCCACCAATGACTTCGATTCCTTGTGTTTGAAGTTCCACTGCCTCTTCATTGCCTTCTAGCGGTTTGGAATCATTGACTACAACTTCAGCGCCCAGACGCTGAAGCAAACCTGCTGCTGCCACTCCACTCTTCGCAAGACCGACTACGAGTATTTTTTTACCTATGAATTGTTCAGTATTCTTCATCTACATGACCTCCAAGAAGACCGGTACGAGGGCGGCAAGCAATGCCACACCCCAGAACACAATCACTACTTTCCATTCAGACCAGCCCGATAATTCAAAGTGATGATGAATAGGGCTCATTTTGAAGACACGTTTTCCAGTCATTTTAAAACTGATGACTTGAATGATGACAGAAAGGGTTTCTACTACAAATACAATTCCGATGATCAATAACAATAATTCCTGCTTGATCAATACTGAAATCATAGCGAGCGCGCCACCTAATGCCAATGAACCTGTGTCTCCCATAAATACTTTTGCTGGTTTGATATTGAATAGTAAAAAACCAAGCATTGCACCTGCTACTACAAATGCGAATAACGCGATATCGTTTTGCTCATATGCTAAAGCAAATACACCAAATGCAGAGAATGCTATAGTTGATGTACCGCCAACTAGTCCGTCCAATCCATCCGTTAAGTTGACTGCGTTTGAAAAGCCAACGAGCCAAAAGACTAAAAATGCCACATAAAATACACCTAGATCTATTCCCATTTCTGTGAAAGGAATCATTACGGTCGTTTCGAATGGTCCGAGTTTCAGTAAGAAAAAGGCAACAATTGCAATAATGATCTGCCCGATTAATTTCTGAAGTGATGTCAACCCTAAGTTGCGCTTCGCTACGATGATAATAAAGTCATCTAGGAAGCCGATGATTCCGAAACCAACCAGCACGATCAATAGCACAATCGTATGAGTAGTTAATGTGTCGTTTATGTAAGATAAAGTGAGTGTTGAAATTAATATGGAAAGAAGGAAGATGAGCCCGCCCATCGTAGGCGTTCCCGCTTTCTTCAAATGCGCTTGCGGGCCCTCTTCCCGTATGCTTTGACCAAATTTCAACCTTCTAAGTAATGGGATGATGATCACCCCGATAATCGCTGATACGAAAAATGCGACAGCGATTATCGTGACTGTGGTGCCGAGTGTCATGGTAAGTTCTCCTTCTACTATCAATTGCGTGTCAGTGAAGCACTGCTTATTCTGTGTACAAATGAATCGTGTCTTCCACGGTCATCAAAGTATGGGGAGCAGGCAACTGTCGAATGACTTTCTTGCCTTTTCCATGCCACTTAACTTTGAACGTGTAATTTTGTGACAGTAATTCTTTTTCATTCATTCCAAGTAAATCGGGTGAACGGAATGTGATCGCGTCTCCCCATCGGTATTCTTTTTCCAACTGTTCTTTTCTTCTTTCAATGTTAGCAATCGGGGCAATTTCTTCAATAATCCGTCCGACAATTGGTGCAGCGATGACTCCTCCGAATTGAATGGAGTTCTTCGGACTATCGATAGCTAGATATACGAGTAGTTCTGGATCATCTGCAGGCGCGAAGCCGATGAAGGAGACGATATAATCACCATCTTTATAGCGACCATTCTCCACTTTCTGTGCCGTCCCTGTTTTACCACCGATACGAAGTCCATCTGCAAATGCATTACGCCCCGATCCATTTGCCACCACAGATTCAAGCGCGTGCCGTACTTCGGCTGATGTTTCTTCGCTGATTACTTGTCTTTTCAATTCAGGTTCGAATTCTTTTAACGTCTTACCTTCAGAGTCCTTTATCGATTTGACGATATAAGGCTTATAAAGTTTACCGCCATTAATAGCTGCGGCAACTGCTTGCACTTGTTGGATTGGTGTAACAGAGATTCCTTGCCCGAACGAAGTGGTTGCCTGTTCTACTGGTCCAAATGCTTCTTCAGAAAACAAAATACCTTTTGATTCTCCAGCAATGCCTGATTCTGTCGAGCTACCAAAGCCGAATTCACGAATATAGCGATCTAATTTTTCGCTACCGAGTCGCTGACCCATCGTAATGAAACCAGGGTTACATGAGTTTTCTACAACTTCCAGAAATGTTTGATCTTTATGCCCTTCCCGTTTCCAACACCGTAATCTGGCGTTTGCAACGACTTTATAACCAGGGTCATAAAAATTCTCATTCTCCAAATCGATGACGTCTTCTTCCAAACTTGCCGCCAATGTAAGAATCTTGAATGTGGAACCAGGCTCGTATGTCATCCATACAGGCAAATTCCGGTTATAGATAGTGGAATCCGCTGATTGGTATTCCCGTGGATCAAAACCAGGTACGGATGCCAGTGACAATAATTCTCCTGTTTTCGGATTCATTATGATTGCCAGTGCCTGTGTTGCATCATATTTCTCCATTGCTTGGATCAGTTCGCGTTCCACAATTTGGTGCATCTTCAAATCGATAGTCAGTTCCAACGTCGAACCGTCATTTCCATGTTCGAAACTATCCTCTACATGGGGCAATGCAATTCCTTTAGCATCCGTGAACAGTCGTACTTTGTCCCCTGTTCCATTCAGAATTTCATCATACGCATACTCAATACCCGCCAAGCCGTTGCCATCATAGCCAGTAAAACCGATCAAACGTGCTAATAGATCATCATATGGATAATGGCGAACGAAATCTACACCTACATACAAACCCGCTACTTGTAGTTTAGTAATTTCATCGCCCTGCTCTTTCGTGATGTTTTTTCCTTCCGGAGCTAATTTCACCATATATGTTTTTTTCTTCAGTTTTTCTTCCAACGCTTCTGGCGGCATGTTAAGGATTTTTGCAATTGCCGGTATATCGCTGGAAATGTCAGGATTTTGAGCTGGCATGAAATACAACGTGGGTGCTAGTTTATTACCAACAATTAACTTACCACTTCGGTCGGTAATATTTCCACGCATGGCACCAAAAGGAATTTCAATATCCCAATTTTCTTCTGCTTTTTCTTTAAGCCATTCATGCTTGACGATTTGGACATGAAATAGTTTACCTATAACAAGTAGTAGGCAAATAAGAAAGCATAAGAAAGCTGCACGTAAACGTTTTTTGGACTGCATATCAATAAATGAACGCAATGACTCACTACCTTTTTTTCTATTAAGGTATGCTGTGAAATCGTGCGCTATACATTAGCCGCCCATGATTTGCTCCTCTTCGTTCTCTTCCTTATCTTCATTACTTTTCTTTTTATTATACTGCTGCTCAGGCGTCCGAAGTTCAACGACGATCGGATCTTTTTTGTTTACTGACGTTCCTTCCGTTACGCTTTGTCCCACAACATAACCTTCTCCGTTGATTCGAATGTCCAACTTTGAAAGGTTCATAAAGGAAAGTACCATTTTTTTAGACCAACCTGTCATGTCTGGGAATGTCGTATCCCCTTTTGTTTCCAACAACACAATCGCGTCCTCCGGTAATTTCGTGTCAGCTTTTGGTATTTGTTTAGTTACTTTGCCACCTTCTCCGATTAGTACGGTTTGGAAGCCATCCTCGACTGCCAAAGAAGCTGCCGTTTCTGCATCTTCTCCTTCATAGTCCCCAACTTCTTTTACAGGAATCACTTGTTCATCATCAGGAGCAATGTTCAAATATTTCAAGCTGTTTTCCATAATCGGATTAAACACTTTTGATACAGGGTCAGAACCTAATTCACCTGCTTTTAATTCAGGTTGCTGAACAGTTACATAAATCAGAAGCTGCGGATCATCAATCGGTGCCATTCCAAGGAACGAGTATAAGTAGTTCCCATAGCCAGACATATAACCTTTTCCATCTGTTTTAGGAAGTTCGGCTGTACCTGTTTTACCGCCTACTGCGTAGTTTTCCAAATGATACTTTTGTGCAGTACCATGTTCTGAAGTCACTGTTGTCGCAAGGATTTCACGCACTTCTTTGGCTGTTGCTGCGGAAATCGGCGTTCCATTTTCTTCAGGTTCATGGTTCTCCAGCACTTCTTTCGTATTCGGATCAATGATTTGATCAATTACATATGGTTTCATCATGACACCGTTATTTGCAATAGCAGAAGCAGCCTGTATCATCTGTAATGGCGTCACTGTAGAACCTTGCCCATAAGAAGTCGTCAGTCGTTCAGCCGGATAATTATCCAATACTACTCCCGGTGCTTCATTTGGTAAATCGATTCCAGTTTTCTTGCCGAAACCAAATTTATGAACATATTCAATGAATTTCTTGTCGCCAATTCTTTCCAGTAAGTATGCCATTCCCACGTTAGAGGAACGTTGCAAACCTTCCATAAAAGAAATGGTGCCCCAGCCATTCACGTTAACATCACGAATCACCCGGTCGTAGATTCGATAAGATCCAGATTTGAAGTAATCGTCCGGTGCCCATTTACCTTCTTCCACTGCCGCGGCCAATGTGAACATCTTCATAGGAGAACCTGGCTCAATCGTCTGCTCAACTGCATCATTTAACCAGTTTTCTGTTAACCCTTCTCGCGTCATCGGGTTAAACGTCGGTCGCTGACTCATTGCCAAAATTTCACCCGTTTTAGGATTAGACACAAGCACAAGCATTTTCTTAGGAGAATATTCTTCTTCTACTTGATCCATCGCTTCTTCTACGAAGTTACTGATCGTCTTGTCCAATGTAAGCTTAATCGTCTGGCCATCTTTGGGTTCCTCAATTTGTTTGCTAGCCGTCGGCAATAAATATCCCCAACCATCTGATTGATAATTTACTTTTCCATCAACACCTGTTAGTTGCTCGTTATATGTTTTTTCAAGCCCCATCTTGCCTTTGGTGACAGTTAGATTATTTTCCAATTCTTCTTTTTGGGCGAAGCCCACTAAGTAAGAAGCGAATCGACCGTTAGGATAGAATCGTTTTTTACCTTCTACAAACAAAATACCCGATAAACCTTTTCTATCGAGTTCTTCCTTCATTTTCAATACCGTTTCACGATTCAAATCTTTGCCCGCGCGACCAAACTCAATTTGCCATGCGCCCTCTCTAGCATTTTCCATTTTATCGTAAATTTCACGTTCTTTTAGCGGTAAATACTTGGCCAGTACTTTCGCCGTCTCTTTATAATTGGTTACGTGATATTTTTTTTTGCTGTTTTTACTTGCAGCTTCGTTCACTACAGCAACCACATGGTAACTCAATGTATCTGACGCAATCGGCTCGTCGTTTCGATCAATAATAGATCCACGACTAGCTTGTAAGACGGCATTTTTTTCATATTGGTTCGAGGCGATTTTCGCTAACTCTTTACCATCTACTTGGCCTGTCATCTGAATAAAAAGAATTCTGCCGAATAATATGAAAAAGAGCCCTCCGAATACTACTAACATTAGAAAGGCTCCCCATTGAAAGCGAAACTTCTTCATCGTCCTGGTACAACCTTTACGTTACTTTCGTTAAGGTTCAAACCACTCTCTTGTGCTTTTTTCCAAATACGTTCGTACGTGGATTTGTCACTCACTTGAATGGACAATTCATTATTTTGTTTTGCAGTATCTTCAATTTCAGAGTTCATCAACTGCACTTCTTTATTTACAGCGTTTATATCTGAATGTGTCTGTAAAAGCATTGAAGAAGATCCAATTGTAAATGCCGCAAATAAAGTGAACAATATCTTTTCGCCTTTAGAAAAACGTTTTTTTACACGGCGGACAACCTGTGGCTGATTTTGATCAATATGCTGTCCTATCTCCGGTGTCTGTGACGTATTTAAGTTCCGTTGTTCTAGTCCCATTTGGCTCGATTCCCCTTTTCTATTTTCTCTCTATAATTCGTAACTTTGCTGATCTGGCACGTTTATTATGCTCTATTTCTTCATCTGTAGGGATGATCGGCTTTCGTGTTATAAGACGGAAATCCGGATCCATGCCCTCAGGTATAATAGGTAAGTTTGGCGGCAACTCCGGCATGGAAGAAGCTTCCTTAAAAATAGTTTTACATAAGCGATCTTCCAGTGAATGGAAGGTAATTACGCTGATCCGACCATCTCCACGCAATAACGTGAGGGCATCAGTTAAAGATTGCTCAGCCGCTCCTAGCTCATCATTTACCGCAATTCGTATAGCTTGGAAAACACGTTTCGCAGGATGGCCTCCGGTTCTTCTGGCAGCTGCTGGAATGCCCATTTTAATAAGTTCAGCTAGTTCACCTGTTGTACGTATAGGCGCATCTGCGCGTGCTTCTTCAATTTTACGAACGATTTGCTTCGAGAACTTCTCTTCACCATAACGGAAGAATATCCTCACTAAATCTGAATACGACCATTCATTGACTACATCATAAGCCGTTAATGGCGCAGAAGTATCCATACGCATGTCCAACGGTGCATCATGATGGTAACTGAAGCCTCGCTCGGGTGTATCCAATTGTGGAGAAGAAACTCCAAGGTCATATAAAATCCCATCTACATGAGAGATTCCTATTTTCGCCAATTCATTTTTCAAGTCTTTAAAGTTTGCATGGACGAAGTGTACTTGTGCAGTATAGTTCGATAGTTTTTTTTGCGCTGCTTCAATAGCTGTCATATCTTGATCGAAGCAAATTAGTTGTCCTTCAGATGATAGAAGTTTGACAATTTCTTCACTGTGACCTGCACCACCAAGTGTGCAATCCACGTAAATGCCATTTTCTTTTACATTCAAGCCTTCGACGGCTTCATGCAGTAATACTGTTGTGTGGTTAAACATGGTTATTCCGCCTGCTTTCAAAATTCAAAATCAATTAGGTTTTCTGCAATGTCATTGAATGATTCTTCAGATTCCTCGTAATACGCTTCCCATAGTTCTGTAGACCAGATTTCAATCCGGCTGGATACACCGATAATCATACAGTCCTTTTCAATCTTCGCAAATTCCAGTAAGTTTGCGGGTATATTTACTCTCCCCTGCTTATCCAGACTTGCTTCGCTTGCTCCTGAGAAGAAAAAACGAGTGAATGCCCGAGCATCTCTTTTTGTAACCGGCAACGCTTTCAATTTTTCTTCAAGCTTTTGCCATTCATCCAGTGGATATCCAAACAAGCAATTATCCAGTCCACGGGTTAAAATAAAGCCTTCTGCTAATTGCTCCCGAAATTTCGAAGGAACGATCAGTCGACCTTTCATATCGATTGAATGCTGATACTCACCCATGAACATATAATTCACCCCACTGTATGAAATAATGTACCACATCCCCCCACTTTCCTCCACCCACTACACCATTTTTCTTCGCATAATTTTTAAAATGTGTCAATAGTACTTCTTTCTAATTTATATTCTCGTCCATATCCCGAAAAAACTACTTTTTTCGCAATTTTCTCTAGTCATTACCTTTAAGAAAATTTCAATACCAATTAGAGAATCTACTAGTGAGTATGAAGGCTGGAAGCTCTAGTTAGAGATGCTTTCTATCTCTAGAGAATGCGTGAGTTGATTACAAATCATTCACTGACGTTAGTATGGGAGATTGCATTGTATTTAAACTTATCTACACGCAATTTTAGATTCCGTACATCCACAAAAAGTGAAACGTAAGAGTAGCAACTCTTTTGAACATCCATTCTCCGCGAGCCCGCGGAATTGCGGCTCTTCTAAAGCGACAATCCCTACCACAACTATATAAGTTGAACAAATTATTTGTTACGTAGTAGTACTAAGTTGCTTGGAGTGCAAGGCGGCTCCTGGGGGATTAGCGTGCGCCTTGAGACCCCGGCCAGATGCCTTAATTTCTGCAAAGTACACAGAAATACGGCAAAGCGAACCCTTCGCTGTTCGCTTGGCTCAAGCCACGCCCCTCGGAAAACGTCCGCCTGGAACGGAAAGCAACGGTTGGTACCGTCCATTTCTTTAATTCATCTTATATAATTGGCTAATTAATCTTTTACATGAAAACAAAACCCGACATTCATAGAACGAATGTCGGGTTTAAGTGGTTTCTTATAAATAGACTAACTGATGTGATCCATTACACGTATAAGGTTGTTTCAGAAGCTCGTCAATCAATCCTTCACCGAACTGATTCATGTAAAAGTATGGCGAGTAGAGACGCTCTTGCAAGGAACCTTCCGGAAATAACTGTTCCGAAATAATGTGAAAACGCTCGTATTGCACATGGTTCTTTAGCAAAATCGACTGTTCTTTTTTCTTCTGTAAATAATCAAATTGACTAGTATGGAATTGTAAGTTTTTATTGAGCAATTGTATTAGTTCCGGATCTGTTGTTTTTAGATGTGACTGTAACTGTTCGTACTGCATCTGCAATTGATTCTTCGTTTCTGCCAACAAACGATCGAATTGCTCATCTCGCTGTTGCTCTCGCCATTTTTCCAATTGTTCCGGTAGTTCGTCATTCATTACTTGAGTCATTGAAATCCCCGTTAGCTTTAGAGCTTCTTGAACTTGTCTATTGACCAAAGTAATTGAAAGTCGTGGTACGATTACTGGCATATTGATTCCCATGATGTGAAATGCCTCTTTCAATAAAGACCAATAAGCAATTTCGCCAGGTCCACCGACAAATGCCAATACCGGGAATACGAGATCTTGCATAATAGGTCTCGTAGCGACGTTGTTACTGAGCAACCATGGCTTATTTTTCGCTACAGTATGCATTTCTTGTTCTGTAAAGGACACGCCCGCTTGTTCATTAACGAATTTGCCATCTTTTCTTCTTAGTAGTACTCTGCCTGTATCGTGAACATAAAACAGATTGGCATCTTGTTCTTCCGATTCAATTGGCTTTGCGTAGCCATATGTGTGAAGTTGTTGTTCTGCATAGTAAATGCTTTTCGCCATCGCTTCCGTATTTTCAATCATTTGTGAAAAGTAAGGCGACTCCAATTGACGCAACGGCTTATAAGCTGCGTCCATAAATAATAATCCATGCGCAGTAAATAGGTCATTCATCAATGAAGTAAAGAAACCTGTGAAATTCTGTTGTTGCTCTACAGTTTGTAGCACATCACGCAATAATTTTTGCGTATAGGACGTCTCTCCATAACTTTTAAATATCTTCTTAATATACACGGTCATTTCTTTTTGATCATAATACGTGTCTGAAGCCATCGCTTTTAAAATGGTCGGCTGTTTAAACTGCCGCTTAACCGCTTTTCCTGCCTTCGCAGTATATGTATGATTGATTTCGTTAATATCGTGATCTTCTCCAGCAATCCAAAACACAGGAACTACAGGTTTACCTAATTCCTTTCGTTGTTTTTGTGCCAATAAAATCACGGATATCGCTTTATGAACAGAATATAAAGGTCCTGTCAAAACTCCCGCTTGTTGCCCACCAATTACTACCAATGCGTCTTGAGAAAGCTCTTGAATATACTGAGCAGCCAAGTCTGATATTCCAAACGGCTTCATATAACTTTCTACCGCAGCAGCCAGTTGCTCTCTCTGAAAAGAACGTCGCTGTAGTTCCTCTGCTCTTTCTTCATACCCTGCAGGTGTCATTTCATAGTCGAAAAATCTATGGAAAAATTGTGGATCGTGACGATACGCTTCCATCAATTTATTCTTTTTCGGCAACTCCATTGTGTCCAAGTCCATCTCACAAACCCCTTTATGTACTATACTACAGCAAGTATATCACCTCATCCGATCAGGTTGAATAGATACGCTTATGAGTACCCATTAGTTCACGTAGCGGATGATCTGCACTGTAATTCCGGTAATGAACAGTATAAAGTAAGCTGCCGTTAAGAGTAGAAAATACGCTCGCCACGTTCTGCGTAACACCCAAGATGTCCGAAACTCTTTTTCCCTTGAACGTTCTATCACTGCAAATCCGATGGCAATCAAACACAAAATTCCGATTAACAAAATAGGAAGCCAAACATCCCAAATTGCACGAATCAAAATCAAAACGGTAAGTACCATAAACGGTGTAGTCCAATCTACCGCCCATCCGATCCTCTTTTTCTTAGGTAATCCTATTTTCTTTGCAACAATAATTAATACAACTAAAATGATAAATGGGAACAATAATAACGCTCCAAGTATATTCGTCAACATCCGCCACATTCACTCCTATTTATTCCAAGCAGTGCAGTCTCTAGCATTTGCAAAAAGGGAGCACTGCCACCTTTTTGATTAATTTCTTTCAACACTGCCGTTAAAATAGTTTCAATTTCCATATTCCGTCCATTTATTCTATCCACAAGCATAGAAGAGTGATTATCGGCTGTTTTACGGCATACCCCTTCTATATCATTATAGCTTAATAGATCGCCATATTCTTCAAAGTTGCTGAGTAACTCTTTACACAACTGGCGGAATAACAAATGGAAATAAGGATTTTCTAATAACAGTCCATTCCTTACTTCCAACAATGCGGTTAGTGGGTTGATCGCACAATTGATCAGTACTTTACGAAGTAATAACTGCTTTGCATTTTGTTGCGTAGTAATGGGAAAGTTCTGTGGATCTATTTCTCGCATCCATTGTATAATTGGAGCAATCTGGTCATTTTCCACCATGTTAATAGGTCCAATACCGTTATGTGAAACTGTTCGATCATCTATTCTTGTTGCACCATGCTCGATTGTCGCAAACGACACACGCCCAAGTGGATACTGCGTAATCAGCGATAGATGTCC
This sequence comes from Sporosarcina ureae, assembly GCF_002101375.1. Taxonomy (GTDB): domain Bacteria; phylum Bacillota; class Bacilli; order Bacillales_A; family Planococcaceae; genus Sporosarcina; species Sporosarcina ureae_B. The sequence goes on along the minus strand of NZ_CP015207.1, from coordinate 2,950,729 downwards.
AATTCCATTTTGAATGAACAATAAATCCGGTTGTATGGACATAGCACTGATTTCGGATAATACAATGTGCAACGCGTCATACTTCACAGCAATAATCCATAGCGCGTCTTTAGGCAACTCTTCAATATGTATTGTTGAATCTACTTCATATGTAAAATTTCCTGGTTCTCTTACCAGACCACTACGTAAGCGTTTTGCTTGTTCCTCTCGTCTTACCCAAAAGGTCACGTTTCCCTCGTGTTGAGCTAAATAGGAACCGATTAATAAACCAATGGATCCGGCTCCTACCACTACAAATCGCATAGTTTTCCTCCTTAAAAAAGAGACCCAGTGAAGGCGTCTCTGTTGGTACGTTTTATTATACAGGATAGACAGGATGTTTTCTCGAAGAATTCGTAATTTTTTTCGTTTTATAATATTCGAATCTTTCAGCAAGCACTGACCGTAGATGATGAGGGGCGACCACTTCATCAATGATAAGTTCCGAGGCCATTTTATAAATATCAATTTCTTCTTTATACTCTTGCTGCTTCTCTTTAATAAATGCAATTCTCTCTTTCGGATCCGCAATGGCTTCGATTTTATTCGAGTACACCGCATTAACAGCTGCTTCCGGACCCATTACAGCAATTTGCGCAGTCGGCAACGCAATACAGACATCCGGCTCGAATGCAGGACCTGCCATCGCGTACAGTCCTGCTCCGTATGCTTTACGTACGACAACTGAAATTTTCGGTACAGTAGCGGAGCTCATCGCCATAATTAGCTTGGCTCCATGACGGATAATTCCTTGTCGTTCCACTTTCGTTCCAATCATGAACCCTGGCACATCTGCAAGGAATAGCAACGGTATAGAGAAGGCATCACATAATGTAATGAACTTCGTTACTTTATCCGCTGAATCCACAAACAGCACACCACCCTTGACTTTGGGCTGATTCGCAATAATTCCTACAGGACGTCCATCAATACGCCCAAGTGTAGTGATGACTTCCGCCGCAAATAACTTCTTGATTTCGAATAAGCTATTATTATCCACTAATTGATCGATCGCCTCATACATATCAAATGGAGCGTTTTGATTTTCAGGAATGATTTCTGCCAACGAACGACCTTCTTTTACTCCACAGGATTCCACTATTCTAGTAGACTCCTCAAAGTTCGCAGGGAAGTAGGATAGATACCTACGTGCTTCTAAAATCGCTCGCTCTTCAGTATTTACTAGCATGTCCCCACATCCACTTACCGTACAATGCATGCGTGCGCCACCCATTTCTTCCAGCGTCACTTTCTCACCTATGACTTTTTCAGCCATCCTTGGTGAACCTAAATACATCGAGGCGTTACCTTCTACCATAATGACAATATCACAGAAGGCTGGAATATAAGCACCGCCTGCCGCAGAGGGCCCGAATAAAAGACAAACTTGTGGAATGACACCCGATAAGCGCACTTGGTTATGGAAAATACGTCCAGCTCCTCGACGATTCGGGAACATATCTAGCTGATCTGTAATACGTGCACCCGCAGAATCCACTAAATAAAGTAACGGTATACGAAGCTTTTCAGCCGTTTCTTGAATACGGATAATCTTCTCTACCGTTCTTGCACCCCACGACCCTGCTTTAACTGTAGAGTCGTTAGCCATCACACAAACTGTTTGACCGTCGATTTTTCCGGTGGCAGTAACCACTCCATCTGCAGGTAGATCTTTTGCTTCACAGTTCGCAAATTTTCCATCCTCTGCATACTTACCATCGTCAAATAAAAGACGCAATCGTTCTCTGACGAATAACTTACCTTGCCCTTCTAATTTTTCATGATATTTTTCTGCACCACCCTTCATAACGTGAGCAGTAATTTCTTGAAGTTTTTCATTATACGCTGTCTTAGTTGATTCATTTGTCAAGGAACTTCCCTCCTTTTATTACGATTGAATGGTAACTAACACTTCATCTTCATCAACAAAGTCACCTTCAGCACCGTGAATCTTACTTATCGTTCCATCCACTTCAGCCTCTAGCGGAATCTCCATCTTCATGGATTCCAAAATGACAACAACTTGTCCTTTCGTCACTATATCTCCTTCTTTTACATCTATCTGAAAAATCGTACCTGCCATAGTTGCTTTTACTTCTTGCATACCATCACTCCTCATATACTTAGTGCTAACACTTGCTGAAAATATTTTCTTTATAGATAGTGTATCTTATTCATGAAACCGTTTACAAGTAAATCTTAAACAGTCCCGACAGTGTATGCCTGTCGGGACTGAAAGTTTACTTGCTTTTCGTTAAAAATCTTTGTACCGCTTCATGATGGGCATCACTTTCCCAAAGGATGGAACAAACGCGAGCTTCTTCCTGCATGGCGTGTTCAAGCTCACTAGCTCTCCACTTCCTAGTGGCGATGGATTTATACGCACGGTGTACATTTCTATGTACTTTAAGCTGCGGAGCTAGAAATTGGTCAAGAGCCGCCTTCGCATCCCCCTCATACACTTCAGTCGCCCAGCCAAGCTCTAGTAGTTGTGCAGATGTATGAATGCTGGCGCCGCTTGTAAACTGCAGCAAACGGTCATGAGGGCCGTTTTTCTCGAATAACAATGTAGCTCCGCCCCAACCAGCCGTGATCGCCAACGTACCTTGAATGAATCCAGCTCTTGCATGCGATGCAACCAAACGGTAATCACAAGCCGTTGCCAGTTCACAGCCTCCACCCACAGCCGTTCCATTTACAAGCGCTATCGTAGGCATTGGTAAAGTAGCGATTCGATATAAAATACTAGCCCCCCTGCTCAACATCGGAAAAGCATCCTCTGCGGTTTGAAAGCCGTGAAAATCACTAAGATCTCCGCCTGAACAAAATGCCAAGTCACCTTCTCCCTTAATAACAGCAAAGGAAACTTCCGGGTCATCTTCGATTTTATCTAGAAAGAATTCAAGCCCCTCCATGACATCATAATTTACCGCATTTCGCATAGCAGGACGATTAATTGTAAAATACGCAATGGATTGATCAACCTTTATAGAATAAGACAAAAAAATTCCCCCTTTTCACTTAGCATACCATTTTTATGCAAAACAAAAAAGACTACCTTGAGCCATGGTCTCAAGGTAGTCTTTCATTCGTTGTGTTGAATCTAAATTATTCGCCTACAACGTCTTTTCCTTTGTAGTGTCCGCATGATTTGCAAACGTGGTGTGCCAATTTCATTTCGCCACAGTTGTTACAAGTAGTCATACCTGGCGCTTCGATTTTGAAATGAGTTCGACGCATATTTTTCTTCGTTTTAGAAGTTCTTCTCTTTGGTACTGCCATTGGGGGGCACCTCCTTATAAGGGTTTACTCTTTATCGGTTTCAAAAAAATTAGCCAATCCCGCTAAGCGAGGATCTACTTTTTCTCCTGCTTCTTGCCGTTGCGCTTCCAATTCTTCATCGGTTGTATAGGACCAACCTTTACCTTCCACCTGTTGCATCTCATCTGCATTTTCACAGAATACTTGCATCGGGATTTCAAGCAAAATTAGTTCTTCCAATACAGGAGTAAAATCAATTATTTCCTCATCAACCGGATGAATTTCATCATCCGTCTGAAGTGTCTCCTCGTCCCAGCTGAATTGCTCAACTGTTTCAATGGAGAATGGATAATCGACGTCTTCCCACGTACGTGCACAAGGCAAAATCATTGAACCTTCTAGCCGAAGCTGGCATGTTAACTTTTTCTCACCAATTGTACATGTTCCACTTACTCGAACAGGCTGAATCGCCCTAATTTCTTCATTCCGATTTTTCACAGAATCCAAATTCACTGCTTCGTCAAACAGTAGCGGGCCTTGCCTATGTTTCCGTAATTGATGAATGGACCATTTCATGTCTATCACCTCAAGACAACAATGTTGATTATAGTATTTTAAATAAGGGATGTCAAGATATTTTCTTGTCACCTTATCAAGTTTAACGGTATAATTCATTATACGCAAGTACAGAGGAGGATTTCATTGATAGCTACTGGTATTGTCGTCGAATATAATCCCTTTCATAACGGCCATTTGTTCCATCTCAATGAAGCTAAAAGACTAACGCGTGCAGATGTGATCATCGCTGTGATGAGTGGACATTTTCTTCAACGCGGTGAACCAGCGATTGTCGATAAATGGACACGAGCGCACATGGCCCTTGCTAGTGGTGCAGACCTAGTCATTGAGTTACCTTATGCTTTTTCTACAGCCCATGCTCCTCAATTCGCTAAAGGAGCCGTCCACATCCTCGATGCACTTCAATGCAAGAACATTTGCTTCGGTAGTGAAGAAGGTCACATCGAGCCATTTATAAATAGTTTAGACACAATGAATACACATCATGAACTTTATGAAAAAACCATAAAGAGTTCCATACAAGAAGGGATCAGTTATCCGAATGCCTTGCGAATTGCATATGAAGCAATTTCACGCGCCACTGAAAAACCACTCGCTGATTTATCAGAACCAAATAACATTCTAGGATTTCATTATATGCAAGCCATAAAAGAAATTCAATCGAACATGATTGCTGTCACGCTCGAGAGAAAAGGAACACATTATCATGATGAAGTATTACCTGTAGAGTCTATCGCCAGCGCAACAGGAATACGCAAAGAATTGTTTGCGACCGATGTCGCGCACGTTCAACCTTTCATGCCTTCATCTTCCTATGAGCTTCTTCATCAACAGCCTCATCAAAGCTGGGATCATCTCTACCCATTTCTTCGATACATGATTCTTCGTGAAGGGCCTGAACAATTGGCATCCATTGCAGATATCACGGAAGGTATTGAATTTTCTCTATGGCGCGCTGCAAAAGGACATGCTACATTTCAAGAATTTATGCAAGCCGTCAAATCTAAACGTTACACATGGACACGAATACAACGAATGCTAGTACATATTTTGACCGGTTATCGAAAATCAATCCGCGCACAAATCACCAGTCCATCTTATTTACGACTACTCGGTATGTCTGAAGACGGAAGAAGTTATTTGCGCACAGTGAAAAAAGAAGTGACTTTGCCAGTTATAAGCCGAGTAGGTTCTCACAAGGACCCATCACTTCTAATGGATATTAAAAGTACGGATATTTATATGTGTGGTATTCAACGAGAGCCAGGTCTCGATTTTAAAACACCGCCCATATTACTGTGACACTTTACTTTTCCTCTAGTTTTTCCAAATAACTTAATGCATCATCGATCGTTTTGACCGGTACAACTTTCATTTTTGTACCGATTTTATCCGCAGTTGCTTTCGCTTCTTCATAATTTGAGAGAAGCTGCGGATTCTTCTTTTTCACTTCCTCCGGTAATTCATCGTCGGGCGCGAAAAATATCTCCATATCTTGACGATCAGCTGCCATGATTTTAAAGTCTATTCCACCAATTCGTCCTACTGACCCGTCTTCAAGCATCTCGCCAGTTCCTGCGATATTATACCCCTTTGTTAAATCGACATCCACTAGTCGGTTCATCAATTCCAGTGTGAACATTAAACCCGCTGAAGGCCCACCGATTTCCTCTGTACGTATATCCACCTTTGGCTCTGTTTCCAATTTAATCTGCTCTTCAAACTCTATTCCTAAACCTACTCGTCCGTCCGTCTCCGGAAGTTCTTTTAATTCTACCGGAACATCCAACTTCTGTTTTCCACGTTCTACTTGCAAATGTACTTTTTGACCTTCATGCATATCACCAAATTCTTGCATAAATTCTTCTGCGGAAGCGAGCTTTAGTTGATCAATCGATTGAATGATGTCCCCTACTTCGAGTTTTCCTGCTGACGCTCCTGCGGGTAACACACCCGCTACAAAGACGCCCGTGAATTTTCTGGTAATCGGCAATCCTGCCTTCTCAAACGCTACCGATATGGCATGTATTTTCGAATCAGCCATCAATTTTTTCTGACGCACTCCATACTCTGCATCACTTTCCCCATGCCTTCTTACTTGTGTAGCCGGCAATAACTTCATTTTATCTGAAATCTTTGACCAAGCGTACGTTACAGGTGTTGCCTTGCCAATTGCAATTGTCATCAAACTAAATGTTCCTACGTCGTCAGTATCTCCGCCTATCACTTCTACGAGGGGTGCCAAATCATAGGCTCCGCCTGGTCGAGAAATATACATATCCAACGGGTAAAGTACTAAAACAGCTATCATTAGTAGAATGACCGCCGCTATTCCCCATTTACGCATTTTCATAAAAGCTCACCTCCATTAATAGCCTGTACGAATACTACATATATATTACGGTAGATTTTATTGTATTTCAAAAATTAGGAAGGAGTGCGACAGATGCTTTTTATTTATGATCCTGCCGTATCGAACAATGAGTAACGTACTCTTCATCTGGGCGCTAATTATTTTATTTATTTTGCAACCAGATGTCGCTCATGAAGGTGCCGTTTCGGGAGCCCAATTATTCACTCATGCGTTACTACCCTATTTGCTCCCCTATATTATTTTAACGCAGTGGTTATTGAAAATGCCTAGCAAGCGGGGCACCAGTCAATGGAGCCGTTACATAAAGGCTTATGTGCTTGGTTCATTTGGAGGCTTCCCGGTAGGGGCCGTGACCGTTAGTGAAATGAAAAAGAATGGAGAGATCTCTGCAGCTGAAAGTAGTTTGCTGGTCGCATCCTGTCATGCACCAGGACCTATGTTCATTATTGGCTTTGTTGGCAACGAATTATTCGGCAGCACGACAAGTGGTTGGAAGTTGTTGATTGCCATTCATTTAGCTAATATCGTATTTTTCGTATTGGCCATGTCACTTGTGGGAAGCCGATATCAGCAAACAGCTGTCCCGTCCATCCCCCAACAACAACATAAAACATCTCCTTTGTTGCGCTCTATTAAAGACAGTTCATCCGTTATATTGTTAGTCGCGACTACAGTCATTTTCTTCTCTTCTCTAGGCAATGTGCTTTCGCATTCCATATCTTCCGTAATTACTGTGGATATGGGAGTTACCAAAACTTTATTGCTTGCCGTGTTCGAGATGACTTCTGGTGTCCAGTCTGCTACCGAGCATTTTGCTGGAGATGCGATTTATCCGATGCTCATCGCGGCCATTCTTTCGATCAATGGTATGAGCATTCATATGCAGGTCATGACAATCGCTAAAAGCGCTGGTATACGTATACTGCCTTATGTGATTGCAAGGGGCTGGAACCTGTTACTTGTCCCTGTATTATTCATTTGGATTTATTGAGTGAGTAATCAAAAACTGATGGAGTGCCATGTAAAGTATTCGCTGATAAACGTAATACTATGCAAAAAAGGATGCCTCTAAAGGTCATCCTTTTATCATTTTTTAATTACGTATCCTTATTTTTCGAACTTTCTCGTTAGAGCTACATTGACATGGGGTGGTACGAGCGTGGAGACATCTCCACCGTAACGTGCCACTTCTTTGACGATACTTGAGCTGAGGAACGAATACTGACTCTTTGTCATCACAAAGAACGTTTCAATACTCTCATCCAGTACTCGGTTCATCGACGTAATTTGCATTTCATACTCGAAATCCGAAATTGCGCGTAAACCACGAACAATGACGGATGCGTTAACTTCTTGCGCATAATCAATCAACAGCCCTGAAGAAGTATCAATCTTGACATTGTCATACTTCGATATAGCTTCCTGAATAAGAGCAACACGCTCCTCCACTGTAAATAAGGGTTTTTTGGAAGAGTTATTCATTACGGCAACATGTACTTCTTGGAAAGTTTTTGCTGCTCTTTCTATAATATCTAAATGTCCATTCGTGACCGGGTCGAAACTTCCTGGTACGATTGCAATTTGTGTCATGCCGTCAGCCTCTTTTCTTGTAAATCGTAATAGCAGTACTTCCATAAATAGTGGAACTGATTTGACTATATGTATCATAATGATCGGGCAAATCTATATGTTTATCATGTTCACAAATGATGGTTGCATCATCCGCTACCAACCCTTGTGCTATTACGTCTTTAATTACATCATAGTATTCGACCGTTGCGTAGGGAGGATCCACAAATAGCAGATCAATAGAGACTTCTTTCTGCTTAAGAATCGTAGCTGCCTGTCGTGCATCTTTTTTTTCAATCCACAGACATTCTTCCATTCGGCACTTTTCTGCATTTATTTTGATAATAGCGCATGCTTTTGGATTCTTTTCAAAGACAATGGCCTGTTCCATCCCTCTTGATAGCGCCTCAATCGCAATAGAGCCACTGCCGCCAAATAACTCGACAACAGTGCCCCCATCGAAATAAGGACCGATTTTGTTGAAAATAGACTCTTTTACCTTGTCTGATGTCGGTCGCGTCGATGTGCCGGGTAAGGATTTCAAAGACATCCCTTTTCTCAAACCGGAAATGACTCTCATTCTTTTTCCATCTCCTTTATTAACTTTTCAATTTGTTCGATAGAAATGGTTTCATCCGACTTATCAATTAACACCAAGAAGATTCGTCGCAACCAATTTTCATCAAAATATAATGTTTTATTGATTAAGATATAGGGCTTTTCCGTGTAATCATATTTGCTATTATTCATAATGTAGAAAGGTTGTACTTTAGAAAAACGATAGCTGCGATTTGGACTGTCAATATAAATCGATTGCTCGTTTGAACGAATTGAATAACCCATTTTTGACAATAATTCTTCTGCTGGGTAAAAACTTTTACCATCCTGTACTATTATCTTCACTTCTGGAACTTCTTCTCCATCAAGCAATACAGGCCGTGGATCAAATAAAAGGAATGGATAGTTATATCGCTGCTCTTTCATCGTCTGATGAAAATAGTGAGTGTTAAATGCTAGTATCTTGGATAACGCTCTATCCAAATCGGATGAAGAAATTTTTTTGTCTATTTTCTCTTGGATGTTTTGACGAAATTGTCGAAATTGCTCTGCTGAGATGGATTCTTTCAAACGAATAAATACTTTTTGTTCCGCTTTTGTTCCTACTGGATCATCTGCAAGTATAGATGCAATCATACTGCTCATCGATGGCTCGTCCGCTTGTAAAGTGAAACGTGACTGGACACTCATTCTGGCTACTTGATTTATGACTTGCGACATATTATCTGTTTTATCTATAATAAAGCGTTCCGCATTCAGCGACTGATTACTGGAAGCTAACACTACACTGACATGATTCCCACCGATAGCTTCTAACATATTAACCAGTCGGTCATTATACTTTTTATCGATGCCTTCACCAAAGATTGTCAACTTATTTGAAGTGTATGCTAGTGGCACATCCTGTTTCTGCCAATATAGCTCATTAACAAATCCTACGCCACGATACAAACGATAGGTAATACGCTCTTTATTTGCCTTTCCTACACGTTCCAATCCCGACACCCACATGCCGCCAATACCTTGCTCATCAGTCACGTGAAGAACCGTCGTCAGGGGTTTTGCATCCTGAAGAAACACAAATGGCTCCTTAAATAATTTACGCTCCGTCAGCGGTGTTTTTTTCGGTAGTTTATAACGAATGGATTGTTGATCACGTCCGCCTTCTTCAAATGCTACACTGGAATCATTCAGTCGAGCGCATGCAGAAGAGTCCTCTGCTTCGCATCCGCGCTCCACACTTCCTTCCGGCCAGATAATCTCATGTCTACCTTCCGACAAGTTATAAAAGTGGTGACGAATGTACAATCCATCCGCTCGATTGACAACCTCAATTTCCTGACGATACGTACCTGAATTCGCGCCTTCTCCATTTGCATTGACCGATTGGCTGTAATGCAAATAAACGAGCCCACCGTTTACTGCCGCCAAAAGAAATAAAATCCTTATAATAACTTTCAACGTACAACACCTCATCACATGGTATGATGGACACGAACCATTACTAATCGCCTGAAAGGAAGCGCTTGATTATGATCCAACAACGTTTTATCGAACTAGGGGAAGGCTATAGCGACATCTACGAATTACTCGAAATAATGTCTACAAACTCCCACAGAATTCATAAGTCCTATATTTTTTCATCGAAACATCATTCTAATGAACAATTATCATTAGCCGTTTCCTTTACTCCTGCAAATGAAAACACTCATTTCATGCCGATCTATATTTGCAGAGAAGGAATACGTTATTCTGCAGACAAACCATCGAAACGTTATGACCTGTTTGTTGAGCATGCAGAGTCGCTAAATAAAAAGCCCGTCAGAATTGAAATAAAACATTCAACTGAATTTGCTGAAAATGAGTTATTTTACCAATACATTACAGGCGTCTTACGCTTAAACCACTTGTTGCCGCCGCTAAATTAATAAGCGGCAGCAAGTCACAATCCTGTTTTATAATCATATTCTTTTGCTTTATCGGGCTTTGCATTTTCATATATCGTGCTAACAAAGGGACGTTGTGAAGGCAATACTTTCCGTACAGCCGACAAACGCTCCAACTTAGTGATTGTCGTTTCCACGTCTTCCATATCACAGTAAAGCACAACGTATTTCATTCGTTTGGAAATATAATGAACATGCCCAAATTTGCGCAATGATTTTGCTTGTTTTAAATGATGGAGATAGACAATTATGCCTTGTCGATCAATCATGATTCTCCCCCTCTTTCTTACTTCATACAATACCATAGGTGAGAAAAGTCCTGCAACCTTGCATATGAAATGTTTGCGTAGATATATGGGAGACCAGACCAGTCCCCAATCTTTGTTTGCACACCTTCTCTGGAATAGGTTACACTTAAGAAGACATTTATCTGATTCCAATCTGTCTTTACTTTTACAAGGCGACTAGATACAAGTATTTTCTGTTCAGTTGAAGTATAAACATCAGCTCAACAAAAAAGTGATAACTGACTATATTATTGAGGAGGTTTTAGATTGGGAAGGAAAACAAACGTTGCATTAACTGTGGGAGCTGCAAGTGTAGCTGCATGGGCGGCTTCAAAAGTAATAGCAAAACCAGAACCCCGAGCCGAAAAGAAAGCGCTCCATTTCTCGGAAGTAGCTATTTTAACTGACGCGCAACTGTGCCAAAATACAGAAGTTGACCCACTTACCGCTTATACCAAGATGGCTGATTTAGGTGTTCACGGATTCGCGGTCGATATACAACTCACGAAAGATGAAGATATTTTATTAGTGCCTAACCAGGAACTTTTGCCTTCCAATGAAATAGCCGATTATACAGTAGATGAAATCTTGACAAAATATAATAACGCCCATGATCTTGATACTTTGCATGGAGATGTATCAGTTGTATCATTACGTGAACTGTTGGAAAAGTTCCCCCAATTATTACTTGTCATCTCTATGAATGATTGCCCTACAACGTATGAAGGAAGTTTAATCCCTTCCAAATTGTGGCGACTACTAAAAGAGGTAGATGCTACTGAACGTGTTGTAGTAACAAGTCTATACGATGAACAAATTGATCGATTTAATCTATATGCTCAGAATTCTGTTGCCTTAGGTGCAGGAAGTGAAGAAATAAAAAAAGCTTATGTCGCTTTTACGAGCAAATTCGGTCATCTGTACCGACCAAATGCAGATCTATTCTGCCTGCCCGAAAAACTTGGTGTGTTCCCACTCGCTTCAGAAGGTTTCGTCCGCTTTTTACAAGATCTCAATATAACTGTATTTTATGCGTTGAATGAGACAGATGAACTTCCAAAACTAGCTAAATTGGACGTCGATGGTTTTATAACATGTTACCCAAAACAATTATTGACGTTCTTCAATGAGCACTAAAGTGACTATAAGGCTTACCGTGGACATGCTTGCGCTCAAAACGCCACTTTAATGTTTACCTTCTCCTCGGACACTAATTATATCTATAAAGTAACCCCCTGCAGTTTTTGCAGGGGGTTACTCATTTTTATGAAATAAATTTACGCTGAACAAGAACAGCTGCCACCTGAACCACAACCGCTACCGCAAGAGCTGTTAGAGAATGTCCCATCACCTGCTGGTACTTTCACAGCTTCTGAAACGGACTGGCCAATCAAGATACCAATTTCGTCCAACAGATCCTGTACGTCATTTTCAGCCAGACGCAATGCAGCCACTTCATCTTGTAAATCCAGTTCGCGCTTTTGAACCCGAATTTCCTTCATAATTACTTTGTAATCTGGATGATAGCGCCCAAAACGCTGTACATCCTCATATTGTTCTTTCATTTTAGTGAAATCCATGATCTTTTTTCGCAGATCAGCGTTTGAATATACACGGTTATGTGCGTCTTGATAGGTTTTCACCACTTCAGAACACAGCAGCATCTCGGAAAGTTCTTCCGCCATATCGATGACTCGCATCCACTCATCTGTCATCATTACCAATTGCCGCACCTCCTATCACCACTATCATAACAAAAAACTGCTTCCTCGACTATCCATTAAGACTTTTACTTTTTGGTATTTCTCCTACTAAACGTTTTTTTCACTTCTTCCATATCGCAAAAGTGTATCGTCTGATGCTCTATTTGCTGTATTTGTTCATGTCCTTTCCCTGCAATGAGCACAATCTCACCTGGCTGCGCTTGTGTGACAGCGTATTGGATTGCCTGGTGCCGATCGATGAAGATTTCGATAGGGGTTGTAAAACCCACCATGCCCCCCAAAATGTCCACAATAATTTGTGACGGATCTTCTGTTCTTGGATTATCAGAAGTCAAAATCACATGTGAACTGTAGTGAGCAGCAACTGCACCCATTTGTGGACGCTTGTCACGGTCTCTTTCTCCTCCACATCCAAATACAGTTATCAGCCGTTTGGAGGACTCAGACAAGGCTTCCAATACCGCTTGTAAGGCGTCTGGTGTGTGCGCATAATCTACATACACTTCAATACCCGCTTCTTCATATTTCTCCAGTCGCCCAGTTGGAAGGCGCAAAGCATGCAAATGAGGCTTTATGACGCGTAATGAATATCCAAGCGCCATGAGTGCTCCTATAGCCGCCCTTGCATTCATTTCATTGTGATGACCTAAATTAGCAAGTAGCACTTTTTGTTGTGGCTTGCCGTTAATATGTCGACTGCTGAAATAAATGGGCGGTTTGGATAATTCCTCCCCTATAGCACGACATGTCTCGTCATCTTCATTAATTACAAGCTGATCAGCTAATGGAATAAGTAATTTTTTGGCATCGATGTATGGCTGTCTACCTCCATGTTCTACATAGTGATCCATTCCAATATTCAAAAAAACACCAACAGTTAACGGGCAGTGTGCTAAACGATTCTTGAACAGCCCAATTGAAGATGCCTCAAGAACAATATGGGTGACTTGTTGCTTAATACATCTACGTAAAATAGGATGTAATTGCTCAGCTGGCATCGTCGTCATAGAATTTCGAATCGGCTCTGTTAGCTTACCGTCAATATAAAGACCTGTCGTTCCAATAACAGCTGTTTTATGTCCGAGTTCTTTTAATAATTGCCCGATAAAATGACTGACTGTAGTTTTACCGTTCGTCCCCGTAATGCCAATGATGCGTAATTCTTCAGCTGGGTTATCTGAAAACTTCGCACTTCCATATGAAATAAAAAGCGAACTATCGGGAATCAGAACGATCGTAATGTTTGCTGGTATGCGTGTTAGATCTATGTTTTCTCGATCGATTACCAACGTGTTTGCTCCATTTGAAATCGCTTCTTCAATAAATGTCATTCCATCTGTCATAACTCCTTTCTTTGCTACAAATACATAATTTTTCTTGACCCTCTTTGAAGATTCCGTGATCCCATCGATTGCCCGTCGAATTGAGCCCTGTAAAATAGTGCATGGCCAATCCTTTAGTAATTCAGATAAAAGCAAGGTCTCCCGCCCCTTCCCGAACCTTTTATTCTCCAGAGAATATAATGAAACGAAGCATAAAGTATTCTATGAAAGGCATAAGAAGAATGTCACGAAGAAAGTTGGGATTCTATGATTATCCAGAAGTTCGGCGGAATTGCCATGCAGAATCAACAACAACGTACCAAGTGTATTCAGCATATTCGACAAGCATTGTCGAAATATCGTGCCGTCATCGTTGTAGTTTCTGCAATGGGTAGAAAAGGCGACGCCTATTCCACAGACGATTTGCTTACCCTGACGGACTCCTTCTCGAAATCTGGCGAAGCCAGAGACTTGGCCGCAGCATGTGGCGAATTAATCGCTGCAGCTGTATTATCTGCGGAATTATCCACGGAAGGTATAGACAATACGATTGTCTATGGACAAAATACAGGCATTCGCACATCGGGAGATTTCTGTAATGCAACGATTGATAAAATTAACAGTACACATATTGTCAATACATTTCAAACTCACTCATGTATCATCGTGCCTGGTTTTCAAGGAATGAATATACAAGGGAAGTTTATGACTCTCGGTAGAGGTGGCAGTGATTTGACGGCGATCGCACTAGCCTCTGCATTACAAGCTCAGCATGTAGAGTTTTTCAAAGATGTACCAGGTGTTATGTCAGCTGATCCTCATACTACTTCTGACTATAAACGATTTGATCGACTCACATTCGATGAATTCCTCCCGTTACTAAAATGTAATCGGCCCGTTATTCAAGAAAAAGCTGCAGTGTATGCAAAACAAAAAGCGATGCCTCTACATATACGAGGCATCGCATCAAATGAGGAAGGTACATGGATTCTTCCTTAGTCGTCATGTATGGAGTTTTCTGATTCAGGCTTTGCTATAAATGATTGGGTATAGTATTTATTATAAACGCCAATGCCGGTATGCGTGAAATTCGGATCTAGTAAGACATCCCGGTGTTTTGGAGAGTTTAGCCAACCATGTACAGTTTCAATAGCATCAATATAATTAAACGCTATGTTTTCGCCTGCTTTGTTTGGAGTAAGTCCAACATCTCTTAAACGCTCAGCAAACATTTCCACTGGTCCTTCATCATGAGAACTATATTTACGGAATATCATTTCCTGGCTATGCTTTCTCGAAAGTGTGGCCAGTTTATCGTTATATGATAAAAGTGGCAGTTGATGCTCTTCACGTAATTGGTTGGTCAATTCAAACGTCTGTCGCTCCATTGCGCGGTCCACTTCAGTCTGAACAGTTGATGAAGGCTTCGGTGCTTCCATCATTTCTCCAAGATAGGTCATGTCATAAGGCTGATGTTTCACCAAAGTAGTCGGACTGATGAACCGTACACCTTCAATCCCGCCATCTTCTTGATCGATATATAATTGTACAAATAAATTCTCATATGGTATAAGAAGACGATTTTTAATATCTTCACTATTTAATGAAAATGTATAAATGTTTTCATTAATCTTCACGTCAATCTCGGATTCAATCGGCGTAAAGCGATGAATCTCCTGTATATTCTGTCCGATTTTAAAGGGGGCTATATCTGCCATATGATCAGCCGTATATATTTGGTTCACTTTCCCATTCAAAACCCCTGCCATGAAACGCGGTTCTTGTGTATATACCCACCATTCGTACTGAAAACTCGATGGTTCAATTCTAGAGGGTTTACCAAATTGTTCTTCTAGCTTGTTGATTTTCTGCCCAACAAGTACTGACATACCTTCATCAGGTCTCGGCATACCTTCTCCTCCGATCGATGGACCTTTTTCAGGGACAGCAATCGGCGAGCCATGTTGTACTGGTGACTCTAGGGGCAGATTTTCACTTGTTTTATCAGTCATGAAATAAAAGACTCCCATTACAATCAAAAGCAAAACAAGAATCTTCCATCCTACTCTCCACATGTTATCTTCCTTTCCACTCTTTATATGTTACTCCTATAATAGTATTACGTATTGCAAGAAATCATTTTGCATTGAATACTTATTCAAGATGAACAACTATTCTAAAATGGTAACTTTCTTATATTGTACAGAAGACACACACTATAGTCACCTATATGAGTCAGGAAAGAAAGCGTTGACACAATGTTGTCATTGCAACTAAAAACGATTTGTTTTATGATATAATAGTATACGTATTCGTCAGGATGAACATAGAGGGGGATATACAGATGTATGTTGAAAATATTGGCCTTAAAGGCCTTGTAGCAGATTTACGAGTAATGGAAGAAATTATGAATAAAAATAATCTTGAAATTGATGGGCAATGGGATTATGAGCGTGTAACATTCGATAAGAAGTATATTGTTAAAGAAGGTACATACTACTTGCGCGTTTTTGGTGAACTTGTTGAAGGCGACATCGATGGCAGAAAAGCAACAGTTCGTCTAAAGCAACCCGTTCTAGGAAAGCACTACTACCCACACGGCGTGGAGTACGGCGAAGAAGAAAACTTCCCTGCTAGCTTAGTTAAGGACTGCGAACTAACGTTAAAGAAAGTATATGACGAGTTAAAGCAATATAGTTTGTAATGATAGGAAAAAGCCGGAGAGCTAAATGTTCTTCGGCTTTTTCTACTATTACTCCACTAATTTGGTTATAATAAAAACAGTATCTACGTGGAGGACGATCACTTTTGAAATTGCTCACAAAAAGAAATATCATGATTGCATTCAGTGTCATTGTACTATTGGTTATTATATTCTTCATTTTACCCGTTTCCATCCCTATTATTTTGGCTTTGCTAACGGCGCTTTTCTTAGATCCTCTTGTTAAATGGGTAGAAATACGATTTAAATGGAAGCGTAAAGTTTCTGTCATTGTGAATTTTATCGTATTTGTTGGAATCATTGTACTTGTCCTTTTCTATACCGTCACTACACTCATCGGAAAAATAGTTCATTTTACAAAAGAGATTCCGAATTACTTAAATTCTCTTTCCAGTGTATGGATTGACACTCAAAGCAAGCTATTTCAGTACACGGTAGGCATGCCCGAAGATATTTTGGCTATGCTAGAGAACGAATTCAATGAAATTATCGAATCCATTCGAATTTCAATCATTACACTTTTTAGTTATGATCGCATTTTAGCTTTAATTTCGGACATACCCAATTTCCTTGTTAGCTTTATTGTGTTCATGATCGCATTATTTTTGTTCATGTTGGAATTACCAAACTTGAAAAAAACTTTTTATTTTCATTTAACAGAAGCCACTGCGGAAAAAGTACACTATATGATGAACAGATTACGTTTTGTGGTAGTAGGGTTCGTCAAAGCTCAATTGCTTGTCAGTTTAATTATTCTAGTCGTTTCCTTTATCGGCTTATTGATGATCATACCTAAATATGCAGTAGTGATGGCGTTGGTAATATGGATTATTGATGTCATCCCGATACTAGGCTCTATTATTATTCTCGCGCCTTGGTCGATCTATCAATATATTTCAGGCGATATCGCAATGGGTACAAAATTAGCGATATTAGCTGTAATACTTTTAGTTATCAGAAGAACTATCGAACCAAAAGTAATGGGTTCCCAAATCGGTTTGTCTCCATTACCTACTTTGATTGCGATGTTCATCGGGTTGAAACTTTTCGGCATCCTCGGTTTCTTCATCGGACCATTGCTCGTCATACTCTTTAATACAGCTAGAGAAGCCGGCATCATCAAACTGAATTTCAAGATATAATACAAAAGGGATATCTCCATGGAGATATCCCTTTTGTATTATAGTATGCGCAGTGCATTCGCTATCTATAAAAAAACTGAAGCCTAACCATAGAACTATGGTCAAGCTTCAGTTTTAAATGAAATATTAAATACCAAGAATCGCTTTAAATACCGAAGTAGTTTCTCCACCTTTATAAAAAACATACAGTAGCAAGTACACAGCGACTCCTGTAATGGCTGTGAAGAACCAGATAACACTCGCAACAGGGCCGATTTTACGATGGCGTACAAGATTGTTCTTCAAGCCCGCATTGATCGTAATGACTCCTAATACGGCCCCTGTCGTTGCTAATATAATGTGGAAAATTAAAAACACTGTATAATAAGTTTTTAACTCATCTGGTCCACCAAAAGCCGTGTTTCCTATCAATACTGTTCTAGAGATATAAATGATTAAAAATAATACTGCAAACACAGCTGCCGCGATCATGGTTTTTTTGTGTGCTTCTATTTTTCTTTGCCGTATTAAATTCCAACCAATCGCGACCAGAATAGCAGAGAAGATGATGAAAATTGTACTAATGGTCGGTAATAGTGGTAGTCCCATCCTTTGCTAACTCCTTTTTTCTCAATCAGCCATGCATAGTTAAGTTATGACGTTCGAGTAAATCTTGCCTTGTAATTTCATCCGCATTATCTTTTTCATACTGTGACCAGCTTAAGAAAATGCGACCAATAATAACAACATAGACGATTTCTTGGATAACTTTCATCAATATTCCACCTAATTGCTGATCATACAGTGTAGGCATATTTGTGAATAGTTCAGGTCCGGAAATGCCAAGACCTGACAGACCTGCTAACGTTCCGCTTGGCACACAAAGTGCCATAGCCTGTAGCCACGCTTCACCACTGCTGTATGTTTCGTATACAGGTACGTCCACGAAGATAATTAACGAACAAGCAGGTGTAATGAGCAATGCACTTAATATTACATACCCAATCTTTTTCAAACCGTGAAGTTGTGGCTGTCCTTTTACGGTATTCACTACTGGCCACCAGAGACAAATAGCAGAGAAGAAAAGGGTGATGGTGAAAATAGTGTGTAATGGTAAACTTAACTTCACCTGATCCAGAATGAGTGGATAATGATACATCGAGAACATAAAAGTAAACAACAACAAACTAACGAGCGGTTTAGTCAATAGCATAAATATTTTCTTGAAAATCGTGAATGATAATAGTCTTTCCCATACCCAGTTGGGTATACCGATTATGAAGAACGGTGCTACAATCAACAGCAATATAGCCATTTGAGCCATATGGACAGAAAATAAGATATGACCTATTAAATCCATGGGTGAACCTTTGACAATATACAGTAACACCATGGAAGTCAAAAAATACACGGCTTGCGTTTTCGTTAACGGTTGTGACCCCTCAAACCGATCCCGCCATTTAACTGTTACGAGATAATATAGAACGATTCCAAGTGCAATGGCTATTAAGAAATAAGGACTCCACAAAGCCCTAAAACCAAAAATACTTAACGGCAAAACAATCACTCTCCTTTAATAATTAATCCGCTAAATCTATTCTGTGTGTAATGCTGAGTTATTTACAATACATATTCGATCACAGCACAAAGTCGACGAAGTTCTTTCCTATGCCTATTATACGAGCATACGGTTCATAACTCAATGTACGAACTTTGACAATTTCATCTAAAAGCGAATAGAAAAAGAGCTTATGGAAGAATCCATAAGCTCTTTCTATTGCTTACCACCAAACGATCGTTACAAATGTAAGTGGGAGCAAAAATCCTAACATTGCACCTGTAAACATAAACATTTGTGGAATGCCATGTCCTTTTTCATTCATATGCATGAAGTAATAAAGTTGAAGACCAACTTGTACAGCTGCAAAGAGGAATAGAGTTGGAATAATAAAGAATTTTGAGAAACCAGGAACGTCATTTAGATGAGCAAACACCATAGAAAATGATACAAGTGTTAAGAAAATCATCAGAGAAAACATCGCAACTTGGCTGCGCATTGCTTCTTTTGCTCGACGTTGAGATAGCGACTGTTCAGCAGGAGATCTTTTAATCATTTGAACTTCTGACATCAACCGATCACTCCCATCAAGTAGACTACAGTAAAGATGAATACCCAAACTACGTCAATGAAGTGCCAGTAAAGAGAAAATGTATAATACTTAGTAGCGTTATACAAGTTCAGTCCACGCTTTGAGTTACGGAAGATCAACAACGTGATCCATACTAAACCAATTGCAACGTGGAATCCGTGTGTTCCTACTAATGTATAGAAAGCGGAACTGAACGCACTATTACTGAACGTAAATCCTAATTGAACGTAATGAGAAAACTCATACACTTCTAACATCAAGAATCCAAGTCCTAATAATGCTGTTATACCTAACCATAGCTGCATCTTTTTGAAATTGAAACTCTTCAGATGGTACATTGCGTACACACTTGTTAGTGAAGATGTTAAAAGAAGCATTGTCATTACAAATACTAACGGCAATGTGTATAGTTCTTGCGTTGTGAAACCAAAGCCGCTCGGACCTTTGTTTTTCAAAGCCATATACGTTGCGAACAACGTAGCGAAGAGAATTGTCTCTCCGCCAAGGAATAGCCAGAAACCAACGAATTTATTTTTAGCTTCCATAGTCGCTCTCTCAGGATGAGCTGGCCATGTTTCAGGGGTGAATTTTGTATTCAAATCCATTAGTTACGCCCCCTTTTAATATTTTCTTGATCCTGCAAGATTTGCTCTTTCGTTACATAGTAACCAAGGTCATCTTTCAATGAACGTGTAGCCATTGCAACGAACGTGAAAGCAAGACCAAAGATCAATACTCCCAGTCCCCACGAAGTTTCCTGTTGGAACATCGCACCGAATCCAGCGATGAATAATCCAAGAGTCATCAACATTGGGATAATTGAACCGTGTGGCATATGAATGTCTGTAATAGGTTCAGCTGGTGTAATCATTTCCTTACTACCTTCCATCTTCTCAATCCATAGAGTATCCAAACCACGGACTAATGGAGTTGCAGGGAAGTTATAGAAAGGTGGTGGTGATGGAATCGCCCACTCAAGTGTACGTCCGTCGCCCCAAGGATCATTTCCAACGCGCTCATTTTTAACAGTTGTCATAATGATATTGATTACCATGACTGTAAAACCAATTGCCATTAATAGCGCACCGATTGTACTTACCATGTTTGCAATGTTCCAGCCTTGTCCGTCCATAAACGTCCAAACACGACGTGGCATTCCCCAGAAACCTAACCAGTGTTGAATTAGGAATGTCATGTGGAAACCGATAAAGAAGAATACAAAAGTAATTTTCCCTAAAAACTCGCTCAACATCGTACCGAACATTTTTGGCCACCAGTAGTGAAGGCCGGCAAAAATAGCTAGTACTACCCCACCTACGATTACGTAGTGGAAGTGAGCTACGATGAAGTAAGAATCGTGTAGCTGATAGTCAAGTGGTGCTGCCCCTTGCATTACACCTGTTACTCCACCCATTACGAATGAAGGAATAAAACCTAAAGCATAGAGCATTGGAGTTGTAACTTTTATACTACCGCCCCAAATTGTAAGCAACCAGTTAAAGATTTTAACACCTGTAGGTACAGCAATTGCCATCGTCGCTACTGCGAAGATTGCGTTCGCTGTCGGCCCAAGACCAACTGTAAACATATGGTGAGCCCATACCATGAAGCCTAAGAAACCGATTAACACTGTAGCGAATACCATCGCTGTGTAACCGAATAGACGTTTCCGTGAAAATACGGAGAATACCTCTGAGAAAATACCGAATGCCGGCAAAATCAAGATATATACTTCAGGGTGACCGAAAATCCAGAAAATATGCTCCCAGATAATCGTGTTTCCGCCCATCGTATGATCAAAGAAGTTACCACTAAACATACGGTCAAACGTTAGGAAGAACAATCCGATAGTCAACGGAGGGAATGCGAACAAAATCATTGCAGACGCAACAAACGTAGTCCATGTAAACAAAGGCATACGCATATACGTCATCCCTGGTGCACGCATGTTAATGATAGTTACAAGGAAGTTAATCCCTGCCATCAACGTACCACCACCCGCGATCTGTAAACCGATTGCATAGAAATCCACACCATGTCCTGGTGAGTGAAGCGATAATGATGCATAAGATGTCCATCCAGCATCTGGAACTTCACCGAATAACCAAGAGATGTTAAGGAATAAACCACCAAATGCGAACATCCAAAAACCTAATGAGTTGATGAATGGAAACGCTACGTCACGTGCCCCGATTTGAAGCGGCATGATCGCGTTCATAAAACCAAAGAGAATCGGCATTGCTGCCAAGAAAATCATGGTCGTTCCGTGCATTGTAATTAAGTCATTAAAAAGCCCTGCGCTTACGAGATCGTTGTTTGGCGTCATCAACTGAAGACGAATGATCATCGCTTCAATACCACCAAGAACGAAGAAGAATAATCCCCCGAGGAGATACAGAATTCCGATCTTCTTATGGTCGACTGTTGTTAGCCAATCCCATAGTGTTGCGCCAAAGCCACTTTTTTGAGCAACTGAACTCACTGTGTTACCTCCTATTCAATTTCCGTTTGAAAATTATTTTGCTACTTTTAAGCCCATTAAGTATTCAGCTAAAGCATCTAAGTCTTCATCAGAAATCTGATCTTCACTGAATGAAGGCATCGTATTGCCTGGCTTATGTTTCTGTGTATCACGAATCCAATCTTTCAAGTTTTCTTCATCGTGTTCAAGGAAACCTGCCACACGATTACGATCACCGAATGAAGCCAAGTTTGGTCCTTGTGCACCAGACTCACCTACACCTGAAACTGCGTGACAACCGATACAGCTTTGAGAGAAGACTTCTTCGCCGTCAGCGTTTGCAACAACAGGTTCTTCTGCTGTTTTCTGCATAGCTGTAACCCAGCTGTCAAATTGGTCTCTCGGTAATGTTTTCACTTTAAAGTCCATCAATGCGTGAGAAGGTCCACATAGCTCAGCACATTTCCCGTAGAAAACGCCATCTTTCAAGCCGTCAGATTCTTTCTCAAATGACAGATAGAATTTATTTACGTTCTCAACGTTCGTATCTAGCTTACCGCCAACTGACGGAATCCAGAATGAGTGCTTTACGTCCGCTGCGATCAAGTTGAAATAAACTTTTTCATCAGTAGGTACTACTAGTTCCTGAGCAGTAACAATACCTAGATCAGGATACTCGAACTCCCACCAATACAACTTCGCTGTAACATCTACTACTAAGTTCTCCGCGTTGCCGTCTTCATCAACTGCTCCCATTGCCTTCACATCACCTAATTTATATGTGTAGTGAACGGTAGGAATAGCAAGAATCAAAAGTAATACTATTGGAATGAATGTCCAAAGCAGCTCAAGTGTGTGACTTCCTTCCACTTGCTCTGGGATATGATCTTCACCCAATTTGGAACGTCTGAAGCGGAATAATGCAACAGTGTAAATAATTACTACTACAATGATAACCAGTAACATGATTCCTGATGCTAATAGCAACAACTTGAACTGGTCATTAGCGACTTGTCCAGCTGGTTGGAAGGTTGAAATTTCTTCATTACCACAACCTGCCATGAACACAGCGAAAACCGCTAGTAAAGAAAAGAGACGCCACTTTTTGAGTCCTTTAATCATCGCTAACTAATACCTCTCTTTCTAAAAAAATGTTTTTCTACTCTGGAGGACTGAGTGCCCCTTTATGATGAATTCCTGTTTTAAAGAAAGAATTCCGATACGTTAGATGAATATAGAGAAAATAATCATGGATACAAACAAGATTGTCATATAATTTAAAGAATAAACGAACATTCCTGTTGCCCATTTCAAATCTTCTTTGGCTTTGAATCCTTTGATAGATAAATAAAGCCATCCAATATTCAACAGTGTTGCAAAAACTATAAACCCGGTGCCGAGCTGTGGTAACAAGAATGGTAATGGAAATAGTAGCAATACCCACATGAGCATCGACTTCTTCGTCCGCTCAAACCCTTTTACAACTGGTAACATCGGAATGTTAGCCGCTCGATACTCTTCTGTTCTGCGCATAGCCAACGCATAGAAATGCGGTGGTTGCCATATGAACATGATGAAAAACAATGCCCACGCTCCCATTGGCAGTGTAGGATCAACAGCTGCCCATCCGATTAGGGGTGGAATTGCTCCTGAAAGACTTCCTACTACGGTATTGCTTACATGCTTACGTTTTGACCACATGGAATACAAAACAACATAAGCGAATACACCCAAGATGCCAAGCCAACCTGCCATAGGTGATGCAGAGAATAATAATACTTCTCCAGCCACTAAGAATGTAACGGCTAACGTCATCACAGCGGGAGCTTTAAATCTACCTGTTACTGTCGGTCTCGACTTTGTTCTCGACATGACGGGATCAATATCGCGGTCAATCAAGTTATTCATTGCGCCCGAAGATGCGATAATCAATCCTGTTCCCAGAATCGCAAATACCAGTAGATCAAAGTTGTGGAGAAAACTTTTACCAGTGAATTGAAATGCCAAAAAAAGACCGGTGAACGTAGTGATCAAGTTCGAGTTGACAATACCTATTTTGATCAGCGCCAAAAAGTCTTTCCACAAGGTAATGGTTTCTACTTTTGGATCTGCAACTGTCGAAAGCGTTCGACCGTTTGACATAATAACCCTCCTTTCAAAGTTTTCAGCAAAGACCCTATCACCTACTATATCTAAAATCGTCCGGAATTTCCAGACCAATTCTCAATTTATAGCGGTTTATGCAACCTTTGTGTCTTTATCATTCACCTTCTATATAGTAATGCATTTGTGGCTCTCATTTGTGAAGTTAAAGAGACTATTTTATGAACAATTTGTGAAAAGCCTTATACATCAGTGGTTTATTCCCTTCATGCATTGTGTTTCTGTCATTTTTTCGTTATCATAAAGCTTGCAATAGATGCTTCAATTCCACAGAATCCATTGAGATTCAACGATATATCTCAATATAATTATTTTTGGAATTCAGGCAAAATTTTACGTAAATCGACCTTTTGATGGTCAATTCAATAGAAGAAGGTGTTTCGTACTTGCGATACAACAGATTTTTAAAATGGTTTGGGGTAGCTTCAACGATCGGCATGCTCGCGATCTTACTTGGTGGAGCGCTAGTTACTAAAACCGACAGTGGTATGGGGTGTGGAAGGCATTGGCCGGGATGTAATGGACAACTTATTCCTGATGACATCACAGCAGAAGTATTAATCGAATTCTCACATCGTTTAGTTACAGGTTCAGTAGGTATTTTCATCGTCATACTGGCTATATGGTCGTGGAAAGCACTTGGTCATGTCCGCGAAACAAAGTTTTTAGCTTTTATGGCAGTATTTTTCTTGATTCTACAGGCATTGATTGGAGCAGCGCAAGTATTATGGGGACAAGGTGATTTTATCTTGGCCTTACACTTTGGGATTTCCCTCATATCCTTTGCGTCAGTCTTCCTATTAACTTTATTGGTTTTTGAAGTAGACCAGAAGTTCGACGCAGATAAGATACGTATAGACAAATCATTACGTTACCACACCATCGGGGTAACTATTTATTCATACTTTGTTATATACACTGGCGCTCTTGTCCGTCATACCAGTTCAGGTCTTGTATGTTCTGACTGGCCTTTGTGCCGGAATAACGAATTCAGCCTACCGAATAATATGTATGAATGGATACAAATGGGTCACCGTTTAGCTGCAGCTTTGATTGTTGTATGGATTGGGTTCATCGCAATTAAAGCCATTAAACATTATAGTGATCAACGCGTTATTTACTGGGGTTGGATTACAGCATTTGGCTTAGTACTCGCACAAGCAACTACAGGGATGATTGTCGTACTGACTAAATTAAATCTCTATTTTGCTTTGTTACATTCGTTGTTCATCACATTATTATTTGGCTTATTAACTTATTTAGTTCTTTTAGTCTCTCGCAACCGGATAAAGAAGTAATTTGAGGGCGTGCAACAGCTGTTTTAAAGGTTGTTGCGCGCTTTTTGTATCTAACTATAGAAAAACAGCTTCCACTGTCTTAACGACATGTGGAAGCTGTTTTTTTAATGTTCTAATTCAATCAATAAGTCTCCTGATGAGATAGAATCTCCAGGACTTGCGTATATGGCTTTAACAACGCCCGCAAAAGGAGCTTGAATCGTTGTTTCCATTTTCATAGCCTCTGTAATTAACAAATGCTCACCGCGTTTTACTTTAGCGCCAATTGAAACTGCAACTTGTAAAACAGTTCCTGGCATAGTAGCCGCAATATGCGTTTCATTTGTAGGATCGGCTTTTTGCTTCGTATCATCTTTTGTTTCCACTTGGAAATCTTGGATAATGATTTCACGTGACTGTCCGTTTAACTCGAAATACAGCGTCCGTGTTCCGTCGGGATTAGGTTCACCAATCGATACCAATTTGACGATAAGTGTTTTACCGAACTCAATCTCAATTTCGATTTCTTCGCCTAAACGTAAGCCATACAGGAATTCTGGCGTATTGATGACAGAAACATCATCAAACTGTTTTCTTACCTCGATATATTCTTCAAAGACTTTAGGATATAGGACGTAAGCGAGTGCATCATGCATTGTGGCGGGCTTCTCCATTTTTTCCGTTAACTTCTTTAGAACATCCTGGAAGTTTACTGGTGCCAATAACTCGCCGGGACGTACAGTGATCGCTTTGCGCCCTTTTAAAATTACTTCCTGAAGCTCTTTCGGGAAACCGCCATATGGCTGACCGATTGATCCTTCGAAAAACTCAATAACGGATTCAGGGAAATCGATAGTTTGTCCTTTTTCAATGACCGTATGCTCGTCCAATTCATTTTGTACCATGAACAACGCCATATCCCCTACTACTTTAGATGATGGTGTCACTTTGACAATATCACCAAAGAGGAAGTTCACACGGGAATACATTTTTTTCACTTCTTCCCAGCGCTCTCCAAGCCCTACAGCTTTCGACTGCTGTTGCAAATTCGAATATTGACCACCCGGCATCTCATGAACATAAATTTCCGAGTGTGGACTATTCATGCCGCTTTCAAAAGGTTTGTAGTATTTTCGTACATCTTCCCAGTAATGCGAAAGTTTCTCTAAGGATTCTGTATTTGCACGTACATGACGGTCATTGTTTTGCATTGCATACGCAAGTGAATTGGCTGAAGGCTGAGAAGTCATACCCGCCATTGATCCAATAGCTGTATCGACAATGTCCACTCCCGCTTCTATCGCTTTGGCATACATATAAATACCGTTGCCGCTCGTATCGTGTGTATGCAAATGAATTGGCAGACTTGTTGACGCTTTCAATTCTGAAACTAGACGATAGGCCGCTTCAGGTTTTAGCAATCCCGCCATATCTTTGATTGCCAATATATGCGCACCGACTGATTCCAATTCTTTGGCCATCTCTTTGTAGTAGTTGACCGTATATTTGGCACGATTGTCGTCCAGAATATCTCCTGTATAACAGATTGTCGCTTCTGCAATTTTTCCTGTCGAACGTGTTTCATCAATTGCCACTTCCATACCTTTAATCCAGTTCAAGCTATCGAAAATACGGAATACATCAATACCTGATGCAGCCGATTCCTTTATGAATTCACGGATGACGTTATCTGGATAGTTTGTATAACCAACAGCATTGGCTCCTCTGAAGAGCATCTGGAACAAGACATTAGGTACTTGCTTGCGTAATTTCTCGAGTCGATCCCACGGGCTTTCTTTCAAGAATCGATATGCTACATCAAATGTCGCGCCTCCCCACATCTCGAATGAGAAGAGATCAGGTAATAAATGCGCACTTTCTGTTGCAATCTGCGTTAACTCTTTCGTTCTCATACGCGTAGCCAATAAAGACTGATGTGCATCACGGAAAGTAGTATCTGTCAGTAGTACATCATCTTGCTTTAATACCCACTCGACTAACCCATCTGCACCTTGCTCGTCCAAAATCTGTTTCGTCCCTTTGGGTATCGGCATACTATAATCAATTTTTGGTATACGTACAGGATGTAAAACAGGACGTGTTGAGTCATCAATGCCAGGGAATCCGTTAATGGTAACGTTTCCAAGATATGATAAAGCTTTCGTTCCTCTATCTTGCTTCTTCGCAAATGCGAATAGTTCCGGCGTTTCATCGATAAAGCTCGTATTGTAGTGGCCCGATAAAAAGTTTTCATGACATACGACATTTTCAAGGAAAGGTATATTCGTTTTAATTCCACGAATTCTGAATTCCTTCAAATTTCTGTGCATTTTACTTGCAGCATCCCCAAAGGTCGAGCCCCAAGTTGAAACCTTCACTAATAATGAATCATAGTACGGACTAATCACAGAACCTTGATACGCATTGCCGGTATCCAAGCGAACACCAAATCCGCCACTCGAACGATAGACCATTACTTTTCCTGTATCAGGCATGAAATCATTCAACGGGTCTTCCGTTGTAACACGTGATTGAATAGCATAACCAAATAACGGAATATCTTGTTGCGCTGGTATGTTCACACGTTCAGAATGAAGTGCTTCGCCTGCTGCGATCAGCACTTGTGACTGCACAATATCAATTCCTGTAATCATTTCTGTAATCGTGTGTTCTACTTGAATACGCGGATTAACTTCGATGAAATAGAAAGAATCATCAGCTACTAAAAACTCTACTGTACCTGCATTGATATAAGATACATTTTTTGATAGTTTAACAGCTGCATTACAAATCTCATGGCGTAACTCTTCCGTCAATGAAATGGAAGGAGCGATCTCCACTACCTTTTGATGGCGACGCTGAATAGAACAATCGCGTTCGTACAAATGGACTATCTCTCCATATGTATCACCTAGTATTTGTACTTCGATATGTTTTGGGTTCGTAATGTATTTCTCTACATAGACTTCATCAGATCCAAATGCTGATTTCGCTTCGGATTTCGCGCGGTTATAAGCCTCTTGCACTTCTTCCGGTGACTCGACGATTCGCATACCGCGACCACCGCCACCTAACGAAGCTTTAATAATAATCGGATAGCTATGCTGCTCACCAAATGCCGCAACCTCTTCTACAGAGGTAACCGGTCCATCACTGCCTGGTATGACGGGGATATCAGCTAATATCGCTTGTTCCCGAGCTTTTACCTTATCGCCAAACATTTCTAAATGGGTTGATGTCGGACCAATAAAGATAATACCCTCTTCTTCTAAACGTGCTGCGAATTGAGCATTCTCCGCTAAAAATCCGTAGCCCGGGTGAATGGCATCGACATTCGCTTTTTTCGCAATGTCGATAATTCCTTCAATATCCAAGTATGCATCGATAGGTTTTTTGCCTTCACCCACTATAAATGACTGATCGGATTTGTAACGATGTAGTGAGGCACGATCTTCAGCTGAATAAATACCAACTGTAGCAATACCTAATTCTGTACATGCTCGAAATACACGAATTGCAATCTCGCCGCGGTTTGCGACTAGTACTTTCCTAATCTCTCTTCTTTCCACCAACAAATCAATCCCCTCTACTCTGTTCTTTCATATTTGACAAACATTGAAACGTTCATCAATATACCAAGCGCAATCGACAAGAACACAACAGACGTACCGCCATAACTAATGAACGGCAATGTAACTCCTGTTAATGGAATCAATCCTGTCAATCCTCCTAAGTTTACCAGTGTTTGAATAGCAATCAAGCTACCTACACCGGCAGCGAGCATTCTGGCATGTGCGTCTTTTGTACGCAGTGCAACAGTAAACGCTCTCATCACGATGAAAAATAGACCTCCAAGAACAAGTGTTGTTCCAAGTAATCCAGTTTCTTCAGAGATTACTGCCATAATAACATCAGTATGTGGTTCAGGTAAATAGCCAAGTTTCTGAATACTGTTTCCTAGGCCTACTCCTTTCAGCCCGCCGGCACCAATTGCAATGTATCCATTGACAATTTGCAGGCCTGAACCTTGTATGTATTCAAAGGGATCTGTAAAGGCAAGAAAGCGCCCCATACGCGAAGCGGTCATGACCGTTTCCCACTTAATCCAGAGAACAATCCCGATTAATACGCCAAGCAGAGCAAAGAAACGACTGATGATCAGATAATTCTTCACTTTCATTCCACTTGCCATGATGACAGATATAGCCACGAGAAATAAAATCATGGTGGCTCCAAAATCCGGTTCCAACAGAACTAATAAAAGAGTGGCTGTTAAAACAGAAAATGTCGGGAATATAGTAGTTTTGATCTCATCCAATGTTCCTGCATAATATTTATTTGCAAATACACCGGAGAAATATACGATAAATGCAATTTTCGCTACTTCTGTTGGCTGTAAGTTCCCTACTCCAAATGGTAATGAAAGCCAACTTTTCGCCCCTACAGCATCACCAAATCCTATGAATTTCACAAGGATCAATAGAGAAAACATGACGGTCAGCGTTCCATACAAGAACTTTTTATTTCTATAATGCCGGTAAGGAATAATAGATGCTAACAGAAACACCGGAATCGCAATGGCTAAGTTCGTCAATTGTTTCTTAAAGAAATGGGATGGTTCAAAGTTATAAATATTCATGGCCCAAACCATGCTTGCACTGTAAATCATAATCAGCCCAAATAAACAGAGCAGTAAATATACGATAAATAATGGATAGTCAAAATTTCGTAAAATTCGATTCATATAAGTCTTCATTTTCATTGTACCTCGTCGTCTTAAATAAAAAACTCAAACTGTTGGAGTAGTTTGAGTCTTCCATTTATTTATTTGTATACAGTTCGTGTAAAATATTTAACTCTTTTTCCAGAACAGAGATGATTTCACGGCCTTTATCCTGTTCGACTAGGCCGAGCTTAACAGCAAAATCAATCTCACGGGATAATCCGTACATTTGCGTATCAAGCACTTCCTCATATAGTGGACATTGTGGCATCGTTAAATTATCCATTTGAACTTTGATCAGTTTAGCAATTTTTTCTGCATCGATTTGCAGTTGTTTCATGGCTTGTTCTTTGTACGTATCTTGAACTTCTATTTCCATGGAGACGCCCCCATTATTCATTATTCCCGCAAGGTGTTAATGTCTAAATTGTATCTTTTGCTCTTGCAAAATGCAAGCGTTACCCAATGAAAAAATGAACTGAAATGAAATCCTTTTCACTTCTTCTATGAAAAGGTATACTAAATTTAGTGACTATGGATTGAGGGGGATATATTTTGGAACTTATTATACCGATTACTGGAAATGTGAAACATGCAATTACATTAGATCCTACTGTTTGGATATTTGATGATCGCCGTATTGATTTGGATGAATTTTTTTCAGAGGATTTTGTCGAAATAGATGAAATGGAAGAGTATAAAGAAAAAATGGGTAAACACTGGTCTAGAGAAATCATGGAAGGTGCCACGTACCCACCCACTTTAAAAAGTGAAAAAAGATATGAAAAAGATAAAATGCTGTCAAGCAGCTTTGGTATTGTATTGAAACCATTTATACACAATGCTGTTCCATCTGCAAATGCAACAATGTTTACACTCATTACAAAAGACGAAAAATACACGTATCCACTTGAGGAAGCAGCTAACGTAATTTTCAAATTCAGTCATAATGGTAAACCTCTTCGCGAAGACGGGCCTGTACATGTACTGTTTAAAGACGGGTCAAATCAAGATTCACCGATTCGTTATGTCCAAGCTATCCAAGTGGATTAAAGGAGAATTTCCAATGCGCGTTAAATGTGTCATATGTGACCAAAACGATCAATTAGAGGATGACAATCCGCTTGCTAAGAAATTACGAAACCGGCCCATTCATACGTATATGTGCCCTACTTGTAGAGAGCGGATCAGCAATTTGACAGAGAAACGAATCGCAACTGGTAACTTTGTTTTCCATCGTAGCTCAGATCCAACTGAAAAAGATTTTTAATCCAACTAAAAGACTCCGTTACTGAGTAACGGAGTCTTTTTTGTGTTCATTCATTCGTCGAACACGATAAATAATGAGAATGGCAGCAGCCACAAACAGTCCTTCTACGATTGGCAGGAAGAAAGCTAAGAATGTTAATGTTATACACCCGATGAATAAGAACGTATAGATGATAACATTTCGACCAAAACTAATCTTCCTTGCGAATCCGAGCTTATACACAATAGCAGACATGATGAAAACGAGCGCAAACAGAATATAGCCGGCTGTCGTGAAATTTGGCGCATACTCATAAATAATGCGCGCAGTTCCCGACAACCGATTGTAGACCATTTCTGAATCCTCTACTCTCATTCCATACATTCCCTTCTATCTTTATTATTCGCCAAGTTTTTTCTTTTTGTTTACGCGTTCGCGTTCATTCTTATCAAGAACTTTTTTACGTATACGAATAGATTCTGGAGTAACTTCACAGTACTCGTCATCACCAATATATTGCAACGCTTCTTCAAGCGACATAATACGTGGCTTTTTCGTTGTAACAGTTTGGTCTTTCGAAGCCGAACGTACGTTAGTAGCATGTTTGATTTTCGTTAAGTTAATTGTCAAATCGCTATCACGGTTACTTTCCCCGACTACCTGACCAGCATAGATTTCTGCACCTGATGCAACAAACATCGTTCCACGGTCTTCGAGTTGCATAACACCATAACCAGTTACTGTACCGTTCTCCATAGATACAAGAACTCCGTGACGTCTGCCACCGATTTTACCAGTAGTGACCGGCTTATAGCTGTCAAACGTATGGTTTAAGATACCATATCCACGAGTCAATGTAAGGAAATCTGTTGTATAACCGATCAATCCGCGAGCGGGTACTAAGAAGATCAAGCGTACTTGTCCGTTACCGTTATTGATCATATCCAACATTTCACCTTTACGTTCACCAATAGATTCAATGATGGATCCAGTATGTTCTTCCGGAACATCAATTTGAACGCGTTCGTAAGGCTCGCTACGCTTACCATCGATTTCGCGAATGATTACTTGTGGCTTGGAGACTTGAAGTTCGAAACCTTCACGACGCATATTCTCGATAAGAATAGACAAGTGAAGTTCTCCACGTCCAGATACGATCCATTCGTCTGGAGAATCTGTTTGGTCTACTCGTAATGAAACGTCCGTCTCTAGCTGTTGATCCAAACGCTCTTGAATCTTACGTGAAGTGACCCATTTCCCTTCGCGACCAGCAAATGGACTATTATTAACTAAGAAACGCATTTGAAGCGTTGGCTCATCGATGTGGAGTGCAGGAAGCGCTTCTTGATGATCAGTTGGACAAACTGTCTCACCGACATCAATGTCACCCATTCCTGAAACGGCTACGAGGTCGCCTGCGTATGCTTCTTCAACTTCGACTCTCTTCAAGCCTAGGAAACCGTATAGTTTCGTCACACGTAAGGTCTTGACAGATCCATCACGCTTAAGAACTGCGACTTGTTCTCCAACTTTCATCGTTCCACGGAAAATACGTCCGATTCCGATACGACCAACGTAGTCGTTGTAGTCAAGTAGAGATACTTGGAACTGAAGCGGCTCGTCACGATTGTCGATTGGTGATGGTATGTTTTCAAGAATGGATTCATAAAGAACACGTAACGTGTCTTCTTGTGTTGCAGGATCTGGAGAAAGGCTCGCAGTACCATTGAACCCAGAAGCAAAAACAACCGGGAATTCCAATTGCTCATCATTCGCATCAAGCTCGATGAATAATTCAAGTACTTCGTCTACTACTTCCTCTGGTCTTGCGAAATCACGGTCAATTTTATTTACAACAACAATTGGCTTCAAGTTTGTTTCCAAAGCTTTTTTCAAGACGAATCGAGTTTGTGGCATACATCCTTCGAATGCATCAACCACTAAAATTACGCCGTCTACCATGCGCAAGATTCTTTCTACTTCGCCACCAAAGTCAGCGTGTCCTGGTGTATCCAAGATGTTGATTTTTGTGTCATTATATTCAATAGCAGTGTTTTTAGCTAGGATCGTAATTCCTCGCTCACGCTCAAGTTCGTTCGAGTCCATTGCACGTTCATCTACGTGCTCATTCGACCGGAAAATACCGGATTGTTTAAGTAATTGGTCGACCAATGTCGTTTTACCATGGTCTACGTGGGCAATAATTGCAATATTTCTAAGATCAGTACGTTCGTTTGTCATTTTTTCACTCCGTTTATCTTTATTTCAGATGTTCAACTGTGTTATTATAGCACAAGATAGTTCAATTAAATAACATTTTAATTTATATGGAGGGATTTTTTTGAAAGACATTAAGTGGATTTTCGTAATTTATTCACTCGGCGCCGTACTTTCCATGTCCGCAATTGGTATTGGAGTAGGTATGCGTAGCCTACTAGTTGTCGTCCTTGCCATTGTCGCTCTAATTTTAATAATGGGTAACGGATTCAAAACAAAAGCACGTATGCGTAGAGAAGGCACGCTATAAATAACTCAAAGGGACTGTACATTAAACCGTTTTGGTTTAACAAACAGCCCCTTTTTTATTTTAGTCGGATATAATTTGATAAAATTTCCTCATGTAATCCCGGACGTGTGACAATAAATGTGTCAGATCCAAGTAGATGTGGCGTCTCACCTTTTAAATTCGTTGCTACAGCCCCTACTTCTTGCGCAATGACAATTCCCCCAGCGATATCCCAAGGCGCCAGTCGCATAGAAATATACGCGTCAATCTTACCAGATGATACATACGCCAGCTCAATCGCTGCTGAACCATATGATCGCGTTCCGCGGCAACGTGTGACGAGCTCAATAATTTTTTCGTTTTCTACGCGATGATTTGGCGCAACCCAGCTAGCATTGATGCCGATGATTGCTTCTTCAAGTGGAGTAATTTCCAGTTGCGGTAGACGCTCATCATTGAAATAAGCACCTTCACCTTTCGCTGCATGGTATAACTCATCCCGCATTACATCATATATGTAGCCCAGCATCCCCACGCCGTCTACATAAATCCCCAATGAAATCGCAAAGTTTCTTCTCTGATGGATAAAATTCATCGTTCCGTCTATTGGATCTAGGAACCAAACTACTCCGTCAAGCGAAGAAATTTCATCTCCAAATCCCTCTTCTGAAACCATTTTATGCTCAGGAAAATCTTGTCTTACCCGTTCAATAAAAAAGCTTTCCACTTCTCTATCAATATTGGTAACTAAATCATTAGCGTCTGCCTTTGAATCGATGTCAATTGTACTAAAAAAAGACACTCGTATTTTGTGGCCAGCCTCTTTGATTAACGATTTCGCATATCGATCTATCGCATTAAGATTCATTCTGCCACCTCTTCCCACTCCGACTATCGCTAGTATAACACAGAGGCAACGGAACGAAAAAGATAACAGTGATAGGATATTAAGTAAAAAGACACCCCGTCACATTTTCTTCATTTCTGAAGTAAATGGGGATGTCTTTTTACTAAACCGTACTTACATCGAAAAAACATTAAGTGTCTCCAATTCATTGTGAATTTCTGTCAATCGTAGTTTACTTTTATCAACTTGAACTGTGTCTTGGTCTTGTAGTGCGTCGTATAGAGTAGCTAATTCATAATCCAATTCCAATTGTAAAGTTCTCACATATTCTCTCTCAACATCTTCTTTTCGGATAAAATGAACGACCTGTTTCATAAGTAGCACCCCTTTTAGTTAATATTTGACTCTAACCGTCTTATTAGTAAGATATGCGAAAATTCCGACTTTTATTGGTTAGAAGCCTTGTTATTTTAAATTATTCCCCGTTTACTGATAAGATAAACGTAGTCACTACAAACTGGAGGAGATTTTCTTGATTCAGTCTTATTGGTCATCAAATGATTTTGATGTTTTCACCGTTGATGGCTTGGATAATCGCATGAAAGCTTTGCAGGAAAAGATACAACCAAAATTCATAGAATTAGGAAATCATTTTGCACACCGCCTTTCCGCACACGGTACGGGTGAGTTTTTTCCACATGTTGCAAAACACGCAAGACGAACTGTAAATCCGCCACGGGATAGTTGGGTGGCATTCGCTCCTGCTAAGAGAGGCTATAAAGCGTTACCTCACTTTCAGATTGGCTTGTGGGGCACACATTTATTCATCATACTGGCAATTATTTATGAAAATCCCGATAAAAAAGGAATTGCTACACGTTTAGAAAAAGAAATGAACGTAATGACTTCGTTGCCAAAGGATTTTGTTATATCTGGAGATCATATGAAGCCTGAAGCCGAGCGAATTGGTGAAGTAGGTACAGAAGGACTTGAGAAGTTGCTGGATCGTCTGCAAACTGTGAAAAAAGCAGAGTTTTTAGTTGGTCGTCACCTTTCAAGAGATGAAGTATCCAAAATGAGCGAAAAGCAATTTTATGAGTATGCAGAAGATACGTTTACCAAATTATTACCTGTTTACGATGTAGTTATTGATTCTTTTGATTGAAAATAAAAATCGCGCGAAATAGCACCGCCGGTCGATGTCCGATGCAGAGGATTTTCCCTCATGATCAACTAATTTGGCATTCAGGGCAAATCATCCATCACATGTGAGAGCAAAATAAAAGACACCCATTGAGACAGGTGTCTTTTGCTTTGATTATTTTTTCACCTTTAGCAGTTCGCCAGGTTTACTCTCTTTAGCCGCCTTCACTACGCGAAATGCTACATAGTCACTACTTTCCTCGAATTCCTTGCACAACGTTTTTTCTTCAGCCATGGATGGAACCACACTTTTGAAAGCTCGATAATATCTCATAAATTCGTCACGTTCGATATTCGATTCATACGCTTGCTCTACTTTTGTGAAAAAATCGATCACCTTAACAATCTCTTCTGTTGACCAATCCGCACGTAGCGGATATTGATAACCTGCCATTTACTTCTCTCCTATCTGACACTCCATTTTTCTCGTATTGTTAACGCTTCATTTTTCATTCGTTCAAACAATTTGGCGACACTTGGAACATCCTCGATCATACCCGCTACTTGGCCACCCCAACCAAAGCCTTGATCATTCATACCATCGTGAATGAATTTACGATTGGCATCTCCGCTAATAAATGCTTTCAGCCCTTCGTAACCGGCATCTTCCGCTTCTAATTTTAGAATCTTCTCTGTCCACTCATTCGTTAATGCACGTGCAGGTGCACCGATTGTCCGTTTGATAATCGTCGTGTCCTGTTCACTACTTGCTAAAAGAGTTTCTAGATAAGCAGGTGATGCATCGACACATTCTTTCGTCGCTATGAAACGAGTGCCCATCTCGATCCCTTCTGCCCCGAGTGCTTGTGCTGCCATCCAGCCCCGCCCATCTCCAATACCACCTGAGCCAATGACGGGTATAGTAACGGAATCTACAATTCTTGGGATTAATACCATCGTACCAATATCATCGCGGCCTAAATGTCCGCCGCCTTCTTGTCCAACTGCTATGACAGCATCCGCGCCAATCTCTTCAGCTTTTTGTGCTTGCCTTCTAGCCGCCACTAACACCATCTTCTTCACATCAGTACCTGTTAACATTTCAAATAGTGGCGCAGGATTTCCCCCGGTAACCGATATAATATTGATGTTTTCTTCCAATGCAGCTTCCACCATTGCTTCATACGATCTACCATGATTACCAATGGCAAAATTTACACTAAAGGGTTTATTTGTCTTTTGGCGAACTTTGCGGATTTCTTCTTTCAATGCTTCAGGCGAAGTTAGACTCATCGCTGTAATTTGGCCAAGTCCGCCTGCTTCCGAAACGGCAGCAGCCAGGTCTGAATAAGCCAGATATGCAAGTCCTCCTTGCACAATCGGATAATCAATTCCAAACAGTTTTGTCACTCTAGTTTCCCACATGAAAATCCCCCATTTTTCCATAATGTAAAAAGGCCCATGAGAAAAAATCCCCATGGGCTGTTCAATTCTAGCTGTTTTATTTCGTCATCATGTGAATTGGCTTACCAAGGGCAACTTCCGCTGCTTCCATGGAAATCTCGCCTAATGTAGGGTGAGCATGAATCGTCATAGAAATATCTTCAAGTGTCATACCTGCTTCAATCGCTAGACCAAGTTCTGCAATCATGTCAGAAGCATTTTCCCCAACGATTTGAGCGCCAAGTAATAAGCCGTCTTCTTTGCGGCCTACAAGCTTCACGAAACCTTCTGTAGCATCCAATGAAAGAGCACGGCCGTTTGCTGCAAACGGGAACTTACCGCTTATTACGTCATATCCTTCATCTTTTGCTTGCTTTTCGTTTAAGCCTACAGTTGCTAGTTCAGGATCTGTGAAGCATACAGCTGGAATCGCCATATAATCTACTTCAGATTTTTCTCCAGCAATAGCTTCTGCTGCAACTTTTGCCTCGTAAGAAGCTTTGTGCGCAAGCTGAGGTCCCGCTACGATATCACCGATTGCATATACATTCGGTAGATTTGTACGGCATTGCTTGTCCACTTCGATCAAACCGCGGTCCGTCATGTTCAAGCCAAGACTTTCCAAACCGATTTCATCTGTATTCGGACGACGGCCCACCGTTACAAGAACGTAGTCCGCTTCAATTTTCACTTCTTCACCTTTAGCTTCGTAAGTTACTACGACACCATCTTTAGTTTCTTCAACGCCCTTAGCAGATGCTTTTACAACTACTTCAACGCCTTTTTTCTTCAAGCCTTTTTTAACGATTTGCGTCATTTGTTTTTCGAAACCAGCAAGGATATCATCCGCACCCTCAAGAATGGTTACTTCAGATCCTA
This sequence comes from Sporosarcina ureae, assembly GCF_002101375.1. Classification (GTDB taxonomy): domain Bacteria; phylum Bacillota; class Bacilli; order Bacillales_A; family Planococcaceae; genus Sporosarcina; species Sporosarcina ureae_B. The sequence continues at coordinate 2,912,386 of NZ_CP015207.1, read as the reverse complement.
GATTAGCATAAGCAGATCCAAGTTCTGTACCAATATAACCGCCACCGACAACGACAAGCTTTTTCGGTAATTCTTTCAAACTTAGAGCACCGGTAGAATTGATTACACGGTCTGTAAATTTGAATGAAGGGATTTCAACTGGGCGTGCACCCGTTGCGATGATAACGTTGTTGAATTTATAGGTTTGAGCAGAGTTGTCTGTCATCACACGTACAGTGTTCGCATCCACGAAATACGCTTCACCTGCAACAGTTTCTACTTTGTTTCCTTTAAGCAAACCGGATACGCCGCCCGTTAACTTAGACACAACACTTTCCTTAAACTTCATAGCTTTAGAAAAGTCTAGTTCGACAGATTTCGCAGTGATTCCCATAGCATCTGCATTCTGAGCATCCACAAAGCGGTGTCCAACAGAAATCATTGCTTTAGAAGGAATACATCCAACGTTCAAACAAACGCCGCCGATTGTATCTTTTTCTACGATTGTAACTTTTTGACCAAGTTGAGCTGCGCGTATTGCTGCCACATATCCTCCTGGGCCTGAACCTACTACAAGTGTGTCAACTTCAATTGGAAAATCTCCTACTACCATTGCTTTACGCCTCCATTAATAAAAGTGATGGATTACTTATTAATTCCTTAAGATAGTTTAACGCTAATTGCCCCGTTACGCCATCAATCACTCTGTGATCAAATACTAATGATAATGCTAACATAGGTGCCGCTACAATTTCACCATTTTTCACAATAGGTTTTTCAGAAATTCTTCCAATACCTAAAATAGCTACTTCTGGATGGTTAATGATCGGTGTAAACCACTGTCCACCTGCAGAACCAATGTTCGTGATCGTACATGATGCACCTTTCATTTCTGCTGCTTGAAGTTTTCCATCGCGCGCTTTTCCAGCAAGCTCATTCACTTCATTTGAAATAGCAAACATGGACTTGCGATCAGCATTTTTAACGACGGGTACCATTAGACCGCGATCTGTATCTGCTGCAATTCCGATATTATAGTAGTGTTTTTGAATTAATTCTTCTGTTGCATCGTCTAATGACGTGTTCAGTTGAGGGAACTCACGCAATGTTGCTACAAGCGCTTTTACTACATACGGAAGATACGTTAACTTAACATCTTTCTCCGCCGCAATTGCTTTGAATTCTTTTCGATGTGCAACTAGTGCAGTAACATCCACTTCATCTAACAATGTAACATGTGCCGCTGTGTGTTTTGAATTTGACATTGCTTTTGAGATGGCTTTCCGCATAGGAGACATTTTCTCACGAGTCTCTGGGAATTCACCTTCAAAGATAGGCGCTTGCTTCTCTGGAGTACCAGGCGTTGCCGCGTCTTGCTGGGATTGGGTCTTTTCTTCAACAGATGGTTGTTGACCTCCCGCTTTAAATGAATCTATATCTTCTTTTACTACACGGCCGTTTTTTCCACTCCCTGCAACTTGCGCTATCGCTACATCGTGTTCTCGTGCATATTTACGAACAGATGGCATCGCGATTACTCGGCGATTTTCATCGATTTCACTAGTAGTTGTCTTGGTAGTTTGTTGTTTTTGCGGTTCTGCGGATTGTTGTTCTCCAGATGCTTGTTCAGGTTTCTTGGAATCTACGCTACCAAGTGCTTCCCCTACTTGTTCATGAGACTTTTCTGCACTCGCTTCTTCATTAGAAGAGTCCGTACCTTCTTCATCGTCTTCATGATCTGGAATACCATGATCCGGTGCATCAAAACGCACTAATTTATCACCAACAACTGCTACAGTACCTTCAGTAACATAAATTTCTTCTACTGTACCTGATACAGGTGATGGAATTTCTACTACGGATTTATCATTTTGTACTTCTAGTAATGTATCATCTTCTTGGATTTCATCGCCTGGTTTTACGAACCACTTGACGATCTCCCCTTCGTGTATACCTTCACCAATGTCTGGTAATCGAAATTCATAAGTCACGTAATTCACCCTTCCTGGATTGTCCGACTAGTATTTAGAATGTAAGAACTTCTCTTGCTTTCGCTGCAATGTCTTTGGCATTAGGCAACCAAGTGTTTTCGCCTGCCGCAAACGGATATACCGTGTCTGGTGCCGTCACGCGCAGCACTGGAGCTTCTAGGCTCAAAATAGCGCGTTCAGTAATTTCAGCTACAACGTTAGCAGCAATTCCCGCTTGCCGCTGAGCTTCTTGTACGACGATTGCGCGATTTGTTTTTTCAACGGATTGAATGATTGTTTCTATATCAATAGGCTGAATCGTACGTAAATCGATGACTTCCACTGAGTAATTTTCTTTTTCAAGCGCTTCAGCAGCTTTTAAGCTTTCCTGCACCATTGCACCATATGTGACAATCGTCAAATCTTTACCTTCACGCTTAATATCAGCTTTTCCTAAAGGAATAGTATATTCTTCTTCAGGAACTTCTTGTCTGAATGAGCGATATAGTTTCATATGCTCCAAGAAAATTACGGGATCATCACTCTTGATTGCAGATATAAGTAATCCTTTTGCATCGTACGGAGTAGATGGGATAACCACTGTTAAACCAGGTTGTGATGCCACTAGACCTTCTAAGCTGTCTGCGTGCATTTCTGGAGTGGCTACACCGCCACCAAATGGAGCACGTATCGTAATCGGTGCATTGAAATGGCCACCTGTTCTAAAGCTCATTCTCGCAATTTGTCCACTCACTGAATCCATTACTTCAAATAGAAAACCGAAGAATTGAATTTCCATAATAGGACGAAAACCAGTAAGTGCTAGGCCAATTGCCAATCCACCAATACCAGATTCAGCTAGCGGCGTATCAAATACGCGCTCCTCACCGAATTCTTTATGAAGGCCTTCCGTCGCACGGAAGACACCTCCGTTTGCGCCTACGTCTTCACCGAATAGCAATACATTTTCATCCGTTTTCAGCTCAGTACGAAGCGCATCTGTAATCGCTTGAATCATTGTTAATTCTGCCATGGATTATTTCGACTCCTTTCCAGCATACGCATCTAATTGTTCTTGTAAGTTAAATGGCATTTCGCCTTTATACATAATCTTCATAAAGTCTGTCGCTTTTTGTTTAGGCTGTCCATCTGCTTTTTTGATAGCTTCTTTAATTTCTTCTTTCGCACGTTCAATTACTTTTTCCTCTTGTTCTTTAGACCAAATACCTTTGGCTTCCAAATATGTTCTAAAACGCACGATCGGGTCACGTTTTTCCCATTCATTATCAATATCCGATGTACGGTATCGTGTCGGATCATCACCAGCCATCGTATGAGGTCCATAACGGTAACACATTGTTTCGATCAACGTTGGTCCATCTCCATTGACTGCACGTTCTCTTGCATCACGTGTTGCCACATATACTGCCAATGGATCCATTCCATCTACCAGTACACTTGGCACGCCTGCCGCTACACCCTTTTGAGCGAGTGTTTTTGCTGCTGTCTGTACATCACGATGTGTGGAAATCGCATATTGGTTATTCTGAATGACGAAGATAGCAGGTACTTTATAGGCCCCTGCAAAGTTCAATCCTTCGTAGAAATCACCTTGTGATGTTCCGCCATCACCTGTGTACGTAATGACAACTGATTTTTGCCCTTTTTTCTTAAAGCCTAGACCTACACCAGCAGCCTGGACATATTGTGCACCAATGATGATTTGGGGTGGGAAAATATTAAGCCCATCAGGAATCACACTTCCTGCATAATGCCCTCTTGACCATAGAAATGCCATATGCAACGGCCAGCCATGGAATAATAACTGAGGAACGTCACGATATCCAGGGAGAATGAAATCATCTTTTTCCAACACATATTGAGAAGCTAACTGGGAAGCTTCTTGTCCTGCCGTAGGAGCATAAAATCCGAGACGTCCTTGTCTATTTAAAGAAATGGATCGTTGGTCAAGGATACGTGTATAAACCATGCGATTCATCAATTCCACTAATTCTTCATCGGGAAGTTTCGGATCCAAGTCCTTGTCTACGATTTTTCCTTCTTCATTCAATATTTGTACCATATCAAATTGACTTTCAATCAGTTGAAGCGCTTTCACAGGATCATACTGATTACCTTTTTTAGCTACCATATCTTGATCTCTCCTTCATATCTGTATTATATCGATTTCAAATAAAGTTAATACAACTTCTTATAAATATTAGTATACGCAAAACTGAGCACTTGGTCAACCATTGTAATCAAAGACTTCTTAGTCTTTTTTATATTTTTCTAAAAATATACTGTACTAACACAATATCCATTCTGTGTTGGTACAGATATGTTTTTTCTTAACTTGCACTCAGCATTCCGCAGCCTTAAAATTCATCATTAGATATCCATACAGCAACTCAGATTACAGCCTCATTCGCATTCTTGATCTGCTCCAACAATCGATTATGGCGTACTACTTGTTCCTTTTAATAGTATTTACTCCATACTTTACATTTCCTTTTTAATGTGTTTCTAAACTTTTCAAAGCACGAGCAGCTAATCTGTTTACTTCCCTAGTCGCTTCATTAAATTCTATAAGTGATTGTTGACTGGAAGTGATTAACTCGTTTACTTCATTGACTTGTTTTTGAAGTTCATGCTCACGGATAGAGTGATCTTCAATTTGCGTATATAATTGCGTCTGACTATCTATCAACTTTTTATACTGCATGATGAACGTCTCATGTATATCCGAACGTTCATAAAGTGTTTCAATTACTACACCTAATTGATCATGTAAATCCATCTGCTCCATCCATTCAGACATACGGTCTATCTCTTTCTTCGATTCGCGTAAAGAATTTTCCTCTTTTTCTACTAGCAGAGCCCGTTCATGTGCAGACTTCTTCATCGCAACCACACGCTGTTTCACTTCTTGATATTGCTGTTGAGTCAGTTCCATGGTCTCAACAAATAAGACTTGTTCCTTCTGTTCTTTCTCAAGTAACTTCATCCCAAAGTTGTTCCCTTGTTTTTCTTTTTCATTCACAGCCACAAGTAAATCTGTAAGTTGTTGAGTTACTTCAGACTCTTTGGAACAACCAGTTAGTAGAAGGAATATGAACAATAAACAAATTACTTTCTTCATTAATTACCCTCCTGATACTTTATATACTTTTTTCTTTCACCATTTTTATCATTCGTCTATACTGTATAAGAGGAAATTGTTTTTTACGATTATATCCCTTACTGCACGTCTGTTACCAGTTTATTGCAGATTGTACTATACCTAATATATCCGAGAGGAAGAGTAGAAATGATTTTAATGAATGATATTATCCGAGAGGGTCACCCGACGTTGCGTCTAAAAGCAAAAGAGGTGAGCTTTCCTTTAAGTAACGAAGACCGTCAATTATGCGATGATCTGTTGGAGTATGTAGTCAATAGCCAACATGATGAGTTGGCAAAAAAATACGGTTTGCGTTCGGGCATCGGATTGGCTGCACCACAAGTGAATGCATCCAAAAGAATTTTCGCCCTGCATATTCCTGACGGCGAGGTTCTATTGGAAGACTTTATAGCGATTAACCCTAAGATCATTAGCCATTCCGTAGAAAAAACATATATAGAGAACGGTGAAGGCTGTTTATCGGTAGATCGTGAAGTGCCTGGGTATGTTCCGCGTTACGCAAGAATTACCGTAAAAGCTTTCGATAAGGAAGGCAACGTAATCAAGAAACGTTTAAAAGGATTGCCCGCCATTGCGTTCCAACATGAACTTGATCATTTGAATGGCATTATGTTCTATGATCATATCGACAAAAATGCCCCTTACAAGGAGATTGCCGGTGCCATAGCATTCGATAGAGAGTAAAGCTCTTATACTTGACAGACCGATTTTTTTCTGTTATAGTCTTGTCAAGGAGTGATGATGCCATGTATAAACGTCTAAAACGCAAACTGCTAAGACGACTTAATGGCCTGCTCGGTAAAAAGACAATTGCTTAGACTTTTACGCCCGCCAACTAAATTGGTGGGCTTTTCTTTATTTTAGGGAAATTGCATGCTATTATTGATGATATGTATTATTAGGAACGTAAAAAGGAGAGTTAAACATGATTTTCAAAGTATATTACCATTTAAACGTACATGAAGTTCCAGTCCGCGAGAACACACTCAGCTTGTATGTAGAAGCTGAAACAGAAAAAGAAGTCCGTGATCAATTAAAAGGTCGCGATCTGATGATTGAATACGTACAAAAGCTGGAGGGCGAGCATTTAGCATACGAACAAGCCTCCCCAGACTTTCGCGTTGAGCAGGTCTAATCAATGAAATCTATTAAAAACAATGAAACAGCCGTTTTTGCCCTAGGCGGACTAGGTGAAATCGGTAAAAATACGTATTGTGTACAATTCCAAGATGAAATCATCATTATTGATGCTGGAATCAAGTTTCCTGAAGACGAATTGCTAGGTATTGACTATGTAATTCCAGATTACACTTACCTCGAACGCAATATCGATAAAATTAAAGGACTTTTCATCACACATGGTCACGAAGATCATATCGGTGGAATTCCCTATCTATTACGCAAAGTGAACGTTCCCGTCTATGGCGGTAAACTAGCAATTGGTTTACTTCGCAATAAGTTGGAAGAACACGGATTATTGCGCACTACGGAAATTCATGAAATTGAAGAAGATGATTTTATTAAATTCCGTAAAACTGCAGTGTCCTTCTTCAGAACTACGCACAGTATTCCTGATGCATTCGGTGTAGTGGTCAAAACTCCATCGGGTAACATCGTCCATACAGGTGACTTTAAGTTCGACTTTACGCCTGTCGGTGAACCTGCTAACTTGCATAAGATGGCGAAAATCGGTAGCGAAGGTGTCCTTTGTTTATTATCAGACAGTACAAACGCAGAAGTACCTAACTTCACGATGTCTGAACGTAAAGTTGGAGAAAGCCTGAACGATATTTTCCGTACTGTAGATGGTCGGATTATTTTCGCTACATTCGCTTCGAATATCCATAGATTGCAACAAGTGATTGAATCGGCGCAGATATTTGGCCGTAAAATCGCTGTCTTCGGTCGTAGTATGGATAATGCAATTACTATCGGTCGCGAACTCGGTTATATTGACGCTCCAAAAGATTTATTCGTAGATGCTCAATCACTCAACCGACTTCCAGCTAATAAAGTGATGATTTTATGTACGGGTAGCCAAGGTGAACCGATGGCTGCACTATCTCGTATCGCAAACGGTACGCATAGACAAGTACAAATCCAACCTGGTGATACCGTTATTTTCTCATCTTCACCTATTCCAGGAAATACACTTAGCGTGAACAAAGCGATTAATTCATTGTTCCGTGCAGGTGCAGAAGTTATTCATGGTCCTTTAAACAACATCCACACGTCCGGTCACGGGTCACAGGAAGAGCAAAAGCTTATGTTGCGTTTAATCAAACCTAAATACTTCATGCCAATCCACGGGGAATATCGCATGATGAATATGCACTCTCAACTTGCTGTAGACTGTGATGTCGAACCTGATAACATTTTCATTATGGGTAACGGTGATGTACTTGCACTCACTGACTCAACCGCAAGACTTGCTGGACGTGTACCGTCAGGCGATGTTTACATCGACGGAAGCGGCATCGGCGATATCGGTAACGTTGTACTACGTGACAGACGAATTCTCTCTGAAGATGGTCTGGTCATCGTTGTAGCAACCATCGACACCAAAAAGAACCGCTTAGTATCTGGTCCCGACCTGATCTCACGCGGATTCGTCTATATGCGGGAATCAGGCGCTATGATAAACGAAGCACAATATATGCTTTCGAAAACATTACAGCGCAAACTGGTTGCTAAACCTGATTCCATCAACAACCTAAAAGGCGACATCATCGATACACTCGTTCCGTATTTATACGAAAAAACGAAACGTAAACCGATGATCCTTCCTGTAATTATGGAACTCTAAAAAAACATACAAAAAAAGCAAGTGCACTTTAGCACTTGCTCCAAACTGAAGGCAACTCCGATAAATCAGGGGTTGCCTTCAGTTTTTTATTTGGATTTTTTTATAATATCTTTTAACCATTTACTAGATGTTCCAAGTTGAAAAACAACACTAGTTGATCGACGTTCTCCTCTTCTTCCACTTTCTATTCATTAATGCAATGCTCTCCGTTCAAACCGATGAATATCCAGATCAGAACCAATCACAATCAACACATCATTAACTTCTATTTGCTCAATCGCTTGCGGAGAAACTAGTATATGTGTGCCACGCTTGATCGCTACAATATTCACACCGTACTTGGCACGAATGTCTAAATCGATCAGCGAAGAACCTGCGATGTGATTATTAGCTTGAATCTCCACGATCGAGTATTCGTCGGATAACTCTAGATAATCCAAAATATTATTTGAGACCAAGTTATTTGCAATACGCTTCCCCATATCTCGCTCAGGGTGAACGACTTGGTCCGCTCCAATTTTCCGCAATACTTTTTCATGATAGTCATTTTGCGCTTTCACAGTAATACGTTGTACACCGATTTCTTTCAAAATCAGCGTAGTCAAAATACTCGCTTGTATGTTTTCTCCTATTGCGATCACCACATGTTCGAAATTCCGTATGCCTAATGAACGCAATGCCGCTTCGTCGGTCGTATCGACAGCTACAGCTTGCGTGGCAATATTCGCAAATTCCTCCACGCGTTCTTGTGACTTATCGATCGCCATAACATCAGCTTCCAGTTCAATTAGTTCTTTAACGATACTGCCACCAAAACGACCTAAACCAATTACTACAAATTCCTTTTTCATCTCATTACTCCTCGCCATTGCGAATAGTCACATGTCTTATCGCAATCCCATTTTAAATTTCAGGAATAACTCATTATACACTCCAAGTGTTTCTAAACCTAAATTTTCATACACTTCAAGGTTTTTCCTCGCCTCTTCATCAGGGTAAAATCGTTCATCACTTGTAATATCTTCATCCATAAATGACAATGCTGCAGTATTCGGTGTAGAATACCCCACGTATTCTGCGTTTTGCGCTGCCACTTCAGGATCAAGCATGAAATTAATAAATTTATATGCACCTTCAACATTCGTAGAGGTTTTCGGGATGACAATATTATCAAACCATAAGTTCGAACCTTCATTTGGCACGATATAATTAATGTCGTCGTTTTCAGAGATCATATCTGCCGCCTGGCCAGACCACGTGAGCGCAACGGATGCTTCGTTATTGATCATGAGTTGGGTAACTTCATCACCTATAACCGCTTTAACATTCGGACCCATCGTTTCCAGCTTGTCTGTTGCCTGTTTTAGTTCCTGCAAACTAGTTGAGTTCAATGAGTAGCCGAGTGAATTCAATGATATTCCGATCACTTCACGCGCACTATCTACCAAAATGAGCTTCTGTCTCAATGAAGCATCCCATAAACTTTCCCAACTCTCAAACGTCTGACCTTCCAATAAGGATGCATTATATGCGATACCCACAGTTCCCCAGAAATACGGAATCGAATATTGATTGTCTGGATCAAACGGCAAATTCATGAAGTATGGATCGATGTGTTGAACGTTCGGAATTTTCGAGAAATCCAGTGGCAGTAAAAGATCCTTCTCTTCCATCATCTGCACTGCATATTCAGACGGGACTGTCACATCGTAAGCAGTTCCCCCTTGTTCGATTTTCCCCATCATTCCTTCATTGGAATCAAATGTTTCATAAATCACTTTGATGCCTTCTTGTTCCTCAAATTGCTTCAGAAGATCCGGGTCAATATATTCGCCCCAGTTGTATACCGTAATCGTATCTTTACCCGCACTCCCCGCTTTATGCTCGAGCTGATAATTGGCAAACAACAGGAGACCAGAAACGAGTAAGATTACAAACGCACTATTTATTAATCCTTTCATTTTTTCACCCCCTGAGGTGATTTTGCTTTATTACCGATAATATAATAACCCAGTACTAGAATTATTGTGAGTAAGAAAATCAATCCGGATAGCGCATTGATTGTTAACGTGATTCCTGTGCGTGCCATCGAGTAAATTTCCACGGACAATGTCGAGAATCCATTTCCTGTTACGAAAAAAGTAACTGCAAAATCATCCAATGAATACGTTAACGCAAGAAAGAACCCTGCGAAAATTCCCGGCTTGATATAGGGCAATATAACACGCGTCAGTATATCTTTACGTGAAGCTCCTAAATCCCGCGCTGCATCTATTAACGTAGTACTCATTTCTAGCAACTTGGGCAACACCATAATGACGACGATCGGTATACTAAAAGCGATATGGGAAATGAGCACTGAAGCAAAGCCCAATTTCACACCGATCAGCGTGAATAAGATTAAGAAAGATGCACCGATAATTACATCAGGACTGACAATCAATATATTGTTCAGAGATAATACGGCCTGACGCGCAGATTTATTTTTCATAAAATAAATGGTAAGTGCACCCATCACGCCGATTGTAGTGGATAGTAAGGCGGATAATAATGCGATAATGACCGTATTCAAGACAATGATTAGAAGTCGCGTATCTTGAAATACCGCTTGATAGTGATCTAAAGTAAATGATTCGAAATTCGACATCCCGTCTCCGGAATTAAATGAATAATATATGAGATAAAAAATAGGAGCATATAAAATTACAAAGACTGCTGCCAAATAAACTTTCGGCAAGATCCCCAGTTTCTTCATTTAATGATGCCCCCTTTTTTTCCAGACGTCAGTACCATAATTAAGAACATGAAAATGATTAGAAAGACAGCAATCGTGGAACCCATTCCCCAGTTTTGTGTAACGAGGAATTGTTGCTCGATCGCGGTTCCAAGTGTAATTACTTTATTACCAGCAATTAAACGAGTAATCATGAATAGGGATAAGGCCGGTATGAATACAACTTGTATACCTGATTTCACACCATCCGTAGTCATTGGCCAAATCACTCGTTTAAATGTTACCCATGCATTCGCCCCTAAATCCTTGGATGCATCCAATAAAGTAGGATTGATTTTATCCAAAGAGTTAAAAATAGGCAATATCATAAATGGAATAAATATATACACGGAAACAAACACGAAACTAAAATCGGTGAATAATATTTGCTGACTGCCTATACCGACAGTTTCCAAAAAGGCATTAATGGGTCCATAAATCCCCATCAACCCAATAAATGCATAGGTCTTCAACAATAAATTAATCCACGAAGGTATGATAATGAGTAATAACCACAACTGCTTATGCTTCGTCTTAGTTAAGAAGTAGGCTGTCGGATAGGATATCAATAAAGCAAAAAAAGTTATGAGAAATGCATACCAAAACGAACTCATTGTTAATTTGAAATAAATCGATGAAAAGAAGTTTCGATAGTTAGCCAACGTTAAATGACCCGATAAATCAAAAAACGAGTAATACACAATGACAGCAATCGGTGCTAGCACAAATAATAATAACCACGCTGCATACGGTGTGGCATATATAAAACGTAACGGGTTTTTATTCCTCATCTTCCGCCACTCCAAACGATTCCAGACGTGCATCAAAGTCCGCTTCAGATTCATTCAGACGCATAACATGAATGTCTGCCGGTTCAAAATCCAAACCGATTAACGTCCCTACATCCGCTGGTTTAGTTGAATGGACTAGCCACTCATTACCGTCAGAATCATACGTTGATAGTTCATAGTGTACTCCACGAAATAATTGCGTATCTACAGTGACAGTTAACCTTCCTTTTTCGACGGTTGTCATTTCCAAATCCTCAGGACGAATGACGATATCCACTTTTTCATTAGGATAGAATCCACCATCTACACACGGAAACTGTTTGCCAGTAAATTCCACTAGATAATCTTCAACGATTCTCCCTGTGACTATATTCGATTCGCCAATAAAGTCTGCTACAAAACGGTTAATGGGCTCATCGTAAATATCAATCGGCGTCCCCGACTGTTGAATTTCACCGTTATTCATAACAAAAATTTCATCGGACATCGCAAGTGCTTCCTCCTGGTCATGCGTAACAAAAACAAATGTTTTGCCAAGACGCTGCTGGAGCTCTCGCAATTCATATTGCATTTCAGAACGTAATTTCAAATCTAACGCCGACAATGGCTCGTCTAGTAAAATCACTTCAGGATCATTGATGATCGCTCTAGCAATCGCAACGCGCTGACGCTGCCCGCCGGACATTTCAGTTATTTCACGGGATTCGTATCCCTCTAAATTCACGAACTTCAACGCTTCTTTTACTCGGCGATCCACTTCATTTTTTTTCACTTTTTTAATGCGTAAACCAAATGCAACATTTTCATACACATTCAAATGAGGAAACAATGCGTAATCTTGAAATACCGTGTTCACTTGACGTTCATTTGCGGGTACAGAGTTGATCTTCCTTCCATTGAAGAAGATCGATCCATCCGTCGCTTCCGTAAAACCAGCGATCAAACGTAAAATAGTCGTTTTTCCACAGCCTGAAGGTCCAAGTAATGTATAAAACTTACCGCGTTCCATTTCAAATGAAACACGATCGAGAACAGTTGTAGATTCATTATAGCGTTTTGTAACATTCTCAAAACGAATAATCGGTTCAGTAGTCAATAGGTTTCCTCCTTGCATACCATATTATTTCTTATAATAAATGAATAGTTGTAAACTTACTCATTATACCCAAAATGATAATGAAATCAACTATCATTTTATGTCGAATAACAAAACAGCCCACAGGAAAATAGTCATGAAAATTGTTTTTTCGCAAATGACATAGTAGAATGAAACCATATATTGAGGAGGGATTCAGTTGGAAGACCATTTATTTTTTTATCTGGACTCTGATGACAAGCGGAATCGAAAAGTCGACCCCGCAACAAGAGAAAATCATCTAGAAGGAATTTTTCTAGTACAAAATAAGAAAATACGAACGTGGAAAGAGATGGCTTCTCATTGCGTAGAATGCATGGAACCATTACATTATAGCGATGAATTTGACGCACGGTACTGCAAAGATTGTGATGAATGGCGAGAATTGATATGTGATCCTAATTGTAAAACATGCCAAACACGCCCTATGAAACCTTCTGACTGTAAACAAGACTTTGAGTAATCAGATGCTCAAATCCTAAATATATGAAGTTTATCGCTCTTTATAATAATTATTATTATCTTCGAGTCATTCTAATTGAATTTAACTTGAAACTTTGTTATTCTAGATAAGAATTGTGCAACACAGTCATGTGGTTGTACAAAAGACTAATTGGAGGTTTTATATAATGGCTGAACGTATGGTAGGTAAACAAGCTCCAGATTTTACAATGGAGGCAGTACTAGCTGACAAATCTTTTGGTAAAGTTAGTTTACAAGAGAACATTAAAAACGACAAATGGACAGTTCTTTTCTTCTATCCAATGGACTTCACTTTTGTATGTCCAACAGAAATCACTGCAATGTCGGATCGTTACGATGAGTTCGAAGACTTGGATGCAGAAGTAATCGGTGTTTCTACTGATACTATCCACACTCACCTAGCTTGGATCAACACGGATCGTAAAGACAATGGTCTTGAACAACTAAAATACCCACTTGCAGCGGATACTAACCATTCTGTTTCACGCGACTACGGTGTATTGATCGAAGAAGAAGGTATTGCATTGCGCGGCCTTTACATCATCAATCCTGAAGGCGAACTTCAGTATCAGACAGTATTCCACAACAATATCGGTCGTGACGTGGACGAAACTCTTCGTGTACTACAAGCACTACAAACTGGCGGTCTTTGCCCAGCAAACTGGCGTCCAGGTCAAAAAACTCTTTAATTTTTGGACAACCATCCCCACGCGTTACACTAATCGTGGGGATTTTTTTATCAACTACTATATACACCCACTTAGCTAGGAGGAATTCTTGATGAAATTACGTGAACAAATGCCTGAACTTCAAGGTGCTACAACTTGGTTGAATGGTGAAACTTCCAAATCGGAACTTGTTGGAGAAAAACCGACACTTGTACACTTCTGGTCTGTTAGTTGTCATATGTGCAAAGAAGCGATGCCGGATGTAAACAATTTCAGAGATCGATACAAAGATGAACTGAATGTTGTGGCTGTACATATGCCTCGTTCAGAAGATGATGTCGATTTGGAACAAATCAAGGAAGTAGCAGCTGAGCATGATATTACACAACCGATTTTCGTTGATAGCGAATTGAAGTTGAACGATGCATTTGAAAACCAATACGTCCCTGCCTACTATGTCTTTGACAAAGATGGTGCATTACGTCACTTCCAAGCAGGCGGTAGTGGTATGAAAATGCTTGAAAAACGTGTGAATCGTGTACTAGATGAAATGAAAAAAGAAGATTAATTGTACCAACGACTCTTGCTTTAAGGGAGTCGTTTTTTCATATCCCTTTTCCTCAAAACACTCCGTAGCAAACACAATACAAACATTGTCGATTTTTTTATGATACGATTAGTAAAAAGTTTTTTGGAAAGCGAGTTGCCGAATGAACAAACTATCTACACAAATCGCACTTTATATTTTAATGTTCAATATGTTCATCGCTATGGCTGGTGTCGGCTTGATCATCCCCATAATGCCCGAATTCCTAGGTACTTTTGGAGTTGCAGGACGCGCACTCGGACTATTGATTGCCATGTTCTCCTTTGCACAATTTATTTTTTCTCCTATTGCAGGAAATCTCTCAGATAAATACGGCAGAAAAAGCATTATTGTTTTCGGCTTGATTATTTACGGATTTTCTCAATTAGCTTTTAGTTTATCAACTGAACTATGGATGCTCTATCTCGCACGATTCTTTTCCGGCTTCGGTGCCGCCTTTATTATTCCACCTACTATGGCATTTGTGGCGGATATTACATCCCCGAAAAACCGCGGTCGCGGAATGGGATTACTTGGCGCTTCGATGTCTTTAGGTTTTATGATAGGTCCCGGAATTGGCGGTTTTCTCTCTAATATCAGCTTATACTTCCCTTTCTACTTTGCAGCAGCGGCATCCATGGTAGCAGCGGTTGTATCTTTATTACTGCTACCTAACCCTAAGCCCGTATTGCAAGGAGCTGCAACGAATGAAAACATCTTTCAGCAAATGCGTAGATCTACGCAAACGTCGTATTTCGTCATGCTGATTGTCATGTTTGTATTTTCTTTTGGATTAGCTAATTTCCAATCAACCATTTCGTTGTATGTAGATCAAAAATACAATTACACACCTTCCCAAATCGCAGTCATCATTACGGTTGGCGGATTTGTCGGGGTCATCATCCAGACATTTGTCATCGATCGTTTGTTCAAACGTTTTGGTGAAATGCGTGTCATTCTCATCAATTTAGTCATAGCTGCTTTCGCTATGTTAGGTATTTTATTCGTCAACACATTCTTCACTATTCTATTGGTAGCAACGATTTTCTCAACTGCCACTTCATTGTTGCGACCAGCAGTCAACACCTTAGTCTCGAAACTAGCCGGTAAAGAGCAAGGGTACGCAGCTGGGATGATGAATGCCTACATGAGCCTCGGAAATATGATCGGTCCAGCTACAGCGGGATACATATTCGATATGAATATGGAATCACCCTATATAGTCGGCACAATCATTCTCCTACTTTGCTTTATTCTCGCTTTATACTGGGCAAGAAACAACAAGTCACTTATAGAATCTGCAAGAACTTCTTAAATAGTGTCACGATAGCAGCCTATAACAAAAATAAATAAAGAAGAGACTGAGACATAACTATCTCACCCCGTTTCCTTGCACTCCGAAAGGCATACTTTCCGAGGGGCGTGGCTTGAGCCGCTTCCTTCGCTTTGCTACGTCCAGGGTCTCAAGACGCACGCTGATCCCTCAGGAGTCGGTCTTTCTCCGTTCCGGTACACTCTGATACTCTAAAAAATATTTGCTGATAGAACAGAAAAAAGCGTAAAGGACTCATTGCCCTTACGTTTTTTCTGTTCTGTCCCAACCTCTTTTTTTACTGATCTTTTCTCAATAACTCCGCGTACTCCTGTACGATATCTACAAATGCCTTCACTTGCTTCAATTCAAACGTAGAGCCATAACCAATTAGCCATGTATCACGTGTCAGTTCAAACTCTTCTTCGCTATTCAGCAGTGGTATTAGATTGACTTTTTCATCGCCCGATAATGTGATGGAAGGCAGTATGGCATAGCCAATACCTTTCAACGCGAGCTGCTTGCACATTTCAATCTGATCCACTACGATCTGACGGCTTGGATTTTGATTGAAGTGTTTGTTCCACCAGCGTTGAATTTCCATATAATAGTTCGAATCACTTTTATACTGAATAAAATGGCGGTTGGTGTCTTTTAATTCATCAATTGTCGAGATTTCAGAATCCACTAGATATAGCTGATCACGGAATAAATAGACACGATTACTTTTCCAGTCCGTTTGCCCTCTAACGATACCGATATGCGCTTCTCCTTCGTACAAAGCTTTGGAGATTTCCGAACTCCATCCCGTCATCAATGAAATCTTGGCATCAGGATAAAGTGCTACATAGTCTTTTAATACTTGAGGCAACCAAGTCTGACCGATAATCGAGGCACAGGCAATCTTCAATGTGCCATGTACTTTATCTTCAAGGGAGGCGATCAATTCCATCGTCTCATCTTTCTTTGCCAAGGATTCCTTCGCATAGTTAATGACGTGTTCACCTGCTGGCGTTGGTTCCAGACCTTTTTGTGAACGGATGAACAACTGCATGCCCCATTCTTTTTCAATCGTCTGAAGGCGTTGTGACAAAGCAGGCTGAGACAAATGCAAGCGTTCTGATGCTTTACGCATGTTGCCCTCTTCAGCCAATGCTTTGATAATATCCAGTTCAATTGTTGACATGATCCTGCACCTTCCCCCGTGGAATTCGTAAAATCAATAATAAACTGATGACGGCAAATAGAGTAATTGCTATGTACACCCAGTGCAAGGAGATGTCTAAACCGCTTTGTAAACTGACTAGCTCTTGTGATGTAATCATTGAGCGTCCGTCTTTCGTTAACAATGTATTGACGTCATCAATCGTGTAAGGCAATTTTTCTTTGGCAAAATAGGCAATAAGTGTAGCATTCAAAATGGCTCCAAACACAGAAGCACCAATTGTATTGCCAAAATTTTTCATAAACATATTAGTGGCAGTAGCCGAACCTCTTTGTTGGCGCGGCACAGCTCCTTGAATCGTTACAATGAAGGATGTATTAGTCAGCCCCATTCCAACACCAATGAAGAAGCTAGAACATCCCGCCCATACCGGTCCCAGCGTCGCGTTCATGAAGACAAACATCGTTGTGCCAATTACAAGGGACACGCCACCGATAAACGATACGAGAAACGGGCCGAAACGTATGAGTAAATGCCCCGCCAATGAGGAAGCCAAAGGCCAGCCTATTGACATAGCAGTTAATGTGAAACCTGCTATGATCGCTGGCTGCTCCATAATTCCCGATACATAAGTAGGTAAATAAGAAGAAACCCCTATTAAAATAACTCCAGTAGTTAGCGAGACAAGATTCGCATATAAAATAACGGGATTTTTCCAAATGCTAAAAGAGATAAGTGGATCTTCCGCCAGCTTTTCTTGTCTGAAAAATAACCAAAATGAAATTCCACAAAGTACGATTAAAGCAACACCGAAAACTGAAAAACGGCCAAACCCTTGACCTCCTTCTACCAACCAGATTAAGATCGTCGACAATGCAGATGTCAGGAAAAACGCACCTTTGTAATCGACAGAAGCTTTTTGGGTTTCTTTTGGTTCATGCAAAAAGAAATAAATGACACCCATCGAAAGCAGTCCAAGTGGTACGTTCACCCAAAATATATATTGCCAGCTAACGTATTGCACAATCAATCCACCAATAACAGGACCTAAAACTGCAGAAACGCCCCATACACTCGACAAATACCCCTGTATTTTCGCACGTTCTTCTGTTGAATAAATATCACCAATGATCGTAGTCGCAATGGGCATAACGGCTCCCGCTCCCACACCTTGTATGAGACGATAGACAATCAATTGTTCCATAGAGACGGCGAATCCACAAAGTATGGAACCAATCAAAAAAATCGTCAAGCCCATAAAAAAAATCGGCTTTCGACCAAATAAATCGGCTAACTTTCCATAAATCAATACCGTCACAGTACTCATTAATAAATAAGATGAAAATATCCAACTATATCGCGAAAACCCACCTAGTTCAGAGGCGATAGTCGGCATCGCAGTAGTAACAATAGTCGCTTCCACTGCCCCCACAAACATAGCGAGCATAACAGCAGCGAGCACAAAGGGCCGATTAGTTTCTTTACGCACAGCTATTTCAACTCCTTCTATTAGAAAAAGACCCCTGTATCGGAGCCCTTTAACATTTTACTATAGCATTTGCTTCGCTGCTTTATCTAAATAAGTTCATTAGATGCTGTAAATATACTTTTTAAATTCTTTCATCACTACACGTCTTGTGATAATACCCGCAAATGTTCCATCCTTTTCAGTGACACATAAAAACGGATGATTAATCAATAGATCTACTGCACGTTGAAAACGATCATTCACACGAATCGTCGGCAGATTCGTATCCATAATTTCATCTACTTTTATATCTTCTAATCTCTCATATTCAATGCGTTCCATACCTAAAATAGAATCTGTAATCATACCAATGCCAAGAAGCCCTTTCAAATGATATTGATTATCCAATACAGGAATGGCAGAATAGCCAGTCTTCGTCAAGACAAGCAGCGCATGCTCTGCATTATTGCCAATTTGTACATGAGCAACTTTTTCCGAAGAAATAATTTGATTTGCGATGGGCGCGGTAAGAAAATCTTTATTGTTTATAGAAACCATAGGTGATCGCTCCTTCTGTTCTTCATCTACATACATTTACCTAAAAGTCCGTTCACTGCTTCCCATCCATCATACCACAAAAAGCCATTTATCACCTCAAAAGAAAGCGGATTCATAAAACAAAAAACCTCTTTCTTTAATAGAAAGAGGCCCAATAATAAAATATGATGATAAAGATAAAAATAGAAGCGACTATGATAATCCACAGTAATGGGTTCATAGTATATGGATTCTTAGCTACAACATCTGGTATACGATCTTTTTCATTTAACTGGAATGAACGACTCGTTTTCCTTACTCCAGCTATTCCAATTCCAAGCATAATGGCGGAGACAAACACCATAGGCCACAACCAAATATCCCACATCATAACTCCCTCCTTTTCGCACATACTATAGTAAAGAGCATGTGCAATAAGTGAGTAAGTATGCGTACTGAACTTTCAGCAAATCATTCGCAAATAGTTATTTGCGATTTTTTATAAAATATGCATAAAGAAGTTTTTATGATGTGCTTCTATTTCATTCTATATACTTTTTAATCAAGACTTGCGTTCCATTTTCCCCATAACCTTTAGCGAGTAACTCTGTATACATATCGCGGGCTAGTTGTAATCCCGGCAATTTCAGATTCAGTCTTTCCGTTTCCTGTAAGGCAATATTTAGATCCTTTACAAAATGTTTTACATAAAATCCTGGTTCATAATTTTCGTTAATAATTCGTGGGCCCAGATCCGATAAACTAAAGGAATTCGCCGCACCCGAAGTGACGGATTGTAACATCGTGTCCGGATCAAGGCCCGACTTCATTGCGTAAGCAATCGCTTCGCATGCCCCTATCATATTTCCAGCGACAGTAATTTGGTTGCACATTTTGGCGTGTTGCCCAGCTCCAGCTTGTCCTTGATAGACAATTTGTTTGCCGAAAACAGACAAAATAGGTAATACCTTTTCAAATAATTCTTTTTGACCTCCACACATGATAGAAAGTGTACCATTCCGAGCCCCTATATCTCCACCAGATACAGGAGCATCAAGAGAATTCATTTGTAAAGAAGCAGCCTTTTCTGCTATGGCAATGGCTAGTTCTGGACTTGACGTTGTCATATCTACTACGATCTGAGAAGGTCGACCATTTGCAAATATACCTTGATTTGATAAATAAACTTCTTCCACATCGGAAGGCATGCCGATCATCGTGAAAATAATGTCCGCATCTTGAATAGCTTCGGCAACGTTATCGGCCCATTTTGCTCCTAAAGCTACCAGTGGTTCGGCCTTTTTTTTCGTTCTAGTGAATACTGTTACTTCATATGATGCGTTAAGCAAATGCTTAATGATACTAGAACCCATAACACCCGTACCAATAAATGATATTTTTTCTTTTCGCACATTCTCACTCCTCATTGTATACGATCATCTCCATCGTACAGAATTTCAAATATTTTTACAATTGAGGAGACAAAAAAAGAGGACCAATACAAGATTGGTCCACAAAAGGGGGAAATGAGAATGTTGCTGTGTTCATTTATATCTTTCCCCCTTTTACTTTAAGTTAAACATTCATTTCCACATTAACTTAAGGTAGTTGTGTTTTTTTCTTGTTGTTAAATTCATTAATTAATATATCTAATTTACGACTAAGTTCAATGGTATTCTTAGCGTTCATACCATGTTTTTCGGCCGTCTGTATTAGTTGTTTTCTCACACGTTCAATTTCTAAATTGCAATTATGCACTACTTGCACACCTCTCATTTGTAATTACTCTATTCTGTAATATACCAACAACTTAATTTTATTAAACCGAAATATTATCGACACTTTACGACATGATGTATATGCATATATTTCCTTGAGTTCTAGAAATAAGACTTTACGTTTTGAACATTATAAGGCAAACTATAATGGAATTACCAATATTATCATTTCATCACTTTGCTTAAAGTAAATGATGTTTGAAGAAAGGATGGTTAGCATGACGATTGCAGAAATAGGTGATATCATAGAATTCAAAGAGGGCTTACAAGGAATTGTTGAGAAAGTGAACGAAAACTCTGTAATTGTAGACTTAACGTATATGGAGAACTTCGATGAATTGCTAATGCAGGAGAAAACCGTGGTGAATCATAAACGTTATATCATTTTGAGTAGTAATTCGCAAAAAGGAAACCTTCCTCCCTGTGATCCGTCCAATAGAATAGTATAGTATATGAAGGAGTGGTACGATATGAACAACAAATGGCGTATAATTTTCACTTCACTGACAGCCTCTATCATGCTTGCTGCATGCGGAACATCTGATGCAGAACCGGAAAAAGATACAACAGGTAATGCTATCGAAGAACCTGCTGCTCCCGAAACAGATGTGGAAGATAGCACTTCTCCCGAAAATGAAGCAGAAACAGGCGAAAATGCCATGAAAGATGCTGTAGAAAAAACAAGCGATGAACAAGATTACTCGATGCAGGTACTTCCTGGATATACACTTACAAGTGAAGAACCAGGTAGAGATAGTCTATATGTAGAAGAGGACAGCGAAACATTCATGCGAATCGAGACTATGCCTAAAGACGAGGAATCTTATACTTTTGATGAACTCTATGAAAATATGGAAGAATTGTTGACAGCTTCAAGTGATGGTGAAACACCTGTTGAGATAACAGAGCAAACAGATCTTCCACAAGCAGATGGTATTCAGTCTGTTAAAGGTGCAGTAGTAGATTCTACTGAAGGATATTTTACAGGCTATGTCATCGAGCGTGAAGACAAGTTAATTCGTGCAACAATTTACGCGCAAGAAGACAACGAACATATAAAAGATTTTAAAGATATGGCAGCTACAATTAAGTGATATTTCTATATAGAAAAGGCCGATCCCATAGGATAGGCCTTTTTTCTATATAGACTTTCAATCATTCTGATTCTGGGACGGAGATTTTTGGAAATGTCAAATGAAAAACCGTTCCTTTACCTACCTCACTAGTAACTGATATAGAACCGCCATGCTCTTGAATGGTTTTCTTAACAAATGGAAGGCCTAAACCCGTTCCTCCCGGTTTGTTTGTAATAAACGGTAAGAAAATAGTATCAAGTTGCTCTTTTTCCATTCCAATCCCTGTATCAGATATAAAGATATCTATATTACGATGATCACCTTCGCTTATCAAGACAGACAATGTATCATTTGCACTCATGGCTTCCATTGCATTTTTAAGAAGATTAATGAATACTTGTTTAATACGGTTAGGATTTGCTTTAATTAATAATGACCCCGTTGCATTAAATTCGTTCACTAAATGAATTTGATCCAACAATGCTTTAGGGCGAAGCAATATAAGTACGTCTTCTACTAAAACGGATAATGAAAATATCGTGATTTCGTCAACAACTGGTTTTGATAGTGCTAGCATTTCGTTCAATATTTCGTTCATGCGTTTGACTTCATCTTGAATGACGTTTACATACATTTGTGCATTTCCGGTTACTTCGTGTTCCAGTAGTTGGAGAAATCCTTGTAACGTTGTCATCGGATTGCGTACTTCATGTGCAATGCTTGCAGCAATTTCTCCAGTCGTGCATAATTGGTCGGAGTGTGCCAGTTGCTCAAATAGACGTTCTTTTTCAGTAATGTCAACAATTCGTAAGACGAACATTTGTGTTCTACAGTCCAATTTCAACATTACTTCTTGGCAACGCTGTATTCCATTATATGTGTAAGACATTTTCACTGTCGAAGATTCTTGAGTTAATGCTTTTAAGATATATTCTTCAAAAGAAAACGAAGAGGTGGGAACCATTAAATTAAAAAGATCTTGTAGATGTAATAATTCATTAGAAATTTGGTCTGGGAACATTTCTGAAAACAAATCATTCGTCGAAATAATATACCCCGATTCATTCACTAGCGCCATTGGGATAGTGGCTGTTAAATAAGCACTTTCATAAAGTTGATGCAATTTGTGATTTTGTTCACCAATTTTTATTGTTAATATCGCCTTTCCGTTATATTGCTGGTATATAATATAACAAGGTTCAAGATTTTTATTCGGCACATTTATATGACCAGTCAATACAGTTTGATCGGCTATCGTTTCTGTCTTCAACAGAAACAACCGTCTCTCTATTTGTTCAGACAAACTAGGATCAAATATTTCAGATATATGGTGTGGTATGAAATCTTTAGGTATGAGTAATTTAACAGCTTCCGTCATATCAAGTATATCGCCATCTTCATCTAAGACGATCTTAAAAAGCGAACTTTCTAGATAACGATTGATATCTAGTGTATTTAGCACTATAGCAGTACCCCCTCAATGAAATAGCAACTATCAACCACTTACTTGTAAATTTATTCTTATTTGGAAGTGAATTCTGATTGATTCTAATTATGCCATAATGACGTACTTGTTCACATAGGCTTATAGTCTATTTTGTTTTTTTCATCTACTTATATTATTTTTAGATTAGGAGTTTTGTCATGAACATCGTTTTATCTACCTTAAATGCTAAGTATATACATACCAATATCGCAATTCGCTACTTGAAAGCATATGCAGCACCTGAATTCCAATGTGAACTGGCTGAATTTACCATTCATGATCCTACACTTTCTATCGTTTCAGAGCTATATCAACATTCTCCAGACGTCGTGGGTTTTAGCGTATATATTTGGAATATAGAAGAAACTATAAAAGTAATCCGTCTGCTGAAACTGACGAGTCCTAAAACCGTTATAGTTTGTGGTGGACCTGAAGTAACGTATGACTATGATCAATGGTTAAAAAGAGTACCGGAAATCGATATTATTGCGATAGGAGAAGGCGAAAAGACATTTAAGGATATTCTTCAAGCGGTCGATGGACAAACTGATCTTTCTTCGGTACAAGGCATTGCATATCGTGCAGAAGGAAAGTTAAAAATTACAGCTCCAGGTCCTAAATTGGATCTTCGTGAACTCCCCTCCCCTTTTCGTTTTACGGAGGATGTTCCACAACTACCAAATCGTGTAATGTACATCGAAACAAGTCGCGGCTGTCCATTCTCTTGTCAATTTTGCCTTTCTTCAATTGAAGTAGGTGTTCGATACTTCAATCGAGACGCTATAAAAGAAGACATTCGCTACTTAATGCAACACGGCGCCAAAACGATTAAATTCGTCGATCGTACATTCAATATTAGTAGAAGTTATGCCATGGAAATGTTCCAGTTCCTAATAGATGAACATCTACCCGGAACTGTCTTTCAATTTGAGATCACAGGCGATATCATGCGACCAGAAGTAATTCAGTTTTTAAATGATAATGCACCTAAAGGCCTATTCCGATTTGAAATTGGCGTCCAATCCACTAATGACTTAACAAATGAATTGGTTAAAAGAAGACAAAACTTCACTAAATTATCCCGAACAGTCACAATGGTAAAAGAAGGCGGAAAAATTGATCAGCATCTTGATTTGATTGCCGGACTCCCTGAAGAAGATTATGCATCTTTCCGTGATACGTTCAACGAAGTATTTGCTTTACGCCCCGAAGAATTACAGTTAGGCTTTTTGAAGCTATTACGTGGAACCGGTTTACGTATCCAAGCCGAGCAATATGGTTATCGTTACATCGACACCGCTCCTTATGAAATTGTATCAAATAATGTGCTGTCTTTTGATGATATGCTGAAGATTAAACAAACAGAAGACATTCTCGAGAAATATTGGAATTCAGGTCGATTCATACACTCTATGGAGTATATTGTCACAGAATTGGTCGATACGCCATTTGACTTTTTCCAATTATTCGGAGCTTATTGGGAGAAGCAAGGCTGGTCACGAATCGGCCATCAGTTCGAAGACTTATTCACCCGCTTGGAACGCTTCCTAGAAGAAATATTAAACATCGATACTTCCATTGCAGAAAGTCTATTGAAGATGGATTATTTACTTCATCAAAAGTTTTTACCAAGAAAGATATGGTGGAATTCCGAGGTTCCCGAAGAAGAGTTAAAAGAGGTCTATCAGTTACTCTTACGTTCTCCACATTTGCTCGGTGATACGTTTGAGTCAAGTGGTTATACTGAACGAACGATTCGAAAGCAAGTTTTCGTCACGAAGACCTCAGCTAAATTGAAAGAAGATCTCTCCATAATAAAAGATCCTGGTTATCTTATTGTCCAATACACGCCAGGTGAAAAAGCACAGCACTATCATCTGTCTGAACAGGTGCTAGAAACCGTTTATCCATAATAAAACCGCAGCACGCGAAAATTCGCTTGCTGCGGTTTTATATTACCCAATAATAACACGCTCTTGCGGATAATGATAAGGTGTTTTATTCGACTTGCCACCTATCGTGTAGATGAACGATATCAGTCCTACTCGACCGATGAACATGAGTGCCATAATGATCAATTTGCCGGTCACTGATAAATCACCTGTAATACCAAGCGACATACCACACGTTCCGAAGGCGGATGTAATTTCAAATAACAACGGGATGACAGGTATCCCTGGCTCCGTAAGTAACAGCAACAATAAAGCCGCCAACACCATAAAACATGCTACGAGAATAACCGCGTACGATCGGAATACGTCAATCAGTTTGATTTGGCGTTTAAAAATGTGTATGACGTCATTCCCTCTTGCAAAATTAATAAGAAATAATAGCGCAATAGCAAAGGTCGTCGTACGGATACCACCGCCTACTGAACTTGGTGAAGCCCCAATAAACATGAGCGCACTGACAAAAATATCTGTTGCTTCACTAAATTGCGTCACATCATAAGTCACGAGGCCTGCCGATCGTGCAGAAACTGAATGGAATAACGCTGTGAAAAACTGCTGATGCCAGCTCATTCCTTTAAATGAATTAAATGATTCTAGTAACCAAATGGTTAATGTACCTACCAGTAACAGAATCCCGAATGTCGCAGTCGTAATCTTGGTGAAAAGTGAAAAGCGGAAATGTGGTACTTTTTTCGAAAAAAAGCTTTTTACTTCAATCAGTACTGGGAATCCAATCGCACCTAAAATAATTAATATCATGAGGATGAGCTGCACGAAATAATCATCATGATAAGGCACCATCGACGAACCGGTAATGTCAAAACCTGCATTTGTAGTTGCAGACACTGCCATGAACATGCCGTTCAATAGTGCTTCACTAAACGAATTATAAAAACGATAAATATATAACGTTAGAATACCACCACCAATAATCTCGATGGCAACGATAATTTGGATGATTTGACGAATTAATTGAACGACGCCTTGTAATGTGTACTGATTCGTATCAATCATAATCAGTTGTCGCTCTCTCATGCCGATTTTCTTTTTCACAAGTAGCCAGAAAAACGTTCCTAACGACATGATGCCGATACCACCGAGCTGAAGTACGAGCATGATCATGCAAAGGCCGAATACAGAGTAAGTTTCCCCTATACTAATAGGTGACAACCCCGTGACACTCACTGCGCTCACAGCGGTAAATAAACTGTCTATAAAGGCCACCTTCACACCTGGTTTATATACACCTGGCAAATTCAATAAGAGAAAAGAGGACGCAATGGCCAAAAAGTAATAGAAAGCGATAATCTGTGCTGGAGTAAACTTATGAAAAAATTCCCTGGAAAGCCTCATCTTTTTCAAATTCCTTTCATAACGGAAACTTCATTTTCCTACTTTATCAAATCCCTTGGTGAAAAGATAGCTATACACAGAACTTTACACCCTTTATACAATTCTAAACTAAAGTAGAAAAAAAAAGCAGTCTCTTCAATTCACATAGAAGAGACTGTTTTCGTATTATCTATTAGCTTTCACTTTAGATTTTGCCACGGCCAGTAGATATCCGCCGATTGCCAAGATTAACAATACAACCCAGAATGTCGTTTTCCACAATGTAGAGTGTGGGAATGCTTCTGGAATGATTAGGAGTTCAGGATGTGCAAGAGTTAACACAACTAGCTTTACACCTACCCACCCAACAATTAAGAATGCTGCTGTTTCCAATGTTGGATACTTTTCAAGCATTACTACAAATTGTTTCGCTGCAAAACGGATCATGATTAAACCAATCATACCACCTAGTAACATGACAGCGAACTGTCCGCCATTGATACCACCGATATGGAAGTTACCTAACTCAGGTAACGTTACCGCAAGTGCAACAGCGGCAAGCATAGAGTCCAATGCGAATGCGATATCAGCAAGTTCCACTTTTAATACAGTCATCCAGAACCCAGATTGTTTTTTAGGCTTTTTATTCGGATGCCCTTCTGGTTTATGGGTAATTTTATCATATATACTTTTACCGGATATAAACAATAAGTACATGGCACCTATTGCTTGGATCTCCCAGAACTTCACTAAAAACGTAATCATAAAGAGTGCGGTGAATCTGAAGACGAATGCCCCTAATAAACCGTAAAATAGTGCTTTCTTTTGTTGGGGTTTCGGTAAGTGTTTGACCATTACGGCCATTACTACTGCGTTGTCTGTTGCTAATAGGCCCTCGAGTACGATTAGTACTAAGAGTACCCATGCATATTCTAATAAAATCGGATCCAACATAATGCCTCCTTGTTTTCTACAAAATAAAGAGACCCCCACCTAATAAAATAGGCAAAGGTCTCGCTAAGTCGGAATTTCACGTTCAAAATCCAGCTATCATAACCGATGACCATTGTGGCAGTCACGTATTGACGATTATGAAATAGGTTTCCCTATAGCTACTCCCCTTTGACATTGCGTCAAAAGTTATTAAGATATCAGATACTGTTAAAGTATTATAACATGATAACTTTGATTTGCAAATGATTAAAATGACGCCGCCGTACTATTAAATTAAATGTGCATAACTAGTATGAAGTAAAGTCAGTTGCATCGTTAAGCTACTCCCTATTTTACAGATCACTCATACTACTATACTTTCCTATCGCACCATTTATTCTACACAATGTTAAAAGCCGGCAAATGAAAGTTCCATCTGCCGGCAATATGCATTACTTGGTCTCTCTTACAGTTACAGTTTCCGTTACTGTCACGGTTACAGTTTCTGTTACTTTGACAGGTTGATCTACCGTTACTGCTTGTTCTCTGTTAGGCGTATTCCTACCTCGACGCGTCTCCCGGTCCAACAAACTGTAAATGATCGGAACAATATACAACGTCAGGAACGTGGAACTAATCAATCCGCCAATTACTGCAATCCCCATTGGTTGATTCAACTCAGAACCTTCACCTAAGCCCAGCGCTAATGGTAGTAAGCCCAATATAGTGGTGAGGGCTGTCATAAGGATCGGACGCACACGATCACGTACAGACGACATGATAGCGTCGTACGAACTGAGTCCTGCTTCTTTACGCTGGTTGATATAATCAACCAACACAATTCCGTTGTTGACCACAATCCCCACCAATATGAGAAGACCTATGACTGCCGTTACACTGACTGGTGTATTCGTGAAGAATAACGCTAACGCTACACCGATTAGCATAAGGGGTACGGAGAACATGATAACGAATGGATATTTGAACGATTCAAACTGTGCAGCCATTACGATATATACTAATACCACTGCCAGTATAATCGCCAATAGCATATCGTCAATCGCATTTTCAAATAGTTCGCGATCTCCCCCGTATGAAAGTTCCACTTCACTTGGTAGGTCTAGATCCTCTACCATATCATTTACCTTTTTCGTCATATCTCCTAATGATTCACTGGATAGATATTTCACAGTAAATGCAATGGAGTGTGCCTGATCTACGCGTACAATCGTTGCAGGACCTTCTGCGATTTCCACATCCGCTACGTCTTTCAACTTAACAAATGTATCTAGCGGGGTTTTTAACTCCAATTCCTTTAACTTATCTACACTATTGCGGAAACGTTCATCATAGCTAACGTTAACTCCAACTACTTCGCCTGTTTTCTCGAAGACGATTTGTGAAGCAGAGACACCTCGCGTAACGTCACTAACCGTTTGCGCTATTTGATAAGGAGCTAATCCGACTTCTGAAGCTTTTTCACGATCTACTTCAATTTTTATTTCCTCTACCGTATCCACTAAATCATTTGTGACTTCAGTCACAGTATCCATCTCACGCAACTTCTCATCAATTTGTGACACTGCTTTACTTAAACGTTCTTCATTCGTATCGTTTAAGGAGAATGCTAACGTATTCGGACTCGAACCAGCAGCAGTCTGCAAGTTGAAACTAATTTCTGCGTCATCACCGATTTCGTCTTCTACGATCGGTTGTACTTTGTCTACGAATTCAAAGACAGAGCGGTCACGGTCATCTAATGGTATAAGTTTCACATACACTTCCGCCATATTACTCTCTGATCCACCCTGGGCCATACTTTGTTGGGTTCCGCCCACTAGACTGACATACACTTCGACGTCGTCTTGTTTCTTCATCTCTTCTTCAATTCGTTCTACTACATCGTTTGTCGCATCCAATGAAGCACCGTTTGGTAACTTAACATTGATGCTGAAAGATCCTTCATCCGTAGCAGGTAGGAATTCTGTTCCTACTTTTAGAATTCCGAATACACTTCCTACAAGTAAAGCAGTTGTAATTAGTAACACAAGTAGACGATGGCTCAAAGCCCACTTGACAGAGTTTTCGAATCTCTGATTTTTCTTTACACGATTCTTTTTCTCAAGCATTTCTTCAGTAGGCGTCTTCAATAAACGACTCGCTAGCATTGGTACGACAGTCAATGCAACGACTAGTGATGCAAATAAACTGAATGAAATCGTTAACGCGAATTCGGTGAAGATTTGACCAATGATTCCCGTAATAAAGATAATCGGTACAAATACAGCGAGAGTAGTTAACGTAGAAGCGGTTATAGCTCCGCCCACTTCCTTGGACCCATCTTTTGCTGCTTCCGTTGGAGTTTTCCCCATTGCTAAATGTCGCTCAATATTCTCTATTACGACAATGGCATTATCAACTAACATACCAATTCCTAATGCAAGAGCACCAAGTGTCATGATATTTAACGAGAAGTCTGAGAAATACATAAGGACAAACGTAACAATTACTGAATAAGGAATCGCTACCCCAATGATAATCGGACTTTTAATTCCACGTAAGAAGACAAATAATACGAGCATTGCGAACAAGCCACCGAGAATTAGTGACTGACCAATATTGCCGATTGCAAGCTGTACATAGTCCCCTTGGTCAAAAATAACATCAGATTCAATATCTTTGTATGCGTCTTTCTCCAATAACGTATCCAATGATTTTTTAAACTCTTTAGATACAGTGGCAGTATTCGCTCCTGATTCTTGAAGTACAGACAATAATACGGCCTGCTCCTCATTAGCCCGTGTTTCCGTTTGTACTTTCGGCTCCAACAATGCTACATCCGCCACGTCAGAGACGTTGATCATGTCACCTGTCTTGGGATTAGCACCTATTTGGATACTTCGTACATCCGAGATGTTTTGAACTGTACTTAAGATTCTCGTAGTCAACTTTCTTCCATCACTCGTGTCAATCGGATCACCCGGCATAGATACATTACTAGCTTGTATTGCCTGCACGACATCTGATTGCGCTAAACCCAATTCTTTTAATTTATCGGGATCTAAAATAACTTGAACGTCTTCAATGATCTTACCTGACACGTTCACACTGGCTACACCTTCAATACGGCGTAATTCTTTCTCCAGCTCTTCTGCAATCTTCCGGATATTCGTATCTTTATCGACGGAACGTAAAGATAATTGAATGACTGGGAATTGAGATGGATCAAACTTCATGAAACGCGGTTTATTAGCACCATCGGGCACTTCTACTTGATCAATCCGTTGGAGGATATCCATTTGAACATCATCAATCGAAGAATCCCAATCAAATTGCAGGAATACTAAATTGGCTCCTTCTTGGGAAGAAGTCTGCATGGACTTTAATCCAGGTGCTGTTGATAAACTTTCTTCCAACGGCTTGGTGATTTTCTCGCTCACTTCCGTTGGTGAAGCGCCCGGATAATTCGTAACAACTACCGCTACAGGCGGATTTAGGTCAGGAATTAGTGTAACGGGAATTTTAAAGAAAGATACTGCACCTAAAATAATGACGAGAAACATAGTGACTAACGTAAAAACGGGTCGTTTGACTGAAAAACTACTAATCTTCATTGATCTATTCCTCTCTTTACTCAGCGCTCTAGCTGGAGAAACTTGTTCATCTTTCCACCATAACACCTGAATAGCTTACTTTCACCGTAATATGCTCGAATATTAATGAATAAACACAAAAATAATTCACAATTTTAACAAATAACCCGGAAGGATTACAATGAATCCGACCGGGTTATTTGTTTTATAATTTATAATTGGTTATACAGCTTGATATCTGGGAATTTATCTTGGAACCAGCGCATCGCAAAATCGTTTTCGAACAAGAAAACTTTGTGATCATGTCGATCTTTTACGAGTAATGCCCGTTGTCCTGCCATTGACTCTTTTACATCTTCTTCGTTTTCAATCCAGCGTGCTACTTTGGATCCCATTGTCTCCATCTGAACTTCTACATGGTATTCCGCTTTCATACGATGTTCAAAAACTTCGAATTGAAGTTGCCCTACTGCACCGAGAATGACTTCTTCTGTATGCAATGTTTTGTAATATTGAATGGCTCCTTCTTGTACAAGCTGTAAAATCCCTTTGTGGAACTGTTTGGATTTCATCACGTTTTTAGCATTTACTCTAACGAATAGCTCGGGAGTAAATTGAGGAAGTGCTTCAAATTGGAAATTCGCTTTACCACTGATGACCGTATCACCAATTTGATAGTTACCCGTGTCATATAACCCAATGATATCGCCTGCTACTGCCTGATTGACAGTCTCTCGATCATCTGCAAGGAATTGAGTCGTTTGTGTTAACTTGAAGTTTTTGGAAAGACGTGGAACCGTTACCGTCATGCCACGCTCAAACTCGCCTGATACGATCCGAACAAACGCAATCCGATCACGATGCGCTGGATTCATGTTCGCTTGTATTTTGAAGATGAAGCCTGAAAAAACTTCAGACTCAGGATCTACGTATTCAGCATCTTTCGTTAACCTAGGTTGAGGTTCAGGTGCGAACTGTAAAAATGTTTCAAGAAATGTCTGAACCCCAAAGTTAGTCAACGCACTACCGAAGAAGACAGGTGTTAAATCGCCTTTAGCGATACGTTCTTCATCGAAGTCGTTTCCAGCTTCATTTAATAGCATGACATCTTCTAGTGCTTGCTTATAATAAGAAGTCTCTTTCATCGAGTGTTCTACTGCAAGCTCGCCTTCTTCGTCGATTGGGAGGAAACGTTCTTCATCTGCATTTGGACGCGCCAGCTCTATACGTTCATTAAAGCGATCGTAAATACCTAGGAACTCTTTTCCCATACCAATCGGCCAATTCATTGCGTAAGATTGGATTTCTAAGACTTCTTCTAATTCTTCCATTAGCTCCAATGGCTCTTTACCTTGTCTATCCATTTTATTGATAAATGTGAAGATGGGAATTCCACGCATTTTACATACTTTGAACAATTTGATTGTCTGGGGCTCGATTCCTTTCGCCGAATCGACCATCATGACAGCAGCATCCACTGCCATTAATGTTCTATACGTATCTTCACTGAAGTCTTCGTGTCCTGGTGTATCCAAAATATTGACACGTTTGCCTGCATAGTCAAATTGTAAAACGGAAGAAGTTACAGATATTCCACGTTGTTTTTCAATTTCCATCCAGTCAGACGTAGCGAACTTTCCTGATTTCTTTCCTTTAACTGTTCCTGCATCGCGAATCGCTCCGCCAAAATATAGTAACTTTTCAGTAATGGTCGTTTTACCGGCATCGGGGTGAGAAATAATCGCAAATGTTCGTCGCGAAGTAATTTCATCATGTTTATTCTTTTGCATCAATCGTACTCTCCTTTTGCTTACGTTTTCTATCATAGAGAGAATAGGGATGCATTTCAATGGTTTTCATTGAATTGACTAAAAAACTATAAACTCTCAAATCCAAACTGTACTTCATTTATTGATGGGTGTATCGCCGAACTTTTTAGCTGCTTCAAGAAGTGCAATAGTTGCATCCGAATGCGCATATTTCGTGTTGCCGATAATTTGAAAATCTTCATGACCTTTTCCCGCAAATATAATGATGTCTCCCGCATTCGCTTGCATAATAGTATGACGTACTGCTTCTTCTCTATCTCCTATACATGCGTACTGATTATGCGGCATAGTAGCACTGAGTTCCGATAGGATGGACTCATATGGCTCATCACGTGGATCATCTGTCGTAAAGACGACATAATCTGCCGCTGCCGCTTTTTCTCCCATGATCGGACGCTTAAGACGATCCCGATTGCCTCCCGTTCCTATTAAGAATAGAAGACGGTTACCATCCTTTTTTAATGGTTGTACTGTAGCAATCGCTTTTTCAATTGCATCGGGCGAATGTGCATAATCAATGAAAATGGTCAGTGGTAGAGAGGTTTCTACTTTTTCCAGACGGCCTTTCACTGTCGATACATTCGCTAGTAATGGCAAAATATCTGCTGTCGGCATTCCTTTAGCATATAACGCTGCAATGGCGGCCAAGGAATTATAGACGTTAAACTCTCCTATCAACGGCATTTTAACGAGGAACGTTCCATCCGGTGCTTGCAATTCGAATTTCGTAAAGTTCGACTGCATTTCAATCGCTGTTGCTTGGAATGAAGACTTCACGTGAATACCGTATGTGTAAATTGGGAAAGAAGTCATTTCGATCATTTTGCTGCTCCACGGATCATCCGCATTGATGATGGCAAATTTTTGTTGATCAAGTTGCTGACCCAGTTGAGCAAACAGTAAACCTTTCGCTGCACTGTAATTCTCCATCGTTTTATGATAATCCAAATGATCATGCGTTAAGTTAGTGAAAATCGCGATATCAAATTCCGTTCCTGCCAGTCGTCCTTCAACTAATCCGTGTGAAGAAACTTCCATGATCATCGATTCGCAACCTTCATTGGCCGCTTGCGCAATCATTTGCTGTGTAGTCAAAACATCAGTCGTTGTATTTTCCGTTTCATAGAGGATGTCGTTTAATTTAAAACCAATCGTACCTGAAACGGCTGTTTTTTCATCATTCTGTCGTAGCATGTCATGAATGATATTGCCGACACTCGTTTTTCCATTAGTTCCAGTAACCCCGATCATTGTCATTCGCTTCGAAGGATACTGATAGTACTTAGATGCCAATAACTCAATCGCTTTTGATGTGTTTTCTACATACACAACCGCTGTACGGTCTTCATCTATCATAATAGGCTCTGATGCGATAATAACTCGTGCGCCACTCATCAATGCACTTTTGACGAATTGATGACCGTTCACTGTATAGCCTTTCAAACAAACAAATACTCCTCCATCTTGAACTGCTCTTGAGTCCACTGCCACGTCTGTCACATTTTCCGGCAATGTTCCTTTTATTGTTTTTACAGGGAGTACGGATAATAATTCTTTCGTGTTCATATGGGTTCCTCCAATATGTTGGTGAATAACTCTTGTAATTATAACAAATAAGCGAATCGTAATTCAAAAAGGCTTTTTATTTTGGAAAATAAAGTGTTATATACTTTATCTATTATTCCTATCATACCCGTCTTTTCTTATCACATCCAGCCTGGACTATAGAATGAAATTTCTATTAAATGCCGATAAATTGCTTAAAAATTTTTGTTCACCACAAAGGCACTTTGCTGGTCAACAGCCAGCAAAGCGCGTGGTCAAAAGTTTGGATTTCCCTACCGTTAGCGAATGAACCGTTTTACTAATGATAGTTTTCCTTTGTATGGAGGAAATGCTATAGGCACCGATACCGCAGTACTCTTTTTCATCATCGATTTCGAATGGGAGAATGTTTCAAAGCTTGCTTTTCCATGGTATTGATTTATTCCAGAAGGTCCTACTCCACCAAATGGTAAATGAATATTGGCAACATGTGAGATGGTGTCATTGATGCAACCACCGCCAAATGGTAAAACTTCGATGAAATGATTAGCTGCCTCATCGTTCTCAGTGAATAGGTATGCTGCTAGTGGTTTTGGCAACATGCTAATTTGTTGAATTGCAACACCTAAATTATCATACGGAAGGACTGGCAAGATCGGGCCAAATAACTCCTCTTGCATACTTGCGCTATTCCAATCCGAAAGCGCTAAAATTGTCGGCTCGATGTATTTATCCGCAGCGTCTGTCTTGCCGCCTTCTACGATATATGCTTGATCTTGATCTAATATTTTCGCTAATCGATCGAAATGACGATCCGCAATGATGCGACCGTAGTCAGCACTCTTCTGTGCGTCTTTCCCGTAATAGCGTTGGATCGCACTCTTCATTTCATTTAATAATTCATCGTAAATCGAAACGTCAGCTAGCACATAGTCCGGTGCTACACACGTTTGACCTGCATTCATATACTTACCCCAAACGATTTTCTCCGCTGCTTTTTTGATATCCGCAGTATGGTCAACAACGGCTGGACTTTTCCCGCCTAACTCTAGTGTCAATGGAGTCAATCTCTCCGCACAAGCTTTCATGACAATTTTCCCTACTTTTGCACTTCCGGTAAAGAATACATAATCAAATGGTGCGCCAAGTAACAGTTGCGTTTCTTCTTTGTGACCATGCACAACGGATACATACTCCACCGGAAATACACTTGCAATGATTTTGTCTACGACAGCAGCTGTATGCAATGCATCTTCCGAAGGTTTTAACACTGTACAGTTCCCTGCTGCGATCGAACCTATTAACGGATCAATCAATAGTTGGAACGGATAGTTGAATGGTCCGATAATCAATACGGTGCCATATGGTTCTTTTACGATAAAGCTCGTCGCTGGTTGTAAATGGAGTGGTGTCTTCACCTTTTCAGGCTCTGCCCATTCTTCCAAGTGATCCATCATATGAGTAATACTAGATAACACGAAGCCTATTTCTGACACATACGCTTCGAGCGGAGGTTTGTGTAGGTCTTTATGCAATGCATCCGAGATTTCTTTTTCGTGCTTTTGAATCGCTTTATACAGTTTTTCCAACATCATTTTTCGGAATGAAATACTACGCGTCACTCCTGATACATAATATTGTTTCTGTTTGTTCATAATCATTTCAAGTTCTAGACCGGTCATTGCCAAATTATCCACACTCCTCATAATTGTTCTTATTATCAGTCTACCATTTTATTCAATAGAAAAAACTTCAGACGATTGATTCGACTGAAGTTTCTACTTATATTATATGTTATTTTTCATGAGTCGCAATGAATTTAATACTACAATGACAGTTGCACCCATATCCGCCATGACTGCCATCCATAATGTCAACCAGCCTGGAATAATAAGAAGCAGTGCAATCACTTTTAAACCAAGTGCGATCGAAATATTTTGAAGGATGATTTGTTTAGTGCGTGAGCTTAATTTAATTGTATATGGAAGTTTCTCCAAGTCGTCTGCCATCAAGGCGATATCCGCCGTTTCAAGTGCAGTATCTGTTCCCGCACCACCCATCGCAATACCGATATTTGCGGTAGCTAATGCCGGCGCGTCGTTCACTCCGTCACCCACCATCGCCACTTTACCGTATTGACTCAACGATTTAATCATTTCGACTTTTTGATCAGGTAATAATTCTGCTTTGACTTCTGTTAAGCCGAGTTGCGCTCCAATTGCCAAAGCGGTCGATTGGTTATCCCCTGTTAGCATCACTGTTTTCTTGCCCATCTCATGAAGCTTCTGGATTACATTCAAGCTACTTTTACGAACTTGGTCAGCAACCGCTATAATTCCTTCTAGACCTGTTTCTGACCAGACAAGCATAACTGTTTTGCCTTGTTTCTGTAATGTAAGAATCTGCTGTTCAATGGAGTCTTCCACTGTGTTCATTTCCCTAAATAATTTAGGGCTACCAACATGCACCAAATGCTCTCCAATCATAGCTTTTGCACCTTTGCCTGTAATAGATTGGAATTGATGTACCGGTAGTAATCCAAGTGGTAATTTCTTCGCTGCTCGCATAATCGATGAAGCTAATGGATGTTGGGAGAACTTCTCGATAGAAGCTGCTCTTTGTACGATTTGATCTTCAGTCAATGAAGAAACCGTCACGACGTCTGTTACTTCGGGACGCCCTTCAGTCAACGTACCTGTTTTATCGAAGGCCACGACTTTGATTTGTCCTGTCTCTTCTAAATGAATGCCGCCTTTGATCAACACACCGTTACGTGCAGCGTTTCCAATGGCTGTAACGATCGCAATAGGTGTTGAAATGACTAGAGCGCAAGGACAACCAACTACTAATACGACTAGACCTTTATAGAACCATTCACCCCATACTCCACCCATTAATAGTGGTGGTATGATCATGATCAGTAAAGAAATAACTAAAATAGCTGGTGTATAGTATCTCGCAAAGCGATCGACAAATTGTTGTGTCGGTGCTTTTTCCGCCTGTGCTTCTTCGACCAAGTGAATGATTTTGGCAATGGTAGTATCTTCAGCAAGCTTCGTCACACGGACGTGCATTGCGCCTTCTTCATTCAAAGTCCCTGCAAACACTTCGTCTCCAAGCACTTTATGGACAGGCACAGACTCACCAGTGATGGCGGCTTGGTTAACCGATGAATCACCTTGAATCACTTCGCCATCCATCGCGATCTTTTGTCCCGGTTTAATCAAAATCACATCATCAATACGTAAATCTTCCACATCTACTTCAAATTCATTATTCCCGCGAAGTACAGTGGCCGTCGTAGGGGCAATTTCAATGAGTGAGGTAATGGAATTTCTGGCTTTATCAATCGAGTAACTTTCCAATGCTTCACTGACGGAGAAGAGGAAGACCACGACCGCCCCTTCCGCCCAGTCACCAATGAGTGCAGCCCCAATGACTGCGATGGTCATCAATGTAGACATATCAAATTCAAGTTTGAAAAGATTCGTTAATCCTTCCTTCATCAAACTGAATCCACCGATTATAATGGCAGAGAGAAACAGAGCGATCGATAGCCAATTATTATCACCATTCGCGGTAGATACCGCATACCCTGCTAGCAATAAAACTAACGAAGCAATAGTCGTTTGATTTTCACGTTTTTTCCAAAAAGGAGTATGCTGTTTAATAATCCGCTGTTTTTCAGGGAACACTTTAATACCGTCAAATGCACCCGCTTCTTCTAATTGTACAATAGAAGCATTTCCCGCCACCGTTAATTTGGAAGCGCCAAAGTTTAACTGTACATCTTCCACAGTATCAATTTGTCGGACATTTTTCTCGAATTTTGCAGCACAACTTGTGCATGATAAATTTTGCAGGCGATAGACATTTTTCTCTGAAGCCATGTGATCAGTCCCCTCAAAAAATCATTCATTTTAACAAATAAATCATTCAATCGTTCGTTTGATTGTTTAATTTAGTATATGCAATTCTAGATATTTTGTCAATTTCTTCATTCAAATGATTATTTGAATGAATGACGTGAAAAAGCAGTTCCTTAGATAATCCAAGGAACTGCAAAATGAACGGTTTATTATTTTGAGCGCGTAATGAAGATCTGAGGTATTTCTGCTTCAAATCGGACTAATTCCCCTGTACGTGGATGTAGAAAAGACAGAGCTGTGGCATGAAGTCCCACTCTGCGCAAAGGGTTACCTGTAGCACCATACTTTTTGTCACCTATCACTGGATGACCCAATTCTTCCATATGCACACGGATTTGGTTTTTCCGACCCGTTTCTAGAAGTACTTCTAGCAATGAGCAATCTTTATTCGCTTGTACTCTTCTATAATGTGTAACGGCATGCTGGCCGCCATTGTCAGTTGGGTTTGAATATACTCTAAACGCACTATTTTCGGTTAACCAAGACGAAATAGTCCCTGATTCTGTTCGTACTTTTCCTTCGACAAGCGCAGTATACAAACGTTCCTTTACCGATTCATTCCATGTACTTTGCAAAGCTTTCTGGGTTTCTTCATTTTTGGCAAACATCATCACACCTGATGTATCTCTATCCAGACGGTGCACAACAAAAATTCGGTTTTCAGGATGGCTCCTCTTCACGTACTTTGTGATTTCTCTATAGGCTGTCTGATCTTTTTCTTTTTCAGAAGCTACAGAAAGAATACCTGCTTCTTTATTGATCACGATGATATCGTCATCTTCATGGAGAATAGATACACCGACTAACTTCGAGACATTTATAGCTGTTTTATTACTTTGTATTTCCACCTTTTGTCCAGGCGCTAACGGCTGATTATGTTTGGTTGTCATTTGACCATCCACCATAACTTGACCACGCGTAAGAATGGATTTTACCGAATTTCTACTGCTTTTTGACATTACCTTCAATAAGTATGGCAATAACTCTATCGGTTGTTCCACTGTATATTCTTTTACATTAGATGTTACTTGTTTTCTTTTCATTATATGTTAGCCTCCTGCTTATTTAAATAGGTACTCGCATGATAAGTATACACCGCTTGACGGGTGGTGCGCTCGAATATCATTTGACAGTAATTGCGAAAAATAAATCTAGACATAAAAAAACAGCCCCTAGACATTCGGTCTAATAGGACTGCTTATTGTTATAAACCGTGTTCCTACGGTAAATAACTTAGGTTTGGCACCTATGACTCCGACTGGGCTCGAACCAGCGACCTCCACCCTGTCAAGGTGAGGAATCGGAATTTGCACGTAGTATTAAACGGTAAACCGCGTCATGTATACGATGTTTCTTATACTAACACGTAAAATAATGCGTGTCAACCGCTACCTTTACGATACCTTAATTAATTACGTAACCACCCGAGTTCGAAAAATAGTACGGTCGTTTCTTTCGCCAGTTAAGGGGCGTACGATGGGGGCGTTTGGGGGTTTCGGAATAAAAAAAGCCGAGCAGTCCGTCATATCTCGGATTGACTTGCTCGACTTCGTTCTATACACGCTTTTGCTTTCGTTTGTATCGCGTCAAAGTTGCTTTCGATATTCCCGTAAGCCTTTCAACCTCGGTATAGCTATTCGTTTCGAGTAGCGTCATGGCGTGTTCCATCTGCTCGGGCGCGTACTTCCTCGGTCGCCCCTCCCGCAATGTACCCGCAGCCCTTGCGGCCGCTTTACCTTCCGCCAAACGTTCGACAATCATATCGCGTTCAAACTCGGCAAAGCCCGACAATATCGTGAGCAGTAAGCGGCCTGTCGTCGTATCTTCAACTACGCCCATGTTCAGTATATGTACGGCAACCCCTCGCTTCATGAGCGCCCTTATGTGCGTTATGGCGTCCGATGCCGACCGAGCAAACCGGTCTAGCTTAGTTACCACTAATACATCCCCCGCCTCTAGCACCGCCATTGTCGCCTGAAACTCGGGACGATCCGCAGTAGTTCCCGTGAATACCTCTTCGTATATTACCTGACAGCCTGCGTCCTTTAATTGCGCTACCTGTTCCGTTAATGATTGACCCAACCCCGATACCCTCGCATATCCAATTCTCATATATACCCGCCTCCACTTATGACCATTAC
Organism: Sporosarcina ureae; assembly: GCF_002101375.1. Classification (GTDB taxonomy): domain Bacteria; phylum Bacillota; class Bacilli; order Bacillales_A; family Planococcaceae; genus Sporosarcina; species Sporosarcina ureae_B. Next base: position 2,871,935 of record NZ_CP015207.1, on the reverse strand, counting down.
TTATGATTACGCTATGACTCAATACTATCACGGACGCTTCATCGTAGTCAATATTGTAAAGATATGATTACGCTCGTTTCCTGTTTGCCGAACTTGCACCCCCTCGAGTTCGACGTCTATCCATGCACCTGAACGCCTCAACCGATTATGCGGAACTATCCGCAAACCTAACCTCACATTACGTAATACGTCAAGTATAATACCTTTACGCTAATCACTATAACCTATACAGCGCAAGGGTTTTACGCTATCGACTCGGCTGTACATCGTCCATCAAGCGCACGTAATGTACGCATAAAAAAAGGCGGATAGCGAGCGCATATATACGCCAAACTATCCGCCTATAAAAGGGGTCATACTTGCCTCGCTCCTATGCTTTGCGTAGTCCAAACGCGAGTCTATCACTTATACTTCTGTTTCTGCTACGTGTGCAGTGGGATTGTTCGCAAACTGCGCATACTCACCGCTAACGACTTGTCTGATTGTCGTCAGTTGCACGCCATGTTCCAACCATACCGGACTACCTTTCATGCTACCGCCATCAATGACCGCTTGAGCCTCCTCGATTTCGGGCGCGACCGCTAGTCCGTCTACCATCTTGCGTAGCTTTAGCTTGTATTGTGGAGCTTGTACGCCTGCTAGTGTCGTAATTTCGCTGATAATCGTCGGTAGCGTCTCCTTGAATTTGCCGATTAGATACGCGTCTGTCGTTTGTTCTGCGAAAGTCTTGACGAGCGACAAGGCGCTGTCTGCGTTCGTAGATAGCATTAGCTCCGTCTGCAATCTCGCTAGTTGGCGGTCAAACGTTGCTAGTGTCGCCTCGTTCGGCTTATGAGCAGGATCGTTAAGTATCATCTCGGCATACTTTTGTGCATCTTCCGCAGCTTGGTCGTATTCCGTTCGCATCTCTTTTGCTTTAGTGAGAAACTTCGCGCCTTGCTCCGCTTTGTATTCGTCAATCTTAATAATGCGACCCTCTGCCGATAACATTCTATCGCTCTGCAATTTCGCTTGCTTTTCTAAAAAGTCGTCCTTAAATCCTTTTGCAACTGCTGTCGTACTCTTTTTGATTTCGTGCATATTCCCTAGTGCCGTCTGTAAGTTTTTATAGTTTGTCATTTTGATTATCCCCTTTAATAGTTTTTGTATTTTCATTGCTTAACGCCATCGCTCGGAAATACTTAGACTTTGCGTGGCGGTCGATCCGTGTCCATAATAAAGCCGTTTTTATTACGCTGCTTATTCTTTCGTGGTAGTTGCGTCCGATATGTTATCTTAGTTGTTTTCATCGTTCTCCCCCCTCCGTTTCCTATGTGTTTCAAGCGCCTGGCAGTCGTTCCTTACCCGTACTTATCAACGCCCCCTTAACGCGCTGTGAGCGCCCTTTAAACGCCTCAATACCTCACTTTCTAAATCTCGTAGTTAGCCCATGCTGTAAGTAGTCTGCGCATACGTTCGGCAGGTAGGTATAGCTTAATCGGCTGTGCGTTTCGAATTCGCGAGCGCCATATCCATTGCAACATTTCCGATACCGCGAGCAATTCCTCGTCAACTTTCACGCCATTATCCTGAAAGAACGACTTCTCGATCGGATTCATAAAGCGACTGTATGCGTAGATTAGTACACTTCGCTCGGCATATTCGTTAGTAGCCCGCATATTGACCGGTAAAAAGCCCTTACTATATCCGCGCCCCTTTAAGTCAGTTTCAAAGTCTTTGAGCGTCGTCCATAGAACCTCGCCCGACTTAGCATCCGCAATGCGCCTAACATATGTATAAATGCTCCGCTGTATTGCTTGCATCTCATCGTCACTCCTACGCCCCATCCACCCCTTACTAAACGAGAAATTGCTACGCTCTCCATGGCGGTTATGCTCGCCCTCATACAAGTCGATTAGCGCCCTCAACTCTGCGCGGTTGTCCGCTCGCACGTCATGTGGTATGATTTCGCCATCCTTAATGCTTAAAACTTCGTAAGGTATCTTGTATAGGTCGAAATAGTAGCGTTGAATTTGCGCCCTGAATAGATAGGTCAATACGTACACTTCATTGAAAGCCTCGAATACTTGAGGCGGAAATGCCCAAACGAGATACGTATTACGGTGATAATAAAGATTCCCCGCCTGCGCCAGTAACTTCACATCATCAAAACGCCCGTATTCGTATTCAGCGGCAGGCGCTACCCATTTCACGGCATTGTTCTCAATCGCAATGAATTTCTTTTCGAGCAAGATACGCATATCCGCAGGTGAAACGGTTGCCTTGTCGATAACGTCCATAACCTCATCCAGTATGAGCGTGTAGCCCGATGTCTGTATCATTTCGATTAGTTCGTCATCTGCCATTTCGAAAAGCGAGTGTGTAGCGGCTATGTCCTCTCCGTTCTCGATGAGGCGCTTGAGACTATCCATCTTGCGTCCACCTGCAACTCTATTCGTCGGCTCTGCGAATGCTCGGGACGTAATTGTCGTCTTGATCCGTTCAATCTCTGCAAGAAATGGCGTAATGTAAATGAACTTTTCGCCCGCGTCCGCCTTTTCAATGATTTCGAACGCTTTCGTCGTCTTACCCGCACCCATGATTGCGTCGATTACTTTCACTTTCTCCATCTCACCAGCTCCATTTCTTCGTTTAAATTATTTTCTACGTGTAGCGAACACAACCCGAACGCTGTGCACGTTTATCTATATCCCCTTTAAGGGAAGACGCTACAAACCGCATAGGTACAACGTTTAAATCCATTCTGTGCACATTTGTTGTGCTAGATTGTCTGAATCTCGATACTTCCTACAGGGACTTGTCACTGGAGGATTGTCTTGAATTGCTCCTAACCGTGTTAAGTTCAAAAGATACCGCCAAAATGCTTACACATTTATGTCGAAACTATCGTTCTTACAATCTTCTTACTTACGTATTAAATCGAGCATTAGTATATAGTGTCGGTCTTACCCTACGGACAAGAGTCGAAAGTTAACTCGGTCGGGTAGTATTCGATTGGTTCAGCATTGTAGCTCTTGCAGCGTCATAACCCGCTTGAATCGCAAGAATGCGCTCTAGTTTGTCGGGCGTAAGTCGTAACTCCCGCATGACCCTTTCACGTAAATCCTCGGTAAATCGACGTCGCCCATTTTCAACGAGCGTGACATAGCCCTGACTAATTCCTATTAGTTCGGCATATTGCTCTTGGTTCAATTCGTGGAATGTGCGGATGGTTTTAAAATCGTTCTTTGCGTTATTCATTCGATCATCTCCTCTTTGTATTATTTGGCGACTAGTAATGTAAATAAAAACGAGTGTCTCCCTACCTTATAGACGGACTAACATCATAATTTACAACCTCAAAATCATTTTTTCATCTCCTCCCTCTAATAGTACGTACGTAAGAGAACGACTAGCGCGGAGGTTTTTGGCATAAAAAAAAGAACGCTAACGATCAGCGTCCTTCTCTTTTTCTGTATTTAGTTTGACTCCGTCCTAACCTAATATGCAGAAATATTTTCAATATCGATTTAACCCTAATTCAAGATATAACTTTCTAATATCATCTATTAAATCTTCGTTTTTATATCCTTGTTGTCCAACTTCTGAATACTTCACCAAAATAAATGACAGTTCACTCTTCGCAGACACTTCATCTAATTCTGATACTTTTTGAGTAATCCAATCAAACGAATTCATGCAAACTCTCCTTACTTATCTTTATTTTTTATTTGTAGGTGTAAATAATTCATCAAATCCATCCAAGTCCGAATCCGACTCATTCACTATCTTAGAAATCAATACATTTATATCTTTAGTAAGCTCTTGCACATTTGTAGAAAGACTTCCATGCATATTAACGCGTGTCAACTCCATTATTAAGCCTTGCTCCATATGATTTAGTCTGTTTGCTATAGCTTCAATTTCTATTGAATACCGTTCTTTAACTGTCTCCATTTTATTAGACAATACTATCCCCTCCCTTTCCATACTCTTTCGACAAATTTCATAGAAAACCTCTATCAATCGTCTTACAACCTACGCTGTAACAGTAATTCCGCAAACTCCACTACGCTCATGCGACCCATGTCTACTACGTCCGCCATGTTCATTATCTCCTGCTTATCGAACGATGCACCATCGCGTAGGTGTAGCGTCATAGCAGAAGAAGAGTCCGATGCTCGTACGCTATCGCTCTTAATTTCGTCGTCGTATCGGTGAATCTCTATGACGTCCGTCATCTCTAATACGATATGTGGCGTTAATAAGAGGGCGTCTACTGCGTAATCCTCACCGTCTATCAGAAAAACCACTTTAACTTTCCGCATATAATCGCTCCATTTCCTTAAACACTCGCTCATAACTCCTACTATGCGTCAATTAGACCCAATCATGCGCTCATTAAGCCACAGACTCCGTGCCGTACGATTGGTCGCCTCGTATAGTACAGCGTCCAGTGAACGCACCTTGCCTCGTTTCCATGCGGAAATTACGGACATGAGCGCAGTATCGTATGCAGACTCGTCCTCTTCGAATGCCATACGACGATCGACGGCAGACTTCGCCCGTAGCATGACGCCATAAAGCCTATGTATTGTATTCGCGTCGAAAAATACGCCCATTGTCTTGGCGATAAGTGGCGGTAACTTGACTAACAAGCCTTTTTTGATAACGTCAGACTGCGCGATTGCCGTATCTAATGTATTACTAGATTTATTGTTTATAAAAGTAATAGGTTCGTTTTCCGTTTGCGTCGGTTCAACCGTTGCAGGTGTTGGCTTTTCCGCTACTGGACGGGCGGACGCTGACGGGTGGACAATACGGTATATATTCGCTCCATTACCGCCTGATACCGAACGCATGAACTCGATACGCTCAATCATGCACAGTTCGATTAATGTCGCGATTGAACGACGTACAGTGCGCCCAGTCTTGCCGATTGCTTTCGCGATTGTTGCCGTCTTTAAATGAATAACGCCCGGAAATTTGACTGCGTAACGCGTAAGCATGACGAATACACTACGCTCGGTTTCATTCATAGCGTAGTTGTTCCGTTCGAAGTGTATAGTTATGGCATCATTTAGTTCGTGCTTGTCCGCAAAGGTTTGGTATTCCGATAAGTAGTTCATATAATCTGCTCCATTTCGAAGCCCCTAAAAAGTGCGCACTCAAATAAACGTTTGCATATTCGCTTTTTTTGCGATACAATTACGTCATACTATTTTTATGAAAGACCCGTTGGCGCGGGCATGAGTGCGCTCCTTTCCGCATATTGCGGTTGGGGCGTTTTTTATTTGATTAATCGCTTAAATTATTGAATAACGAATATTTCCCCGCTGACTTAATGACTGAACTATTCGCTACGTGTGCATATCGTTTCACCATATCGTATTTAGAATGCCCGAGTATCAAGCGCAGTTCTTCGATTCCACCACCGCTTTCAATCCATCGAGTCGCAGCTGTATGTCGTAATAGATGCGGATGTACATTCTTTTTAATGCCTGCCGATTCCGCGTAACGCTTTAATCTCGTTCGATAATTATCGCGATCATAGACTGAATCGCTACTCGTCGCGAATACATACTCGCTGTTGAACTCCATAGCGTTCTCTTTAATGAGTTCCTTCACTAGCTTTAACGTCTGCTTGTCCGCAGGAACTACGCGCGCCTTTCTGCTCTTCGCGATACTGGACGATATAACTATCAATCCTTCTTCTGCTTTTATGTCCTGCTTACGAATATGCAATGCCTCATTAATCCGTAACATGGTATCGAATAGCAAACGAGTTAGTACAAGGTCACGAAAAGTCGTGTAGTATTCGGTATCCATGACGCTCAACAAACTTACGATTTCGCTCTTACTCAAAACGTCAATATGAGATAATTCTTCTTTGACATTGCGTACGTTCAACATCGGATTAAACTCAATTACATTTTCCGCATACATTCGATTAAACATGACGCGAATTGTTTTCAACCGTGTATTAATCGTGGACGCTTTCAAGCCTTTATCATGATGCAAGCGACTTTGATCGTTCGGATGCTGTACGTGTTCAAACTTCATATACGTAATCCATTCACGAATAAAATCCGCAGTAATACCTTCGAGCGCATAGTCTCCGCCATTCATTTCAATAAAGTCCGAGAAGAACGTAAAGTTTTCATGATACTGATTAATCGTACTTTGCGATATGCCCTCCGCAATTTTAATACTTACGAACCGGCGAAATAGGACTCGGATATCTTGAGGCACGTCTATAAACTGCTGCGAATTATTGTTACGGCGTTTTCGCATGAACAAACACCCCATTTCGGTAGTGATAGCGTTACTGATGCGGCTTATACTAGCGCATATTGCACGCAGTATGAACGACAAAAAACCCCGCCATGCTAACGCTGTTACACGTTTACATGACGGGGCTTTCTTCGATATAAAACTACGAGTTCGGACGTTTAGTTGTCCGTCTATGACTCCGACTGGGCTCGAACCAGCGACCTCCACCCTGTCAAGGTGGCGCTCTCCCAGCTGAGCTACGGAATCGATCTTACTAGGATGTGCGTTTTGAAGTGAGCCAGTTAGGCTCTCAAGCACAAATACTATAATAGCATTTTCTTTCCTAGTTGTAAACAACGAAATTAAAAATCGATAATTTTTCTATGCTATCAGAAAAATTACCGATTTTTATGGAAGTTCATTACATTATTCAGAGACGCTTCTCCTTTCACTTACTGCATGGGGTTTAATTGTTCTTCAACTGATTCATTCTCAAAATATAAAAACTCTTCATGATCCAGCTCACTCATACGTTCTTTGTTAAAACCATGTGCCAAATGCCCTTCAAATACGTTTTCCCACCATGTCTCTTGTGTATTCATAGTATGTTCTCTCCTTTTTGATTTGATTGGTTTCTGTACCGATCTATATATTTTATTCGTTATGACTTATTCGCTTATATGTAGTATATACAGAACCCGCGTTGGTAAAACTGCGTAATTAGTCCAAAATAATTCGACTCACTTTTAGTCCTTCGGCTTCTTGACTTTTATTTTGTCATGTGTTCCGAAATTCATTTTCCTTAGGAAACCCTTGTATATCCTAGACTCGTCCTCTAGTAAAAAATCTATTTACTCTAGTTCTTTTCACTCAACTAGAATAGTAAATAACAAAAAACACATATATTCTCTGAAAATTCTTTTTTCATTAGTAAAATAAAAGACTTGCAAGCTCAGTTTCAAGCCGACAAGTCTTTTAAAAGCTATTTAATTTGAAGCGAATGTAGGCGTATTATTTTTCTTATTCCCCATCCACTGGGACACCAGTAAGATAGTGAATAATACTAAACCGATAATATCTGTAATAGTTTCTGGGTAGATTAACAACATACCTGTACATATCGTGATAATTCGTAGAAGCCAGTTCAGTTTACTATACCAGAAGCCAATTATGCCTGCCCCGATTGCAACCATACCGATAATGGCGGTCACAGTCACCCATACAATCTCCGTAATACTCGAGTCGAGCATCAGCATTGCCGGATTAAAGACGAACATATATGGAATGATGAAGGCAGCAATCGCTAGTTTTGCAGACGTGACACCAGTTTTGATCGGATCTCCGCCAGAAATACCCGAAGCTGCAAAGGCAGCCAATGCAACAGGCGGTGTGATATCCGCAATGATACCAAAGTAAAATACGAATAAGTGGGCAGATACCGCCACTACAATCGGCACAGCGGCACCTGTAGGCTCATCCATCATCAATAGCGTAATGATGGCAGGTGCTGCGATTGTAGATGTAATAACATAGTTTGCTGTCGTTGGAGACCCCATCCCCAAAATAATCGCTGCAAACATCGTGAAAATCAATGTGAGCAAGATGTTACCGCCAGCTGCTGAGATCAGGCCCGTTGCCAAGCTGAGCCCGAGACCCGTCTTGACGACAACACCGACAATAATACCTGCACAAGCAGTCGCTGCTGCTACAGCCAATGCTGTACGAGCACCGTCTACTAATGCATCAATCATATCTTTAAATCCAATTCTTGTTTCTTTACTGATTGCACTCACTGCAATGGTTAGCACGATACCGAGTAATGCCGCTTTCATCGTTGGAATACCCACCAAGAGGAAAACGATAATACCTATAATCGGTAGTAATAAATAAATCTTTTTCAGCGTTTCTTTTCGATTAGGAATTTGCGACGCATCCATTCCTTGCAAACCAACACGCTTCGCTTCGAAATGAGTCATGATCCAAATTCCAGTGAAGTACAGCAATGCAGGGATAGCTGCCGCTTTGGCAATTTCCCAATAGGTAACGCCGCCGATGAATTCAACCATCAGGAATGCAGCGGCCCCCATAATCGGTGGCATAATCTGACCGCCTGTAGACGCGGCTGCCTCTACTCCGCCTGCGAATTCTTTTCGATAACCTAACTTCTTCATCATCGGAATCGTGTACGAACCGGATCCAACAACATTTGCTACGGAACTACCTGAAATTGTACCTTGCAAAGCACTTGAGAAAATGGCGACTTTTGCTGGTCCACCAGTCAAACGTCCCGCCAATACTACTGCCAAGTCATTGAAGTAATTACCAACGCCAGTCTTCACTAAGAACGCTCCAAACAACAAGAAGACGAATATGAAGGTGGCGGATACACTAATTGGCGTACCGAGGATTCCGTCCGTTGTAAAGAACATTAGTTGAACGAGATTTTCTACACTTTGCCCTCTATGTGCAAGGAACCCTGGGAAATACGGTCCAAAGAACGCATACACCAAAAACACTACTGAAATGATCGTGATCGGCATTCCTACCGCACGTCTCGCTGCCTCTAGTGTCAGTAAAACCGCTAAAATACCGATAACTAAATCGAGATCGGATACGCGTCCCACACGAAATACTAGCTCGTCGATAAATAGCGGCCAGTATAAACCAACTGCTACCGCCAATAAAGATAGAATAATATCATAAAACGGTACTTTGTCACGACGCACACCAATTTTCTTTCTAGCAGGGAACAACAGGAAAATAAGGGATAAAGCAAATCCTAAGTGAATAGATCGCTGAATTTGAGCTGTAAATGGTTTACCAATCGCCGTATATAACTGGAAAATTGAAAATGCCAACAAACCGAAAAATACAATCTTGCCAATAAGACCTTTTAGATCTCTTGTATTAGATTCTGGGTCGTACTTTTGAAGAATTTCGAGTTGCTCTTGTTTAGAAAGCGTACCCATTTCTTCATTGGAGATGGCGGGAATATCTTTTTCCCGATGTTTATTGTTTTCCATTTAATCTGACTCCTTTAAACATCTTATAATTTGACACCTTTGCCACATGAAATTCATAAGAATGCCCCTTTTGAAGAAATTCTTTTAGATGATAATCTTGTTGCTCATATCGCAAAAACAGATCTGTATTCACCCTACCTACATAGAGAATAAACGAATCGATCACGCGGTTTTCGAATGTAAGCGTATAAACACCATCTTCTACTTGCAGTGCTTCACCTTCTTCTGCATAACCTGGCAGTCCGATGGCTACGTCTTCATACTGCATAAATTCGAAACGGAGCTTTCCATTGTCAGTAATGCGATATTGCTCCTTCACATTGGACAAATGGATCGAGTGAATATAGTGTATTTGAAAATTTCGATTCTCGTGTAATGGAAGATAATAAGCTTTTGGCTGTTCGCTCCGAACCTCTTCAAGTATGATCATTTGTTTATATGGATAAAACCATACGATCACCATTACAATTCCTATTAGAAATGTCAGCAGAAGAACGATTTTTCGTAATTTCATCCGCTTAATCCTTTCTGTTCCCTTACTTGCAATCAGCATAGTAATTTATGTATTCAGCCAATTGTTTTTAAAAAATTAAGAATGGGACGGACAAAGCTTTCGCTTTACCGTCCCTCATGATCCTATCAGATGACTTACTCAGTTTATTAGTTCACTTCGTCAAAGTACTTCTGTGCACCTGGGTGTACAGGAATACCAATTCCATTCAAACCGTTTTCTGCTTTAATCAAAGCACCTTTAGCATGTTGGATTTTCGAAGCGTTTTCATAAATTGCCTTTGTGATCTGGTAACCAAGTTCTTCAGAAATATCGTTCTGCATAACAAGCATTGCACCTACTGATACTGCAGGTGTCTCTACTTCAGAACCATAAGTTCCGGCAGGGATTATTTCTTTAGTATAATACGGATATTTCTCGATTAATTCGTCAGCTTTGTCGTCTTCTACTGGAATAATGAAAACTTCTGAAGTAGCGTTTAGACCTTCAACAGCACCTGTCGGCGTTCCAGCTGTAATGAATGCTGCGTCTATTTGTCCAGCTTGTAGACTTTCTTGTGACTCACCGAAGTCCAAGTTTTGTGCTTTAATATCGCTTAAAGCTAAACCATGGATTTCAAGCAATTGCTCAGCGTTAGCAGCTGTTCCTGAACCTGGCGCTCCTATCGAAATGCTTTTGCCTTTTAGATCTTCAAATGTCTTGATATTGTTTTTCTTCAACGTAACCAATTGAACTGTTTCCGGATAAAGTGCACCAATAGCAGATACTTCGTCGATTACATCTCCGTCAAACATCATTTCACCTTTAGAAGCGTAATATGCAATGTCTGTTTGTACGAATGCAATGTTTGCATCTCCATCTTTAAGCGCTGTCATGTTCGCAGCAGATGCTTGAGATACTTCAGCAGTCGTCTTGATTCCTGTCTCTTCAGTAATGAATTCAGCAAAAGATCCACCTAGTGGATAATAAGTTCCTTGTGTTCCCCCAGTAAGTAAGCTCAAGAACTTGTAGTCTTGCTCTGTCTTACCGTCATCTTTGTTTCCGTCTGCATCTTTGTTCCCGTCAGCTTTTTCGTCGGTACCGCAAGCCGCGAGCACAAGAAGCGCGAGCATGGAAACTAACGCCAGTAGGCGAAGTGAGTTTTTCTTCATGTGACCATCTCCCCTTTACATTTTGTAGTCATAGACACTACCATTCTACCATGAAAGCGCTTTAACTTGTCAATATAATATTAAATTATCTATTATCGCATGTTCCATTTAAGCTATTCACCCTCGTCTATATAGCTTTTATCAGGCATTGCCAAACACCTACCCCAACTGCTGTGGTAGATGTAATGGGTATAATAAACTCTCACCGCCAGCAAAACCACAAACTCCCAACAGAACTGCAATCCGGTACGCACCCGACAACTTCATCTAAAACAAAAAAACTGCCGCTAGACATGATGATCTAGAGCAGTTCGATTCGGTTATGATCTCTTGCCATTTTGTACATCTTTAAACGTTAGACCCGCTTCTTTCAAATCGCGCGTTCTATGCGCAATTCTAGATGCCGCACACGCCGCTACACTTGCCACTAAATCATCTAAGAACGTATGGATACCAATTCCTTTTTTTGTATCCAATTCGTTGATGATACCGACTTTGTTCTTATCTAAGTGACCGAATGTAGTCACTGCGATTGAACCATACGTGTAGACCGCACCTAACGCGATCGTTTCATCCACCCCAAATAAGCCTTCATCTGATTCAACAATTTGCTGAAGTGGTTGCGATAACTGACCTCGTTCAGCGATTTCATCCAATTCCACCCCGACCAATATTGCGTGTTGCAATTCACGTTTACGAAGAACACTTTCTACAGAGTCGATACATTGTTCCAGTGACAATCCTTTGTTATAAGGCACTTGCAATTCATAAACAATTTTTGCAATATCTTCAATCTTAACCCCACGGCGAATCAACGCGTCTTTTGTTGCAGCTGTCACAACGTCCGAATGAACAATATTCTTACCTTCATCCATACTATTTCCCCTCTCTCTCTTCATAAGCAATAGTTTTCACTAGCTTTACACTGTTATTTATCGGTATGATATTTAGTAAGTGTACATTAATTATGGAGGTCCTACAAAATGAATCCAGGAAAAATTGAAGAAGTCCGTTTTTACAGTAATGAACTACAGGAAGAAATGGAACTATTAATATATTTACCTTCACGCTACTCTCCTTTATACAAACATAATGTCCTGCTCGTCTCTGATGGCAAAGATTATTTTCAACTTGGACGGATTGGCCGAATTGCCGATGAATTAATGGAAGACGAAATCATTGAACCAGTCATCATCGTCGGTATTCCATACAAAACCGTGCAAGAACGCAGACGTATGTATCATCCAGAAGGTGATCGACACAAAGCGTATATCCGTTTTTTAGCGCACGAGTTAATTCAGTATATTGATGAAACCTACCCAACATACCAAATGGGCTCTTCAAGAATGCTAATGGGCGATTCATTGGCAGCATCGATTTCCTTATTAACCGCTTTGAAATATCCAAACTGCTTTGGAAAGGTAGTGTTACATTCACCATTTGTTAACGAACAAGTACTCGAAGCAGTTAAAGCCAATCAAAACCCTGCCAACCTTTCTATTTACCATGTGATCGGTGATAAAGAAACCGATGTACCTACAACAGCTGACGGTAGATTGGATTTTTTAACGCCTAACCGCGAGTTGCATAAAGTTATTAAAGAAAAAAGTTTTCCTTACTATTATGAAGAACTGGATGGAGATCATACATGGAAATCATGGCAACCTGATATTCGCCGCGCTTTGATCGAAATAAATAGCCTTTAGTAATAGAAGGAGACATGTTAGACTATTTTCTGATATACTAAAATAGATGTACCTAAAATTCAGTCAATTCACAAGGAGGCAATCTTAAATGAAATACGGTATTGTTGCATTCCCTTCAAAGAAACTTCAAGACTTAGCAAACGGTTATCGGAAGAGATATGATCCGCATTATGCGCTGATCACACCTCACATGACGCTGAAAAATCCATTCGAAGCGAATGATAAGGAAATTGAAGAAGTAGCTAATGCATTAAAAGAAATCACCATCAAAAACAGTCCTTTTGAGATGAAGGTTACAAAAGTTAGCTCGTTCGCGCCAACGACGAACACAATTTACTTTAAAGTTGTACCGAATGAAGAAATTCTTACATTGCACAAGGATTTAAATGTAGACTTTTATCATGATGAAAATAATTATGCTTTTGTCCCGCATATTACCATTGCGCAAAACCTGACTTCCGGTGAACACGATGATGTGATTAACCAAATGAAAATGGTAGGTGTCGACCACACCGAAGTCATCGATCGTATTCATTTACTCTATCAATTAGAAGACGGATCGTGGACAGTGTATGAAACGTTCCGTCTTGATCGTGAGTCTTGATTTGCAGATGACAGTAAAAATCGTCTCAGATGAAAAAGGTCAGCAAGACGCGTATTCCGTCCGCAAAAAAGTGTTTGTGGAAGAACAAGGCGTCCCGCTGATCCTCGAGCTGGACGAACACGATCAAGAAGCGATCCACTTTGTTGTCTACGACGGGGCGGATCAACCAATCGGTGCTGGCCGCATGAGAGGGTTAGTAAATGCCCACGGTAAAATAGAGAGAATCTGTATTTTACCTGAACACCGTGGTAAACATCTTGGGAGTTTGATTATGAATACATTAGAAGAACATGCAATAAAGAAATCTATGAAAAAACTGATTTTGAATGCACAGTCCTATGCTGTGCCTTTTTACGAAAAACTGGGCTACGTAGTCATATCGCCTGAATTCATGGACGCAGATATACCTCATCGCGCCATGGAGAAGAGTTTGTTGCACAACTGATTGGACAGTAAAAAATACCCTTTACCACTTTAATAACTAGTGGTAAAGGGTATTTTATTTATTGCGTCAGACATACGTGTTAATCGATTGGCCCTTTCCAACTACATCTGCAATTTCAGATGATAATTGGACTGGATTTGGCGCAATAAATCCTTTTTTAACTAAAGGTTGAGGTGCACGATTTTTTCGTTGTTTCATCTGCTCTTCACGACGTCTTTCCTCGTCTGCCAGAACATCTTCCCAATAGCTCGATTCTCCATTGTTCAGTCGCACAGGACTCACTCGTCCGATATAAGCAAAATTATGACGTTCATTGTTCATGCGTTCTGCATACTGTTGCGCTTGGTAATTTTGTATTGGTAGTATATAACCCACGACGTGCACCTCCCTTTTCAATCTAGCTTCTTTAGTAGTTTATCCACTTCACAAGCATTCTAAACATGTTTTAGTATATTTATTTTACTTACCACCTAGCATTTGTGATATATCGTTCAAATTCAGTCCTTTACCACTTGTCACAATGGAGTTAACTAATTCATCTTCCACTGATTGTGGCACATCTTTTTTTGCTACTTGACTAACTTTTTGAATGATTTTTCTTACTTGTTTTTCGTCTTTGAAATCGGCATATTGGATTGCGTTGGCTAATGCGAATACTTCCTCCATCGGCACACCCGTTTTAGATTCTATTTTTTTAAAGAATGAATCGTTCATATTCAGTTCTCCTCCTTAGAAATAGCTTCTGCCTACAATGATCAATAAAATAAACAGAACTACAATCAAGACGAATGAAGAACCGCCATAACGTTCACCACATCCTCCGCCGTATCCGTAGCCACCTTGAGATGGATAACATCCGTACATGAAAAACCCCTCCTTCCTTTCTTCTCTACTATATGCAGAGGAGAACGAATTGGAGAGGGCGTTTGAGTAGTTTAAATATTTCCTTTTGAAGTAAAGAGCAATGCGCCGATTAGGCCGAAAATGATTGCCGCACTGATTCCCGAACTCGTCACTTCAAACATGCCAGTTACCACACCGATTAGGCCATGTTTCTCAGCTTCTGCCATCGCGCCATGTGTCAATGCGTTACCGAATGAAGTAATTGGAATCGTAGCGCCAGTGCCAGCAAAATCAATAAATGGTTCATACCAGCCAATACCATCGAGGACCGATCCCGCCACAACCAATGAACATAATGTGTGAGCAGGCGTTAACTTTGCGACATCCATCAGTAATTGCCCGATGACACAAATCAAGCCACCCACTATAAAAGATGTAATGTATATAGATATCATTCTGCCGTCACCTCATCCATTGTCAGTTCAATAGCGTGAGCGATACACGGAATCGTATCTCCTTGTTGAAATGACAAAGGAGATAGTAAAGCACCCGTTGCTAGCAATAAAACTCGCTTATACTCACCCGCCAGCATTTTTTGATAGACATCGGAAAAAAATACCGCTGCTGAACACCCAGATCCACTGGCTCCTGCTTTAAAGGACGGGTCATTTCCATAAAACTCTTCTCCGGCATCCCGAAAGTTTTTCGTATGCGGTAAACCATTTTCATTCGCTAACGCTTTAAAGATGTTGAAACCATTACTTCCTAAATCCCCTGTGATGATGGTGTCATAATCATCGATCGTCCTACCATGTCCTATTAAATGATTCATCAATGTATCACTGGCTGCTGGAGCCATCGCAGATCCCATATTCAACGGATCCGTCATCCCCATATCTATCACTTTTCCTATAGTGGCGCAGTTAATCACGGGCGTTCCTTGTTTATGTTGTCCAATCAACACTGCACCAGCCGCCGTGACCGTCCACTGTGCAGTTGCTCCTTTTTGCGAACCATACTCAAGTGGATATCGAAACTGTCGTTCAATTGCATTATGATGACTAGACGAACCGGCAATTATCCAATTTGCGTGCTTCGCATCCGCGAGTAATGCCGCAGTAATCATAGAAGATACTGACGTAGCACAAGCGGAAAACAGTCCGATATAGGGGATCGCTAGGGCATGGGCTGTAAAATTAGAAGGTGTCATTTGATTGACCAAATCACCAGTTAAGAAAAAATCCATTTTCTCCGGTTGTTTCTTCGCTTTACTAAGTGCAATCAACACAGCATCATACATTAGTTGCTTATGACCGTCTTCGTTTGTCGGTAAATCACATCGCTCATCTTCATATACTTTATCGAATTTCTGTGCAAAAACGCTTTTCTTTTTTTCCAGTGGACCTGCCGTTACACCTGTAGCATAAAGACTCGGCTTGGATTGAAAGGTCAACACGCCTCGTTTTACCATGAAGCCACACCAAATTTCACTAAGATGGTCTTGATCAGCGCTACGACGAAGGCAGAGAATACACCGAATAAAATAACTGAACCCGCTAATTTAAACATATTCCCGCCAACCCCTAGGACATATCCTTCCGATTTATGTTCAATAGCAGCTGAGACGACCGCATTGCCGAATCCCGTAATCGGCACCGCTGCGCCCGCTCCGCCAAATTGAGAAATCTTTTTATATAATCCAAATCCCGTTAACAGCATCGAAATAAAAATCATAGTGGCAACTGTTGGATTACTCGCTGTGCGTTCCGTAAAGTCAAAGTACGTAATGTAAAATAGTGCAATAAACTGTCCAATCAAACAAATCAATCCACCAGTCAAGAACGCTCTAATTACATTTTTCATAATAGGTAGTTTAGGTGATAACTCTTTCTCTAGTTGGGCATACTTTTCCTGTTGCATTAGGTTTGCTCCTTTTCGATTGATTTGATTTTATCTATTTTCTTTCGATAACTTTTTTCGCTTTTTTTATTTATCAGCTTCTCCGTCTCCATCAAGATTTTACTGTCTGCTGACACCGTGATTTTCAAATCAGGATATTCACGTTCCAATTTCTTTTGAATTTTTCCAGCAATAGTCTTCTTTTGAAATCGGGAAAACGTATTGACACGGATCCCGGCAAGCAATTCATCTTCATATAGCAGTACCTTTGCTAGTTTCACATGTTCATTATTCATTAAAACTTTCTCTATCGAACGCTCATCGTACGAAGTAGTATTTTTAATATCCGTTCCTTTCTCACTACAACCAGTGAGTAGACCGACAATAAGTAACAATAGACTGAGTTTCTTCACAATCGACGCCTCCCTTCTGTCTAGCATGTATCTTTTATGTCGGATTTATGCATATTGAGGAAAGCGCCCTGTCATGTCGTTTACCTATGCATAAAGTATAGAGAACGACAAACAGGAGGTGGACAGTAGTGGGATGTGAAAAAAAAGACAGCAAACATGGTGGCTGTCATAAGTCGAATTGTATTTGTGAAGTAGTACGCTTTATCCAACGCGTCCAGAATACGTGTCCGGAAGTGGATTGTATTGAGTGTGATACCGATTGTTTCATGGCACCGCTCGGCAGTTTAGTCAGTCCGGTTAGAGGACGCGTCAACACCCGCGTATTCAGTTTATTGACGGGTAACGGGGACTATTTCAAGGCAGTATTCAGAGGTGGTAAACGGAAGCATTATCCTAAAATGACGGCAGAAGAATCACTGGCTAATCATAAGTCAACACATCATAAGCATACGAGTTGCGTTTCCGTATTTTTCCGTGTGCAGACAGTGTTTGATTCTTGCTGTGCTACCATTCAAGTATTGCAGCCTTTGTATAACGGACACCCGTTTGATATTACTACAGACGGAAAAATCTGTTTCGAGAAAATTTGTAAGGTGAATGGTTTTGGACCTACGAATACATGCTTGACAGTCGACTTGAGTTGCTTCTGCGGTATTCAGTGTATTGATGATGTGTTTATCAATTTCTGCGACGAAGATTAATTTGTTACTTGCAATGCTAAATGGCGGACCCTATAGGAATAGGGTTCGTCTTTTTGTTTTAGCAAAAGTAATGTCAGAAGAATGGATGCATCGTTGCACTATCTTCACGGTAAACAACACAAGGCGAACCCATTTAACGGGTTCGCCTTGTTACTAGTAAGAATTAAATAGTGAATGATTGCTGTTTCCAAAGGATATCTAAGATTTCTTCAATGCGGACTGTAGTGATTTCTTTGTCCGATTTGATCCAGACGACTTCATTTTCTAAATCATGCAACTTTCCTTTGATACTACCTTTTTCAGTGATGATTTCTAAAGGAGCATATAATTCTTTACGGAATGGGTGTTGCAAGTATTCTAATCTTTGACGAATGAGTTGAGTTGCTAATAATTCTTGTTGGATCTCTGGTGACTCTGGTGCCGACAAGCTTTCTGTAACGGGTAAGACGACGGGATGCTCCAATCCTCTTGAGTGTTCTAGCTCAAAAACGGATGTGCTTTCTTCTTCGACAATGGGGGTATATCGATATCTTCTAATAACAGGGCTTGAAATGAACAGTAACGGCTTTTCATGACGCATTTTCATCACTTCCTTTTAAGTAACATATGTAAGTAAAACGCCTAACGTTCCGAAATATAAAAAAACAGTATTCCCAGTTCATAATGAACTAAGGAATACTGTTGCAAGACCTAGATAAATGACGACACTGATAACGTCGTTAAGAGTAGTAATAAATGGTCCTGAGGCCACAGCCGGGTCTACTTTCAGTTTATGCATAAATAGCGGAATAAATGATCCCGAAATCGTTGCAACGAAAATCGAAACCATCATTGCTGCTCCTACTAATAAAGCGATCACCAGTTCATGTTTCCAGATAAAAATTAATAAAACGACAAATATTGCGCAAATCACACCTGTAATAATTCCAGTACCCGCTTCTCGTATCAATAACTTCAATTTACTTTCATCTTCAATATCACGTGTTGCGATACCACGAACCGCAACAGCAAGAGACTGGGTTCCACTATTTCCGGCTGTTCCGGCGATCAAGGGGATAAATGCGGCTAATAAAGCAACTTGAGAAATCGTTTCAGTAAATAAATCAATTAAGTTCGCCGTTAACATTCCAAGAACCAATAAAATCAGTAGCCATGGAATCCGTTTTTTGGCAGCAGAAAATGGGTTTTTATCAAATGTATCCATTGTCGAGACACCGGCAAGTTTAGAATAATCATCCGATGCTTCTTCATCGATAACGTCAATAATGTCATCAACTGTAATAATCCCTAAAATATGTTGCTGGAAGTCGACAACTGGAACAGCTAGGAAGTTATAATCTTGAATCGTTCGGGCAACGTCTTCTTGGTCGTCGGAAACGGATACGCTGACGAGACGATCACTCATAATGGCGCGAATTAATGTATCTTCATCGGCAATAATCAAGTCTCGTAATGAAACGACTCCAGTTAAGCGCTGGTAGTCATCCACAACGAAAATATAGTAAATCGTCTCAGCACTTGGTGCTTCACTACGTAAAATTGTCATAGCGGAACGAACAGTGGAATTTTCGGAAACCGTCACGAATTCCGTCGTCATGATCGAACCAGCTGTATATTCTTCATAGTGTAGTAATGCTTTAATTTGAATCGCTGCTTCTTTATCCATCAATGTTAGATAGCTAACGACTTTCTTTTTATCTAGTTCTTTCAGGACATCTACCGCATTATCCACAAACATGTATGAAATCATCTCTGCGGCATATGTCGCGTCCATCTCCTCAAGGAACTCTTCATATTCATCTTCTTCAATTTCACTTGTTTCAAATATTTCCGCAAGTTCTTTTGGCGATAAATAAAAATACATCAATTCCCGAAGCTCTGCACCAACTTCTTCATAAAAAGTCGCTCGATCATACGGATGAAGTACCAAATATTCTTTTCTGAACGAATGAATGTCCTCGTTGCTCAGCAATTCTCGCAACTTCACTGCATCCAAAACGATCTCACTTTTCATTTGTTCTGGTTGAGTAGTCATGATTTCACACCTTCCCTTCTGTACATACGGTACGCTAACACGTACTAGTAAGTTTCTATACAACGTGAGTACTGCTTTATATTAACAGAGTGGTTGCTGTTGAGAGAATCCGCACACTTGCTGACTTTGCCGTAAATAGTATTGCATATCTTCCGGCAACGGACTAGTAAAGTGCATTCTCTCTTTCGTTATCGGATGAAGTAAACTGACGCTAGAACAATGCAATGCTTGGCGTGGGAATACGTCTGGATTCGCATCGTATAAATCATCACCTATGAGTGGATGACCAAGCCATTGCATGTGCACACGAATTTGATGCGTACGGCCTGTATGCAACGTCAAGTCTATAACGGAGAAACAGTCTGCTTCATTACGATAATGCGCTTTTACGGACACATCGGTTTTTGAATACTGTCCATCCTCCCGCACAATTCTCTCAATAATACTGCCATCTTTTCTACCAATCGGTTGTTCGATAGTCAAGAATGGCGTAGTAATTATACCTTCCGAGAATGCAGTATATTGACGTTGAAACAAATCTTGCGCCATTTGTTTGCTTAATAGATGGTGAATATGGCGGTTTTTTGCCACACAAATAATACCCGATGTATCTGTATCAAGACGCGTCACCATATGAGCAGTTGATAGAATACCTTCTGTTTCAAATTTTCCACAGACAAAATTCGCAAGCGTTCCAGAAGGATGATTGCGAGAAGGGATCGTGCTCTGTCCAGCTGGTTTATCAAGCATCAAAAGGGTTTCATCTTCATATAAAATGGATAACGCGCCCTCTTGTGGAATCAATCCATCACTCACTTGTTCCGGAGGGAATAATACAGTGACTTGATCACCAGGTTGCAACTTATGACGCACGTTTTGAGACTGTCCATTCACCAAGATCTCGCCACCGCGATATTTAATAGCCGTTAACGTCGTTTTGGAAATTTCATGCTGCGCTAAAAATTCACGAAGCAATCCACTTTCCTTCACAACGAATTGTAATTGAAACAGCGTATTATTTTTTCTTTTCATCATCTTCACGTTCATAGATTAAATCACTCGCTACAAATGACTCTTCTACACGTTTCCAGAATGGGAAAGGACGGAAGCGCGCAAAACCCATCTTTTCATTGGACACTTTATATTCGATAGATTTGACATCTTTATGCAGGAGTTGCAAATGATCGACCGTCACCATGAAATCGGGACCTTTTACAGGTGTCAGTGTACAGATATGATGATCGGGTAAAATGAGCGGAGATCCTACTGTACGGAATACACGATTATTGATCGATGCCATTTCCGTCAATTGCATGGACGGCAATGAAGGATGGATAATCGCACCACCAAGAGATTTACTGTAAGCAGTTGACCCAGACGGCGTCGACATACAAAGCCCGTCTCCTCTAAAACGTTCAAAGTGTTCTCCATTTAATTCAACATCCATCACCAACGTAACTTCAGGTGATTTTACTGTGGATTCATTCAATGCTAAATACGATGCACTTTTTTCAGAGTGACGATAATTGATCGTGACTTCAATCAAAGGATACTCGATGACTTCGTACTCTTGTCGTGCGATCAAGATCACCAACTTTTCTATTTCAGAAGGTTTCCAGTCCGCATAAAACCCTAAGTGACCCGTATGAATTCCCACAAACGATGTCTTATCCAAGCGGTGTATGTATTTATGGAAAGCATGCAATAGCGTTCCATCCCCACCAATGGACAACACAATATCCGGTTCTTCTTCATCATATTTCAAACCAAAATCGCGTAAATACACACGTGCTTCTTTCATTAACTTATTGGATATCTCGTCATTTCGCGACTGAATTGTGAATTTCATAACATCACTTCCATTCTTTTTGTG
Source organism: Sporosarcina ureae (assembly GCF_002101375.1). Classification (GTDB taxonomy): domain Bacteria; phylum Bacillota; class Bacilli; order Bacillales_A; family Planococcaceae; genus Sporosarcina; species Sporosarcina ureae_B. Next base: position 2,850,479 of record NZ_CP015207.1, on the reverse strand, counting down.
AATTTCTTTTGCCATATATCAATTCACCTTTTCCAGCACCGGCTTGAATACTTCTTCTACAGCTGTACTGAATTCCTCGCCGTAGTTATCATTACCTTCAATATTAAAAATCAACGCCTGCAATTCGTCTGCAGCACCTGTTAATAGAATTTTCTCATCTTGCCACATCAACACAGGTTCTGCTTGGTGCAACAACATATCGACCAGTCCACTCCAACTGTTCATCGGGAAATACGCATACCGATAGCCTGTTTCGTGATCAAAGATATATACAAACGATTGACGATCTGTGTCTGTTAACATTTTTCCAGTTGGAGAACCTAACGGCCACTCTGCCTCCGGATTCAATATAAATTGAACTTCATTACCATTTTTACTTGTTCCAATGATTTCATTTTTTATATCCAAGACATCCACTTCCTTAATTAAAGTCTTTACGTTTAGTCTACCATATGCCACACGTAGTTGCATTTCGTTATTGTGCATTATGATAAGAAAGTTGGTATAATAGATATAATAAACGAACCCATTTACTATCTTCAATAAACAGGAGGAAAAAGTATGAATCTCGCCCCCATTAACACTCGGTTACTCCTTGAAATCAATACACTACAAACTCTTGGAGCGGTTCAATCCTTCAGTACTAATCCACCGACCAGCTCCAATCAGTTCCAAACGATGCTTACGCAATTGCTGGACGACAATATCATAAGCCCTGAACTCGCAAATCAATCCGCACAACTATTTAGCCAAGGAAGCAGCATACCACCATTTGATATATCGACAAAGCCAGGTAAAGAATTGGCTGCTGTATCACCAGACAACACGTCACTAGCAACCAATAATCCATACGCAGACATTATCAAACAAGCTGCAGAAAAATATCAGCTACCAGAAAAACTAATTGCCGCCGTCATCAAACAAGAATCCAACTTCAAAAGTAATGCGAAAAGTCACGCAGGCGCAGCCGGACTTATGCAACTAATGCCAGGCACAGCTAAATACCTCGGTGTGTCCAACCCGATGGATCCGGAGCAAAACATCATGGGTGGAGCGAAATACTTGCGTAGCATGCTCAACCAATTCGGCTCAAACGAAATGGCACTAGCAGCCTACAACGCAGGACCTGGGAACGTAAAAAAATACGGAGGCATCCCGCCTTTCAAAGAAACCCAGAACTACGTAAAAAAAGTCATGAACTACTACCACCAAACGGTGTAAACTTTTCGTTGTTTTTTTACAATGTGTCCCCACCACTATCTAGCCAATTGTAAGCGTAAGGCGACTACGAGAAGATTAGCTACGCCGTTAATCCGACTTTAGCGATCCAATCTGCTATATAACAAGAAACAAAATAAGCTCTTTTATTTGTATAGAAATTCGTTCGTTGATAGAATACAGATACAAAGCACGAAGGGGTGTGAATTCAATGACTCGAAAACCTGTCATCCCTTTTGAGGAGATCGGCGAGAAAAAATTACACGAACTGATTGAAACATTTTACGCAAAAGTGGCTGTTCACCCAGATCTCATTCCAATATTCCCTAATGATTTATCCGAAACCATTAGGAAACAAAAACAATTTCAAACACAATATCTCGGTGGTCCTAACCTATTCACGGAAGAGCACGGACATCCTATGATGAGAGCTCGACATAACCCTTTCCCTATAACACCTACACGCGCAGAAGCATGGCTAGCATGCATGGCTGAGGCAATGGACGATGTAGGACTGGAGGGTCCACTTCGGGAAGTCTACTATAAACGCCTTGTCTTAACAGCCAACCATATGGTAAATAGGAACGAGGAGGAAGATCAGTGAACTATCTAACTGTTATTGATGATACGTTACACTACTCTGCTTCAGTAAAGCCCATTGAACTCTATGTATTTCTTGATCCGTATTGTAAAGATTGTTGGTCACTGCAGCCATTGCTACGTAAAATGCAAGTCGAATACGATCACTATTTCACGTTACGCATCGCGCTACGAACACCGATGACAAAATTGAACCCACCTTCTTTACTTGATCCAAACGATGCCAAGTCCACGAAGCGGTCAAACCCTTGTTTCCCTAATATTGCAGTAAAAGCTGCAGAGTTCCAAGGTAAGCGAGCTGGGTTCCGTTACTTATCCTGTTTACTTGAGTATTCCTTTTTGAAGAAGCGTGATGTGGCATCCTATTCTGTACTTGTAGAAATTGCTGCACGCATTAATTTAGACGTAGATGAATTTATCGCAGATTTTACTTCTGAAGAAACATCGCGTGCGTTGCAAGTCGATATGTATTTAGGTAACGAAATGGAAGTGGATGAAGCACCCACTTTTGTCTTCTTCAATAGCAATATTGAAGACGAAGGATTGAAAGTGAGCGGCCTCTATGACTATGCAATTTACGAACAGATTTTAGAAGAACTAACCGGAGGACAACTTCTACCAGAAATACCTCCTTCAATTGATTTGTTATTCAATCGTTTTGATTTACTCACAACGAAAGAAATCGCGGAAATGTGTCATATGACAGAAAAAGAAGCTGAACGCGAATTAAAGAAACGCTTACTAAAACAGGAAATCGAACGGATTCCCTTCCAAGATCGTACGCTATGGCGTAAAAAGCAACCTAATTGTTCGCTAATTAAATAGCCCTTATACCAGTCGAAGTCCAACCATTTCTTGGGACTTCGGCTTTTTTACGTAAAGAAAAGAGCATCCTCTCCTGGGGGGGAGTGAATGCTCTTCTTCAAAGGGAATGGGAGAAATGTTCACGTTCAAACAAAAGGGGTGTATGTTTGGTATGTGATTTATTCCACAATTACACCATATCATAAATGATTAATGACTTCAACAAATTATAACAGCTTTCATCCAAATGTCACGGTCTTCGCAGATCGCTGTCGAAACATGTAGTCAAAAATTACCCTCTCTTTGCCAATAGCTGTTCCAACTCATTTAATCGTGCTTCAAATACTCGGCACGCTTCCTCAATAGGCTTTTCAGATGTCATATCGACACCCGCTTTTTTAAGTACTTCGATAGGGTAATCGGATGACCCTGCTTTCAAGAAGTTCGTAATATAACGCTCTACTGCCGGCTCTCCTTCTTCTAAAATCTGCTTGCTGAGCGCTACGGCTGCACTATATCCTGTCGCGTATTGATAGACATAATAATTCATATAGAAGTGAGGAATACGTGCCCATTCTAAACCAATTTCCTCGTCACTAACAATCGCATCTCCGTAATACTTTTTGTTCAAAGCATAATATTCTTCTGTTAACTTTTCAGCTGTCAACGGCACACCGTCTTGATCCAGCTTATGAATTAAGTGCTCGTATTCCGCAAACATTGTCTGACGGAACACCGTCGCACGGAATCCATCCAGCCAATAGTTTAACAAGTAAATTCGCTGATCTTCGTCAGTCGTCACTTTTAATAAGTGATCATTCAGCAATGCTTCATTAACTGTTGATGCAACTTCCGCTACAAATATAGAATACCCACTATAAATGAATGGTTGATACTTACGGGAATAATAGCTGTGTACACTATGTCCGAACTCATGTGCTAACGTAAATAGATTGTTTACATTATCTTGCCAGTTCATTAAGATGTACGGGTTTGTTCCATAAGAACCTGAAGAATACGCACCTGAACGTTTTCCTTTATTTTCACGAACATCAACCCAGCGATTATCAAGCCCTTCTTTTACAACAGCCCGATAATCTTCACCGAGCGGATGGAAGCTCTCGAGCATGGTTTCTTTCGCTTCATCGTATGTGTACTTCATCTTTGTATCTTCGACTAGTGGTGTATAGATATCCCACATATGAAGCTGATTCACATTCAATACTTTTTTACGCAGCGCTACATAACGATGTAATAATCCTAGGTTTTTATTGATAGTAGATAACAGGTTTTCATACACTTGCTCCGGAATATGGTTATTGGATAATGCTGCCGCTCTCGCTGAACTATAATTTCTAATTCTTGCGTTTACATTATGCCCTTTTACATTACCGCTTAATGTCGAAGCAAATGTATTTTTGAACTCTCCGTACCTTGCATACATTTCTTTAAATGCCGCTTCGCGAACTTTCGGGTCTTTGCTCTCTAAAAATTGTGAATAACGACCATGTGTTAATTGAATGTCACGGCCCTCTTCGTCTTTGACCATACCGAAAGTCAAATCCGCGTTGTTTAACATACTGAATGTTTCAGAAGACTTTCCTGTTACTTCAGATAACTGCGCGATTAATTGCTCTTGTTCGGAAGACAGAACGTGAGCGCGTTCTGCATTCAACTCTTCAAATTCTTGTTTATATAAACGCAAGCCTTCATGCGATTCAATCGTTTCATTCAATTTCTTTTCATCGATCGAGAGTAATTCTGGAGTGAAATAAGATAACGCTGTTGATATTTTCACGACTAATGTTCTAATTCGACCATCCATTGCCTGATAAAAGCTGTTCGTCGTATCCTGGTCTGTTTTAAGATGCGCATACGTGTACAATCTTCGCAGACGTTCTGCCAACTTGTCACGATATGTTAACGCTTCAAAAAGTGGATGTGCTCCATTTCCAAGAGTCCCTTTATACTGTTCTGCTTCTTTGGCCATCTCTTCAATTTTGCTGTACTCTTTATCCCACTCTTCATCAGATGAAAATATATCTTCCAAGCGCCATGTTTCCTCTTCAGATACTTCATCGCGCATCAATACTTTGTTATCATTCGTCAATCCAATTCCTCCTCCTGCATTTACCGTTATTTGATTCTCTTGTATTTTCTCAATTCCTGGCATGCATTGCAAGAAATCGCCCTGAAAGTATTTCCAGCACAAAGTCTCTACCCATGAATTTATCCATTCGATAGATATCTATGCGCTGCTCTCTCAAGAAATCCACATAACTTTGACAAGCTTCCACTTGTTGGATCGAATCCCCTTCAAATGTTTTAACAAATGAATGAAGGATGGTGAGATTTAGTTGGAAGGGTGTATTCCTCATTTGTCGCATAACCGCAATAAGTAGCAATTGCCATTCACTATCAGACTCTGTAAATGCCGCTTGCCCAAATGTCGGAACGCCAATCCATGCAGGCAATTGAATAGGTTGCACACGCATTTCATAACACGCACGCAAAAAACGATGTTGGATACCTCTTTGATTATACCCAATTACCGACCGAAGATACTTTCGACGTGCAGATTGATATTGACGCGTCAGTTCTTCAATATCTTTTATGGATGGAGTAGCAGGAATAGCAAATGGAATGGTTTGATGTTTGCTTCGCATGATGGAGTGACATACCGCAAACGCGGTGCCCCGAAGATGGATGAAATGACTAAGGTAATGAAACTGTTGCTTTAGCGGATTGTACGTTATGAACACGGATAAAACTTCTTTACTAGGTGAATGAAGTTGACGGATAAAGTGTTGTTGGAATTGAGTGAATCGATGAGTAAGAACAAACGCTGAAGAGTCTTGCACTTTTTGAGGTGTTAGTACTATCCAAATTGGCGTCATATTTACCATATCGTAGCCTGCGTTACGCTCAAGGATACGGGCTATAGGAATCGTACTGCATTGGAATTCAATAGGGACTTGCTCGTTTCGCCATGTTACAAGCAGATCGGGACGTTGCCGGATGTCAGGCAAATAAGGTTCCATTGCTGTTTGTAGATGCAAACGTGAAAATAGTTCATAGAGTTGGATTTTACCGAGCAGATGGGTTGGGGACTCCCCTTCTGAGAAACTGTCCCGGCAAGTGGTTTGCTTCAGGTGGGCAAAGTGTGGAATCACAATATCGCCGACTTTCAGGAGTACTTGTTCTTTGCACTGTGGACAATGAAAGGTTTCGTTTTTACGCCACTCTCGTAAGTTGACCAGGGACCACTGCCGTGTTAGCACGACTTGCTTCCCGCCACTTGTAAGAGCTGTTAACAAGGCCTTCACACTCCTTCTTCTCTATACTACGAATTTTCTGATTAGTTGGCAAGAGAAAGTTTCATGATTCAAACTTGCAGGTGCATGACTACGGCCTACCCTGCAGTTGTGCTTGTGCTACTGTGGGGAAATGAATTAGTTTGTGTTTCTAACAAAAGGAAAACCAGCGGCATGGTGATAGCTATCATGTATTTCTTGCTCACTTTTTGTTTGGGGCGTCGCTCGACTGGTTGTTGGATACTAAAATTAGCGAGTGTATGCTTTCTCGACCCGCACAGGCACGTGGGGGATTGCCTCCAGCCATGAGCCAGCTGGCGATGGGGCTGCCAGTTGTCTCATGGCCACGGCCTACCCCGCAGTTGTGCCTGTGCTACTGTGGGGTAATGAATTAGTTTGTGTTTCTAACAAAGAAAAACTAGCAACATGGTGATACTGATCAAGTGTTTCTTGCGAATGAAGGGCCCCGAAGATGCTAGCAAAACAAGGGACATCATCTATTACGCAACCTTGAAACGCTTTTGGCAGAACCACTACCCAACTGCCCATCTTGCTCACTTTTGTTGGGGACGTCGCTCGACTTATTTTTGGATTCTGAAGTTAGCGAGTGTTCACTTTCTGAACCCGCACAGGCACGTGGGGGATTGCCTACAGCCATGAGCCAGCTGGCGATGGGGCTGCCAGTTGTCTCATGGCCACGGCCTACCCCGCAGTTGTGCCTGTGCTACTGTGGGGAAATGAATTAGTTTGTGTTTCTAGCAAAAAGAAAAACAGTGACATGGTGATAGCTATCATGTATTTCTTGCTCACTTTTTGTTGGGGACGTCGCTCGACTTATTTTTGGGTTCTGAAGTTAGCAAGTGTTCACTTTCTCGACCCGCGCAGGCACGTGGGGGATTGCCTCCAGCCATGAGCCAGCTGGCGATGGGGCTGCCAGTTGGCTCATGGCCACGGCCTACCCCGCAGTTGTGCCTGTGCTACTTTGGGGTAATGAATTAGTTTGTGGTTCTAGCAAAAAGAAAAACAGTGACATTGTGATAGCTATCACTTGTTTCTTGCGAGTGAAGTGTATGAACTGCCCCACACACAATCAAACGAAGGCGCCTGCTGTGGTAGGCGAAGTAAGGAGACAGAGACAGGCGCACTTCCTGACTGCGGCTCCTTGCGAAAGCCATCCACCAGCGCCGTAGTGGGGACAATGAGCATTCCACTTACATTTTCAGCAAGACCATAGTCCCATGCTCAAACACGAGCAGAAAAAAGCATGTGAAAGAACTACAACTCAGTACTGCTTATTACGCACTCATGATAGAACTACAACCCTATCCCCAATCCTTATTTCAGATTAAACAAGTACTTGAACTAGTCCTACACACCATTTAACAAAGACGCTGCCAGTGGTTGACATAAAGAAAAAGGCTACCAACTTACTGGTAGCCTTTTAGAGTATTATGAAAAATATTTATTTACTTGTTCAAATACGTCAGATCCCATAACTTCCTTGCCATACTCACCTATACGATGAATAGACATCTTAGACACTGCACCGTATTCTGTTACCATGCTGGCAATGTCCTTCGCACGTTTTTTCTCAATGAGAGAATAGTCGAAGCGTAAGTTGAGATAATAACGATCCTCGAATGCATATAGTTGCGAATCAAATTCGTCTTCGAGTGAAATCATCTTGCTAGCCAATGGTATGATCTGGTCAAATTCATTGAAAACAAATAATCTATCTGCCACCTGTAACTCTTCTTCATTTTCTTCTTCAGAATCAGTAATCGCATCAAAAATTGGATCGAATAATTCTTCTGGATCTTCAATTCCAAAAGGAAACTGTGATGATTCTGCGTTCTTCGGAAGATGTGCGCGAGTCACAATCACTTCAATGCCTTCATTCATAGCGTTCACTTGAATCCAAAGTGGTCCTTCTACTTCAAATTCCGTGTCATCACCAAGTTCATCCATCATATCCCAAAAAAGCTCTTCGCTTTTATCACGATTATACCAGACGTCTTCTTTACTAAAACCACGGGCTTCAATATCTCCATAGGATAAATTAAACTTCACCGTGTTTTCATTAATGCGCTCTATTTCCATCCCTTATCTCTCCCTTCTGTAAAACAGGCCCTCCCCTGTTATATACTAATACACACTTGCAATGCTTATTACTACTATATGTCGACTCCGACGTTTTCGTAAGGGTTTATTGTATTTCATTTTAAGGATGTTTGCATTGAAGTGGTTAACCTAGAGGAATACAAGGGAATATCAATTCAAAAAAAGCTGATAGGCACAATTGTATCCCGTGTCATCCCTATCAGCTTTTGTTATTAAGATTAGTTTACCATACGCCGCGCTTCGAGCAGCTGATAGGCTCTAACTTTTCTCGGTAGGAAACGACGAATCTCATCTTCATTATATCCTACTTGGAGTCTTTTTTCATCTAGAATGATTGGTCTTCTTAAAAGACCTGGATGTTCTTGAATCAATTCATAAAGTCTTTGCAGTGGAAGACTTTCTACGTCAACATTTAGCTTTTGAAAAATCTTGGAGCGTGTTGAAATAATTTCGTCAGTACCATCTTCCGTCATGCGAAGAATTTGTTTAATTTCTTGAATATTTAATGGTTCAGAAAAGATATTACGCTCAGTATAAGGAATCTCGTGTTCCTCCAACCATGCTTTTGCTTTTCTACAAGATGTACAACTAGGCGATGTATAAAGTGTGACACCCATTTATTGACACGTCCTTTCTTACGGCTTATGCTCAATTAGATTTTGTATATTTGCAATTCGTGTAATTCACTTTAGAATTATTACAATTTATCTTTATACTGTTCATTATACACATAATCATTCTCAATTAATATAGTTTTTCGAAAAAACTTTTCTGGAATTCACAATTTCTTATTTTTCAACATGCCAGTAGAGAATGTTGCGGTATTCTGCGATAAATGAACATCTTCTACTTTTATACCCAGGCTAGAAATGTTTTAAACATTTCATTTGTAAATAAATGCATTCTCATTTAGAAAATGATTCTGCTAATTATTCCCTCTATGTATAGTACGTACAGATGTACTAAAAGGTTTCATGTTGGGCAAATGTTTTTTCTTTACTGCAAATCAAAGTTGCATTTTTTATAAGGTATCGATATAATCTTAAGCAATAAGTGAATGGCATTGAAGGAAAAAGTATTTTTGTGGCGGTTTTTGTAGAGAGCTTGTATAAGGTGAAAACAAGTAAAGCTGCACAAAAAGAATGGGCTCCTGAGCTTGATGGATGAAAACAGTACTCCATCACGTCTTCTCACGTTACGGGAATTGAGCGGCTATTAGTAGCAATTCGGGTGGTACCACGGTTACCTTTCATCAATCGTCCCTATTTACAGGGGGATGACTGATGTTTTTTTATGCCATTTTTCACGTATGATCCAGACTGTTCGTTCCAGTCGACTATTAAAAGGAGGATACATGATCATGAAAACCATTTTTTCAGGCGTACAGCCAACAGGTGTCATCACATTAGGGAACTATATTGGCGCGTTCCGTCAATTCGTTGAGCTTCAAAACGACGAGGACTGTATTTTTTGTATCGTCGATCAGCACGCCATCACTGTGCAACAACACCCAGATGACTTAAAACAAGCGATTCGTTCATTAGCTGCTACGTATATCGCAAGTGGCATTGATCCAGAAAAATCCACATTATTTATTCAATCAGAAGTTCCTGCTCATGCACAAGCTGGATGGATCATGCAGTGCATTTCGTACATCGGTGAACTCGAGCGTATGACACAGTTTAAAGACAAATCTGACGGAGCAGAAGGTGTATCTGCCGCGCTTCTTACCTACCCTCCATTAATGGCTGCGGACATTTTATTGTATAACACGGATATCGTGCCAGTCGGTGAAGATCAGAAGCAACATTTAGAGTTAACTAGAGATCTAGCAGAGCGCTTCAATAGCCGCTACGGAAAAGTATTGACCATTCCGGCCGTTCGTATTCCTAAAAATGGCGCTCGCATAAAATCTTTACAAGATCCATTGAAGAAGATGAGTAAATCTGATCCAAATAAAAAAGCGACGATTACGATTTTGGACACACCAAAAGAAATCGAAAAGAAAATTAAAAGTGCTGTAACGGATTCTGAAGGTATCGTGAAATTCGACGTGGAAAACAAACCAGGCGTCTCCAATTTATTGATTATCGAATCTTCACTAAGTGGTGTAACGATCGAAGAATTAGAAGCTAAATACGAAGGCCAAGGCTACGGAGCTTTTAAAGTCGGTGTCGCTGATGCGATTAACCAACACTTAGCTGGAATCCAAGAACGCTATCATGAACTAATCAACTCTCCTGAACTCGATGCAATCCTCGACCAAGGAGCTGAAAAAGCAAACACCATCGCTTCCGCCACCCTCAAAAAGATGGAGGCCGCGATGGGCTTGGGACGTACACGGTAAGCAGTAATAAAATGACCGCCCCCACCAACATCATAAAATCTGTCGACTGCAAAATAAAAATCAATATCTGTCGATAATCATAACCCAATGCAGAATAATTTAAGTAAAACAACAGATTCGCAAGCGTCACCACAATCACACAATAACTACAAACAAACACAAAAAAACGCGTCACAGCCATCTCGTCCTTTACCCTTTTCCCTCATCCTATGTTCAGACCACGAGTAATAAGACGAGTCTTAACACTCATAACCAAAAAAGACTGAAAACATCTCCAGAAACATTCTAAGGAGCTTGTCTTCAGTCTTTTGGGTTTGGGTTTGGGTTTGGGTTTGGGTTTGGGTTTGGGTTTGGGTTTGGGTTTGGGTTTGGGTTTTAATGCATCATTATTCTATTGATAGAACAATACACTAGTTGACCGTAAGTGGAAGGCGGCGACTCCGGGAGGATCAGCGTGAGTTCGAGACCCTGGACTGAACGAAGTGAGGGAAGCGGCTCGGGCCACGCCCTCCGGAAAGCGTCCGCCTGGAACGTCGGTCAACGGTGCCCTCCCACTTACTCTTGAACTTGAACTTCAACTTCAACTTCTCCAATAATAAAAACGGAAAGGAGTCAAAAAGACCCTTCCCGTCTACCTTTATATCTTCTTAAACACCAACGAAGCATTATGCCCACCAAAGCCAAGCGAGTTACTCATCGCATACGTAATATCAGCCTTACGCGCTTCATTCACTACATAATCCAAATCACACTCAGGATCCGGCGTCTCATAATTCATCGTAGGAGGTAAAATCCCTTCCTGCAACGCCTTCACAGTAAAGATCGCCTCAATACCGCCAGCCGCGCCAAGCAAATGACCCGTCATCGACTTAGTAGAACTCATTGCCAACTTATACGCATGATCACCAAACACAGTCTTTGCTGCCATCGTCTCAAACAAATCATTATATGGCGTGCTCGTTCCATGCGCATTAATATAATCCACCTGCGTAGGTTCAACGCCCGCTTTTGCCAATGCCTGTTGCATCGCACGCGCTCCGCCTTCTCCGCCTGGTGCTGGTGCTGTAATATGGTGCGCATCTCCAGTTGAACCGTATCCGACGATTTCCGCATAAATCTTCGCTCCACGTGCAACAGCATGTTCATACTCTTCCAAAATCAAGATTCCTGCACCTTCACCCATTACAAAACCATCACGGTTTTTATCGAACGGACGGGAAGCTTTCGTAGGATCATCATTCAAAGATAGCGCTGTGCTTGCGATGAAGCCCGCTACTGCAAGTGACGTGATCGGTGCCTCAGTTCCACCTGTAATCATGACATCTGCATCTCCACGCAGGATGACTTCAAACGCATCCCCGATAGAGTTAGTACCGGATGCACAAGCTGTTACGGAACAAGAGTTGATTCCTTTAGCACCTGTGAAAATCGATACTTGACCTGAAGCCATATCTGGAATCATCATAGGAACGAAAAATGGGCTGACGCGTCGATAGCCTTTTTCGAGGAATGTATTAAATTGTGCCTCATGTGATTCCATTCCACCGATTCCAGAACCGATCCAAACGCCTGTACGAAGCGCTAAGTCGCCTTCTAGTACCAGGTTCGCATCTTTCATTGCCATCATTGCCGAAGCAACTGCATAGTGCGTGAACCGATCCATTTTACGGGCATCTTTGCGGGAAACGTATTCTTCGATATCGAAACCTTTAACCTCTGCCATCACGCTGACCGGGAATTTCTCTTGATCCAGTCTTGTCATCGTGTCGATACCCGATTTCCCTTCCAACACTGATTTCCAAGATTCTTCAGCTGAGTTACCTACTGGTGAGATTCCACCGATACCCGTTACCACTACACGTCGTTTTTCCAATTTCAAACTTCCTTTCTATTGTTAACTTTTATTTTCCAGACTATTTACTTACCCCATTTTATACATAAGCCGCCCCATGTCAAGCCGCCACCAAATCCTACAAGAACAATCACATCATCATCTTTCACTCGACCTTCTGCTAAATCGTCTGTCAATGAAATCGGTATCGATGCTGCCGATGTATTCCCGTACTTATGAACCGTTTTCGACATTTTTTCTACCGGCAAGCCTAAACGCTCACGTGACGCTTCCATAATACGAATATTTGCTTGATGAGGAACCAAATAGTCTACTTCGTCTGTCGTTAAACCAGCTTTTTCGGCGACATTGACTGCCGTTTCTCCCATTTGGCGTACCGCAAACTTGAATACTTCACGGCCATTCATTTCTAAATATTTATCATGACGAAGATGTTTTCCTCCTGAACCGTCTGCCCCCAATTCGAATGAAAGAATTCCTCTTCCTTCACTTACTTTCCCAACGACTGTCGCTCCCGCACCATCTCCGAACAATACAGCGGTATTGCGGTCTTCCCAGTCAACGATTTTCGATAACTTTTCCACGCCTACTACCAGAACATAGTCATACGTGCCAGATTCAACAAATTGCTTCGCTGTTACTACACCGTAGATGAATCCTGCGCACGCTGCAGAAACATCCATCGCCGCTGCGTTCTTTGCACCTAGACGTTCTTGAATCATCGTAGCTACAGACGGGAAAGAAGTATCCGGTGTAACCGTGGCAACCAAAATCAGACCGATTTGATCAGCACGGATTTCCGCTGATTGTAATGCGTTTTTCGCTGCTTCAAACGCCATGTCCGATGTATTGATATCATCTGATGCGATTCTACGCTCTTCGATTCCCGTACGCGTGCGAATCCATTCGTCTGAAGTATCTAAACTTTTTTCCAAATCTTCATTTGTTACAACAGTTGACGGAACAAATTTCCCCATTCCTAAAAGTCCAGCTTTCATCTCATCTACCCCGTTCCTTATCATCTAATATTAGTACCTGGTAGTAATTATAGAAGAAAACATGTGTTTTTTCAAGACGAGGACACTTTTTCGTCAAATATAATACATATTTTGATTTCATCGTTTTAGTTTGCTATGGTATGATGGAATATGAAATAGACTAGTCGAGGTGAAAATCATGCACTATATTATGACATTTGTTTGGTCGTTCCTCTTGGTAGCTATGTTAAACTATGTTGCGGGCTCCATTGGAGGCTATGCATTTGACTTCATGGCGGGCGTTACCGTCTCAATCGTTTTGGCTGTACTTGTATTGATTATCACTACAATCATTCCAAACGAATCTCCAGCAGACGTTTGATTTACGATCAAAAAGCGTAAGAACTGTTCAACAGTTCTTACGCTTTTATTTTGACCTGATCTCATCTGACAACTTCTACCACCAATTCCCCTTCGTGCATGGACAATTTGATTTGCTGTCCTTCTACAAGACCACCTCGTATGACCTCTTGCGCAACTTTCGTTTCCACATGACGCTGAATGAATCGTTTCAATGGCCGCGCACCAAAGTCCGCATCTGCCCCTTCACGCACAATCCAATCGAGTACGTCATCATCATAGACAAGTACTAGATCTTGTTCTTGCAGACGATCAACCAAATCACCAAGCATCTTGTTAGTAATCGCTTTAAATGAATCTGTAGTCAATGAATGGAAAATGATGATATCATCCATTCGGTTCAATAACTCAGGTTTGAAATGACCACGAAGAGCTGCCATGATCAGATCTTCTTTGGCATGTTCTGTATCCTCTAAATCATTCTCGAGTAAATAAGCGGACCCGATATTCGATGTCATGATGACGACAGTATTCGTAAAGTTTACTAAACGCCCTTGACTATCTGTTATACGACCATCATCTAGAATCTGCAATAAAATATTCGCTACATCAGGATGCGCTTTTTCAATTTCATCCAATAACACGACAGCATATGGATTTCTTCTTACCGCTTCTGTTAACTGACCGCCTTCTTCATAGCCGATGTATCCTGGAGGTGCGCCGACTAGACGTGACACACTGTGTTTCTCCATATATTCAGACATATCGATTCGCACGAAGTGATCTTCCGAATCAAATAATGTAGCAGCCAATGTTTTCGCAAGCTCTGTCTTACCTACACCAGTCGGTCCTAGGAATAAGAACGATCCTATAGGCTTGTTCGGATCTTGAATCCCAGCACGTGCACGCCAGACAGCTTCCGTGACAAGTTGTACTGCATTGTCTTGTCCAATGACACGTTCTTTCAATGTTTCATGCAAGCGCAATAACTTCTCACGCTCACCTTCAACCAGTTTCGTTACGGGAATTCCTGTCCAACGCGCAACGATTGAAGCAATCTCTTCTTCCGTCACTTCTTCACGCAAAAGACGTATATCTTTTGTTCCTTCCAACGGACTTTCCAATTCTTTCAATTCTTTTTCTAATGCTGGAATTTTACCGTACTGTAATTCCGCGGCTTTGTTCAAATCAAAACTACCTTGTGCTTCTTCAAGTTCACGGCGGTAGCGATCAAGTTCCTCACGTGTACTTTGAATAATTTTTAATGCGGCTTTTTCTTTATCCCACTGCTCGCGCATATCTTTTGAAGAATCTTTCAAGTCTTGCAGCTCTTCTCGTAAAGTTTGAAGGCGGGACTGACTCATTGTATCTTTCTCTTTACGCAATGCTTGCTCTTCAATCTCGAGTTGCATAATTCTACGAGTCACCGCATCCAACTCAGATGGCATCGAATCAATTTCCGTACGAATCATGGCGCTCGCTTCATCAATTAAATCTATCGCTTTATCCGGCATGAAACGCTCAGTTAAATACCGATCAGATAATGTTGCCGCCGCAACTATTGCACGGTCATGAATACGCACACCGTGGTGCAATTCAAAACGCTCTTTTAACCCACGTAAAATCGATACCGTATCTTCGACAGAAGGTTCACGTACCATCACTTGCTGGAATCGTCTTTCAAGTGCCGCATCTTTCTCGATATACATCCGGTATTCATCCAGTGTAGTCGCACCAATACAGTACAGTTCACCACGTGCAAGCATCGGCTTCAACATATTCCCCGCGTCCATCGCACCTTCTGTTTTTCCAGCGCCAACTATCGTATGAATCTCATCAATGAACATGATGATTTCCCCATTACTCTCTTTCACTTGTTTCAAAACACTTTTCAGACGCTCTTCAAACTCTCCACGATATTTCGCACCTGCAATCAGCGCACTCATATCCAGTTCAAAAATCTGACGGTCTTTCAATCCTTCGGGCACATCACCTTTTACAATTCGCTGTGCCAACCCTTCAACAATCGCAGTTTTACCGACTCCTGGTTCACCGATTAGAACTGGATTATTTTTTGTCTTTCTTGATAAGATTCGAATGACATTTCGAATTTCTTCATCCCGGCCAATCACCGGATCCATTTTGCCGTTTTTCACTTCATCAACCAAATTGCGACCGAATTGCTCTAGTGGTGAGCGCTGGTCTTCTTGCATTCCATCCATGCGCATATACATCCGCCTCTCGTTTATTTGACTTTGACTATCTTTGATTAATTAAATTATAGTATATTTTTTAGGTAAAGTAAAAGATTAACACTCGAATTCGTTTACGATTTTTAGATAAAAAAAGATCGCCCACAATGATGCGGGCGACGTCCATTAAACAAGTTGGCGAGGCGCAACGACTACCCCGTCTTCATCTGCGTAGACATAGTGACCTGGTGTCCATTCCACATTTCCGAAGTGAAGAACTTCGTCTTTCTGTCCTTCGCCGCGTTTGATACTCTTCACCGGCATGCTTCCGATTGCCATGACGCCGATTTCCTGTGTGCCAAGATCCGCGGTGTCGCGTGCACAGCCGTAGATAATGACGCCTGCAAGTTTACGATCCTGTGCGATTTCGCCGAGCATGTCCCCCATCAGTGCGCAGCGTTTTGACCCCCCGCCGTCTACAACCAATACATGGCCTTCTGGAATCGTTTGGAGTGCTTCCTTCACTAGCACGTTGTCTTCAAAGACTTTTACGGTTGAGATCGGCCCCGAGAATCTTTTGTGATTTCCGTAGGATTTGAACTCTACTGTGCACACTTGCAGTTCGTCGATGAAGTCATCACAAAGGTCTGCTGTTTTAACTGACACTTCCCATTCCCCCTAGTACATTCTGTTTGACGCTACCCTATTCCTATTCGACAAAATCTTGCATTTCCTTTTTAATTATGAATATTGTTATCTAACTTAAAAGGGTTTGCCAGAGTGAGTTACTTAGTGTTCGTCATGGGATTGAAGCTCCAGCTGGCGGACGCTTTCCCATGGGCTCGGCTTGAGCCGCTTCCCTCACTTCGTTCAGTCCAGGGTCTCAAGCTCTCGCTGATCCATCGGGAGTCGCCGCCAGCTTCCGCTTCAATCCTACGTTTATAGTGGAGGAACGTAGGTTAATCACTGTATATATTGTAAACTTTTGTTGTCTTTGAACTTTATTAAGTTCAATTTTAAATCAATTACATGACTAACTTCAATGCACAATAATAGGTAACTAACCTTACTTTGTAGGGATTGGCGCGTAGGAGGGGGCGACTCCGGGAGGATCAGGTCGACAGGTGAGACAACTAAAGGGAGCGCAGCGACCTAGTTGGCTCACCGCGGCCCCTTCGGAAAGTCCCCCTCCGAAGCGCCAATCCCCTAGCCTAACACCCCGTCAGCCATTCCATTCCATAAAAAAACCACACCATATAAAACGGTGTGGTTGGTGTATTCTATTAACGTACGCCTAGTGCAATCTTGGCATAACGTGACATGTTGTCGCGGGACCATGGTGGATTCCAAACGATATCTACCACTGTGTCTTTAACCTCTGGAAGTTCCATTAGCTCTTGCTCAATATTCGCTACGATCTGTGGACCCATTGGGCAACCCATTGACGTCAATGTCATTGTAATTTTCGCGACTCCTTCGTCAAGTAACTCTGCATTGTAAACCAATCCAAGGTTGACGATATCAATACCTAATTCAGGGTCGATGACGTTTTCTAACGCACCAAATAAATACTGCTTGATTTCTTCTTCTGTGTTCATCGGAATGCTCCTCTCTGCTGTGTAGTAATCTTATCTTACCAACATACTACATGGCACGCAAATGCTGTGCAAGCCAATTGACTGATGCAAGCATTCCTGGACGTGAAACCGAGTGACCTGCATTTTTTTCAGGCATCCATTTCAAAAGCTCCGGCTGATCTACGTAATCCTTTTGAATTTCCTCGTAAAATTCTTTCGTAAACTCAAATGGTACCATCGCATCTTGTTCTCCGTGCCAAATGAAAAGTGGACGCTGATGCAGTCTACCTGGATTTTGTGATAGATCCACTTGGTCAAGGGCCGCGAATAGTTGTTCACGTTCTTCTTGTGAAACCGGGATTTCTCTACCCCCATGCTCCGCGTAAGAAATTTGTCCTTTCGCTAAGCGCGTGAAGGCAGGTGAGCCCATCATCACGGAAGCTGCATCGATCCAATCATAATTCGCGAGGCAACCGAATGTTGTGATTCCACCCATTGAAGTTCCACCCATGCCGATTAATGTTTCGTCATCGATCAATTCTTTTTCATATAGTTCACCATGTAAAACATCTGCTTCTTTAATAGACGTCAACACGATGTCCCAAAAGTTTATTGCTAATTGAAATTCATCCAGTGATTCTGAGCGTTCACCATGTAATTTAGCTTCAGGTAATATCACACGAATTCCTTGTTTTGCTAGATTATATGCGTAGTGTAAATTATGTTCTTTCGCGCTAGTAAATCCATGAAAAAATAGTACAACAGGAATGCGTTCTTTCTCTTTCGACTCTTCCACGATATGAAGTACCGGGATCTCTTGCCATTTTTCTGAACGAATAATCATGACGATTCCTCTTTTCCTACAATCATTTACTGTTATGTTAGAATAGCAACATGTAACAGATAAAACAATTGCTTCGCCTTATCACTCATTTTTTTGACTTACTTACACGGTTAACGATAAACTATAAAGACCTAACAATCTGAAAATATCAGCACTAGTAGGAGAGGATTTCTTGAAACCACATTTGATTGTTTTAGATTTAGATGGCACATTATTGACGGATGAAAAAATCATTTCACCCAAAACCGAACAGACACTTCGTCATGCGGTTTCGCAAGGACATCACGTCATGATTGCGACTGGACGACCATACCGCGCTAGTGAAGTTTACTACCGCCAGCTTGAACTGACCACACCAATCGTCAACTTTAACGGCGCTTTCGTTCACCACCCTACTGATCGTTCATGGCAAACGATTCACGAAACGATTGCGTTGCCAGTCGTCAATGAAGTAGTAGATGCCATGCAGAACTTTTCAGTCGAAAATATCATTGCGGAAGTTATGGACGATGTCTATGCCCATTATCATGATGAACGATTTCTAGACATTTTAAACTTCGGCAATCCACTCATCACTGCTGGAGATATTCGGAATTCATTAAAAACCGATCCAACTAGCTTGTTAATTCAAGCCGATCCGCTAACTGTCGATCCGATTCGGCAGCATCTTGAAGACTTGCATGCAGAAGTCATCGATCATCGTCGTTGGGGGACTCCATTTAACATCGTGGAAATAGTTCGTCACGGCCTTAATAAAGCAGTAGGCATTGATGCGGTTTCAAAATGGATGGACGTACCGAAAGACCGAATCATCGCATTCGGAGACGAAGACAATGACCTCGAAATGATCGAATATGCAGGAGTAGGTGTCGCCATGGGGAATGCAATCGGCCAATTGAAATCTATTGCAGATGAAATAACCGACACAAATAATGAAGACGGCATTTCACGCATACTGGAAGAACGATTAGCTTTACAGAAAAACATCGTCCTATAGGGGGAAAAGAAATGAAGATTTTTGCGGATAGCGCATGTGATTTACCACTAGACTTCTTTAAAGAAAACGAAGTAGAACTATTCCCGTTAAGCGTTCTTCTAGACGGCAAAGAATACGAAGATATCGTCGAGATCAACTCCAAGGAAGTTTTTGATGCGATCCGTCAAGGACAGCAACCAAAGACTTCACAAGCTTCACCAGACAAAATGATGACAACTTGGAAAGAACTTGCAGCATCCGGTGAAGACGGCATCTACATCGCTTTCTCTTCCCAACTATCAGGAACGTACCAAACAGCAGTCATGACGAGCGACCTAGTAAAAGGAGACAATCCCTCCATGAACTTGGCGCTCATCGATACACACTGCGCTTCGCTCGGCTATGGTCTACTCGTTAAAGAAGCCGTACGCTTACGCAATGAAGGCATCGGCATGCGAGATATCGAACAAGAAATCCGCACGATGGCCATGCATATGGAACATCTTTTCACAGTAGAAGACCTGGATTACTTGGCAAAAGGCGGACGCGTATCCAAAGCAAGTGCATTTTTCGGCGGATTGCTCAACATTAAACCATTACTTCACGTAGAAGATGGTAAACTTGTCCCCATCGAAAAACACCGTGGACGCAAAAAAGTCCTACGTCGTATGATTGAAATGATGGAAGAACGCGGCGACAACCTTCAACAACAAACTATCGCCATCAGCCACGGCGACGATCTCACTACAGCCAAAGAGTTTCAAAAAATGATCCAAGAAGTCGTCCAACCAAAAGCCATTGAAATCCATCAAATAGGCTCCGTTATCGGCTCACACGCCGGTCCTGGAACCATTGCCCTATTCTTCCTTAACCATACAAAAAGTGAATAAAAAACAGCCTGCATAAATAGCAGGCTGTCTGAGACTCAAGACTGGTTCCAGTATCAGGAACTTGTCTTGAGCCTTTTTCTTTTGATTTTTTTGAACTAACCACAAATTTCAATGGAATAACGCCAGTTGATCATAAGTGTCAGGTGCCTTATCCTTTACTTCTTTTCGCTAACCGAGTCTGCATTCCGACCTTGCTTACCCTTGCGAATAACAAGGAATAAGAATGCCAAAAACAAAACAACTACCATAATCGAAGCAATTAGGTAAGGCGTATTAAATCCCTTATCTTCCTCGATGATGTAAACCTCGGCCATCTCACGATCAAGTACGACATGATACTTATCATCCTTTGTCTTCTTGATCAAATCCTGACCAACCACACCGCGAAGCTTCTTGTTCTCTCCAATCACCGCAGGGTCCAGTTCAAAGCTCTGCACTTCGGACGTATTATTGAGCGCAATAATCCACGTCTCTTCTTCAGAAGATCGTTCAAATACAACAAATCCATCTTTATTATGCAAAAACTTGAAATCTCCTGTACGAAGCGTTTCTGAATCATTACGCAGAGTGTTTAGATCACCAATCCACTCATGTAATTCCATATCCGTTTTAAAATTAAAGAACGGATGGGATTCCGGTGCTTCTTTACCATTCACGGCAATTTCTGTTGCATAAGGAACCAATGGAACGCCCGGAAGCATGAATTGTGCAACCGTCGCTACTTTCCAACGTGTTGGTGGGAATTGACGAAGCTCCACCATTTTATATGTAAAACGTGGTCCAGTTAAATCATCAAACTGTAGTAATTTACCTGCATCCTCGTTACTAAACTGATCCAATGAAGAAGTTTCTGAATCTACTTGCACGAACGATTCCTGAATGGCTGCACTTCGTTTTTCAGCCGGTATACTGTCAAATGATGCATCACTCTGCTCATTTGTAATCACGTACAGTCCTTTGTTCGCTTCTTTCACTGCCTCAATCATGTGGTTCAGGAACTTCGTATCCGCATTGTCAAGTAATGTCAAACGAAGCCCATCTAACTCATAATCAGAAACAAATTGTACTGCTGCTTTCGTCAATTCTTGCTGTACAGCAGGATCGCTAACTTCACCTACTAAAGGAAAGTCTGCCATAATTTTCAAATCGTTCGCATGCATTTCTTCGATTAATGCGGTGAACTCTTCCGCTGTACCGAAGTGCGGCTCAATCTCATAATAGTCAAGAACTTCATTTCCATCATAGGAAGCCGTTTTGAAAACCGGTCCGACAGAAATCATCGTAAAGTGCATATCAAGTAAATGTTGCAATCGATTGCTGATTCCAGCAAAGTCGCCACCGTTAAAAATGGCTGGATTTTTTGCATCGGCACCGAAATCATTCGATTCGATCCCATTATTGAAACGGTCGACAAGTAAATCATAGATACTTTCATCGCTAAAAGATCGATCGGTATCTGCAAAAGCGGATGGTGCTATGGATAGGGCAAGCATACAGGTTGCCAGTAGTCCGATTATTCGTTTCACTTTAGTAAATCCTCCTCATACAAACTCTTCTTTCAGTTTATCAAACGGTAGCTAGCCATGCCATTCTTTCTTATGAAAACCATTGTCGCATTCTGTAAATACGGCAATCTTGTGAATGTATGGCTTTCAAGCAAATAAAAAAAGCAGTAGAGGAATCAACCTCCACTGCTTGCGCATCATTATTTCTAGTCGTTTTCAGAAAAGAAGTCCAGATCCCGTTGTTTACGCGCACTGACCAAAACGGAGACAGCAAACAGTGCCATCAGTAACAGGATCACTATCAAAAATATCCAGCCAGCCTGTGTTGCCATTTGCTCATCTCCTTTAAGAGTCAGTAGGTATTATGCGAAAAAGTTGAAGCCTACTGGTAATTTGAATCCTACGAACATCGTTGCAAGTAATGCAATGACGAAGAGAATCCACATAAGACCTGTGTTCTTCCCTTTACTTCCGCGAACAAGAACCATTTCCATAAATCCAATTGTCAGAAGACCAAGGACAAATTTGATACCATATAACATGGAATCGATGCTCATATGCTTAAAGAATAGCGCAGCACCCGTGATGATGATCAACACATAGAACAGACGCAAAATCATATGTGTAATCTTTTTTCCTTTTGTTCCATTTGCCATACTAGCTGCAACTAAAAAAAGTACGATACCTACTACCCATATAAAAATATGCATATGGGTTGTATCAGTTAAAAATCCCATTTCATTCACCTCATTAATTTGTACAGTCAATTAATATTCTACCATATCTTTCAAACTACGACTATTCTGTAGCTTATTTCATAGCCTCATGTATTATTCGAAACGGTTAACTAGCGTACCGATACCTTCGATGGATACTTTTACTGTATCGCCCTTTTTCAAGTAAGTCGGTGGTGTCATACCTTTACCGACACCCGCTGGCGTACCTGTCAAGATCACATCGCCCGGCTCTAATGTGACATACTTAGAGATTTCAGCGATCAAGTCATCGATTTTGAAAATCATGGTGGAAGTATTCCCATTTTGGCGCACTTCATCATTCACTTTCGTGACGACAGATAAATTTTGTGGATTTGGAATTTCGTCTTTCGTCACCACGTAAGGCCCCATCGGACAAGAGTCATCTAAACTTTTACCTAAGAAGAACTGCTTGTGCTCTGTCTGAATATTGCGCGCTGTAATATCATTACCAATTGTGTAACCAAACACGTAATCATATGCCAGTTGCTTAGGAATGTTTTTGCCTGTCTTGCTAATAACGACAGCCAATTCCCCTTCATAATCTAATGAATCCGTCACTTCACTATGGATCGATAATGTTTGCTCGTCCCCTGCGATTGCAGTTAGAGATTTGGTGAACAGCATCAATTTTTCAGGTGCTTTTGATCCAAGTTCTTCTGCATGGTCAAGGTAGTTCTTACCAACACACAACACGTTTTTCGGTGTGCGTGGAATTGGAGACAACCATTCGATGTCAGTGAACGCATGCTTGAACGGCTCTACGTTTCCTTCAACTTCAGTTTTCTCTACCAATTTACGAACTTCCTCCACAAAATCCATACCGCGGGAAACGCCTTCAATCATCGTTTTCGGGAAATCAGTTTGTTCCAAAGCTTCAGCCATTGCGAGTAGATCCCATACGGCTTCCTCGCGTTTAACTTTTGGTCCGAATAAAGTCTGTCCTTCGTAGCGGAATGACAATAATTTCATTTGAATACCCAACCCTTTCCATGTGAGTTCACATATTCCTATGTTACGACAAAATCTACTTTTTTTCCTCTTTCACGACGAAATTCTTTCCATACGACCACTTCCGCCACACAGCTTCAAGTGGACCCATTCGGAATTTCGTCAACCAAACCTGCGCTACTATGAGCTGAATCGCGAAGATCCCGATTGCCAGCCACGTGCCGGTCACTATATCTACTTTACCATACAGACCTACTCCATATGAATAAAATATCATCGTCGCAATGATTGACTGCATAATATACGTCGTGAACGCCATCCTGCCGACACTAACAAACGGTCTTGCCATCATTTTCAAAAATGGTAGTTGAAACAGCAATAAGAACAATGCCGCGTAGCCAAGTGTCAAAATGGGTCCGCCAACGATTGATTGTATAAGTAAGATATTCTCAAACTTCGGACCGTCCCAGCTCGGGATGTTTTTTAAAACGACTCCAACCGGAATACAAATGATCATGGCGAGAAGCAATTTCCCTTTCAACACATACATACGCTCGATGATCTTGAATTTCGATAACGCTGCACCGAACATGATCAAAGGCAATATGATAAAGACTGCTGTAATTGAGCCGATGATTTCAAATGTAAAGAATTCATTCAAACGGAAAGCTAAAATCTCTTTGAACGTTCCGTTTCCATAAGATGAAATCGCCAGTTCAATCTGTCGTGTATCGACGAATCCATCCAATACATTCGAAGTGGTCTGACTGCGAGTCAACGCCAATATACCGTACAACAATAACGTTGGCACAAAATAAATGACTAGCGAAAGGGCCAGCAACCACTTCTTTGGAATTCGGATCACCGCAATCATAATGAATCCCATCAACGCGTAAGTGAACAATATATCACCTGACCAGATCAGTACCGCATGCAACACGCCAAAAATCAGTAGAATTCCCATACGTCTTGCCATGAATGGCCCAAACTGCGTATCATTCCTCAGTGATTTTTCATACTGCATATTCAACCCATAGCCGAATAACATGGCGAATAACGGATAGAAACTGGCTTCAATAAATACATCGATAAAATGAAACATCGCCTGTTCATGCGGGATGGTGTACCACGAATACGGATCCATATACGCATACGGCGAATGGAAATGAAGCATATTCGCAATCAAAATACCGAGTAATGCAATACCTCTTAAAAAATCGAGTGCTTCCACTCGTTCTGTTAGAGGTGTAGGAGTCAACTTCAAACGAATTCCTCCTGTAAACTAATGATTTTTGCTCCGCTGAATAAGTAAAGCAACATTTCTTTAATTTCGATCGAAAGAATGGATTCCAATACATTCTTATACAAATTTAACTGAGTGCCATAACGGACTTGCATTTCATTAGCAATCGCCGAGTCGGAACGAAATGCACGGATATCGTCTGTTTTATAATCAACGAGCACCCACTTGCCATCTTCATGAAATAGACAATCGGCAATACCTTGAAGCAACTGGAATTCACCTTCAACAGCGGGTAGCGCGTAAGTAAACGGCATTTCACGTAACACTTGATCGGCTTGCTTCATCCGTTTGCCAAGTGTCGTCTGGAAAAAAGCCACAATCGCTTGAATATCAATCGCCATCGCCTCTTCTTTCGTCAACAGTTCACGTGCTTCGAGCTGCTCCACAAATTGCGTAGCACTTGCTAGATCCAGTTCTTCTTTCAAATCGAGATGTTGCATAACGGTATGCATTGCGGTTCCAATTTCTGCTTTCGTCAATGAACGCTTCTGCAAAAATGATGGACGAGCATGAAGATTTGAGATGCGTTTCGTGACGTCTCGTTCCATTTCCTCAAACGAATCCGCGTCTCCTCGTTCGAACTCAAGCAACGCAATCCGCTTCAACTCACTGACGGATTGTTTGGAAGACAATTCAACTGCAAATTCAAACGGATACTGCGCATCAAAACGACTTCGCACTTCTTCCACCAACACTGGATCCACCGTTGCCGTTTCCTGATCGACAGGTATCCAATCCTCAATCTCGACTTCATTCGTCCGATGAAAAGCAGAAAACGGCAAGGCATTTACTTCCCATGATGACGAATCATCCACCAGTTCCCCGCCTGTCGTCTTACCGAACTTACCGAAATCCATATGACGCGCAACGGCTGGTCCTATCCAGTCGAGGTAACCGGTTGCCCGTGAACGTATGTATTCCGGCAAAGGATCCTCTTCATTCAATAATTGTGCTTCTTGCCATTTGTTCATTGTCTTTTCGATGTCTTTAACTGAGGCAATCAATTCCAAATGCTCTTTAGCACGCGTCATGGCTACGTAGAGCACGCGCATTTCCTCCGCTCGCATCTCTAGCTCCTTTTTCTCTTTGATCGCCAGAAACGGTAGTGACGTGAACATAATACGTTTATCCGGGTCGATCGCTTTGACAGCGAGTCCAAAATGCTGATCAAATAAATACGGATTATGGAAATCCATTTTATTAAACGGACGACCCATTCCCGCTAAAAATACATACGGGAATTCCAGACCTTTTGATGAATGAATGGTCATGATCCGCACGACGTTTTCCTTTTCGCTCA
Source organism: Sporosarcina ureae (assembly GCF_002101375.1). Classification (GTDB taxonomy): domain Bacteria; phylum Bacillota; class Bacilli; order Bacillales_A; family Planococcaceae; genus Sporosarcina; species Sporosarcina ureae_B. The sequence goes on along the minus strand of NZ_CP015207.1, from coordinate 2,824,593 downwards.
TGAACCGCGCTTCTCCGAGATCATCTCCGCGTTTACGCATGCGGTCGATAAACCGAAGGAAACGGAACAACCCACGGAACGACGTCTTTTCATAGGCCATCGCCCGATCATGTAACGCACGTAGATTGGCTTGGCGCTGTTTACCATTCGGCAAAATTCCGACCATTTCGTAATAATGCGTATCTTGATAAACTTGCCAGATCAATTCCGATAACGAACCGTGCCTAGCCATATTCCGCCAGTCTTCAAGTAATAGGAAAAAGCGTTGCAGTTTTTGCTGTGTAGCAGCATTCACTCCCGCCCCACCGGTCTGCATGAACAATTGTAGCGCTTCATAAAACGTCGCATTTCGATTGACGAGACGAATTTGCGCTAATTCGTTTTCAGTCACGCCAACGAACGGAGCACGCAACACCGAAACAAGCGGAATGTCTTGGTATGGATTATCGATCACGCGCAATGTATTGAGCATAATCATCACTTCAATGGCATCAAAATAGCCCGAAGATAAAGACACATAGACAGGAATTCCAGCGGCTTTTAGTTCATCCGCAATTTCACTCGACCAGGTCATCGAACGCATGAGAATAACAATATCACTATATTCAAGCGGACGTTGCTTACCGCTAAATGCATCCGCGACTTGTGCTTGCTCATCTTTCCACGCTTTAATCTTCTGTGCAATATACCGTGCTTCTACTTGGGATTTCTTCAGCTCTTGCTGGGCTTCTTGTTCTTCAGACATTTCATCTTCTTCATTCTCATACAAAATCGTCAAGCCTGCCGATACATCCTTATCGGGATAATGTGCACCGTACTTCAACGCGGCCGCCTCATCATATTCAATTTCTCCAACTCGCGTCCCCATGATCTGTCTGAAAATATAGTTCGTGGCATCGAGCACTTCTTTACGGCTTCGGAAGTTGGCATTCAAGTCGATTTTCAATCCTTGATCCTCTACATCAGACGTAAAACGATCATACTTCCCTAAAAACAAACCCGGTTCTGCCAAACGAAATCGGTAAATGGATTGTTTGACGTCCCCTACCATAAATAAATTGCCATCTGCTTCTCCGCCACGCTTCACTAACTGCAATATAGCTTCCTGCAAGAAATTCGTATCCTGATACTCATCCACCAATACTTCTGCAAATCGATTTTGGTAATCGATTGCAATATCAGAAGGCACTCGTTCTCCGTCTACTTCTTCGGATAAGATCTGTAATGCATAATGCTCAAGATCCGAGAAATCCACTAAGCCGCGTTCTTCTTTCGATGCTTGATAACGCGTCGAAAAATCCTCTACCAATCCAACGAGTGTATGCATAAGGGGAGCCATCAAACGGATTTCTTCTAGCAATCTTGCAGGTGTTCGAGTAAAGTACGTATCTTTCAATGCATTGATGATTTTCTTTACTTGATCACGCATCGCCTTAGCACGCGCGGCCAAGTCTTCATCACATGTATCTTTACGGATCGTACCTGCTTTCACCCATTTCAACGTCTGGAAATACGCATAGGCATCTTCCCACTTGCCGTGAAGCATATACTCAAGCGCACCGTCAATCCATGCTTCATCTGCTTTAGCGGTTTCAAGCAATGGCAACGGTCCATCATGCATTTCCGCTACTCGCTGTAAATCACGCGTGACCGTTTTAGCTTCTTCAAGCGTATGCTGGATCGATATTTTCAGCGAATCGATAAATGACAAGTCGTCAATCGTCGCATGATCCCCAATTTCATATTGCTGCGGAATGAGTTCTAGCCATTGCGATGGATTGGGATGTACACGGGAATAATCATAGAGTTTATCAATCAACGTCTCGATCGCCTGATCATTACGGTCTGCGGTGAAACTATCACTCAGACGATAAATCGCTTCTGGATCGGGCTGACTGTAGGCATCTTCCAACACTAGTGCGATCGTATCATCACGTAAAATCGCTGCCTCTGTCGCATCGGCAATACGGAATCCAGGATCGATATCCAGCACATATGAATACTGCCGAACTACTTGCAGACAAAATGAGTGCAACGATGAAATCTGTGCTTTATTCAGCAAGTTCAACTGTCTGCGCAAATGGACCGAAGAAGGATCTTGGACGATGGCTTCTTCAAGTGCACTCGCCATACGATGACGCATTTCGGCAGCCGCCGCATTTGTGAACGTCACAACGAGTAGCTGATCGACGTCTATCGGGTGTTCCGTGTTCAATACTTTTTCAATCATCCGCGTGATGAGGACTTTCGTTTTCCCTGAACCTGCTGCAGCAGAAACGAGAATATCTTTACCGGACGCGTGGATTGCTTTCCATTGATCGTCCGTGAATGTCTCATGTGGCGGTTTATTTGGAATTCGCATCTGGATCGATCTCCTTCCTCATCTTTTCTAATGATTCTTCTGGTTTATAGGCGGAATAGTTCCGTGTAGGCTGTGTCGGATCCGTACTATCAAATTGACAAATCGACTGATACGAACAAAACGTGCATGGCATATGTTCTTTCAAGCGGTACGGATAGACACGTGTATCACCTGATAGCATGCCGTCTCCCGCTTGCTGATGTTTTTTACGGACAAATGAACGCAATATATTGATATCTTCAGGTGGTACGACTTTTGAATTCGAATAAAACGAACCGTCTTTCTTTAATCGTGCTGGAATAATTAACGATTCACTTTCGATCTGGTCATCCATCGCCAAAGCAACGTCCGCATCTTCTACTATATAGCCTTGCATTTTATAGGATTTCAATAACTCTTTTTCCACAGCATCTTCGTTTAACTCTTTTGTCAGACGCAACATCGGATTGTGAACATACATATACAGTACACCCGCGGGATTCGCGTAGACACCGAGCCAATCTTCCGCATGCTCAAGTGCCACATCGAGATACGTCAGCATTTGCAGCGATAAGCCATAATACACTTCGGTCAAATCAAGCGCACGGGCTGACGATTTGTAATCGACTACTCGCAAATAGGTCTGATCGTCTTTTTTCATCGTATCGATTCGGTCAATTCGCCCTCTAATATGCATCTGTTGGCCATTTTTCAAATGGATTTCAAGTGGTGCGATATCTTCATCTGGACCGAAACCTGCTTCGATCGCAATCGGCGTGAAGCTGGAATTGCGTGCTTGCGACTGTAATGCACGGATCGTCCGTTGAATGATGTGCATCAATTTTCGTTGAATATATGCATAGCGTTGACTTGACAATAAAATTCTATGGAAGAACTTTGGCGCCAGTGCATCGATCGCTTCACGACCTAACTGCCAGCACTGTTCATTCGTCAACGCAGCCCAGGACAAGCCTTGACGCATGACTTCGTCAGATACCCATTTCAATGCCGCATGGAATAAATCCCCGATATCTGGCGCTTCAAGCTGGAATTCAAAACGCTCTTGTAAATTCAGACCATATGTTGTGAAATGTTGGAACGGACAACTGTAGTATGATTCTATCCTGGATACACTCGTCGTAAAGGACGAACCGTATAAACCCGTCGTCAATTCCGAGTCGAGCAACTCGGTCTTCTGTCGCTTCAACGCGGGTTGTACGATGGACTCTATAACTGAAGACCAAAGTGGATCTTCTTTATAATAGGCTAGTACCGCTTGCCATTCAGGTGCGATTTCTTCCTGTGTTGAAGCTTGTCGCATTATACGAATCGCATAAGACAACGCCACTTCAGGATGTTCGATATAGGCAAGCTGATCTTCTACTACAGACAATTCCGTAGGTTCCATGACAGCAATCTCCGTAGGTATATTCGGTACTATCTGCTGTAATCTAGGAATGTAAAGAGAGGGAATTAACGCTTTCCCTTCTTCATCCGCAATGGGATAGCTGACAGTCAAACGCGCACTTGCTCCGGTAAACGCCCGGTACGCCATATATGATTCGCGCATGAGCTGAAGCTTCGTCGTAGGTGCGAGCGTCATGCCGATCTCACTAAATAACTCTCGGTCACTGTCTGAAAGTAATCCTTCATGATCATTGCGCAAAGGCAATACCCCTTCATTCGCACCGAGTACAAACACCGCTTCGACATCCATTGAATTGAATAACTCCATAGTCGTCACAGTTACTTGATCGAGCGAAGGCGGAATCAATTTAAATTCCAACGTATCGAATCCTTCATCCAAGATTTTAATAGCTTCTGCAATCGGCAGTTCTTTCTCGCCAAACATTAGCACAAACTGATCCAACACATTAATCCAACTCGTCCACGCTTGTTCATGTTCCGCCGCTGCTTGCAAACGATTTATAGTATGTTCCGTTTGCTGCAACTCTATTATTTTATCGTAGATGCGAAGAGATTCTATTGTGTAAAACAACGCTTCCGCCACGTCTTGACCGGTACGAGCTGACTGTAACTTCTGTTGTAATTGTTCAATCGGCTCGCGAATCATATCGCGAGTCTCCGCAAACTCCGCTTGTGTCGCAAGTTCTTCATCTGTCTGTACGGTACGGACTTTTTCTAGACCTCTATAGCGACTCACCTTCCAACGCTCTTCATCTTGCCAGCGGGATTTGCCATGGATTCCTTTAGCCAGTACGAAATTCTCCAAGCGGTCTGCCCGCTCTCTCCATACTTGTTTGCTTTCATTGACAGGGAAAAACAAATCCGTCTTCACTGCCCTGAACACTGCTTCATACGACCAATCTGTACGCACCGCTTCAAGCAATGACCGTGCAAATTCAATCAACGGATGATGCAGCATCGGTTTCTTCTGGCTAATGAACACTGGAATATCATATTGCGTGAAGATGTTCTGGATCAATTCGTTATAGACATCCGGTTGACGATTTAATACCGTCATGCCGCGGTACCGCTTGCCTTCACGCATCAGCTTGCGAATCGAACGTGCCACTGCATGCACTTCCGCACGGCGATTTGACGCCTCGATTATCTGGATCGCACCTTCCGATTCAAACGTTTCAGGCGGATAGTGATCAAACTGCTGTTCCAAATGCGCCAATTCTTGATTTGAAAAACGTTGCAACTCCGTCAAATGAATGCGTTCTTCACGATCAACAGACTCACTATATGCCAGTTGCTGAAGCGTTTCGTACTGTTGCTGTGCAGTATGGAATAATTCATGCTCGCTGTTATGCACTTTTTCTTCCATCGGCAACACGACTGTAACGCGTTTCGTATATTTCATTAATTGCGTAATAATCGAATATTCCTGTGTCGTGAAATCGCCAAAGCCGTCTATATAGATCGACGCGTCCTGTAGCCACTCCGAATGCGCTATCTGATCAGCTAGCGCATTTAGTTGCCCTTCACTGTCCATATACGTCGTTCCAAGACGTTCTTCTATTTTCTCAAGCAATAATTGCAAATCATGTGCTTTATCTTGCAAAATTCGAGGCGCTTGCTTATCGGAAAGTGAGATCGTCAATTCGGAAAATGCTTGCTGATCGATACAATACTTACTGAATTCCTTCATGACGTCACTAATTTGCTCAGCGAATCCGTGCTTCGAAGCCGCTTGTTTAAATAGCTTGAACGAGTCTTTATTATCCTCTAGCACACTGCGTACGAGCATGCGATACCCGAAGCTGTCTACTTCTTCGCGCGTGATGCCCCCAACTTCTTGCAGCACCCGCCATGCAAGTCGTTTGAATGTCAATACTTGGGCACGGATCATGCCGGTCAATCCAGATTTGACGGACAGGCTATATTCCATCGAGTACGATAATTGATCGGGGACAATGACGACAATAGGCGCCCCCATCGGCCGTTCTTTCAATTCTTGCGCAATCTCGCGTTCAATAAAAGTGGTCTTTCCTGTTCCGGAGCGACCTGTAATAAAGCGCAGTGACATAACTCTCTCCCCTTTCATTGGAAGTTAGATTTATATAAGTTCGTTTAGTAAGTTAGTAAGCGGCTTTGAGTTGTGGTTCTGCAAGTGTTTTTTCTATTTGCGGTTGGTCAGGATTTTGTTGTTTTGCTGACCGCGTTAGTAGAGATTTCATTGTCCCCACTTCGGCGCTCGTGGTAAGCACCTTCGTTAAAAACGTTATAGCGCAGGTACAAAACAAAATATCTTTGCACGAACGTTAACCTATTGCGAGAAACTTTTATCCACGACACAATGATCAGTCCCACAAACTAGTTGATCAGCGTGGAAGGCGGCGACTCCCGCGGGAATAGCATGAGCCTTGAGACCCCGCAGGGAGCGAAGCGGACGAGGAGGCTCAAGCCATGCCCGCAGGAAAGCGTCCGCCTGGAACGCTGATCAACGGTGTCCTCCCCATCACTCTTCACTATTTCAGAAAGAAAAAATCCTATCGCTCTTTCTTCCATTGTACCGAAAGAAAAGAAAGACAGGAACCGTTAACCTTTATTCTTTTTTGTGATCACCCTGCACACTAGAAAAACTCCTAAAGTCTTCCTCTACCTTCCGCGTCAACCTGCGCTCAAACCACTTCCCTACCAACCACAGCAAGAAAATAACCACAAACATAATCAACGTCCGGATCGGCTGCGTGACAAGCGCCCGCACATCATACCCAATAAACGTAATCATCATAATCATCACTAGCTTACCAAGCATCAGCACGAATAAATAATTCCTCTTGTTCATATTCGACAAACCCGCCACAAGATTCACCAAAGCAGAAGGCGTAAACGGAAAACAAATCAAGATAAACAACGGACCAAAGCCATTACGCTCGACCCACTGAATGAGCTGTTGCACTTTTTTAGGGCGGGTCAAGAACGAGAAGAACGTATTACCGCCAAATCTACGGACGAGCAAAAACACAACATACGAACCCGCTACCGTTCCAGCCCAGGAAAGGACAAAGCCTAACCAAAAACCAAATGCAATGGCATTGGCGATAACAAATACGAAGAGTGGCAGAAATGGTAAGAATGCTTCCAAAAACGTTGGGATTAATCCCATGAAAAATCCTAGTGCCTCATACTGGTCTGCCAAATCCTCCACTTTATCAATTGATAGCCATTCATTCATCGCCAACACCCTCACTGATTTTCATAATTTTTCGTCATATCGCTGTAGAATTTGTTGAGTTATAGTATACTAGCTCCTAGATTGGTAAAAGAAAGATGGGCTGCCTAGTGAATACAACCTTTTCTCATGGCCTGAAAGCAGGATCGAGCATTGCCATCGGCTATTTTCCCGTTGCGCTGACATTCGGACTGCTCGCTAAAACGACCGGCCTCTCTATTATTGAAGCAACCGCAATGAGTTTATTTGTCTATGCAGGAGCAGCACAATATATGGCACTCAGCTTACTCGCGTCCGGCGTTGCGCCGTGGCTCATCGTGACGAATACATTCATCGTCAATATTAGGCACTTTCTCATGACGGCTGCTCTAAGTGAAAAAGTGGAAGCCGCACCAAAATGGAAGAAAGCTGTCTATGCATTTGGAATCACTGATGAAACATTTTCCGTTCTTGCCACCCAAAAGAATCGACAAGTCACGACCGCTTTTGCGTTTGGCGTTGCCTTGATTGCCTATAGTAGTTGGGTGATCTTTACAGCAGTAGGACACGTCATTGGAGCGAACTTACCGCAATTTCTACAAAAAGCGATGTCAGTTGCACTGTATGCGATGTTCATTGGCTTGCTCGTCCCTTCTATGAAAGGCAATCGCAAAGTAGTGTTGCTCGCAGTGATTGCAGCAGCCATTCATTGCACACTGTATTACACACATTTACTCTCTACCGGATGGTCGATCTTGGTCGCGACGCTCGCTTCCGCAATAGTTGTTGAGATTCTTTATGTAAAGAGTAATAAGAACGTTGATCGCTTTACTGAACAAAAGGAGGTAAACTGATGGGATCTACGTATTGGTGGATGTTGCTTGGCATGGCCGTCGCCACATATGTGCCTCGAATGATTCCGTTGACCATTCTCGACGGCAAGGAATTACCGCCAATCGTTAGCGGTGTGTTGCGCAATATTCCATATGCAGTGCTCGGTGCACTGATTTTCCCGGCTATTTTACATATCCAAGATGATATTCTCTTCGGCATAATAGGCGCGATCACAGCGTTTACACTAGCCTTCTTCGGCCTCGACGTGATGTTTGTCGTGATTGGTACCATTGCAGCACTCGCAGTGTACAGTCTATTTTGACTCTTACTCTCACTATTCCCCACAGCGTAGACAATTAAAACAGCGACTAGCTAGTATTCGAAATAAAAAAGCGGTTTTCAAAGCATATATGCTCTTTGAAAACCGCTTTTTCACTCCTCGGCTTGATTCAGTCGCGCATTCTTCACCATGCGCGACGCAAACCAAAAACCTACTGTCAAAGACACTGCATCCGCTACATACAACAACCAGTTATGCGTATATCCTGCATAGACCGACGCTGCGATGAGCGACAATGTCAATATTAATCCAACGACGTGATGAAATGTCACGCGCGTAAAAAATACAACTAAAATCCCTGGCAACAACATCGCAAACAGTAACTTCGTTTCGAAATCATGCATATTGTTCTCCCCTTTTAACGCACAACCACAATACCTAGACGGAAGTGGTCATGACGGAACAGCACTTGTTGCTTTAGACGTACTTCTTGATCACGGCCGATTACTTGCAAACGACAGTGTGCAGCATTGACTTGGATGGCATCATATAATTCATCTTCATTATGAATCGAAATGCCGTTTACCGACTTGATCAAATCACCTGGGACTATGCCCATTTTCTCTGCTGGCGAATCGTTAAGAACCGCTACTACATAGACACCTTCTGATTGAGGCACTAACAATACTTGCTTATTGCGTTCTGATAGTGAAATCATAGCGCTCAACAAGATACGGCATAAGACCCCTGCAAGCAATGCTGCCCAACCAAGCACAGGCATCCAAATTGCACCAATACCTACTACCGCGACAGCCACACCGAGCCAAGCAATCGCTTTTCCCATTTTAGGAAGTAGCACGTCCGGGAACGTAGAACGAACCCATTGCGAGAAGCCGATGACTATAGGTACCGGAATGAATGAAAATTGCTCTGAGCCTAGTGTGAATTGCGGCCAGTATGGAGCAATTTCCGCTACCATATGTCCGGGTACTATAAATACCACTGGCACGAGCCAAAGTAATTTCGACTGATAAATTGCACCACGCATGCCGCGTTGTGTCGGAACGAATGATGGAGACGTATGACGCGCCGCGTGACGACGAACTAATAAGCCTTCCGAAATTAACAATAATCCCGCAATAATCGGTACCGTAATAGCTAATGTACCGAAGAAGTCCAAGTCTTCTTGAACGAACCATGTGCCGATTGAAAAGTCTCCCGCAAAACGATCCAATGCCCATAGCGCAAAAAACGCGATAGTAACATAATAAATCGGTGATGCTAGTTTATAGGAGAATGATACAATAACGAGCAACATGACAATGGATAAAAGAATGATCCAGTTAAAATCGACGATCAACCCAACACCGGCAATCAGAATCGATAACACGAGACCGTGCAACCAACCTACTGAAAGAATGTGTTTCATTTCAGTAGAACCTTTGTTGATGCCCACATTGAAATCTGTTCGCTCGCGACTTACGCGTTTACTGCCAAGCATATAGGCAGCCACTAAAGCGATTAGCCAGACTGGATTCAGAAAAAAGTAAAGTAATGCATCTTTTAAATTAAGTAATAGTTCGCTAGACATCTTCTGTCACCTTTCTCGCTTGTCTTTATAGCTCTTTTCTTCATTGTACAAAAAAAGAAGGAAAATAGCGAGAGAGTTCTTAAGGAAGTTCCAATTTAAGCTAAATTGCATGAAAAAAAAGAGGCTGTCCGCAAGTCTTGTTTCCAAGACCTTGTCGAACCGCCTCTGCTATTATTTCCCCAATTCATTGACGAGGAAATCGACCGCCATACGTAACTGTTTGTCGTTCTTTGGCTCCGCTCGATATTCTTCTGCAGCCGTTTTTAATGCCATGAAGAATTCTCTGTCCATATCATAGCCTTCTTTAATTTCATACTCCGCACGAAATGCATGTACTGCTTCTGCCGTTTCACGATCGAAATAGCCATCTGTTCTACCTGGACGATGATCAAATGCTTTGAGCATGCGTTGCGCATATGCAACTTGGTCATTGAAATGCCCTTCTTTCATCGTATCCGTCACCATTTGCAAGTGCTCTGTGAATAACGTATTCTGTTTTACTTCAATATCCGCTGTGACTCCTTTGCCATGAATCCACTTCTCTTTAGGCGTCAACCATTTACTCGTCGATAGCTTCAATTCTCCGCCATTGGATAATTCCATCGTTTCTTGTACAGTTCCTTTTCCGAAACTGGTTGTGCCGATGATCTCACCGCGTTTCAGATCTTTGATCGCTGCACTCAACACTTCACTCGCCGACGCACTACCAACATCTTGTACGATGACAATCGGAATTTGTTTCAAACGTTCATTGAATGAAAGCTTGTCGTCTTTCTCCGTTGAAACAGGCGTTAAATTCCCTTGTGCATCTTGCATCACGACAAACGTTCGATCTTCTTCTAATAGACTACTGGAAATTTCGGATACAGCCTTCAAATAGCCGCCCGGATTACCGCGCACATCGATGATGATAGCTTGGGCACCTTTTTTGATGACATCAGACGTAGCCTTTTGCCACTCTTTTGCTGTCTCTTCACCAAACATGCTTAGCGCTATGTACCCGAGCTTAGCATCCCGTTCTTTAATTAGCTGATGCGAAACAGACTGCACAGGCATATGATCGCGTGTGATCGTGAATTCCATATGCTTATCCGCTTCAGGTCGGAAAATAGTCAACTTCACTTCCGTCCCTTTTTCGCCTCGTATCATATTGACTACATCACGTAGTGTTTCATTGGCCAACCGTTCACCGTTGACACGCACAATTTCATCATAAGGCTGTAATCCCGCTTTTTCCGCTGGGCCTCCTTTTACTGGAGCTACAACAACATACTTACCGTTCGTCCGTGTCATTTCCGCACCAATCCCGACACGTGATCCTGCGAGTGATTCCCGGTGAGACTCCGCTTCCTGTTCGGTCAAGTACGTCGAATACGGGTCGCCGATCGTATCGGTCATCCCACGCAATGCCCCTTCAATCAGCTCGTCCTTCTTGACTGGATACACTGCTCTCTCCTGAATCTTTTCGAACACTTCATCCACTACAGGCAACTTACTGATCGACTCATTCTTTGCAGCTTCTTGCTTTCCACAGCCATTTAGCCATATGGCGCCGATCAGTAATAACACCCCCGCCAAAAAAAGCCTGCTCTTACGCATTCATAACCTCCTCCTCTCTTCACTATATGAAGAAAGACAAGAAGTTACGACACGAGAACAGACTCTTTTTTCAGTCCATGAAGTCGACTAATTCATTCAACGTTTTTTCATCTAATGGTCCCACGACTTTTTGTGCAATGCGCCCTTGCGTATCAATCATAAACGTTGTAGGCATCGAGATTACACCATATTTATGTGTGACTTCCGCTGTTTGATCTAACGGAATCGGGAAGCTTAATCCATAAGAATCTACAAACGTTTCTACTTCACCTATCCCACGTCTCTCGGATTCCGTGACGTTGACTGCGATGAGTTCTATTTGGTCTTCATCCGTAAGCTTCGAATAAAAGCTTTCCATATGCGGCATTTCTGCTTTACATGGAGGACACCATGTCGCCCAGAAGTTCAAAATCACTTTTTTCCCTTTTAACTCGGAAAGCGTCACCGTTTCGCCTGCAAGAGTTTCCAATGTAAAGTCCGGGGCAGGTGAATATTGCTCTAAACCTTCTTCTTCCCCTTGCACTGCATCTTCCGGATTCACTTGTGTAATCGGAGTTTCTACCGCTTTTTTCTGTCCGACTGTATTTTCTACCATGATGAAGATTAACGTACCGATGATACATGCCGTGATGATATATCCAAGCGTTTTCCTACTCACTCTACCTCTTCCTTTCCACTAATTGGTTGTGCCGTAGCTCTATCTATTCCAAACAGTAACAAACCGATGAAAATGGTCGTGATGAATGCTGTGTTCAGTAGATTTCCTTGGATGGCTGACACAAAAAAATGAACCGCTATCAAGACACCCGCAAGGTCGCTCACTGTATTGACTTTCTTTTGTTGACACCACCAGGACAATACAAAGACGGCGATAAATAATAGAACCGTTGCGCTTTTCACTACCAGACTGCCTTCATTAAGAAATGTCATAGCGATTTGGTAGACAACCTGCCAACAAATCAATGCAAGCAATACCGACCATTTATCGATACGCTCCCACTTCTCTTTATATACTCGACGGAGCATCCATACACTGGCTACGACTAGCCCGAGTATCCAGCCGAACGTCCCTCCGTGAAAATAAAGGATAGAGAGCGGATTTTTCATGACCAACGAAAAGTCTGTTACAATCACTGACAATTTCCAAATGATTACGATATAGAAAAATAGATCACCGATTCGTTCGCCATGTACTTTACCAACGTATAATCGAATGAAAAGATAGGTCACTATGAAACCCGCAATGAACGCAATCCAAGAAGACGGCATCGTAATCGAACCGATTGGATAATACTGCGTAACCGGCATCGTCACTCCCCCTATTCTTTCTATAAACATATGAAAACCTACCTATTCAGGCAGGTTTTCAGTTTATGCTATATTAAAAAGAAACGTAATGCAAAGGATTGACTGCACTTGGACCTGTCGCGGAGAAGTTTCCTACATGCACTTCAAAATGCAAATGCGGACCTGTAGAGTTTCCTGTCGAACCGACCGCTCCAATGAGTTGACCTTTATCGACAGATTGTCCTGAGCTTGTACCAATAGTTGATAGGTGAGCATAGACCGTCGTCAAAATCTGACCTTTCATGGAGTGCGTGATCATGACCACGTTACCCAATCCGTCCATACTGCCCGCGTACGATACGACACCATCTCCTGCTGCTACAACTGGAGTTCCTGTTGGTGCGCTAATGTCCATTCCACGGTGTTGTTTTTTCACTTTCGATATCGGGTGAATCCGCCAGCCAAATCCTGAACTGAACCTACCCGTTGTCGGTTTTGTCCAAGAGCCGCTTGAGACAGGCGGAGCGGCAATGGAACTTGGCGAACCACTGTTTGCCGCAGCTGCTGCTGCCAATCTTTCTTGCTGCAACTTTTGCTTTCTCGCTTGTTCTTTGCGAGCGACTTCTGCCAAACGATTTTGTTCTGCGATAATTTTCTTTTCCAATTCAGAACTGAATGCTACCGTTTCGCTATATTCTTCTTCTAACGCGCCTTTTTCACTTGAAAGTTTTTCCTGACTCTTTTCAAGCTTATTTACCACTTCTCTTTTTTCGAGCTTTTTATTATGCAATTCGTCTTTCATTGCTTGAATTTTTTGCTTGCGCTCTTTTTGTTCAGCTAATTTCTGCTCTACCAGTTTCTTTTCTTCTTCTAACAGCGCTATATCTTCTTCTTGTTGTTGAATGATTTTTCGATCTGCATCCATCAATGTAGATACTGCCGAGAAGCGATCAATGAAATCCGCGAAGCTGTTAGCACCAAGAAGCACGTCCAAATAACTGACTTTATTCCCCTTGACTTGCATCACGCGAACACGCTCACGTAAAACTTCGTCTCGTTGTTTAATCCGAATCTCTAATTCTTTAATAGAAGACTGAAGTTCATCAATTTCAATTTGAGTCTGATTCATTTCTGCAATGATCCGATCCATATTTTGATTGGTTTCTTCAATTTTGTCATTCAGTTTTTTAATTTGGGAGACCAGTACATCGACTTCCGACTGCTTCTCCTGTATTTGAATTTCTTTTTTCTGGATAGTAGAATCTAAACTTTTCTTTTTGATTTCTGCTGCATTTTTTTCATTCTGCAAATCTTTCAGAGAGTCTGCGAATACATCTGCACTGCCAACCGTCGTGGTAAGCAAACAAATCGCAAGGACACTTGAAACGATTCTATGTCTTTTTATCAAATCCTAGTTCTCTCCTTAGTCAAACTTACGATTTCAAGAATTTCCTGACTGACATGAAACTACCCCAGACACCAATAAAGACGGCGACGAATAGTAGTAAAAAGTTCAATTGTAATAGGAATGGGTTAGGGTCAAGCAAATGGAATAATTGATTTTGCAAACGACCTTCCCAGAAACTATACAACTTCGAATAAAATGTCGTCATCAAAGCCATCGGAAGGATCGCACCGAAAATTCCAAGCCACACGCCTTCGAGCATGAAAGGAATCCGTACGAAACTATCTGTTGCACCAACCAGTTTCATAATATCGATTTCTGTACGTCTCGCCACAATGGTGAGTCGGATCGTATTCGATATGAGGAACATAGCAGTAAACAGCAATGCCAATATTAAGCCCAGTCCGATGTTTCGTCCTATTTTTAAGACATGGAAAAGTTTTTCTACCTTACCTTCACCGTATTCCACGTCAAAAGTATGCGGGTACGTGGCAATTTCATTTGCGATGGATGCTGTGTTTTTGGGATTATCCGCTTTAACATATAATGCATCACCGAGGGGATTGTCCTGTTTATAGAGCGCCAACTCATCACCAAATGACTGAATCATTTGCTCCAATTCCTGTTTTCGCGAGGAATACTTGACTTCGGCAACACCTGGGGTTTCTTTGACTTCCTTCAATAGTTCTTGGACTTCATCTTTACTAGCACCTGGTTCCGCGACTACTTTGATTTCTACATCATTTTCGATGTTATCAGCCAGTTGATTCAAGTTCATCATGATGACGATGAATACGCCGATTAATAGTAAAGTCACGGTCACTGCGCTAACTGATGCAAAAGTCATCCAACCATTTCGACTTAAGCTTTTGAAACTTTCCCGAATATGACGTCGTACTGTTCTAGATTTCATTGGAGTATTCTCCTTCGTTCTCATCTCGTGTGATGAGTCCGCCTTCGATCTGTATCACGCGATGTGGTTGATTATCCACAATATCTTTATTATGTGTTGCCATAATGATCGTTGTGCCTTGTGCATTTATCCGTTCAAAAATCTTCATGATCTCCCATGAAGTCTCTGGATCTAAATTCCCTGTCGGTTCGTCTGCAATGACGAGCTTCGGTTTATTAACGATCGATCGCGCAATCGATACGCGTTGTTGTTCGCCACCTGACAGTTCATTTGGAAACATTCTCGTTTTCTTGGTGAGCCCTACTAATTTCAGAACTTCTGTCACTTTTTGACGAATGACGCTCGGTGATTCTTCAATTACCTCTAGCGCATACGCAACATTTTCGTAGACAGTCAGTTTTGGCAGTAGTTTAAAATCCTGGAATACTACGCCAATTTGTCTTCTCAAATAAGGGACATCTCTTCTTTGCATTTTTGTCAGTTCCGTATTATTGAAGTAAATCAATCCACTAGACGGGACTTCTTCACGATACATCATTTTAATGAACGTGGATTTACCCGCGCCACTCGGTCCGACAACATATACAAATTCCCCTTTTTCGATTTCGACGTGAATTCCGTTAGAGGCTACAACACCATTCGGGTACTTTTTGTATACATTTTTCATTACAATCATACATCATAACCACCTGAATTTTGTTTTTCTCTCATATTCGCCATTTTTATTATAGCATGGCCTTGACTCTACCATGTATTACAGTTATGTATCAATTGATTAAGCTAGATAAATAGTAAAAATTGGTTTATTTTAGTAGTTATATGTACAAAAAAATCGTCCCCAAGGAAGTCTTGGAGACGATTGATTGAATTGTTATTATTTCTTTTCAGCTAACCAAGCAGCAACTGCGTCTGCTTCTTCGCCTTTAATAACACCAGGAGGCATAGCGCCTTTACCGTTAACGATCACGTCGTGGATTTCTTCTTCAGAAAGTGTTGCACCGATTTTATCAAGTGCTGGACCTGCTCCACCTTCTAAGTTTCCTCCGTGACATGATGCACAGCTTTGTTGTACAACTGCTTCTGCATCTACATCAGTAGTAGCCGCGCCGTTGTCGTTTGTCGCGTCATTATTTGGTTCTGAAGCGTTATCGTCGCCTCCACCACAAGCGCCGAGAACTAGTGCTGCTCCGAAGAGTGTAGCTAATAGTTTGTTCTTCATGTAATACCCTCCTTTTACTTAATTTTTTCTAACATATAGTAGTATACCAAATATTAATCGATTTATGGTGAATAGAGATCATAAAGTTACAAATTATCCAGGATAATCGTGTATTTTGTCTATTTCATCCCATAAAAAGACGCTTTGGTAGGAAGTACATATATAGTATTGACCAAATATCCGGTAAGTAAACATTACATTTGGTCACATGATGAAAATAGCGAGGAAATTTACCGTCTTCCACGTGATTTGGCATGAAAAGAAATCACTCTTTGTTACAGTCTGTAATATTGTAACGTCTTTGTAATATTCAAACGACAAATGTGACAAAAGTTCACATATGATCACAAAGCTACTATATAAGATGAATTAAAGAAATGGACGGTACCAACCGTTGCTTTCCGTTCCAGGCGGACGCTTTCCGGGGGGCGTGGCTTGAGCCAAGCGAACAGCGAAGGGTTCGCTTTGCCGTATTTCTGTGTACTTTGCAGAAATTAAGGCATCTGGCCGGGGTCTCAAGGCGCACGCTAATCCCCCAGGAGTCGCCGCCTTGCACTCCAAGCAACTTAGTACTATTAAGTAACAAATCATTTGTTCGACTTATATAGTTTATCCTTCACTACATACGCAAATGAGCTACTCTGTAAAAAAACAGCCGAACCAAGTCATGAAAAAATGACCCGCTCGGCTGCCTTTCTATAATCAAGAAATTCTAGAACGCAAATATGCATTGATAAACTGATCGATCTCGCCGTCCATCACAGAACCAACGTTACCCGTCTCCTCATTCGTACGGTGATCTTTCACCATAGAATAGGGATGGAAAACATATGAACGAATTTGACTGCCCCAACCAATTTCCTTCTGCTCGCCACGGATATCCGCTAAACGTGCTTCCTCTTCTTCCACGCGAATCTGGTAAATCTTCGCCTTCAAAAGATTCATCGCACGCTCCCGGTTCTTAATTTGTGAACGTTCCGTTTGACACGTAACAATCGCACCCGTTGGAATGTGAGTCATACGTACAGCGGAATCCGTCGTATTGACGTGCTGTCCGCCGGCACCGCTTGAACGGTACGTATCAATTTTGATATCTTCCGTCTTCAAATCCAATTCGATGTCGCCGTCAAACTCCGGCATGACTTCAATGGAAGAGAAGGATGTATGACGTCTACCTGAAGAGTCAAATGGAGAGATCCGAACGAGTCGGTGCACACCTTTCTCCGCTTTCAAGTAGCCATATGCATTATGCCCTTTAATTCCGAGTGTGACAGACTTCACGCCCGCTTCGTCACCTGCTTGATAATCGAGAGTTTCGACTTTAAAGCCGTGGTGCTCAGCCCAGCGTGTATACATACGAAGCAACATCGAAGCCCAGTCTTGGGACTCGGTGCCGCCTGCGCCTGAGTGTATTTCAACTACTGCATTATTTTTATCAAATTCATCGCTCAATAACATTTGAAGATCGAATTGTTCCATCTTCTTTTTGAACTCTTTTAATTCGGAAATGAGATCTTCTTGTAACTCTTCGTCCGCTTCTTCTCGCAAAAGTTCAAGCGTCATTTCCAAATTCTCTTGTGTCTCGTTCAATGCGTTATATTCGCCGACAATGTCTTTCAATGCATTCGATTGTGAAATAACTTTCTGAGCCGCGTCTTGGTCATCCCAGAATCCTGGCTCCAACATCATTTCATCTAATTCCTGCATGCTAGCCTCTTTGTTTTCTAAGTCAAAGAGACCCCCTAAAGTCCGCTAATTTCTTAGCTGTTTTGTCGAGATCGTTGCGAACATCGGATAATTCTATCATAATGGTTTCCTCCTGAGTGGTTGTTTCTCTTTATGCTTTGCCGTGGCAGTTCTTGTACTTCTTACCGCTACCACACGGACAAGGTTCGTTACGTCCGATATTGACAGTACGTCGGATCGGCTTTTTAGCAACCGGTGCGCCGTCTTCTTTCGGGTTGTTCGCTTGACCTTTTGCTACTTCTTCGCGCTCCAAGTTATTGCGGATTTCTGCCTTCATGACATACTTCGTCGCATCGTTTTCGATGGCAATTAGCATATCTTCAAACATCGCAAATCCTTCTGCCTGGTATTCACGAAGTGGATCACTTTGTCCATAGGCACGTAAATGAATTCCGTTACGAAGCTGATCCATCGCATCGATATGATCCATCCACTTGGTATCAATCGCACGCAACAAGACTACCTTCTCGAATTCACGCATACGTTCTTCGGACATTTCTTGCTCTTTCTCATTATAGCGTGCAATGACCAATTCGTGAATAAATGTTTGCAACTCTTCTGGTGTTTTACCTTCCAAATCTTCGATTGTCACAGTATCTTCAGCCAGTAAGTTCGCTTCGAGATAGTCTTTCAAGCCTTTGGAATATACGGTATTGTCTGCAGTGTGGATCGCCACAACGCGTTCAATAACCGAATTCAACATATTCTCAAGAACTGGGCGAATATTTTCTGAGCCAAGAACTTCATTACGCTCTTTGTAAATCACTTCACGCTGCTGACGAAGTACATCATCATACTGTAATAAACGTTTCCGTGAATCAAAGTTATTCCCTTCTACGCGTTTCTGAGCCGATTCCACTGAACGTGACACCATTTTCGACTGGATCGGTGTTTCATCGTCCATACCGAGTTTGGTCATCATCGATTTCATTTGTTCAGAACCGAAACGACGCATTAATTCATCTTCTAATGATAGATAGAATTGCGTAACACCTGGGTCTCCTTGACGCCCTGAACGTCCACGAAGCTGATTATCAATTCGTCGTGACTCATGGCGCTCCGTACCGATGACCGCTAAACCGCCAACGTCTTGGATATGATCACCCAGTTTAATGTCCGTACCACGACCAGCCATGTTGGTTGCGATCGTTACAGCACCTTTTTTACCGGCGTCTTGAATGATTTCGGCTTCTCGCTCGTGATTTTTCGCGTTCAAGACATTATGCGGAATGCCGTACTTTTTCAAGAAGGCTGAAATGATTTCTGACGTTTCAATCGCTACTGTACCAACTAGCACTGGCTGGCCTTTTTGGTGTCGATCTCTAATATCTTCCGCGACCGCTTTATACTTTCCATCCATCGATGCAAAGATCAAGTCTGGGCGGTCATCACGAGCAATCGGTTGATTGGTCGGAATCGCAATCACGTTCATATTGTAGATGTTGCGGAACTCTTCTTCCTCTGTCTTCGCTGTACCTGTCATCCCAGAAAGCTTTTCATACATACGGAAATAGTTCTGGAACGTAATCGTCGCCAATGTCATCGACTCGTTCTGAACTTCAAGCCCTTCTTTCGCTTCAATCGCTTGGTGCAAACCATCACTATACCGACGGCCTTTCATCAAGCGTCCCGTGAAGGAGTCAACGATGACCACTTCGCCTTCTTCCACAACATAGTCTACGTCATTATGCATACTTACATGCGCTTTTAATGACTGATTGATTGCATGGTTTAGCGTCACGTGTTGCAGGTCGAATAAGTTATCGATACTAAATGCTTTCTCAGCCGCTTCAATACCTTGTTCTGTTAACACAACACCTTTAGTCGACTCATCAAATGAGTAATCTTCTTCTTTTTTCAGCGTGATCACAAAGCGATTGGCTAATCGATATAATTCCTGTGCTTTCGCTGCTTGACCCGAGATGATCAGCGGTGTACGTGCTTCATCGACTAAAATGGAGTCCACTTCGTCAATTACGGCGAAATGAAGTGGGCGCTGTACTTTATGTTCATTATAAAGCACCATATTGTCACGCAAATAGTCGAAACCGAGCTCGTTGTTCGTGCTGTACGTAATGTCCGCTTCATACGCTTCACGTTTTTCTTCTTTGCTGAGACTGTTCAAGTTCAAGCCTACAGTCATGCCAAGAAACGAATACAACTGCCCCATTTCTTCCGCATCACGGCTAGCCAAGTATTCGTTGACTGTTACTACGTGGACGCCTTTGGCAGTCAGTGCATTCAAATAAACGGCGAGTGTAGAAGTCAACGTCTTCCCCTCACCGGTCTTCATCTCTGCGATATTCCCTTCGTTCAGAGCTGCAGCACCCATGATTTGCACGCGGAACGGATATAACCCGAGTACGCGGCGAGAAGCTTCACGTACGACAGCAAACGCTTCTGGTTGCAGTTCTTCAATGGTTTCACCTTGCTGATAGCGCTCTTTGAATTCATCTGTTTTCGCTGTCAGTTGTTCGTCTGACAGTTTTTCCATATCCTCAGCCAATAGTTCTACTTGATCGGCAATTTTCTCAAGTCGTTTTAGGTCACGTTTGTTTGGGTCGAACATTTTATTCAATACGCCAAGCATTTATTGTCACATCCTCATAGCTTCATCAATTAGCAGGACGCACCTGCCAGTTGTAAGTTCGTTGTCTAGGTATATTTGAGTCACACTCCATTTTAACATTGTAAAAAGCTAGGTGCAAATGGTGCGCTGTATCTTTTTTCCTAAGTTTGACTGGGGTAGGCTTGATGGAGTGTTGGGGTAGGGATTGGCGCTTCGGAGGGGACGCGTTCTGGAGGGGACGCGGTGAGCCAACCAGTCGCAAGCTCCCTTGGTTGTCTCACCTGATCGTCCTGATCCTCCCAGAGTCGCCCCTCCTACGCGCCAATCCCTTGCAATGTGAGCGGATGATACTTTTTGTTGTGCATTAAAATTAGTGTTGTAATAGGTGTTGAACTTCTTTACTTGAACTGAAATAAGTCCAGACAGAACAATAATTAACACACTATCTACAGGGATTGATCTACGTGCCTCCACCATCAACGTAGGATGGAAGCGGAAGCTGGCGGCGACTCTGGGAGGATCAGCGCGAGTTCGAGACCCTGGACAGAAAGCGTCCCCAACTGGAGCTTCCATCCCCTCACCACTCCACCACTCTTGCTTTTGAACTTAAATGAGTTCCAAGACAACAATAATTAACACACTATCTACAGTGATTGATCTGCGTACCTCCACCATCAACGTAGGATTGAAGCGGAAGCTGGCGGCGACTCTGGGAGGATCAGCGCGAGTTCGAGACCCCGCAGGAAGCGCAGCGGACGAGGAGGCTCGGGCCGCGCCCTCCAGAAAGCGTCCGCCAGCTGGAGCTTCAATCCCCTCATACTCACCCCGGCCACTTACACTTGAACTTGAACCGGAACTGGAACTTCAACAAGTTTTAAGGCACCAATAATTTACACTTTCTACAGTGATTAACCTTCGTTCCTCCACTATCCACGTAGGATGGAAGCGGAAGTTGCGGCGACTCCTGGAGGATCAGCGTGAGTTCGAGACCCTGGACAGGTGCCTTAATTTCTGCAAAGTACACAGAAATACGGCAAAGCGAACCCTTTGCTGTTCACTTGGCTCGGGCCGCGCCCTCCAGAAAGCGTCCGCCAGCTGGAGCTGCAATCCCCTCATACTCACCCCGGCCACTTACACTTGAACTTGAACCGGAACCGGAACCGGAACTGGAACTGGAACTTCAACAAGTTTTAAGGCACCAATAATTTACACTTTCTACAGTGATTAACCTTCGTTCCTCCACTATCCACGTAGGATGGAAGCGGAAGTTGGGGCGACTCCTGGAGGATCAGCGTGAGTTCGAGACCCTGGACTGAACGAAGTGAGGGAAGCGGCTCGGGCCACGCCCTCAGGAAAGCGTCCCCAACTGGAGCTTCCATCCCCTCACACTCACAAACTCACTCACCACTCCAAAGCACTTGCTCTTAAACATAACAAACTTAAAAAAAGTTCAAAAACAAAAAAGCCCAGCCAAGGCTGGACTTTTCAGGTTGCGTATTAGTTAGTTTCAATTAGACCATATTTGCCGTCTTTACGCTTGTAGACAATGTGCGTGCCGTCAGAATCTGCATCTGTGAAGATGAAGAAACTGTGGCCTAGCATGTTCATCTGAAGAATCGCTTCTTCTTGATCCATCGGCTTCAAATCGAACTGCTTTGTACGTACTACGTCGAACTCAGCATCGTCCTCAAGCACTTCGGTATTATTGTTATCAACCGACTGGAAGAAAGCCGCTACACCTTCACGCTCACGTGACTTACGATTAACACGCGTTTTATATTTACGAATTTGACGTTCTAGCTTGTCGACGATTAAATCCACAGCTGCATACATATCGTTGTGACGCTCCTCTGCGCGAAGTGTCAAATTCTTCATTGGAATCGTAATTTCCACTTTTGTTTGCTTATCACTATACACTTTCAAGTTAACATTAGCTGTAGCGTTTACACCTTCTGAAAAGTAACGCTCCAGTTTCTCAACTTTCTTTTCAACGTACTCTCTGATCGCCGGAGTTACCTCGACGTTTTCACCGCGAATATTGAAGTCTAACATATGAACTCCTCCTTTGTTTAAACCCTCACTACCTTACTTCTTCATAGTACCCTTAATATCCTTTCTAAAACGTAAGAAATATGCGGAATTGTAAAGAAACTTCTGATTCATGTGGGTTTTACTCTGTTTCTTTCGCTTTACGGGCATGATGTTTTAATTCCTCGGTGATCAGCGCATCCATTTTCTGCTCTTCCCCAAACTCGAATCCATACTCAAAGCCATATTCGGTTTCTTTTTTCCAAGCCACATTACCTAAAATTTCAATGGGTTGCTTATATATTGTGAATTCCAATTGCAATGCAAGAATTTCTGAACGAACAGGCAAATCGAGATGCGTCACGAACTTCACTCCGCCTGTGCTGATATCCAAAATTTCACAGTGTCCTTCATTGGACAGACTTTTCTCTTCATTATTTAATTGAATCCGAAATGTGGCCGGTATGTAGGGATTGAACGAGTAACGAAAGTAGTCATGGCGATTATAACGCATAGGATTATTCCTTTCTGTTGAATACCTATATGTAAAAAAACCGAAAGAGATTCCTCTCTTCCGGTCATCAGTGCTTCGAATCGAAATAAGCACCGTCTTGAGACATCTTACCATATGGATTTACATAGCTATTCATGTTTTCTTTTTTGGCTTGGGCTTCTGAAATATTTGTTCGAATGGTATGTGTGAAGCGTTCCAGACTAGTCTGTACATCTTTCTCTAAACGAATCAATTCCTTACCAAACTCCTCTTCTTCTGCGGTGAAAGGCTGAACGATTTGTGTCTGTAACAGATCACGTTCATTCAGTATCTTGTCTATTTGCTCGATGACTTCATCACGCTTTTCTTCATCTGTTATCTTTACTAGCGCAATCAATTTAAGAGAACGGTCACGCCACATCGTCATGGCAGGTCGGATCATATTTCACTCACGTTCGAGTATTGTTTCGAACGATTGATCTGGATTACTTGTTTCCACGTATCGCGGAACTCTGTAATAATTCCTGCCGCTTCTTCAAACATTGCTGGATCATTTTGGATATTACCATCGATCAATCGACTATTAACGAATTCGTACAGAACAAGCATGTTTTTGGATACGTCATAGGATGTATCCAATGTCAACATCAATTCAGTCACGATTGCTTGTGCTTTTTGAATCGCAATATTTTTTTGCTCTAAATTACCTTTAGCCAGCTCCATCTTCCCTTGCTGAATAAATTTAAGGCATCCGTTATAAAGCATTAAAGTTAGCTCACCAGGCGTTGAAGTCGTCACCGTATTTGTTTGATATGCTGCATAAGGGTTGTTAGTAGCCATGTTTGTCATTCTCCTTTTTCTAGCTAAGTTGCATTACATGCCGCCGCCAAGTGCACTCATTAACGCAGCCGACTGGGAATTGGCACGCTGAATTGCTTGCTCCATCGCGTTAAACTGCTTGTAGTAGCGGCTTTCCATCATTTGAAGCTTCGTTTCAAAACGCTCGATTTGTTTGTCCATGTTTTTGAGGGAGCGACCAAGAGCAAAACTATCGTTTACCGCTGTTGAACTACCCGCTTTGACGGTAATCTTTTTTTGAGCTTCTTGTAGTTCGGTACGATACTTTTGTGCAATCCCATTGTCTTTTCCACCAATTAAATCATAAACTGCATTTGGATTTTCTGAAATTTTGGTACGTAATGTATCTTCATTAATGGTTAATTTACCGTTATCTAAATAGTTCTTTGATGGTTCTATTCCTAAATCTTTGAGACTTATTTGAATTTCTTTTCCATCTTTATCAGTAGAGGTAACAGTACTACTCATAATAGAACGTAGATTATTTAACATAGAAGAAAGTGCCGGATCGCCCTTTAAGGTACCACTTTTGGCCTTTTCTTCCCATAGCTCAATTTCTTTTTCTTTCATATCCGCTTTTTCTTCAGCCGATAATGGATGGAAGGACTTGAATTGTTTTTCTTTGATTTTGCTGTTTAGATTTTCAATCATTTCGTTATAGTCATTGACGAATTCTACTACTGAATCTAGAACCTTATCAGTATCTGTGGATGAGCTAAACGTCACCGGAGAATCCGTTTTTTGCTTTAGCGATACTTCAAATCCATTTATAGTGAATGTATTAGATGCTCGTGTTGTTTCTAGTCCATTAAAAGTAAACTTTGCATCTACGCCTGCTGTTGATCTAGGTCCTTCAGGATCAAAAAGAGGAACTAAGGCATCTGGATTATCAGGGTTTGGTGGAGATGGAGCATTTAATTTTAGATTATCAGCTATGTCACCTGATAATTTTATCTCACCTGAACCACTGTCCTTAGCACTCAACGCAATCTTTCCAGTACCTGAGTCAAAGAATGCACTAACACCTGATTTTTCATTAATTTTTGCTAGGAGTGAATCAATCGTATCTGTGTCAAGTACCTCAATATCGACTGTATCTTTCCCCGGTGCTGTAATCTTTAATGTATCTTTGCCTGAAATCAGAGAGCTACCATCTGCATTCTTCATATCTTTAAATTCTAATGTCTTTGCCTGTTCATCTGAAATTTTTTCACTGTCATGCTTCAGTACGCCACTCTGTAAAGTGGCCTGCGTAGCCAATTGTTTCACTTCAATCGTCCCCGAAAAGTCAGAAGTAGAACCTTTTGCTGTAATACTAACCGCTTTATCATCAGACACGCTGACGTTTTTCTTCATATACGTACTTTGCTTCATGACCGTGTCAAACAGCTTATCACTTGATTTTCTCAAGTCCCGGTTCATGGAACGGTAATCGTCCAGTTGCCATTGTGTGTATTGTTTCTTTTGTGTAATTTTATCAAGAGGAATCCGATGCGCTTTCATCATGTCTCTGATGATTGATTCTGTATCGATTCCCGATGCCAATCCGCCGATTCTCATCGTGCCTCACACCTTTTTCGTTATATTTTATGATCGATTAATAATCCAATAAAGTCTTTCCTTGCTACGTGTATATTGAGTAATTTTTTGAGCGGTATTTCACGAACTACCTCTTCTATTTTCAGCGTACCCACTCTCATATGATGTTTGCACTGGTTGGGTTGCGGGGCTTTCGTCAATTCGGTTAATCATACTGATACCCCGTCTTCAATGAACAATCATTACATATAGTATCGGATTGAAATACGCGATGTTGAGTGTAACGCCAGTTTTTCTTCTATAGATTCATAGCGGATTTATTTTTTAGTTGTTGATGACGGAATAAATTTTTTGCTACTTCTTTCTTATATGAATAAATATTTTCAACGTTATGAAAATCAGACTATTAGAACAGTCGAAAGTAATGTATGATAAGGACAATCTATAAGAGTAAAGGAGCATACATCCATGTTTCATTCCATCAAAACGAAAATGATTCTTCTTGTCCTCGTCCTAGTTGCTGGCGGAGTCTTGACCATGACAGGAATTAGTAGCTGGTTAGTGAAAGAACGCACAGAGAAAAACCTGACAGAATCGAGCAGTACGCTGCTAACTGAAATGAGTGCGTCCATTGAAGCGGATTTGCGGCAATACAGTAAAGGGTTAGAGTTGCTGACCGATTCATCTGATTATACGAATGCAACCGCCACAACAGGCGGAGCAGAAGTCGTAAAAGCACTCACTCACACATTGGATACATACCCCGATGTTTCTAGTACATATCTTAGCTTTGCGACCAAAGAAACGATGATTCGGCCTTACGTGGATTTGACAGAGTTTGATCCGACTGAACGTGAATGGTATCAACAGGCGGTAGCAGAAACGGAACAAGTACATTGGACCAAACCGTATATTGACGAAGCGACGGGTAATTTTGTCATTAGTGCTTCAAAAGCCGTGATGAATGGCGATAAACTTGTTGGTGTGGCGGGAATTGATATTCAATTATCCACCATGTCCGAAGGTATCTCGGCGACAACTATCCCCCACGGCGGTTATGCATTCATTCTCGATTCAGAAGGTACGGCTATCGCCCACCCTTCACTCGTCGGAGAGAATGTCATGGATCGTGATTATGTAGCTGACATGTACAAAGAGCCAGCTGGCCACCATACATTTGAGCAAGAAGGCGTCAAAAAAGTGGACATGTTCACGACGATTCCGAACTTCGACTGGAAACTCGGTGTCATCTATGATCAGAAAAACATGCAATCTCTCGCAACAGGTTTACGAAACGTCATGATCATTGCGGCTGTCGTGACATTGACGTTACTTGCCATCATTCTATTCATTTTCATCAGTCGACTACTGAAGCCGATTTTCCGTTTACAAGAAACCGTGCAACAAGTAGCGGACGGTGATTTAACGGTTAGGGCGAACTTCCATTCCACAGATGAAATTGGAGAACTGGCTGCAGGTTTTGATAAGATGCTGGACCAAATGAACAGTTTAATCACAACCGTTACGCATTCCGCATCGAATGTACTGGCGAGTTCCCAAAACTTGAGTGCAGTATCTGAAGAAACCAATGCGACAAGTGAAGAAATCGCGAGTGCTTTGGCAGAAATCACTAGAGGCGTTGTCGAGTCTGCGGAAAATGCGGAAACCGTGACGACTCGTGCGGAGTTATTGAATCAGCAAATTCAAGAAGCCAATGATACAGCCAGCGAAATGGCGAGCTTGGCAACAGAAGCTGTCACATTCAATGCAAAAGGTCGCGCGCAAATGAGTATTTTAAACTCTTCTTTCAATAACTGGAATCAAGACTTGCATCAAATGGGCGGCATGATTGGCTCATTAGAAGATAAAGTGAAAGCGATCAGTTCCGTCATAGACGCCATCACATCGATCTCTTCCCAAACGAATTTACTCGCGTTAAATGCCAGTATTGAAGCAGCGAGGGCAGGTGAACACGGTAAAGGCTTTGCAGTAGTAGCAAACGAAGTCCGTCAATTAGCGGAACAATCCGCGAGATCTGCTGAACAAGTACGTTCTACCATTCATGAACTGCAAAACGGCACGCAGCATGTCATCGAGCAAATGGACAATACGCGGAATACGTTCGAACGCCAAAGCACAGTCGTACAAGATACGGAAGGAATTTTCGAGAGTATTTCCAGTTTCATCGGCGATATGCAATCTCGCATTCATCAAGTCACTACTGCTCTTCAAGAAATGGATACCCATAAAAACGATGTATCTACGCAAATTCAAATTTTACTATCTACAACAGAAGAATCGGCAGCTGCTTGTGAAGAAGTGAGCGCTTCTTCTGATGAACAACTCCACGCAATCGGCTCTGTTGCCGAAGCGGCTGAAGCCTTGACGCAGTTGAGTGAAGACCTTAGTACTGCCGTGGAACGATTCAAAATCTAACAAGATCCGCCTTTCCTTTTTGAAGGATTGGCGGATTTTTTTATAAAAGCCAAGGCACTCTGAGAATCTCTGCATAGAATAAGGGTAGTTCCACATTTGGAGGTGAAATCATTATGGGAGAATCAGTTAAAGGATCTGGATACGGCGGCGGTTATGAAGGCGGCTTCGGCTTTTCAATGATCGTTGTTCTGTTTATCTTATTGATCATTGTCGGTGCAGGATTTATGGGTTACGGTTGCTAATTACTTAAAAAAATGGAGGTGGAGACATGTTTGGATTCGGTGGATATGGACACGGTGGTGGCGGTTACGGAGGATCTGGTTGTGATACTGGTGGATCGTACGGCTCATGCGGTTCTTCGGGTAACGGATTCGCATTGATTGTTGTACTATTTATCTTACTGATTATTGTAGGCGCCGCTTGCCTATAAGACGTGAAGAAGAAACCTGTCGATTTTTCGACAGGTTTCTTCACTTTTCTTTATAAAACGATGAACATATAGGAAATTTAGCCGATATCAAATTAGGTACAATATAGCATCACACATCTTAGGAGGAGTTGAACACCCCGTGTTACGGTCAATTAAAACAAAAATCATCTTAACCGCTATGATTTTATTCATTCTAGGCATCGCATTAATGACCTTAATGACGAATGAACAAGCGAAGAAACAATCGATAGCGAACGCCATTGATTCGAGTGATGCCATCATCAATGAAATGAGTTTTGGAATTTATCACTTTTTGGACAAGTATGAAAAAGGATTGGCATTGTTGGCAACGACCGATCAAATAACTAAATTTACCGGAGAAAACGGTAAAGAAGTATCTGTTAAGGAACTAGAGGAACATCTCGATAATTTCTTGCCCATGTATACAAGTGCAGATGCCATCTATTATTCATTGCCATCTAAATTTACAGTCTTAAAACCGGATGGTGATTTGACGGGTTATAATCCGACGACGAGAAATTGGTATAGATTAGCACAAGAAAATCCAGACGAAGTGCAATGGACGGAGCCGTATTTAGATGATACAACCAATCAGTTTGTCATCACTGCTTCCAAAGCTATTATGAAGGATGGTACGTTTATCGGTGCTCTTGGACTGGATATTGAACTGAGCGCTCTGACAGACGAAATAGCGAGCCGTGATATCGGGTATAACGGGTATCCTGTGTTAATCGACGATCAAGGACTGGCGATCGTTCATCCTTCCAAATCAGGAACCGATGTAACAAACGAAGCCCATTTCAAAAAAATGTATGATGCGGATAGTGGTGTAATCCAATATACCGACGATCAAGGGATTGATAAGCGCAATATCTATACGACGATTCCCGACTTAAACTGGAAAATTGGCGCAGTTTATGAAGAAAGCGATCTTGGCGCTATGGCGCGTTCATTACGCAACTCCATGTTAATCATTGCACTTGTGACGTTGATTCTCACATCTGTTGGTCTATTCATTACCATCAGCCGTATGTTAAAGCCACTCGATACAGTCAAAGAGTTGATGGCCAAAGTGTCTGACGGAGATCTGACAGTACGTTCAGATAACCAGAGTGCCGATGAAATTGGTGTACTGAGTCGTGACTTTAATCATATGGTGCAAAATATGAACGAAATCATCACAGTCGTCCATACATCAGCAGACAATGTCCGATCGAATTCCGAAAGCTTAAGTGCCGTATCAGAAGAAACGAGTGCAGCAAGCAATGAAGTCGCAATGGCTGTCGGAGAAATTGCACAAGGTGCCGCGAAATCTGCAGAAGATGCAGAAATTGTGACAGAACGCATCGACCTTCTCAGCCAAGAAATCAATGAAATTCGAGAAAAATCGCAAGTGATGCTGGATATTGCTACTCAAACCGGTATCCAAAATACCAATGGTCAGCAACAAATGCATGCACTGAAGACTTCCTTTACAACTACAGGTAAAACGCTAGAAGAGATGTCCACCGACATTGATTCACTCGCAATTAAAGTACAAGCAATCGGTAGTGTCATGGAAACGATCATGAACATTTCAAAACAAACCAACCTCTTGGCACTAAACGCAAGCATTGAAGCGGCAAGAGCGGGAGAGCACGGCAAAGGATTCGCAGTCGTGGCAGAAGAAGTACGCAAACTGGCTGAACAATCCGCACGTGCCACAGACGATGTCAAAGTTACAATAGAAGAATTACAAAAAGAATCACATATCGTATCGGAACAAATGCAACAAACAATCCACACATTCCGCGACCAAGGCGTAGTCGTCGGAGATACAGAAAATACGTTTGAAGAACTATCTTCACTCATGGATACGATGCAAGAATCCATCCATCTGGTATCCGATGAAATTCACTTAATCGCTACGCATAAGGATGACGTGTCCTTAACGGTTGAAACCATGTCTGCCACATCACAAGAAACCGCAGCGGCCTGCGAAGAAGTCAGCGCATCCTCAGAAGAACAACTTCGCGCCATCCAATCGGTAACAGAAGCCGCCGAAACATTGACTGAACTGAGCGAGAAGCTATCAGAAGTCATTGCACAATTTAAAATGTAACAGGTTTTAGAGAAGATCCCCGTCACGGGGATCTTCTCTTTTTTGTGCGCGCTTTATTGGACTTGGTATCCGATCATAGTTAGTGCGTGAGCGCTCTATTGAACATGCTATCCGATCATACTTTGTGCGGGGGCGCTCTATTGAACATGCTATCCGATCATACTCAGTGCGTGAGCGCTCTATTGAACTTGGTATCCGATCATACTTTGTGCGGGGGCGCTCTATTGAACTTGGTATCCGATCATACTCAGTGCGTGAGCGATCTATTGAACATGGTATCCGATCATACTTTGTGCGTGCGCGCTCTATTGAACTTGGTATCCGATCATACCCAGTGCGCGAGCTCTCTATCAAACATATCCGATCATACTCAGTGCGCGAGCGCTCTATCAAACTCGATTTCCGATCATACCCAGTGCGTGCGCGCTCTATTGGACATGGTATCCGATCATACTCAGTGCGTGAGCGCTCTATCAAACACGATTTCCGATCATACCCAGTGCGCGAGCGCTCTATCAAACATATCCGATCATACTCAACGCGCGAGCGCTCTATCAAACACGATTTCCGATCATACTCAACGCGCGAGCGCTCTATCAAACACCGTATCCGCTCATACTCAACCCGCGAGCGCTCTATCAAACACCGTATCCGATCATACCCAACCCACGAGCGCTCTATCAAACACCAAATCCGCTCATACTCAACCCACGAGCGCTCTATCAAACACCAAATCCGCTCACACCCAACGCATAACCGCTCTATCAAACACCCCATCCACTAACAAAAAAACAACCACCCACTCCAACTTCATCCAATAAAACCACTTCCTTTCCACCCCCAAAAGCATATGCTTCTCCCCAACCAAAACTACTTTATGACGATTCGATATCCCTTTTAAAACTTTCTATTATATAAATACCCAGGGAATACAAAGTGTCGTGCACGACCTGAAGAGGTCACATTTATGGAAAGCAGACAGAATGAAAACTTTGAACACATAATGGAACAATACGAACCGATGATCTCAGCGGTCATCAGAAAACTAAACATCTACCGTGATTTCGACAACTTCCGTCAAACCGGACGCATCGCCCTATTTCATGCATGGACACGCTTTGATGAAACCAAAGGGAATTTCACGCCGTTCGCCTATCGTTCCATCTACGGCGCGATGCTCGACGACTTAAAAAAAGAAAGTCGATTCAGCGAAGTCAACACATCAGTCGAAAGCGAAACCTTAGAACACCTAACACAAAACAACTTCACCGAAGACCCTAACAACGAATTACACGAAATCATCACCGCACTCCAGACTAATGAACGCGAACTGCTAGTCAATCTATATGTAGAAAACAAAACCCAAGCTGAATGCGCCACCCACTTCGGTATTTCGGTTTCAGGAATTAAAAAACGTCGGGAAAAACTGCTAATGAAATTAAAAGACCAACTAACAGCCAAACGTAATTTAGAAATATAAACAAAAGCAAGAGCTGCCCATTTGGGTAGCTCTTGCTTTTGTCTCTATACATTTTATTATATTAGCTGACGATTCCAGTTGGACGTAAATGAAAGGCAGCGCTTCACGTTACGTCAACCCTTCCACTTGCGAAACCCACGACGTTGCGCAAAACGCGCGCAAGACGAACAAACTTTAATCTTCTTATCATTCGGCAAATAATACCCCTGATAAACAGACGTCCGCTTCTTACAATATTCACACTTCGGCTTAAAGAAATCAAACAACATACTCTTCCCCCCTGACCGCTCATGAACAGAGTTCCCAACCAAACGATTCATTAGTACATTGATTATACCACCCAACTATCAAAACAGTGAACATTTCACAATCCATTCGACAGAAAAAGCGCTCCTCCAAAGAGGAACGCTATGTATACATCTATTTACTCATCCGTAATCTCATAATTGCCACGCTTGTGATTCTTTCGGATCAAATACGTCTTATACTCTTTCCTATCACCGAGCGCCATCTGCGTGAACCTTGCTGTCAATCCATTCTTTAACATACACGTTCGCTGGTATCTTTTCTGGAACACCGAATAACTGCAGTTCACAGTGAAAACATTGCCATCACGGAATATCACTTTTGTATGACCTTTATCGAACGGTAAGAATGTCAAGATTTGTGACAATGAAAACCACACGCATTCAGTACTCGAAGGTGAGTTACTTGGAAATAAATATATATCCAAACGCTCATTCACCATTACAGGTGTCATATGGATTCTCCCCATTAACGCCTTGCCCCCATCGATCCCGCCGCGCAAACTAGTCCCGTAAAACTGCATGCTCAAGTCCACTACCTCAGTTGGACTTTTGTCCACTCGTACAAAATCACCGTCTTTCAGTAACACCGCACATAACTTTCCCACGTCATCATAATACGGAAATACCATACTCGTCCCCGGTGAAATCACTGACTTTGTTTCTTCATCCATGCCCCATTATCCCCCTTTTTGTAGAAACTCCTTTCGATTAGTAGGATAAAGGGGTATACTAGCGATATGTTGGTATACACCAGCTATTAAATCCTCGAGTCTGTCTCCCACGACATGAAGCACTCGGGGATTTTCTTTATCCACTACGTGACGCATTCAATTCTCACCTCCTTTCAGACATATACATTAACGCACTAAAAAACAGGCCAATAAATATAGCTTTAGTTATCGACCTGCATTCATTCATTTGTAGAAATAGTAAGCGTTTACATAGACTTTTGCGCATAAAGTACCTGTCTTATAGACAAGTATATAGTACTATATGGATTTCGTCTATATTAATTTCCAGTATTCTGAATTTATTGTTGAATCGCTGTATCATTTGCCATATTATGTATTTAAATGATGGCTCTCTAGAAGTATGGCCTATAATGTTGATGGAAAATAAAATAGGACAGGACGGTGTATTTTTTTGAATCGCTTAATTACTAATCTCCCCGAATATGTGCTAAATCAAATATTGGAAAATGCGTTTCAATGGTTCGTTGTAGTGGACCAAGATGCCAACATTATTTATATGAATCAAGACTATTGTAAATTTCTTCACATTGAACAACGCGATACTATAGGCCGTCCTGTGAATGAAGTGATTGAAAACACCCGCATGCACGAAGTGGTGAAATCTGGAGAAGAACATATTGCCTCTCCTCATTATATTAAAGGAACATATATGCTGGCGAATCGAATACCAATCAGGGTGGATGGTGAAGTGGTCGGCGCATTCGGTAGCGTAGTGTTCCGGGATCTACACGACTGGCATCATCTAAGCTCTCATGTAAAACAGACGTTAGAGAAAATTCATATGGGGGAAGTGGCGCAAGTGCCTAACTCCTATCAAATGACGGATATAAAAGGGTCTTCAGCTAGTATTCTTTCCATAAAAGAGACTATTCATATGATCGCTCCGAGTGACTTGCCTGTGCTCATCCAAGGTGAAAGTGGAACTGGGAAAACCTTGTTCGCTCATAGTATCCACCAATTATCGAATCGCTCAGATGAGCCGTTAATTACAGTGAACTGTGCGGCAATACCACCCGATTTATTGGAAACCGAATTGTTTGGACAAGGAAGTACGAGTGATCGAAAAAGCAGAATTCAACTAGCTGACGGTGGCACTTTATTTATAGATGATATCGGTAGCCTGCCCTTACCTGTTCAAGTGAAGCTTCTTCGATTATTGAATGATGGTGTAGTCGAATCATTGAATTCGCATCAGGCAGAACCGGTAAATGTCCGGATTATCGCTTCTTCTAGCCAACCATTAACTGAACTCATCGAAATGAATCAATTCCGAACCGATCTCTACTACCGAATACAAGCGATTACGCTGAATGTGCCACCATTGCGTGAACGAATGGAAGATTTCTCTGAGATTATCAGTTTCATATTCCATAAGACCATTCGTCAGACAGGAAAAAGAAGCTTGGAGTTTTCGAAAGAGACGTTGGACTACTTGAACGCGTACCGATGGCCAGGCAATATACGTGAACTTCAACATGTCATTCAGGCGGCGGTTTATTTAACAAGCGGTGATACGGTTACACCGGATGCCTTGCCGCCACAAGTTAAACAGCGCAAGATGAACTATTCCCCCAGCTCACGAACACTTTCCGAATCACTAGAAGAAGTGGAACGAACCATTCTTCTTGAAACATTAGCACAATTTCCGAATAAAAAAGAAGCTGCCGTTATACTCGGTTTAAGTAAAAGTACGTTATATGAGAAATTAAAAAAATATGAGATAGGACCTATTTTCCGATAATGTGGAATTAATTCCGATATTCCGGACTAGTCTCCTAGTATTTCACTACCAGAATTCCTGAAATCTGGAATTATTTTCAGCCATAAACATGTAAACGTTGCTATGTAGCGGTTTGCATGTTTTTTTGTTTTCTGTTTAAATACATGAAAGCGCTTCACTTGTAACAATTCAGACAAACTATTTTAAAAACGGAGGGATACGGATGGGTATATTAGGGATGATTGGACTGATCGGCGGTTTAGCTTTACTGATTATTTTAACGATGAGAGGCATGAACATATTAATCGCTGGACCGGTTTCGGCTTTATTTGTCGCATTAATGAGTGGCATGGCATTATTCCCTCAACTAGCTGGCGAAGGAGAAGAAAACTTCGTCACTAGCTATATGACAGGATTTACAAGTTTCATCATGTCGTGGTATTTAATGTTCCTACTCGGAGCTATTTTCGGTAAAGTAATGGAAGACAGCGGAGCGGCAGATGCGGTTGCGAAATGGTTCGTAGAAAAGCTCGGCATGAAGTTCGCGGTACTCGCCATTGTGATGGCTTGTGCGATTCTAACATATGGCGGCGTGAGTTTGTTCGTCGTTGCGTTCTCTGTGTATCCGATGGCTATCTCGCTTTTCAAGCAAGCGAATCTACCGCGACGTTTCATACCTGCTACATTAGGGCTCGGCTCCGTGACGTTTACGATGACGTCCGCGGGATCACCTGAAATCCAAAACTGGATCCCTATTGAATTTCTTGGAACGAATGCGTACGCCGGCTGGGAAGTCAGTCTCGTCGTCGCATTGTTCATGGCTTTCTTTGGCTACTGGTGGCTTAAGCGCATCATCACAAAGGCTGTCAAGAAAGGCGAACGTTTTGTTGACAGAGCATCAGATCCTACATTCGATACGACGCGCGCATTGCCGAACCCTTTCCTATCCATGATTCCATTGGCAATTGTCTTGATCATTTCTTATGTATTCCATGACAAACTAGCACAATCTGCATTAATTCTAGCTTTACTCGGCGGCATCATCTCCACCTATTTCGTCGGCAGAAAATACTCACAAAACTACGGTGCAGCGGTTTCAGCTGGTACACTCGGCGCAATGGTCGCAATTGGGAACACAGCCGCTGTCGTTGGATTCGGTGGCGTAGCAAAAGCAGTCCCCGCATTCCAAGATGCCGTCGCCGTGATGACAAATATCCCTGGCTCTCCGTTAATCGGTGCAGCAATCGCCGTATCGGTTATCGCCGGTATGACTGGATCCGCTTCTGGTGGGCAAGCTATTGCTCTACCGCTATTCGCACCCCATTACATGGATATGGGGGTCAATCCGGAAGCACTTCACCGCGTCGTGGCGATTTCATCTGGTGCGCTCGATTCATTGCCGCATAATGGCTATGTTGTCACGACGATTCAGTCTATCGCTGGTGAAACGCATCGTGCTGCGTACGGTGCAATGGCGGCGGTTACAGTGATTGTGCCGACCATCGGTGTCATCATCGCAATCGTTTTATTCTCACTAGGATTCGGTATTTAATAGGTCAAGGAGGAAATCCATATGGTAAAAGATAAAGTATTGCTCATCACAGGGGCCGCTCAAGGAATTGGATTCGAAATATCGAAAGCATTCGCAGAAGCTGGCGCCATTGTCGTGTTGACCGATTTGAATGAAGATAAAGTTAAAGAAGCGGCTGTCACGTTAGGTGGCGGCGCAATCGGCTTGAAATGTGACGTAACGAAAGAACAAGATATTCAGCATGCAATCGATGAAGCCATAGCGCACTTCGGCAGAATCGACATTTTGATTAACAACGCAGGTTTGCAGCACGTCGCAAAGCTCGAAGACTTCCCTACTGCACGATTCGAACTGCTCGTGCAGGTGATGCTCACTGCGCCATTCATTGCGACAAAGCTAGTATTGCCGCATATGAAGAAACAGAAATTCGGTCGAATCTTGAACATGGCGTCTATTAACGGACTCGTAGGATTCGCAGGCAAAGCAGCTTACAACTCTTCCAAACACGGCGTCATCGGGTTGACGAAAGTAGCCGCTCTTGAAACGGCGGCTGACGGCATTACTGTCAATGCGATTTGCCCTGGCTACGTCGATACGCCTCTCGTGCGCAATCAATTTGAAGACTTAGCAGAAGTTCGTGGTGTCCCTCTCGAATCGGTACTGGAAGAAATTATTTATCCTCTAGTTCCACAGAAACGTTTACTGGATGTGAAAGAAATAGCAGATCTCGCGTTATATCTTTCCAGTGATAGCGCGAAAGGGATTACCGGTCAAGCCGTTGTGCTCGACGGTGGATATACCGTGCAATAAAGTTTCATTCATTTCTAGAAAGTAGGCGTAGCAATTGAACTACGCTTTTCCATAAGCAATCAAAAAAGTTCTCAACTCGACTTGACGTCGGTTGAGAACTTTTTTACTTACAACACACTGAGCTCTGAATCCTTCCTATCGCTAATGAACATACAACCTGGTGAATGCGTGATCATAATGGCCGGCTTACTTTGCATGGCTACAGCTTGCGGAGTAACGCCGCACGCCCAGAACACAGGGATCTCTCCTTCATTGATCGTCACCGCGTCACCAAAGTCAGGTGCAGAAATGTCGTCTATCCCAATCAAACTAGGATCACCGAGATGAATCGGTGCCCCGTGAACATCCGGGAAACGCGTCGTAATTTGAATCGCGCGAATCGCATCTTGCGCATTCATGGGTCGCATGCTGACTACAGTCGGCCCTTCAAAAATACCCGACTTTGTGCAGGCAATAGACGTTTTATACATCGGGACATTGCGATTTTCTTCAATATGCCGAATAGGAATTCCATCCGCAAGTAACGGTGCTTCAAATGTAAAACTACATCCGATTAAAAAGCCGACCATATCGTCTTCCCAGTACTTCGTGATAT
This sequence comes from Sporosarcina ureae, assembly GCF_002101375.1. GTDB lineage: Bacteria > Bacillota > Bacilli > Bacillales_A > Planococcaceae > Sporosarcina > Sporosarcina ureae_B. The sequence continues at coordinate 2,787,083 of NZ_CP015207.1, read as the reverse complement.
CATTCACTTCTTCAGTCAACACACCGTCTCTATAAATGCGATAACTCGGTAGTTCACTGCGAATGTCTGCATCTTCCGCGATCTTAGTAGGACGATACGAACCTGGTTCTGTGACATCGAGCAATGGACAAGACTTCGGATTACGCTGGCAAAACAGCAAGAAATCCAGCGCATGCTCTTGTTTTAATATGACCAAATTCGCTTGCGTAAAGCCTGTAGCCATTCCGGACGTCTGTCCCGTAATGGTTTGCTGTCGAATCAACTTCCGAACTTCTTGTGCTTTCATGGAACGATACGCTTCCATCAATAAAACCTCCTATTCATCAGTCAAAGAGTAATGGAATCTGTTCAATCAATGTCATAACACCCAACACACCCATTACGACGACGACGACTGCGCCGCCAATCGTCAACCAAAGTGGATGCTTATATTCACCCACAATATCTTTCTTATACGCCGCAATGAGCAACGTACCGAGTGCTAGTGGCAGAATCAATGCATTCACTGCCCCTACCAATAACAGAATTGTGACCGGCTTGCCAACAAATGCGAACGTCGAAGTCGATATCACAATGAATAAAATAATGATCCAGTTATGATGCTTTTCAATGAGTGGGTGGAACGAGCGGATGAACGAAACCGACGTATACGCTGCACCGACGACAGACGTGATAGCTGCTACCCACATGATGACTCCGAACAATCTCAACCCAAGTTCGCCTGCTCCAAGCTGGAACACCGATGCAGGTGGATTGTCTGGATCGATCTGCAATCCTTGTGCAACGATTCCGAGCACCGCTAAAAATAATGCCACGCGAATGATACCAGTGACTGCAATACCCGTGACAGAACTTTTTGTAACTAACGGGACAGAATCAATTCCTTTAATCCCCGCATCTAGCAAACGGTGTCCTCCTGCAAACGTAATGTACCCGCCGACTGTTCCGCCAACCAATGTGACGATTGCGAAGAAACTAATTTCAGACGGATTAAACGTTCGAATGATCGCTTCCCCGACTGGCGGCGATGTCTTGAACGCGACGAATACGACCAAAATAATCATGATCACACCCGCAACCGCCACGACTTTGTCCATTACTTTACCTGCTTCTTTTACTACGAAGATCAATATCGCAAAAATCGCACTGATGATCGCGCCCATAATGGGATCGATGCCAACCATCGCGTTAAGCCCTAAACCTGCCCCCGCTACGTTTCCGATATTAAACGCAAGGCCCCCTGCGACAATGAGGAAAGCCAGAACGAAACCTAAACCGGGTAGCACTTTATTGGCAATTTCTTGTCCACGTAAACCGGACACCGCGATAACTCTCCAAATATTCATTTGGGCAAAGACATCCAAAATTAATGAAATTAAAATAACGAAACCGAAACTTGCTGCAAGTTGTTCCGTAAATACAGTAGTCTGTGTTAAAAAGCCTGGTCCGACAGATGACGTGGCCATTAGGAACGCGGCGCCAAGTAAGACGCCACGAGTTACTTTTTTCTGCTCCTGCTCATGAGTAAGTCCTAACTTCTCATTTTTCATACAGCATCCTCCCTGCCGGAAATAGCGCTAATCGTAATTTCTTCACCACGTAGGCGATCTGTAATGTATTTCGCGAACTCGACTGCGTACTCTCCATCTCCATGAATGCAAATCGTATCTGCACGTAGCGCGACATCGGTCTGTTGCTGCGAACGTACTTTTCCTTCTTTCACCATCGTAATCACTTGTGCTGCAGACTTCTCTTGATCGGTAATCATCGCATCGTCTTGCGAACGCGAAGTGAGCATGCCGTTTGATTGATACGTACGATCGGCAAATACTTCATGCGCCGTCACAAGTCCAATCGCTTCCCCAGCTTTTGACAATTCACTATCCGCAAGAGCGAACAATACAAAGTCTGGCGATACATCATAGACGGCCTGTGCAATCGCTTCGGCAATGCCTTGATCTCTTGACGCCATTTGATACAGCGCACCATGCGGCTTAACATGCTGCATCGGTTCTTGATGTACAGCTAAAAACGCTTGTAGTGCACCAATTTGATAGACGACCATGTCATACGCTTCTTGAGCGGTAATATTCATATCTCGTCGACCGAATCCAACTAAATCCGGTAATCCTGGATGCGCACCGATTCGGACGCCATTGTCGATCGCAAGCTGTACCGTCTCCCGCATCACGGAAGGATCTCCTGCGTGGAATCCGCACGCTATATTGGCAGACGTAACATATTTTAAAATTTCTTTTTGTTCGCCTAATGTATAACGACCAAAACTTTCTCCCAAATCACTATTCAAATCTACTTTTGCCATGTATATGACCTCCTATGTTTTTCACAATGAACGAACCCGCCAACAGGAAGTAAGCGTTTGCATTCAACTTAGTTCCGATATTCGAAACCGAGGTTTTGAACTTGAAACTTAGTCTATCACAAAAATCTTTTGTTGAATAGACCATTATCTAAATATGGTGAGTATTTTCATTAACCGAATAATAAGCTTGTATTTTCTCTCTAGAAATCTATAATAGAACTACGATTCGTTTTTCAGAATAACGGTTTCGAATTTCGGAATTTGAAGGAGATGTTACGATGAGTGATCAGAAATCTCTCGATATCAAAGCACTTGGCGATTCTGCCATTTTGATAAAATTAGGCGAAGGCATCCATCCTTCCGTCCATCAACAAGTGAAAAACCTGTCTTTCCTTTTGGATGAATTCCCATTCGACGGATTCATCGAGTCGGTTCCCGCTTATAATAGCTTGGCGGTATACTACTCTCCGTATCTCGTCCATCAATCAACGCATGGCTTTCAAACAGATGGCACGCCTTTGGAAAAAGTCATTCATTATATCAATACGCTAGCTGACCAAATATCCGACCTTCCGGTTACTGAAGGAAGAGTAGTCGATATTCCGGTTCTATACGGCGGAACATTCGGTCCCGATCTACACATCGTGGCGGAAACGCATAATCTGTCTATTGACGAAGTCATTGAAATTCATACGACACCTGAATATCTCGTGTACATGATCGGCTTCGCACCAGGATTTCCGTTTCTCGGTGGCCTCGATGAACGAATTGCGACACCGCGAAAATTAACGCCACGGACATCGATTCCTCCTGGCTCGGTCGGAATTGCCGGCAAACAAACCGGTGTCTATCCACTTGAAACACCGGGTGGTTGGCAAATTATCGGACGTACACCAACGGATCTATTCGTACCGGAATTATCTCCCCCGTCTTTATTGCAATCGGGAGACAAAATTACTTTTTATCCGATAACACAACAACAGTATGACGAGCAAAAGAAGGTGAAGTCATGTCAATAAACGTATTGAATGCCGGGCTTTTGACGACCATACAAGATATCGGGCGGACCGGTTCGCAAAAATTCGGTGTTCTTGTAAGCGGTGCCATGGATAGTTATTCCATGCGCATTGCGAACCTCCTAGTCGGCAACGATGAACGTGAAGGTGTTTTCGAAATCACATTATTTGGCACGATGCTACAGTTTGAGGAAGATACATTGATCGCCATTACAGGCGGAGATCTTCAAACAACAATTGACGGAATACCGGTTGCGAATTGGCGGCCTGTTATTATTAAAAAAGGTTCCATTCTCAAGTTCGGCTTTGCGATTGAAGGTTGTCGCGCGTATTTGGCAATTGCCGGTGGAATCGATATACCAGTTGTGATGGGAAGTAAAAGTACGTATTTGGTGGCGGGAATTGGTGGATTCAAAGGAAGAGCACTGCAGCAAAACGATCACTTGTCGTTCGGTCAGTTGACGAAATCAAACGACAAAGTCTTTACACGGATCGAACAACAAGGCACGCCAGACTGGGCTGTACCGCATCATCCGTTTATCAGCCTGGCTTCCACACAAACGATTCGAATCATGGAAGGCACTGAATATCAGCACTTTGATGGAGCCAGTAAACAACGACTAGTTAGCGAGCCGTATGTCGTCACGCCGCAATCTAACCGAATGGGCTTACGACTTGAAGGACAAGCACTTTCGTTAACGGAAAAATTGGAACTGCTATCGGAAGGCGTGACGTTCGGAACGATTCAAATCCCGCCTAACGGTAAGCCGATTATTTTAATGGCGGACAGACAAACGGCTGGCGGCTATCCGAAAATCGGCCAAGTCATCACCGCCGACTTAGGCAGCCTGTCGCAAGTGAAACCTAACGCGAAACTAACTTTTAAGCTCATCACCCATGCAGAAGCAGAGCGCGAACTCATCGCAAAAGAAGAGCGGATCAACCAAATCAAAATTGGTATTCAGCAGAAACTTCAATAGTAAATAAAAAACCTTGCATTTCAGTATAACTCTACTGAAATGCAAGGCTTCATTCATCCTGTATATCCAAGCTGCCTGGAGATTTCCAAGGCGGCTTTTTTTACTTTTGGAACGAGTATTTTCACATGCTCTTCTTGATAATTCGCTTCAATACCCGCGATACTAATGCCCGCGATTACATCTCCATTAAAATCAAAGATGGGCGCCGCCACAGCAGATGTGAAATTCTCAAGCTCTGAATTACTGAGCGTATAGCCGTTCTGCCGCGTCTCTTGAATAGATGCGAGCAACGACTCTCGATCGGTGAACGTACCAGTACCGAACTGCTGTAATTCGGTCTTATCCAAATACTCGGCGATATAGCTATCCGAAAGATAGGACAAAATAATCCGAGAACAAGCCCCTGCATACAACGGACTGCTTCTACCAATCGCCGTGTACAAACGAACTTTCTGGAATGTATCGATCTTCTCCACATAAATCGCGTGATCTCCTTGACGGACAATCAAATTAATCGCTTCTTTCACATCTTGATGAAGCTCTTCCATAATCGGATACGCAATCTTTCGGATGTCCAGCCGTTTCGAAAGCAAACTACCATATTTCAACAGCAACAAACCGAGACGATACTGTGAATCCGCGCCTTTCTCGAGAAACTTCATTTCTTCAAGTGACGACAGCATGCGATAGACGGAGGATTTCGGGATTCCCGATAGGTCAATGATTTCTTGGAAAGTCAGTGCTGGATGATCGACGAATAGGTTAAGTATGTCCAAGGAGCGGACGACTGTTTTATTGTTTGTGCTCATGTTGGCTCCTTTCTGATAGATAGTCTAGACCCATTTCTATATTTTGAATGAAAACTCGTATGGTTGATTATAGCATTGAAGTAGATGGAAGCACATCCCATTTTGTCATCATGAAGTACATGATTGCTTTCCTATCATGCTAACGGCCACGTCTTCATAACCGCTCGCGCCACATGACTACCACTCAATGCAGAAGATAGCGTCCCAGGACCAGGAAACGACTGCTCGCCTGCAATGTATAATTGCGGCAAAGAAGAACGCACACTTTTCGGCTTCCAAATCGCATTCCTGACAGTCAAAGGAAAACCACCTACTTCTGACTTACCGATATACTTTTGATAGGTCTTCGGTGAACCCGCTTCCGAATACAGTACATACTCTTCAACGGGAAGAACTTTTTGAATTTCAGCAAACATGGCTTGCGCTATGATTTCCTTCTTTTCTTCATACGCTTCTTTTGATAACTCTTCCCACAGCTCGGCATCTGTATGAATCGAACAAGTCATCATCATCTCGTCTTCGATGCGTTCATTCCGGCGATCATAAGCAGGCTGAAACGTCACATAGACCGGGCCGTGACCATCTGAATGAAGTACCGTCCGTTCTTTGTCCGGTACGATCTGCATCGCAAAAGGTAACGGTCTGCCATCCAATTCTTGATGCCAGAATGCGTCTGAAAGAAGCGCATCAATTCGGAAAGCGCCCCACGCAAACTCCTTGGATTCGGAATGACTCGTACGCGGTCCGAACGAAACACCTGCATTGTTGACCACCACGTCATAGTGTTTCGTCTTCTTCCTACTAGTCACAAGCCACTTTTTCTCTTGATATAGCAATTCCGTTACAGGAGACGCAGTAATTACTTCCCCGCCTAGTGCCACAATTCGCTCTGCCAAAAGTTCACTCAACTGACTCATTCCTTTTTCCACATAGAAGCTGCCTCGTCTGTAAATAGTGAGCGCAAGGCTCGACGGCAATAAAGCCGCTTCCGTACAATCCGTTTGTGCCGCGTCAAGCAACTGCGCATCGATGAATTGTCGCAACGGTTCATACGTATCGAGTTTATACGCGCGAAGCAAATCCTCCACTGTCCGCGTAGCATAGCGAGCTAGACGCAACATACTTCTAGGGTGTGTAACCGCATGGCTCGGTAACTTACCCAAGTCATATAGGTGCGCTATTGGCAACGACACGCCAGTAGCTGTCACGCCATATACCGCTTCACTGATTTGCTGTAATGTACGCCAAAAGGCGATAACGTCTTGTCGTCTTTCAGGAAAAACACGCGAAAGCTCATTTTCCCAAGCCATTTTATCTCGATACAATGAAATCTGTCGGTCTTCCATCACCACATCCATCGGGTGATCGAGCAAAACAAACGGGACTTTCAAATCGAGTTTAGTAAACAGCGTGTCTAATAATCCGTGCTCTTCCAATCCAAAAGCAATCGTCGCACCGGCAGGAAATATACGTTTATTTCGTACATAGGAACCTGCTGACCCACCGACTCTCGTAGCTTTTTCAAGAACCGTCACTTGATATCCTTCTTTGACTAACAAAGCGCCGGCCATTAACCCGCCCATACCCGCACCGATAATGCATACAGTTTTACTCATGAAGATCACCTTCTTTCTGTATAGTGAAAGTTTCACTAAAAGACGTTGCACTAGTATTCCTGATGAATGGATGTCACAAAAATACCGCTTAATTATCTTGTAATTCTTACCGATCATCATATCACACGCCTCACGAACCTATGTATCATCTACTTCCATCTACATTCTATCGTGACGAGTAGACAATTCCCCAGCAGTCTATTTCCCATGTTATACTAGTACATATTGTAAAAAAAGGAGTTCTTTTATATGCCATACGATGTACTATTATTCGATTTAGACGATACATTATTCGATTTTGAAGAAACTGAAAAACACGCACTCGGCAATACATTCCACACGTTCGGACTACCAAACGGTTTAGAAGCGTACCGTGACACATACCGCGCGATCAGCTCCGTCATCTGGGACGATCTCGAGCAAGGACGCATCACACTGGAAGAATTAAAAGTAGAACGTTTCCGTCGGTTATTCACACAGCACGAACTGCAAGTAGATGCTTCACATTTTGGAGAGCTATACATCGAAAATCTAGGCCACGAATCACATATGATCGACGGCGTGGAAGAGATGATTACACAGCTAGCTGATTACCGATTGGCGATCTTAACAAACGGTTTCACCATCGCGCAGCACGCTCGCATCGCGGGGTCTCCTTTACGCGATACATTCGAAGCGATCATTGCTTCTGAAGAAACAGGCTACAAAAAGCCACAGCCTGAGATTTTCGAATATACATTTCAGAAACTAGGCATCACAGATCCTTCACGTGTACTGATGATCGGTGATTCGTTAACGTCCGATATACAAGGTGGAATCAACGCGGGTATCGACACATGCTGGTTCAATCCAGACCGTCGTGAAAACCGTACAGCAATTCAGCCGACCTATGAAATTCATTCATGGGCAGAATTCAGCTTAGGACGCAAGAAAGTAACGAATAACTAATGTGAAATTCAAAACGACTACACCCTCCAATACAGTTCGTTGGAGGGTGTAGTTATGTAAAAATTCATTACCTGTTTTCGCTTGCCGCCTCAATAAATTTCTTAAACAACTTCAACGACAACGCATCTTTTTGTTTCACCATCGCTTCAGGGTGCCACTGAACACCTACCATAAAACGATGCGCCGTACTTTCCAGCGCTTCAATCACACCGTCTTTCGCAACCGCTGTCACGACAAGTGGTGCTTTCACTTCCTTCACCGCCTGATGATGCAGCGAATTCACTCGCACTTCAGAAGTACCCGCCCACTCCGCCAACCGACTATCCCCTACAATATCAATGGAATGAAAAGCATAGTCTAAATCTGTCAGCTGATAATGCTGCAACAAATCCTCTGACAGCTGCGCATACATATCCTGATAAATCGTCCCACCAAACGCCACATTCATCAACTGATAGCCTCGACAAATCCCAAACACGGGCTTATCTAGATCCGCCATCGTTTTAAATAGCGCAAGCTCCGACTGATCCCGCTCAGGCAGCACTTTCCCAAGCTGCCGATGTGGTTCTTCGCCATACAAATACGGATCTAGATCTTCCCCACCAATTAGCAATAAACCATCTAACCGATCACAAACGTCTTCAATCGCTTCGAGTCCGACTGGCAAAATAACAGGTACGCCACCTGCTTGTCGAACGGCCTGTATGTATCTAGTCTGAACTAATGTATCACCGTTTTGATCTAGATCTGACGTGACCCCGATTACTGGTTTCATGTATGGCACTCTCCTCTTTAATACTACCAACGTTCCTACGGTGAAAGTAGGCACAATATATTCTATACCCCAATTGATGGGAAGTTAGTCGGGATGATGCATGACTTAATAGGGAAATTTGAAAACCCAGACCCTCCGAATAGAAGATCTGGGATGAATGCAATATCGTTTTATACGTTTTCACAACAACTTTGTACCGAACTTTTAATTCTCATACACCTTATAAAACCGCTCTAACCCTTCGATAAGACGCTCCGTCCGCTTCGCTGTATATTGTTCAAACGAAGGATCTTCCTTTTCTTTAACGAGCGACCATAACGACCAAAGAAAGTCCGACTTCAACTTTTGCAGATCCAGCGACTTTTTCGAAGTAGCCGGCAAACCGTAATAATTGAGTAACACTTGCTCTTGCTGCTCACTTAACTCCCGTTCCAAAACAAACGCCGCTAAATCCCATTCCGGCAAATAATTCGCACTGTACTCCCAGTCGATCAACAGCACTTGCTTCGCATCATTCTGAATAAAATTACCCGTCACCGAATCCATATGACACAGCGCATACTCTTGCCGCTCCCCTTGCATCAACTTCCTCAACCGCTCCTCCAACAACACATACAGGGAAGGAATTTCCGTTAACGCCTGTTTATACTTCTCTACTTCACCCCAATAATCAAAACGATTCCTAAACTCCCTAGTCGACGAATGAAGCGTAGACAACACACCCGCCACTTTCTCCAAATACTCCGGTGTCACAATCAAATCCCGCGTCAAATCAGCCGTCGCATCATAATACGGAGTCATTTTAATCCCGTCATCCGTAAACACCACATTCCCGACCGTCACCCCAATTTCAGCCGCAATCTGCTGATTCGCTTTCTCATTTTGGCGATTAATAATATCTTCAAACTCATGCGCGGGAAAACGTAAAACGTATTTTTGTCCTTTGTGTTCGACCAAGAAGTTCAGATTGGTAAGACCGCCTAGTCTTTTGATGTATGTAAGTTCTTCGATTAGAAACACGTTTTTGCACCTCTGTTTTCTGTACTATAGTATGTATTGTTCTTCCGGTTGACTTCTAAATTCCAAGTATTCATTTATTATTCAAAAAATTAACTCGACAATCAGTTGATGGAAATTAAATACTTTACCGCATATATCTTTTCTTATCACTCCATAGATCAAGCGTTTACTTACGAATGTCAACTCACCTATTAAGATATTATCTTTCAACGCATCATTTAAATCAATAGTAATACTAGATTTCCTATAGATCCATTGAAATGTAGGCGATGTAATGACTGTCTTAATTTCAACTTCACTAATTTCTCTGTCTAAACTGTACTTGAATAAGTTTTCTCTGACCTACTGTTTACAAATTCTTTGACTTGTTCAAGAAACTTCGCTGCTATAGCATTTTCTATATCGTCTTGTAGAGTTCATGACACTCTGTGTGGATTCACTCTGCGTGTCCACTCTCACTTTTCATATAGCGCTTTTTCACGAAAAGGATACACCCATTAACAATTATTTTTGTGAGTGACATGCTTTCGGTTTTTGTCATTCACGTATTGAATAATGAAATGTGCAACGTCGAGATTCTTCTCGACAATGGTTTTATTATTAAGATTCTTTAAGTTCTTTGGTTATTGGCCTGGCGGGTTTAGGCAAGTGCACTTGCTCAATGTCGTCAGGTACACCTGTCGGATTTGGGCAGATTACCTGTGACTACTGGGCAGGGCCTTGTCTCATATTGGGTGGGTTAATTTTTATGTATTTGAGTAGGGATTTTTTATTGATCAAAAAGGTTATTTGATCATGAAATAAATATTTATTAATCACCTACATACCATTTTTTCAAAATCTCCACACCGTATCTATAAATACTTTCATTGTCTTTAAATAAAAATTGTGGTCTATAAGATAATGAGATATCAGTAGCACTTAATCTGTGTGCTTTTGGGTATAAATTCATGACCAACTGAATAAGTATTCTTTGGGAGGTGTTTTATTTAAATGAATATTGAACCAAAAGAGTTATTATTAAAAATGAAAGAGCATGACTTTTTTTAAGACACTACAATTGGCAAAATGGTCAATACGAATTATCAGGAAGATAAGGCTTATGTGTATAAGATATTGGAATTACTTTATGAAAATTTTCACAAAGTTAGATTTGTAGACGATTTAAGTGAAAGTGTAATTGGTAAAGGAAAATGGGCTGTTTTAATTTCTCAAAAGTTTGCAATGGCAGATAAAAGATTTCCTATTCCACAAGTACCTTTTCACTTAAAATATGATGGTAAAGATAACATATTCATAAAGTCTAAGCACTCATATTTTATGCTCATTGGATTTTTTCAAGAGTAAGATGATGAGATATGTGTCTTTTTGAATTTTAAGAATGAAGAGTATAGGGAAATATACAAGGAACTCGTAAAAAATTAGACATTAGTATAAATTTTGATGGCATTTTAGATCCATTTGGTAATTTCTAGATAAGGTGAAAAAGTGAAATTGAAGCGGCTTAATTGTCACTTCTTTTTCAATTGAGTGCGAACTATGCATTACACAACTCATGAACTATTTGGAATAGTATCAGGGCTAAGTATTATTTTGTTCACCTGTACATCATTCAACTCTAGAACGATTCAGAATAGTGCCAGAGTTGTTTGATGCACAGGTAGACAATTGTTAAGCCTTTTGTAAGATCGCCGCAAACCACTCTGGATTGTACCTAACCTTAATTTTTTCTCTAGTTCTATTTTCGCTTCCCTCTCTTTACTTACCAGCATTTTAGAAAAGGAGCATTAGTTCCTTTAAAATCACACTAAAGACTTCACATATAAATGTAACAGAATAGATTTTCAATATGTACATTCCGTTTTTGGTTTGATGTATAGGAAGCAAAGCAATAAAACAAAAAACAATTCACTTTTCATTCTAATGTATCTGTGAGTAAAAATTTCTTGTATAATCATTTTAGCGCACCTAAGCACCAAACTTTCATGATTGTATAAACCTAACGTAAATATTAGAATATTCATGATAGGTTTTCATACAGGTACCCCTCACTAATTTACAACGCATATAAATTCGCGGCTGACCGAATTAACATAAGGCTCCAACTACTTCAATCAGCCTTATTTCTGTATTTTGAAATACAAATCGCAAATTCTGCCCTTGTTTGTATTTTAAAAAAGAGCAATTATGAAATTGACCCATCTATCAAGATATTTAAAAATATAATCTACACAGATTTTCATATTTTGAGTACGTGCATCAACGTCAAATTCATTGAGATTATCTTCTTTCTTTCTACTTTCTTTCTTTCTTTCTTTCTTTCTTTCTTTCTGCGTGCGATATATTCTTCAATGCTTAACATTTGGCCATCTCAATATTCAATCAAATTTCGAATTCCTTAGTATAACTAACCGTTGGTCCCATACCGGTTCTATCAATATAATTACCTTTTAAATTCTCATATTCAATTCCTGATTTTAATAAAAATTCTTTATTTTGCACCGTAGGAATAGCGAGAGAAATATCTACTTTATACTTTCCTTTATTGAACCCAATGTCTTCTTTTCCAAGTCTTCCAAAATCAAATCGTCCATTTTCCACTAACGACTTATTCTGTGCCAATAGTAAATCATTAGAATTTCTCAAAGAAATCATCAGTGAAGCCTTATCAAAGAGATTAGTCGTTCCCCTTATATTCATTGTATTGTCACTGTTCCGGGAAATATCAAGGTTAAAAGTAACATCTAAGCCATCCGGATTTAGTGGTATTGTTTGTTTATATTGGTATTCCCTAATTTTTATTTTTTCAGTATCAATTTCATTGTACTCCTCATCTGAAAGATCAATGGCCTTTTTCCAATATATTGCTTGATCCTTTATTGTATCGAAATGTAACTTAGCATCCCTAAAACAATTTGAAATCTGGTATCTTTTAGCACGAGAATTTAATTCTTCCTTTTTCAGCCACAAGATCACATTATCCAAATGCAAAGCTACTCCTTGAAAATTGTTCAAGTATTTATTAAATTCATCATTTCTTGAATGCCCACAATCACCAAACTTTAGAAAAAGCTTAGTAATCACACTTGCATTATCAAAAGCATATTCTTCTAATTCCTTCATATCTCCGCTTTCAAAGGCGCTTAACATATATTTATAATGGGGTTCAAATTCTTCAAATGCTTTCATGTTTAGAGTAAAAAGAATTTTATCGTCTATAAAGGCATACTCATCATAATAATCAGCCAGTGTACTGTAGGATTTTTCGAAGCGCCATATATAGCCTAATTCATCTGCTTCCCCAATAAGAAGTGGTTTGTAACTAGGATCTAATGATTCTCTAATCCATTGGCCTCTTATCATCCAGTTTTTCATAATATAGTCATCGCCATTCTTTGCAATATAAACCCATACAACATCGTTTTTCCTTCTGTATTGATCAATGATCTGAATTCCAATATTCTTTACCTCTTCTATTCGCAGAACTTTATTTAATACTGCTACAATAGAGCACCTTCTAGCACCTGCATGAGAAACATCTTGCACTTGAAAAATGTTATATGTACCATCCAGATCAAAATCTACTTTTCTATACTTCTCCTTTAGGTAATCGGCAACCGATGGGAACTCTGGATATATAGTAGTTTCGTTAATATTATATTTTTCATCAAGCACTTTCTTAATTGCTTGTTTATGTTCAAAAGGAATCCGTATTACCATTGTTGGTTCAATTGAATCAAGGGGCAGTATAGACTTTCTTATTTCCTTACCAATTGTTTCATTACCGCATATTGCAAAAGAACCTTTTTGGCAATATAATCTTTCATTAGATTTTTGAAGCTCAACAGAGTACTTTATAAATGTTGCTTCTGAAGCAAATTCTAATATTTCATCTTCTGTTATTTTTTCAGAATAGCATTCCAAATATGAACCTTTAATTAAATCTAGATTATATGATTCTAATGTTGCAAGAAGAGACAACAGTTTAATCCTTTTATCATTTAGACTACGCTCCGGTCGAACAAAAACATATACGTTACCATGTGATTCGTCATCAAAATTTTGTACAGCAAAGAAAAGCGCAATTAATGGATCAACTGTTAAATCTACAAGTCTTGTTGGAATTCCATAATGCTGCATTTTCGACAAGCGTTCAATAGGCAGGGGTAAATCAGCAAATTCTATAGATTTCATATTAATTGCTTCTTCGTAGATGAAGTTTTCATTAATTGTATATCCTACATTTCTAGAGACGCTTGATATAATACTTTTATAAACTTCTAATTGGCCTCTATAGAAGACATTATTGTAAATATCATACCTCGACAACTTTTTTAAATAATCATCAACAGTATTGATTTGCTCCATACTATTATTCACCTCTAGCTTTATATATTTTAATTCTCTGCACCATGATATTTTTCCTATTCTTAGCATTATTATAGAATACTTAGTGTTGAGTACCTGTCCACCACCAAACTAACATGATTGTTAACACAATAATCATGTTAGTTTCTCACACAGATACTCTCTACTACGATTTCTCCAAGCGCTCATTCGCCTAATTCAAATTTCGTTGCAAACCAAACGATCGGTTTTTGATGATTACACTATATAGTCCTCCATGCATTTGATATGTTTTATTGCTAATTGTGTATTATATCGGCTACAAATATAGGTATTTTACTGTCTGACGTACTTTCGTGGGGGATAATTACATTGGAAGTATACGGGAGACATATAACGTGTGAGGCATTGGTTATGATAATCGTCAAATTCGATGTTAAAACATGACTTTATTGAGCAAATCAGGTTCAAAGTGTTGTTTGCCTATTCATCATATAACTCATTTCACCAGTATTATTTATTTCCCCTTGATTTTCATATATAATAATTTCGCCTAGTTCTTCAGCTATTTCATCTAACCCCATAGTTATCTCTGTAACAAGTTGAGGTATCTCATGCAATGTATCTTCAACTATCTCTGCCAACTCCCCATTTTTTTGAATTATTTCCACTCTTTCTTTATTTATCTTTTCTTGAGCAAATTGTAATGCTTTTTCTAGGTCTTCTGGTTCGCCAGTGTGATATAGATAAGATGCTTGAGCAACTTAAAATATTTCAGGATTAAACAACGTAATTTCTTGAAGTGTAAGTTCAATAAATTCCACTTTTTGTTTAAGCATTAATAAATATTTTTGCATAGATGCCATATTTACCTAATCTCCAAAATCTTTTACTACCTCTGATATTAATTCTTCTACGCTACCCCAGAACTCAGTGAATTCGTCCCATTCTTTTTTTGATATAGTTCCTTGATAAATATCAAAAACCTTTTCTTCTTTCCCGTAACATGCTTCTATTCATGTAAATTAGTTTTTCACACAGGTACCTTTCACTAAGTTTTATAGATGTGGTACCAATCCCAATTGTTATTTTCTGTAGAATGAGTTTTGATATTAATGTAAGATAGTATTGAAGAAGGAGGTGTAAATATGACAGAAGTCATTATCAATTGCGACACTTGTGAAAGCCAATACTTTGGTGAACACTACGACTCTGAGATCAAGAGTGGTCAATACGGTAAATACAAAGAAGAAACGTATCAATCGCATTGCACTAATTGTGACAAACCAGTTTTCACTACTCGTAACGTTAAGTTATAAAAACAATTAAACCTTTTCCTTTTATTTCCTTAATCTAAACTATTAAAGCGCACCTGTACATCACACAACCCTGGTACTATTTAGAATCATTCCTAAGTTGTGTGATGCACAGGTGCTCAATAGTAAATTTGAAATTCGTTCTGAAAAAATTAACTTTCCATCAATTTATATAACCAGCTCTCCACTAGATCTCTAATTAACTTTTCAGCCTCTTCTAGCTGCATAGGCTTTGATGGTGGATCTTTTTTATCAGACTTGGGGACACCATGTCTTGATGCGTCTCCGCTTGAAGCTGGATGGTTTGCTGTTCTCTTAAAATTTGATCTCTTAGTGCTTGACAACCAACCTTCATTTACAATTTGTTGATCGCGATCTACTATTTCAAACACCTTGTAAAGAGTCGTCCATGTCGCAAAGTCTGGGTTGTTAATTAGACGGAAAACTTTATGCACATTTTCGTTTTTAACAGACAAATCGACCAACCTTTGCACTTTGCAAGCACCCTTTTCATTTAAAGGAACTCTGACTACTAATGATGTAAATATGTCATTAGACGTAAAGTTAACTGTCTCATGATCTCCAACTTGCTGAATAGAGATAACTTCATAATTTATAGTGTTGTTCAGATATGTTGCTAGCGCATTACATACTTCACTCAGCATTCTCATCGCGATTTTTTGAGCTTTCAACATATCAGTCTCCAAAATAGTTACTTCCATTTTTAATTTTTCAGAGTCATAATAAAAACACACGCCATTCAAAGATAGCTTTCCTTCAAAATTAATAATTGGGTCCATATCACAAACAACTTTATACTTTTCCAAATTTACCACTCCTTAAAATCCTAATTTAATGGTAATCCATTCTGAAGTTAAAAAAACCATCTAGTACAACATTACGGTCTTCAATCTTCCTGTTAGACTGACCTGCAAATAGGTTCATTTATTACATGTCAGTCATTTCTCTTTTTCGGAACTGACAGGCAGTGTGTTTGCTTGTTTTATTCTTTGTATAGAACGCTTTTAAATAGATGACCATTTGGTTGATGACAAATTTAAATGTCAAATGAAAGAGTATTGAAATATGGGTAATTTGGTGCTTTCTTTCATTAATATAATTTAACGACCTGGCTCATTACTTTTAGCCCAAGGAACTTTACGAACTCTCTCAGGCTGAAATTCGATATCCAACATCATATTATTATAATCACCTGTATAACCGCTTAGTGCTAAAACAACTAACTCGAAATAACACATTCCCATTCTCCATATATAATTAAACTGTTCGGAGTTTAACTCTTTCTTATTTCTTTCTGGGTGAACTATATCATTTCTAATAGTTGTAAAGAGATGCGGACCATGATCGTAATTATCGCCCATTTCTTGGAACGCTGGAATTCTTTCATAATCGGTCTCTATCTTCAGCTCTGTTAATAACCTTTCAATCTTATTTCCTGCTGACAATAAACCGTTGTATTCCTTTTTGTTTAATAGACTTTTGGTTTCCACAAGATACGCCCATGCTAAAGTTTCCAAACCTGCTTGTATACCAATAATTCTATTTTCAAGATAAGATGGACCAAACCCATCAAAATATTGCGACAATATTCTGGGAAGCTGTTTTTCCCAGTACTTATCTTCCAATAAAATCAATAAACAGCTTAAAACTTCTTCCAAAGATTCTCGAGACTTTTCAGGGTACCAATTAGAAATACTTTTCCAACTTGTTATAGTTGGAATCCTGTAGCAAATCATGCTAAACTCTTCAAAATCAGTATATATATGATTAATATCTACTCGTCGACCAGCGACGAATGAAAATATCCATGCAAGATTTTTTAGTATATTATCTACTTCATTTAAATCGAATGCTTTGCCATTTAACCGCTTTATCTGTCCAATATGAGTTATGCTATATCCGCCCTGCGCTTTAAGCTGACTAAATATAGATTTGTTTTCTGGTGATTTATCTAAAGTGATTAAATAATCTTTATACTTCAACTCTGTTCTTCCTATATATAGCATTTTCTCGTATTGATAAGCTCTATCAAAATTGTTAATGAAATTCAACACGGAAAAATTTAGTTCTTTGAATTTTACGGCAGTAGAAATTGATAATTCATATTGCAAGCTACCTTCTATTGTCGACTCACTTCTACCTTCTTTAAAACCAACATTTATATCTGTCAGATAGAACTCACCTTTAATACCTGTGGGTGTAGTCAATTCCCAACTCACATTTTTCAACAAGTCCAACATTCCGGCTTTTAATATTCTTGCCTTAAAACGTACTTCGGGATTTGGAGTGATCAGATAGTGGATTTCACCTTCCAACTCTACAAGAATTTCACCTGACTTAATTAAAAATTCACCTTCGTAAATTATGGTGTCAGATAACTTTTCTTTGATTAATTCAGGTACTGCAATAGTATCTGTTACTTCATTTGCCATTATTATCTCTCCTTATGTATTACCATTATTTTCAGCGTACCTGTTCACCACACAGTTTTAACGCTATTTAGAATATTACATAAGTCGTGCTATGCACATGTGCTCAACACTAATAGTTGCATATTAGAGTAGGCGTTGTAATTGCAGACCTAATTTCAACGGCATTTCATTTCCTGTCTACAATAGCAATTGAATAAGTATTTTCTACATATTGTTGTAGAGTTCATAACACTATTTGTGAATTCTCTCTGCATGTCTACTCCTACTTTTCATATAGAGCTTTTTCGCGAAAACCATACATCCATTAGCAATTATTATTATGAGTGATATGCTCCCCGGTTTTCTCTTTAACGTACTGAATAATGAAATACCCGAGGTCGAAATTCTTCTCGATAGTGGTTTTATTATTAATATTCTTAAGTTCTTTGGTTATTGGCCTGGCGGGTTTAGGCAGGTGCACTTGCTCAATGTCGTCAGGTACATGAGTAGACTTTAGACAAACCACCTTCAACTAATAAGCAATGCCCCGTCCCATACTAGTTAAGCTAACCCTAAAGTGAATTCACCTGTGCTAAAACATTCATGATTGTTAAACTATCATGTTTACTAAAACATTCTTGATAGCTTTTCACACAGTTACTCACCAATAAAATTGGCTTTTTTAGAATCTACTACCCATTACTTTTCCATATTCGAGTTAAATGTCTTAATTAGTATTTCTACATCTTCATTTGTAGCACATTTTCTCGTAGTGAATAATTCACAAACCTTCACAGTAAATTTATCGGTATGATTCATAATCTCAGCAATCACTAAATCCGCAGCTATCTCGTAAGTACGTTTTTCATAAGGCTTTTTTGCTTCACGATCATAAATTTTTTTTGTTAATTTCTTTTGTTTAATTTGTTGCACATGAACTAATTCATGCAGTAGAATACAACAAATCGTAACCTCAATAACTTTTTCAAAGACTTGAGTATTGTATATTCTAGAAAAGGAAGAATTGATATACCTAGTGATATTTTCTGTATAGAAAACAATTCTTTTGACTTTGTACAAGCTGAAATCTGGAATAGTACTCGCCAACTTATTTTCAATCACATAGCCTTCTTGATCTCTTGGACTTTTTTCTAGTTCAACAACATAACTCATGTCTTCAATATCCAAAACTCTCTTCATCTCCATATTAAATTCTTTTATTTCCTTACTATTTAAAACTCGATTTATTTCCTCAGAACTCGTGCATATAGGATGTAAAGCCATATTTAATTAATCTCCCTTGTATTTTTATACGGTGCGTAAGCACAGAAACTATGTCTATAGATGGTATCTATTATCACCGCTATATAAAGCATTACTACTTAATTCGTCTATGTACACTTTTACCAACAATTTAATTTTTCCAGAATTATAGATGTGTAACTTGGATATACTTTTTTCACCCATTATATTGTTTGATGACTTGCCTACGTTAATACAAATAATCATGCAAATAATTCTGTAACGATCCAACCACCGCCCTATGCTCCTCTATCTGCCCCTCCAACTCCCGCACTTCTTCCCCACTAAGCCGAAACCTCGAAGCATACTCCGCAATTTCTTTCATCTTATACAACCGCTTCTCGATCTCTTCCAATATCCGATCCTGCTGTTTAACCTGCTCCAGTTGTTCTTTCAACCGCTCAATTTCTTCTGAGTTATCCTTCATTTGTTACTCCTCCTTTACACTTACATGCCAGTATAATTAGCTATTAACCTTCCAATATTATATAATAAGAACAAACATTCTTATCTTATAGGAGGGCTCACTATGACGATTGGAACCTTGATGTACTCTACTCATTCACGATCTTACGGCTTTTTACTAGAAGATGGTAATGCTGCGAAGGAACAATACACCGCCAATTGTAAGAACAGTCATCTAAAAATAAATTCGCTATTCTCTTCCAATGAAAAATTAAACAGTCTGCTCTGCGCATTGCTGCTTGGCAGTGGACGTATTACGTCGTCTGCAACTAACCACAAATATTTCCGATTCACTTTCCAAACAAAACACAGTGAATGGGCCCATTCCTGCTATCAACAGTTACAATCCTGTGTACCAGACTTTCTTATTAAGAAGGAACAAACAACGGATGCACGCAGTAAATTCGGCTTTACAGAGCGCGTAGTAATTGAATCTGCACCTTGTGCTACTGCTGAAGCATTATACTGTGAGTGGTATCAAGATGGCTCTAAGGGCATGCCTCTGGAGTTTGTTGAACAATATATGACCGCTCAGACACTCGCGTGGTGGTACCAGGAATGCGGTCACTTGAAAGTGAAAGAAAACGGCACGTTGGAGAAACTGATTCTTTCCACCGAGCAATGGACCGAGGACGAGCTTCAGTTACTTCAATATGTAGTAAATAGTAAATTCAATTTCCTGTTTGCGATAGACGGTCAACGAAGACTTATTCTGTATGACCAACTGCAAATCAAGTATTTTCTAGGTATGGTTGCACCTTGGATCCACCCTGTGTTCTCCTATAAAATCAAGAATGTAGAAGTTCGCAAACCCGTTGCGAAGCGGACTACTATACGGCTTCCCAATCACATATCTATTCCCTCGCCTACAGAAGAAATCAATCAAATGATTCGGCAATACGCTTCCTCTGTTAAAGTAACAACCGAAAACTTTCAAAGATTCAACTACGCGAGACAAGAGAACAATGAATCCAAACGCTACCAAGTGAGTCTTACTGAAGAAAATCGAGATATTCTTTGTTCTGTCCAAGCCTCAACAGGTTTAACTTTAGGTGAGATTGTGCAAGAGTGTTTTCATCAACAGAACTGCTTTTCTCCGCGACCGCTGAATACATTGGATGATCTTTCTACTACACAGCAAAATATCATGCTGGGCTCGATTATCGGAGATGGTATGCTGACTCATAAAAAGTCCAAATACAAAGGTATACGAAGCAGTTATCATGAACACTTTTCAATCAAACAAAAAGAATATCGCGCTTGGAAAGTAATGAAATTGAAACCCTATTTAAGTTTCATTCCAAGAGGGGATCATATTATTTCAAAAACAGGAGACTTATGGAGCAGCCTAGAAGAAGTGATTTACAGTGAGAGCATAGAGGGGAAGAACAGGATTAAACAGCTGCCCCTCAGCATTCTGAACAAATTAGATGATTTGCACAGCTTGGCCACTATCTATATGGATGACGGGTCGCTGTTGCTGACTACCCGTGTAAATCATAATCATAAAAAGATTTACATCACTCCCCATATAGCACTTTATTTACAAAGTTTCACTTACAAAGAATTGCTGCTCTTACAAGGACAAATGAGAAAGTTAACCTCAGTCGAATTCCGCCTGACCAAACTACCAAGCGGTAACGGTTATTATATACGAACTAGCCGGACAGCCGATACATTACAATTCCTTCAAGACTTAGAACACATTGTAGTTACCTGCCCTTCAATGAGTTACAAAACCAACTGGCAGTATCGATTTTACTTAGAGAAACAAAAATGGCGTCAAGAGTATCCGAACTATCAGTTGATTGTCAGCGATAGAAAACGAATGCGCGCCTACACTGAAGATGAAATAAGCAATTTACGACATATGAAGCAATCCGGTAAAACAGATCAACAGATAGCAGATGAACTTGGCCGAAGTTACTGGTCGGTGGTCTATAAAATTAGTGAGCTACGATCGCAAAATTTAATGTAAATTTAAAAAGAGACTCCCTTTAGGAAGTCTCTTTTTATGAGCCGAAAGTTCTATTAACGTAGTAGTTGTAGAACGCCCTGCGGCTGTTGGTTGGCTTGCGGCGCCCCTAATTATTTCCAATTAGGTCTAGACTATATCTCCATCCTTGTACCTAAATACCTAGGATGCTGGGCACTTCGAACGTCAAATGACGCCCTACGGATTTCATCGTCATAGCGATTTGCCTTAGACGGTATATCCTAGTCGTTGAACCTTCTCCAGAGTTTCCTCACAGGAGCTTGGCTGCTGATTGTCCAATTCCACTTTTTTTCAACCGTTCACGTTTGCCGTTTCCAGCTGCGTTGTCGGAAAGTGGACTTCAGGAGGTTCCAGCAATTCACCCAGTTATGCGTCCTATCCGTTACCGAATAGGCGTCCCTGAACCGTTTACCGTAGGAGTTGTAATACTCCGTTCGGAAGCTGGTTCGATTGAGAAAGCATTGCTTGTGCTGCTTGAGTTAAGATGTTGTTCTTCGTAAAGTCCATCATCTCTTTCGCCATCGTGCGAACATTAGCTTTCACTAATGACTAGACTATATCTTCACCCTCCACTCTCGGTAGGGGCCGGGCACTTCGGATTCACAAGCTACTCCCTCTTGTGTTTCCTACGGATTTCATCACCATAGCTTGCGCCTTAGATGGTCTATCCTAGTCGTTGAACCTTCTCCACTCTTTCGAGACAGGAGCTTGGCTGCTGATTGCCCAATCTGTTCTTTTTTCAAGCCTTCACGCTTACCGTTTCCAGTTACGTTGTAGCAAGAACAGTTTCAGGGGTTTCCAGCAATTCACCCGGTCGTACTCTCTGACCGTTACCAGTCAGGACGACTGTGTCTGTCACTGCTTACGCAGCTAAGACATAATCCACGTCGCGGATACGTGATTCCGCCGCTGTTAAGTTTTCGGAAGATGTTCCGAGGTTGTTGATTGTGTGTTCTAGGCGGTTCTGGTTTGCACCTAGTTTAGAACGCTCTGCTGAAACAGTATCAATTGCCTTTTGAATTTGAGTTACAGCGTTGGCTGCGTTTTTAGCATTTGATACATCCAACGCTTTTTCGTTAGAAGCTGAATCAGTTCCGTTATTCACACCTTCTGTAGCTGTGAATCCTGCACCTGAACCAGTTAAACCAAGCGCAGCTGATCTCATATCGCTAATATCAACAGACATCGATTGGTTTTCATTCGCACCAATTTGTAATGATAATGATGCATCGTTTCCTGTAACTTTTGGAGCTGTCGCTGACTCTTGTCCACCATTTTGTGTTAACTGAATTTTACCTTCGTCAGTTACACTTGCAGTATACTTTGCAGCTAATGTTGCATCATCATTAATCGCTTTTGACAATGAAGCAGCATCTTTCCAGCCATCGGCCCCTAAACTATCATGTTTTAATACTTTGCCATCAATTGTAATGTCAGAGCTACCCACATTAAGTTCGTAAGTACCTGCAACCGCTGTTATTTCTTCAGTTACTGCATCTTTCCCCCCTGCAACAGTTGCTCCTGTTGTAGCTGTTGTTGAAGTACCAGTAACTTGTACCCCTGGAAGATCTTTGGCACCAAGAGCATCATTAATTGCAGTTTGTAGGTCATCTTTATCTACTAGTCCCGCAGCTGAAAAATCACCATTAATAGTAATTTTATTATCAGCGACAGTTACTGTCAAAGGAGTTGAAGCAGCACTAGTTCCAATTTCTATTTCATAACCGTTTAATTTTGAACCTGCTCCTGCGAACTCAATGTCAAAACCACCAACTGAAACTTGTGTTGCAACTGTTTCCGGCGCTATTGTTGCACCAGTTACACCAGCTTTAGTAGTTGTACTGCCCTCAGTACCTTTAGAACCATTCAACAGTTTTTGAGTATTAAATTCAGTAGTGTTACCAATACGGTTAACTTCTGAAGTTAAAGAATTAAGTTCTTTTTGAATTTCATCACGATCACCAGTTGTATTTGTATCGTTACCTGCTTGTACAGCTAATTCACGCATACGTTGAAGTATATCATGCGTTTCATTCAAAGAACCTTCAGCTGTTTGAATCAAAGAAATACCATCTTGAGAGTTCTTAGCTGCCATATCCAATCCACGAATCTGACCGCGCATTTTTTCGGAGATTGCCAGTCCAGCTGCGTCATCTCCAGCTTTGTTAATCTTTAAACCTGAAGACAATTTCTCAATATTGTTAGCTGCTGCTGCGTTGTTAGAACCTAGTTGGCGGTGCGTGTTCATCGCTGCCATGTTGTGATTGATAATCATGTTAATTTCCTCCTTGAGTGGTTGTTGGGTACACGTCCTTGTGTCCCTTATTTGTACTACGGTTTTGAGTGCCGGCCGGACGCTCTCTGCCGCTTACACTACTAATATCGGATAGTTGACTAGAGTGTTTAGTAGTTTATTAAAATCTTTTTTCTATTTATTTGAAATGTGGAAATGAAATGACTTGTACTGCCTTTAATGGTGAAGTAATTACTATTTACTTGTTATCCTTTAAGTTTTTATACCAGTCAATATCCAGCGATAATGACTCGGCATTCGTATCCTTAATAGACTGAATGAGCTCCCCCCGTACAATATCTACTGATTTAGGCGCTTCAATCCCCACCCGTACCGTATCGCCTTTTACTTCGAGAATCTTTACTTCTATATTATCTGCGATTTTAATCGTATCGCCTGCTTTACGTGAGAGTACTAACATATTATTCGCTCTTTCCGCTAGTTGTTTTTTCTTTCATTTCATCCAATTTCTTTTCATCAATTGGATGTTTGATAAGATAGCGCTTATCATTTAATACCATTTGTTTCGCTTTTCTGTTGTTTGTTTGGAACAGAAGAGGTGCTTGTAAGTTAATTGTCGATTCTTCGAAAGGTTCTTTTATGAAGACGATACCGAGTACCATTAATTCTTCTGGACTTTTCACTTTTAGTAAATCTATTGTTGGATCATCTATTTTGAAATCATACTCTTCTACAATTTTGTATGGATTCGCTACAACAAAAGCTACACCTGCTTCTTTCGTAGACTGTAGTACTTGAAATTCCTGATTCTCTCCAATTGGTAAGATGACGAATTCTTCTTCCTCTTCGAATCCGGGAAGTCCTTTCGGGAAGTGCCATGCTTTCGATAGATCTACTTCAATTTTACCGTGGAATTTTGTTGCGATTTCTTTAAGTGGTTGTGTCACTAGATTTCTCTCCTTTTCAACGTTTTACTGGTTTACTACTCAACGTACTTTTTATTACACTTTCCAATCAATCTCTATCGATCCGTACTGTTGCATTTCTACAGATACTTTCCCAGGTGTGTAATTGTGGATCGGCTTATTTATTTGTGCGTCGATTTTCGGCTTCTGCGGTGTCACATTAATATCTAGTGAACCTTCAGAAAAACTCATTTTGATTTTCGTACGGTCGCCTACAAATTTCACTTGCAGTTCGGCCATTGGTTTCTCCGTGTTCTGTTTGACGATATCTGCTATCGTTGAACCGTTTTCAATTTTCATGAGTTGCTGGCCTTCTTGCGCGCGACGAGCTGTGCCTTCTTGTACTTTTTGTAATCCATATTGAGCATTATCAGCCGTTCGGCGAAATACACTTTTCATATCGATATCTGCACGATTTTCTGTCGTGTCGAGTGATAGTTGCGGTCGGGTCGTCGACATTTCCAAAATGGCTGCTGGTTGTTCAATGCTCAGCGTGGCTTTAGGTTGTTGGATTTCTTGAACAGGTTTCGTCACTTGTAAATTTATTTTGGCGGGTGTCGTTTGGATTTGAAGTTGTGGAATGTTCACTTTTATCACTCCCTTACTTTCTTATATAAAAATAGCGGACACTTGCGTAGTGTCCGCCACATCTTTTAGCGTAGGAAATCCATTAAAGAAGGCTGCATAATTCTCGCGCCTACTGACAATGTGGCACGATGGATCGACTCTGCCGTAATCAGATCGGTAATCGTTTTCTCAAAGTTCACATCTTCGTTTTGAGAACGTTGTTTTTTTGCAGCACCTTCTTGCATCTCCAGACGATTTTTCATCAGTTCTGCACGGTTGGAACGGGCACCGATGTCTGCACGTTTAGACAATACAGTATCTAACTTGCTGTCAATAGAAGTGATTAAGCCACTGAAGCCTTCTCCTGTCGCAATCATCCCTTCAACTTCTCCAAACATATCATCAATCTCTTTAAACATCTTATTTACATCGGTACTGACTCGTAAGTTTATGCCGTCGAATACTTCTATTTCTACATTGGCGGAAAAAGATTTTCCATCTTCAAACTTACCCGTATCTTTATTAAAAAGTGGTTGATCGGTCATATTGCCACTAAATATATGTTTGTCGCCGACTTTGGTGTTAGCAAGGTCGCGTACGTGCTCACGAAGCTGATTCATTTCTGTTTCAATGGCTTTTCGTTCATTTTCACCCATCGTACCAGTATTTGCCGCATTCGTAGCCAATTCTTTCATTCGATGCAATACTTGTCCTACCCCGTCCAGCGCATCATCCGAACTATCCAACCAGTTATTCACTTCGCCCATATTCTTCTGGTATTGTTCTACTTTGTTCACTTGCATGCCGTAACCCATGCCTTTCATGACGACGACGGGATCATCGGACGGGCGATTGACTTTTTTGCCTGTATTCAATTGTTCTTGCAGTTTGCCCATATTATTATAGCTGCTCGATAAGTTGCGCAGCATGTTTTGCGATAGCATCGATTGTGTTACACGCATGAAAATTCCTCCTTCATTATCTGCCGACTGTGCCCATTCCGTTGATGATTTTGTCGAGTGTTTCGTCCATCACGGTGATCATGCGGGCAGATGCGTTGTACGCTTGCTGGAAGCGGATCATGTCAGTCATTTCTTCGTCGAGTGAGACCGAGCTGATGGAAGCGCGGCGATTTGATACCGCTAATAGTAAAACTCCTGAGCTTTCCGTCATGTTAAGTGCTTGTTGCCCTTCGACTCCGAGTTGCCCAATCGTTTGAGCGTAGTAGCTCTGCACGCTTGAACCGTCTAGTCCTGGTAACTTCGCAAAGAATACATCGCCTAGTTTTTTAGCGTTTTGACCGTTACCGACTTCCGCACCCGTTTTAGCATCCGAGGCTGCTAGCTTATTTGGATCTTTTCTAATTGCATCATTTACTGCGATGTTACTTGCAGAAAATTCGGTTGCGCCAGCTGGTAAAACAAAGAATGGCTCGCCTTTTACACCTGCTAAGTCGGTCCCTTCTTCATGAACTGCATTAAACGCTTTCGCAAACTCATTCGCCATTTTATCCAGTTTCGTCATCATCTCTGGGTATAGACCTTTTTCTTTTCCGTCTGAATCGATATATCCGTACGAATCCACAAGGGACTTCAATTCACCGCTTTTGACCATTTCGTTAACAGACAGCTTACCGTCAGCAGGATTCTGAATCGGTCCACCTGTAAACGTGAAGCCTGTCATTAAATTGGGAAACGGTTGATTCGGGTCATTGCCGTCTACAGTGAGTTCTGCGACTTGGTCTTTTTCTACTACGGTGATCGTTTTTCCTGGAACATTTGTTTTAATTTTAATTGTCACGGTACCTTCCGCAATAGCCGACGCACGTCCGCCTGATTTCTCATAGCTCGTTTCAATCGGTAGATAACTAGACAATTGATCTAGCAACCCGTCACGCGCGTCATAGAGATCGTTCGGCAAGTAGCCATTCGGTTCGACATTGGCGATTTGTTTGTTTAGTTCTCCAATTTGAGTTAGCAACGAGTTAATATCTTTTGCGCTAAAGTCAATTTCATCGCCTAGATTTCCTTTAACTTCAGAAATAGACTTGTAAATATAGTTAAACGAGTCAGCTACCGCCACCCCACGTTCCACAACCACCGCACGCGCCCCGCCGTTTTCCGGACTCGACGCAAGTGTCTGCAATGATTGCCAGAAGTCGCTCATCGATTGCTGTAAACCATACTCGGAAGGTTCGCCAATCGCGTCTTCCATTTGTGCAATCGCATTCGTACGTGATTCCCAGTATCCTAGTTTCGTTGATTCACTGCGAAATTGATGATCGACAAACGAATCACGAATCCGTTGAATGCTACCTGTTTCAACGCCTGTTCCAAGAAATCCTGGCATTGTGCCTGCGTTTATTCCGATCCCTGGAAAGCCGGATGTTGCTTGCATGTTGACGCGCTGGCGTGTGTAACCGGGTGTGTTGACGTTTCCAATATTATGCCCTGTCGTATAAAGAGCGGATTGCTGTGTGTACAATCCGCGTTTGCTAGTTTCTAGTCCCATGAATGTTGAGCGCATAGTGTGTCCTCCTTAAGCTTGGGAGTCGAATGAAGAGAGCTTGGTTTTCGCTCCGCTTTGTGACTGCCCTTGTACTTCGTTTTTCGAATAGTTGACGGTTTCCGGACGCGGACGGACCATGTCCAGCGATAGATTCACAAATTGAAGTGATTGATAAGTCAGTTGCTGATTGAGTTCATTCTGCTGTTTCAACTCATGAATCGCATGCAGGAGACGGTCCCTCGCCTCTGCTAACTGTTCTTTGTCCGGAGCGCTTGCTAGTTCGATTAATTGTGTCATAGTCGGTTCAGCAAGTACGGCACTTCCTTGTGCGGTTATATACTGCTTCACTTCCTGTACACGTTTTTGGTCCATTTGCACAATAGCTGCTAAGTGAGCTTGCTCCTCCTTCAACAGCTGGTCAATCCCGTCGACGTCGCCGCTTTTCAGCAATGCGGTCTTGTCGTTCGACAGACGGAGCAAGCTCATATGCAGTTTTTCTAGGTGATTGAGCGTTGTCAAAATTGGTTCAATGGACATGTGTAACCCTACTTTCATTATAGCTTATTGAAATATGACACCATTCTGGCAGCGAGTTTACCCGCATCTACTTGATATTCTCCAGATTGCACTTGCGCTTTCAATTCCTGTACTCGCTGTTGTCTGGCCGATTCAATCGGTGAAGTTGCGGATAACTTTTTCGCCTCTGATGAAATCTCCAGCTTATCCGTTTTCACTTGTGCTGTTTGCTTCATTTGATCCACTTTCATTTGCTGATTTCGGTACGGGTTGACGGCTTGTGGTTTAAATCCTTCTATTTTCATACGTCTCGCTCCTTTCACTTCTTGTGTTGGATTTAGGTACTACTCTTTACTTCGGCAGATTTCATGAAGTTTTTAGAGGCTTTTGTATGAAAAAACGAGCAGTACGAACTGCTCGTTTCGCATGTCATCCTCTACGGTCTTTTTGTGTGTAGTATGTGCCTTTTTCTTGCGCCTCAATCGCTTCACGGAGCTCTTGCGCCGCATCAAATGTCCGTAAGTCCGCTTGAATTTCATCGGTACATTTGGCACAGATCTTCCCTGACGATGTTAATGCGCCACATTTATCACATGGATAGCCAAGATTCGGGAACATTGCCGGTTGCAGTCTCCCTTTACGCACCCAGCGATGCAGTAATTCCTGTGTTACGCCGGTTACTTCTACAATCCGCTCGATAGTCGCTGCACGGTTCTCTCGTTTACGTAAAAATCGATAGACTGTTTCATACATTTCTTCTTCCGCTTGCGCACACGTGCCACATACGTCTCGAAGTCCTGTGTAATTAAACATACTGCCACATGTCGGACAATTTCTAACTTCCGCCATCTCTCTCACTTCTCTCTAATAGGTCTGAATAACGTCACAGCTTCCACTCGGTATACTCCGCGCTGTTTCAACGCTTCAGCTGCGTGACGCAATGTGGTGCCAGTCGTATAAATATCGTCAACAAGCACGTGCACTGCCTCATTATAGAGTATATCGGCCGTTACGTGGAATAGTTCAGTCATTGCGAGACGTTCACTGCGTGATTTTTCCCCCATTACCGATTCCGTTGTTTTTGTAAGTAGCGAGTGATACGAAATATTCGCGGCGTCCAGTAACGCATCCACTTGCGAAAACGTTCGTTTCTTTTTATTGATCGGATGCATCGGAATCGGTACGATGATCTTTTTGGAATCGTTCAGTACCCTACGTAATGGGGAGGCAAAAATTTGTGCGAGCGCGACGTCTTGCATGAACTTGAACTGATGCAAGTACTCTCTCGCTGCTTCATTATATGCATAGAGTGAATGAACAGAATCGAGAACATCGTCTTCTATGATTCTGTCGATACGTTTGAATTTTTCGAGACAAATTGGACAGGCGGACGTGTCTTGTTGAAGACCGAGGAAGTGTTGCCAAGTGGGCTGGTCATGTAGTGGTTTATCGCATAGTAAACACGTCATTGCGGCACCACGGTGTTGTTTAGCTTACGAATTTCTCGTTTCGCTTCGTCCATCGCATAGGTGATGCCTTGATGGAACAGTACGAAGTCACCTGACGTGTTCGGTACGGAGCGACCCACTCGCCCACCAATTTGGATGAGTGCGCCTTTATTGAAAATTGTTTGCTCCGCTCCGACAACCGCCACTTGCACGTTCGGAATGGTAATCCCCCGCTCGAGTATCGTCGTCGTCAGCAAGCCAGGAATTGCTTTTTGTCTAAGTAACTGTACCCGCTCTTTGCGATCTTCATGTTCCGCATGGACTGCACAAATTCGCTCATCGAGTTTCTGAAATAACGGTTCTGCGAGTTCCATCAGTTCAATTTGATGAAAGAAAATGAGAAACGGTTGCTGTTTAGTCAGACGTTCGGTTGTCCAGCGCAGTAATTTCGCCGGAATCCGTTTCTTTTTCAGCTGTTTCTCATAATTCCATAACGCCACGTTTCGCGGTACGGGTAACGGCTGCCCGTGATAACGCCGTGCCAGAACCGAAATATAGCCTTGCTTTTTATTCATCGCCAGCAACTGACTCGATGGCGTTGCCGTCACAAAATGAATCGGCGCGTTCGGTTTTGCTGCTTTCCTGACGGCTTGTTGTAACGTTTCGTCCGCTGTGTAAGGGAACGCATCGGCTTCATCCACGAAGACCGCATCGAACGCCTCGTGAAAACGGTAGAGCTGATGGGTCGTCGCAAGAATTAGCTGTGCGTCAAAATGTTCTACTTCTGCCCCGCCATATAACGCTTCTACTGTCGTATCCGGAAAAGCAGTCACTAACCGCGGCAATAGTTCTAAGATGACGTCCACGCGAGGCGCTGCTAGACAGACCCGCTTGCCTTCATTTAATACATAATGAATCGGCTGAAACAGCATTTCCGTCTTGCCCGATCCGCACACTGCGTAAAGTAAATGAGATACGCCCCGTTTCGTACTTTCAAGCAATTCACGCGTCGCTTTCTGCTGAGAAGGTGTCAAATTTCCTTGCCAGTTCATACGGTGATTCGTCGGGAAAGTCGGTGGTGTGCCTGTCCATGTGAGTAGTTGCGAACAACATGACACGCGCCCCATGTTGAGACAATTTCTACAATAGGCGCAAGGCGCTTCGCATTGAGCGCACGCGAATACAGTGAAACGCGTTTGATTTTCATTATGGCAACGCTGACACGTATAGTGCGTACCATGCCACGTCTTGTTCGTTGTGACGCCTGGTTCTATATTGATATCGCCTTGACGAATCGCTTCGTCAACGACTTCTTCCGAAAATGGCACAAGATGACGCAACCAAATGCGCCCTGCCAAGAATTGCTTGAGTTGGTGTCGTTCGGACATGCAGTTCCCCCTGTTCAGGTTCCGCGTCGTTTCACCCAACCAAGTCCCATAGCCCCTTCACCAAGATGCGTGCCGATCACCGGACCAAAGTGGCTGATCGTGAAATCGACGTTCGGATGTTTTTCTTCTAATAGTCTTTTCCATTCTACTGCGTCGTCATAGCGATTCGCGTGGATCACTGCCGCATCTAACAATTGGTTTTTCGCATCTTCCGACAGTAAATCCGAAATGCGCTTCATCGCTTTTCTAGCGGTACGGATTTTTTCAAACGGTACAATGACTTTGTCTTCGAAATGCAAGACGGGCTTCACTTGCAACAGTCCGCCAACTAGCGCTTGTGCACCGGATAAACGACCGCCACGTTGCAGATGCGATAAGTCGTCCACCATGAAATAGGCTTTGATGCCTTTTTGCATGTCTTTTAATTCTTCAATAATCGCATGCGGATGTACGCCTTCATTCGCAAGCTGTGCTGCACGGATCGCGTAAAAGCCTTGGGGATAGGCTGAAATTTCCGAATCAAACGCCAGCACTTCTAGTTCCGGTACGAGCTCGGCCGCCTGTATCGCACCCATATACGTTCCGCTAATGCCGCTCGATAAGTGAATCGTAATGACCGCATCGTAGTCTTTCGCGAGTTCGCTAAATAGCGCTTCGAAGTCACCGATCGCGGGTTGTGATGTCTTCGGTAACGGGCCTTTACCGCGCACCAGTTCATAGAATGCTTCCGTGGTAATATCGACATCTTCTTTGAATTCTTTGCCGTCGATAGTTACGAGTAACGGGATCGTGTAAATCCCAAGTTCTGCTTTTATGTCATCCGGCAAATACGCCGTCGTGTCTGTCACAATCGCTGTTTTCAATATGATCAACTCCTGTAACTTATTCTACCTGAAATCGGTGGAGTTGGCATCCATGAAGAAGAAATTGGAGCAGTAAGTCGGAATTAGTTTTCGTGGAGAGAGTCGCTGCCAGACACTTTGATTGAGTTCACGTTCAAGACCTAATTCAAGTGCAAACGTCAAGAGACGATGGCGGACTTGCAGACGGGGCTCGCGATTGAGCGTTTGATTGGTTTTATAGAGCGGTTAGCGTGGTGGATAGAGCGGATACGGGGCTTGATAGAGCGGATAACACGCTGGATAGAGCGGTAACCGGGTTGCATAGAGCGGATCTCAGCCAACTATGAGCGCGGCCCGATCGCTCCCCCTCTTATAAGCAATAAAACCATCCTAAAAGCCCTAATTTCAAGCCTCATTCCACTTAATCTGTCCAATCGCGTTCGTAGTTGGCTGAAGTAGCGATGCAAATTGCCATAGTGACGCAAAAAACGTTAGTGGATTCGAGCTTCATTGAGCGGTTAGCGTGGTGGATAGAGCGGATACAGGGCTTGATAGAGCACTACAGTAAACTATGAGCGGATAACACACATGATAGAGCGAAAAGCAAGCTGCATAGAGCGGATCTCAGCCAACTATGAGCGCGGCCCGACCATTACCCCTCTTATAAGCAATAAATCCATCCTAAAAGTTCGAATTTCAAGCCTCATTCCACTTAATCTGTCCAATCGCGTTCGTATTTGGCTGAAGAAGCGATGCAAATTGCCATAGTGACGCAAAAAACGTTAGTGGATTCGAGCTTCATTGAGCGGTTAGCGTGGTGGATAGAGCGGATACGGGGCTTGATAGAGCGCTCACAGTAAACTATGAGCGGATAACACACATGATAGAGCGAAAAGCAAGCTGCATAGAGCGGATCTCAGCCAACTATGAGCGCGGCCCGACCATTCCCCCTCTTATAAGCAATAAAACCATCCTAAAAGTTCTAATTTCAAGCCTCATTCCACTTAATCTGTCCAATCGCGTTCGTATTTGGCTGAAGAAGCGATGCAAATTGCCATAGTGACGCAAAAACGTTAGTGGATTCGAGCTTCATTGAGCGGATACGGGGCTTGATAGAGCGGATAACACGCTGGATAGAGCGGTAACCGGGCTGCATAGAGCGGATAACACACATGATAGAGCGAAAAACAAGCTGCATAGAGCGGATCTCAGCCAACTATGAGCGCGGCCAAAGCGCGACCCGACCGCAGCCCGACCGCGACACCCAAGCCCAGCCCAACCACCAACCACCAACCCCCTCCTTATAACCAATGAACTCATCCAACAGCAGTAGTATACACAAGAAAAAAATCCTTCCGAGTCATAAAATGTACCCTATAAGATAGACACTTTGAAAAAAGTCTATCCTATAGGGTACTTTTGTTTATAATGAATAAAAAGATGTGGGAGCGGATGAATGTGACTGAACGATTGTTTACCTTAAAAGAACAAGCACGCTTGCAATGCAATCCTAACGTACAAGCTGTTAGTGATAAATCCATCACCTATACAGATGAGTTTAAACGTCATTTTATTTCGGAAAATGAAAAAGGAAAACTGCCGCGAGACATTTTTGAAGAGGCTGGATTAAATGCCGATTTAATAGGAGCAGTTCGGATTAAATCTGCAGGAAAGCGTTGGCGTGCCGCCTATAGAAAAAGCGGAGTGGAAGGCTTACAAGACACACGAAAAACCAATTCAGGCCGTCCATCAGAACGCGACTTGACATCCGAAGAAAAGATTGAACGTCTAGAAGCGAAAAACCGCTTATTACAGGCGGAAAATGAACTGTTAAAAAAGCTCGATCTACTCGAAAGGCAGATGATGAAAAAGAAATCACAATCCAAACGACGCTAAAATATGAACTAATTAATTTCACCATCCAAAAGTATAAATTAGCACGTTTGGTGAGCTACTTATGCGAACTTATGGAGGTATCGCGTTCGGGCTACTATAGGCACTTTGGAGAGAAATCTAAACAGAAACGTGCCGCTCGCGAACAGGCAGACGAAGTTGTAAAGGAAATCATTTTAAAGGCCTATCATTTTCGAGGACGAAAAAAAGGAGCACGCCAAATTAAAATGACACTCGAAAATCAGTACGGCATTACATATAACCTAAAACGCATTCGCCGGATTATGAAAAAATTCGATATCATCTGTCCCATCCGCAAAGCCAACCCAGCACGTCGTATGGCAAAGGCGACGAAAGAGCACCGCACATGTGAAAACACGTTACAACGTGAGTTTAAGCAAGGGGTGGCTGGAAAGGTATTATTGACCGACATCACCTATTTGACATATGGAAATGGCAAACGTGCTTACTTGTCAACGATTAAAGACGCCCAAACGAATGAAATTTTAGCCTATGAAGTTTCTTCTTCGTTAGGTTTGGAGATCGCAATGAATACGCTTCGCAAACTAAAGAAACATCGTCATTTAATGACAGATGCCTTTATACATTCAGATCAAGGATTTCATTATACAAACCCAAAGTATCAGGCAGCAGTGAAGAAAATGGGGTTAGGACAATCGATGTCACGCAGAGGGAACTGTTGGGATAATGCTCCACAGGAATCATTTTTCGGTCACTTCAAGGATGAAACCAATATAAAAGATTGTGAGACAATGGAAGAAGTTAGGCGGGAAATCAAGAGTTATATGACGTACTATAACCATTATCGCGGGCAGTGGAACTTGAAAAAGCTGCCGCCTGCAGAATACAGACGACAGCTTCAACAAGCAGCTTAGGCTTTTTTTATAATTGTCCTTTACAAAGGGTACATTTTATCACTCGGAAGGATTTTTCATAGTATCGCATCGCGGGTTTTGCCCAACCACGCCCGCAGCCCACGCGACTTTCGTCAAGATGGCAGTGGCCCCTTGACGATCTGCTTCATGGACAGCACGGATATACGTACTGTTTGCTTCATCAACTACATATTGAGGCTGAACATGATTCAACGTCATCGCCAGTACATCATTCAGGCAATGCTCGCATGTACATGGCAAATGCAGCTCATTCTTATATTTGGAAATCACGTCACGTACCACGACTTCCATAATATTATGCACTTTCATAGTTGAATACTCCTTATTACTTAGAAAGAATAATCTTCTTCTTCAACAACTCTTTACCCGAAATACCCGGCTTCGTCATCTCGAATGGATGGAGAATCGTATCCAACTCTTCTTTCGACAAGATATTTCGCTCGATACAAATTTCACGGATCGACTTGTTTGTTAACAAGGCTTCTTTCGCAATCTCTGACGCCACTTCGTATCCGACGTGCGGATTGATGGCCGTGATGATTCCGATACTCTTCTCCACATATTCAGACAAGTGCTCGACGTTTGCTGTGATTCCATCTAAACAATAATCGCGGAATGCACCGAATACGTTGGTCATGATTTTTAGTGACTGCAGCAAGTTGAACACTAGCACTGGCTCCATGACGTTCAATTCGAACTGTCCGGCTTCTGATGCCAACGCGATCGTCATATCGTTCCCCACTACTTGGAACGACACTTGATTCATTACTTCTGCCATAACCGGGTTCACTTTTCCTGGCATGATAGAGGACCCTGGTTGTCTTGCAGGTAATGCAATTTCAGATAGACCCGTGCGTGGGCCAGATGCCATGAGACGCAAGTCGTTACAGATTTTAGACTGGTTCAGCATCGTGCCACGTAGCGCTGCAGATACTTGCACGTACGAATCTGTATTTTGTGTTGCGTCCACTAAATGTGTAGAAGACTTTAATTCGAAACCACTGTTTTCTGACAGGTAGCTCGCTACTTTTTGGATATATAATGGATCGGCGTTCAAGCCTGTTCCGACAGCTGTTGCGCCCATATTGATTTCATACAAGTAGACACGTGATACACGAACGCGTTCAATGTCGCGACGTAGTACCATTGCGTATGCTTCGAATTCTTGTCCGAGACGGATTGGCACTGCGTCTTGTAAGTGCGTACGACCCATTTTCAACACCGATTGGAATTCTATCGACTTTTTCAAGTAGGTTTTATGAAGCGATTCCATAACGCCGAGTAGCTTGTCTACTTTCATGAGTGTAGCGATATGAATGGCAGTCGGGAATGCGTCATTTGTCGACTGTGCCATGTTGACATGCGTATTCGGGCTAATGATGTCGTATTCACCTTTTTTATGACCGAGAATTTCGAGTGCACGGTTGGCGATGACTTCGTTTGCGTTCATATTCACTGACGTTCCGGCGCCACCTTGGATTGGATCTACAAGGAACTGATCGCGCAATGCGCCATTGATTACTTCTTCAGATGCCTTGATGATTGCTTCAGCAATATTCGCGTCCAATTGACCGATGTCGCGGTTAGCTTGTGCTGCAGATTTTTTGACGATTGCGATCGCACGAATCAAGTCGCGATTGACGCGGTAGCCTGTGATAGGAAAGTTTTCTGCTGCGCGTAGTGTTTGTATACCGTAATACGCGTCTAGTGGCACCTTCTTCTCTCCGATAAAATCCGACTCTATTCTGTACAGTAGTTGCTCTTCCATCATGCAGAACCTCTTCTCAAGTAGTTTTTATAAGTTTAATTCGTATCTCATTATACACACTATATTTTTCATGTATAGCCGTTTGGGCATACTCTCTCATCTTACCTTATAGATACCGTATAAACCACCCGGTAATCTCTTCTAATCTTGCAATTCGCAAATTGGGTTTCCCTGTTCTCGACATATTATGATCGGATTCGGGGAAGCGAACAAATTCGGTTTCTTTGCCTAAATCTTTTAGTGTAATAAATAGTTGTTCGGCTTGCTCGATTGGACAGACGAAATCTCGTTCGGCATGAAGGATCAACAAAGGGGTCTCGATGTTTTCTGCATACTTCAACGGTGACTGCTTCCATAGAGTATCGACATCTGTCATTCTAGCTTTCAAATGCCAGTCAGTAAAGTAGTAGCCGATATTGGAGACGCCGAAGAAGCTAATCCAATTGCTGATCGAGCGTTGTGTGACGGCTGCTTTAAAACGGTTCGTGTGCCCGACAATCCAGTTCGTCATGAAGCCACCATAGCTGCCACCTGTTACGCCAAGGCGCGTTTCATCAATCCAGTCTTCGGTCTTCAACACTTCATCTAGTCCTGCCATGATATCTTCATATCCACCGCCACCGTAATCGCCACGCACTGCGTCAACAAACGCCTGACTATAGCCGTGACTGCCACGTGGATTGAGATAGAGAACTCCATAACCTTGCGCAGCCAATACTTGCATTTCATGGAAATACGTATAGCCATACATTGCATGCGGCCCCCCATGAATTTCCACAATGAGCGGATAAGTTTTACCTTCAGTAAAGTTCGCCGGCTTCATGAGCCACCCTTGGATATTTTCATTGCCATTCGTATAATGAATCGTTTGCGGTTCAACCAATTCGACTTTTTTCAACCAGCTTTCATTGAACGAAGTCAGTTTTGTCCGTTCACCGGTCGCAATCGTTTGGCGATACAGTTCCCCAGGATTCGTCATCGTGCTAACTGTGAGCAACGCGAATTCCGCATTTCCCGCGACATCGTACCCGTAAACATGCTCTTCTTCACCTGTCGCTGGATAGATCGCGCCGTCAAGTGTAGCCGCATACAAACGTACTTCCCCCATACTCGATAATTGGAAATACAGTTGCTCGTCTTCCGTCCACACGACGCCTGGCGCAATCGCTTGTTGCAAGTGGTCGGAAATACTTTCGTCTCCAATCGGCGCGTCAATTCCCGCTGTCAAATTCATCGTCTGACCGTTCGTCCGATCATAGACGAAAACATCTGCCTGCGTGACATTTTGGAACGTCAAGTCATACCCTGTATACGCAATATAGCGATCGTCTTTAGAGAAAGCTACATCGCCGAAAAAGCCTTGTTCATCGACAATCACGGTCTCTTTTTTTGTTTCAATATCCAACATCATGAACGGAACACCGAAATCATGATCGGTCTGCTCGTTACGATTGACGCCGACGACCAATTGTTTGCCGTCATGTGAAATCGCTTCTAATGAGTGATCAAATGGTTCCATAGTGAAATTGCAAATACGGCACGTTGCCAGATCAACATAACCGATTTGTGTATATTCGTCTTGCGGTACTACACCGATGAAATCTGCTTTGTATTTCATTTTCGTCACACGAATCGGTTGTGGAAATCCTTCTTGCTTCTGTACCGTCGTAGAAAACATTTCACCTGTTTTCAGCGTCCCCGTAAACCAAATTTTCTTACCGCACGGCGACCATTCGAATGAATCGATCCCTTTTTTACAGTCCGTCAGCGCATAGGCTTCTCCGCCTGCCTTTTGCATGATATATAGTTGATTTGTTTCGCTGCGATTCGATAAAAATGCTACTTGCTTGCCATCAGGAGACCATTTCGGTGCACTGACTTGGTGCTTCCCATACGTCCACCGCGTTACGACGCCCGTCTGCAAATCGATATGATAGATAGCGGAGTAATACGCATTTTCCTCTTTATGTAATTCGGTCACCGTAAACACTGCTTCTTGATCGTTAGGCGCCAATACCGGATTCGTTACGGATTTCGTCTCAAATAAATCTTCAATTGTTACACATCGTTTATTCATCCAATCCCTCCTGTATTCTTACAATTCATTAAACCATAACAAGTCAAGGCTTGTTTTGGCAATGAATGCGTAAAAAAACGAGTGACGGATATGATTCCCGTCACTCGTTTCCACTCTCATCAGCTTTTAATTTGATCTTTCAATGAACGTCTTAAAATCTTACCTGTCGTGTTTTTCGGTAATTCATCCAGGAACTCAATCGACTTCGGTACTTTATACTTCACGAGACGCTTCCCGCAGTAGTTAAGCAGTGAATGTTCCGTCGCATCCGAACCTTCCTTCAACACAACATAGGCTTGTACTTCTTCACCGAAGTTCGCATCTGGTATGCCTACAACTGCAGCTTCCACAATGTCACGGTGGCTAAACAGCACTTCCTCTACCTCTCGAGGATACACATTGAACCCACCGACGATGATCATATCTTTCTTGCGGTCTACGATATAAAAGTAACCGTTTTCATCACGTCGCGCCAAGTCGCCTGTATAGAGCCAACCATCACGAAGTGTAGCCGCGGTT
Organism: Sporosarcina ureae; assembly: GCF_002101375.1. Taxonomy (GTDB): domain Bacteria; phylum Bacillota; class Bacilli; order Bacillales_A; family Planococcaceae; genus Sporosarcina; species Sporosarcina ureae_B. The sequence continues at coordinate 2,748,076 of NZ_CP015207.1, read as the reverse complement.
TCTTCAGGCATTTTATAATATCCTTTCATGACGTTAGGGCCGCGTACGATTAATTCGCCGACTTCATTGTCAGGCACTTCTTCGCCATTTTCATCGACCACTTTATTCTCGACGTTCATAATATTCGTTCCGATCGATCCGGGAACACGTTCACGATCTAATGGATTGAAACACGTGACCGGTGAAGCTTCCGATAAACCATAGCCTTCCGAAACACGCACATTGAATTTCTCTTCGAAATCATGAAGCAAGGAAACGGGCATTGAAGAGCCGCCTGAAATCGCCAGTCTGATGGATTCGAAGTCTTCTGTTTTACCTTCCGGATATTGATAGAGGAAGTTATACATAGTAGGAACGCCTGCAAATACGGTGGCCTTTTGTTCGCGAATCATGTGGAATATTTCTCCCGGGCTAAAGCGTGGCTCGAGTAATATAGTAGCCCCTTTCACAAGTGGTGCATTCGCTACAACAGTCAATGCGAATACGTGGAATAAAGGCAATGTCGCTACAATTTTATCATTTTCGGAGAAGCCTAAATAGTCTCCTACATCACGTGCATTAGAGTAGATATTTTTATGTGTCAACATCGCACCTTTCGGGTGTCCTGTCGTTCCAGATGTGTAAAGGATGATAGCGCTTTCATCTTCGTCAACTTCTACCGCTTCCGTCATAGGTTTCGATTGCTTGATGAGCAGACTAAATGGATGCACTTTTGCCTTAACCGAGTCATTCAACGCAGCTAATTTCTCACCTGCATCTGCACTCATTTCACAGACGATATAGTTCTCAATCGTCGGAAATGACTGGCTTGCTACTTCTACGAGTGGCAATAATTGATCGATCGCAATAACGGCTTTCGCATCACTGTTTTCCAGAATATAAGAAATTTCGTCAGGAGTATAGAGCGGATTGACCGGCACAGCTGTCGCTCCGATACGCATAGTGGCATAGAGTGAGATCAAGTAATGCGGCGTGTTGCCGAGTAAAAATGCCACTTTGTCCCCTTTAACGACCCCTAGATGTTGTAGCGCATTGGCGAACATAGATACGGACATATCGAACTCTGCATACGTCGTGTCTTTCCCCATGAAATGATAGGCGATTTTACTAGGCTTGCTCTGTGCTGTCTGTTGAACACTAGAAACTAAATTCATGCTTTCATCTCCCTAACAAGTGAATGAATAACCATTCAGTAATTCGTTCATTATACTGATAAAACAAATAATTGGCAAGAGTTTACTGGGAATTTCGTTTTATTAGTTTATTAGGATAGGCTGGACGGGTTTTTGGGGTGGGGGATTTGCGCTCTAGGCGGACGCTTTCCCATGGGCCCGCGGTGAGCCAACTAGGTCGCAAGCTCCCTTTAGTTGTCTCACCTGTCGGGCTGATCCATCGGGAGTCGCCGCCTGCCGCTCCAATCCCCTGCAATGTTTGTGGCTGATACTTATTTTTGCACATTAAAGTTTGGCTAGTAATCAGTGACTAACTAAAACAGAAATTAGACTTGAACTTGAACTACATAAAGGGTAAAAACAACAATAATTTACACTTGCTACAGTGATTAACCTTTGTTCCTCCACTATCCACGTAGGATTGAAGCGGAAGCTGGGGCGACTCCGGGAGGATCAGCGTGCGCCTTGAGACCCCGCAGGGAGCGAAGCGGACGAGGAGGCTCAAGCCACGCCCTCCGGAAAGCGTCCCCAGCTGGAGCTTCAATCCCCTTACGCTCACCCCGGCCACTTACACTGGAACTTGAACTTGAACTTGAACTTGAACTTGAACTTGAACTTGAACTGGAACTGGAACTGGAACTTCAACAAGTTTAAAGGCACCAACAATTTACACTACCTACAGTGATTAACCTTCGTTCCTCCACTATCCACGTAGGATGGAAGCGGAAGTTGGGGCGACTCCTGGAGGATCAGCGTGAGTTCGAGACCCTGGACTGAACGAAGTGAGGGAAGCGGCTCGGGCCACGCCCTCAGGAAAGCGTCCCCAACTGGAGCTTCCATCCCCTCACACTCACAAACTCACTCACCACTCCAAAGCACTTGCTCTTGAACTTGAAATTAAATAAGTTCAATCCCCACCCACTCACTCCTTCCACTCATACTTGAACTTGAACTTGTACTTGAATTTGTACCAGTCAAAAAAGACACCCCTCCCTAAGAAGTAGGTGCCTTAATATGTGAAATATAACGCCAGCGGATCAGATAGAAATAGAAAATCTGCATCAGCGCAAAGCCCGCCAGCACAAGCGCCAGCTCCTTAACAATAGAAATCTCAGCCAACGCATCCCAAATCACCTGCAACGACATAAACGCAAACACACTATGGATAAACGACACACCCCACGGGAAGAAAAACTGCGGAATTAATTGCCGGTTAACAATCTTCGTAAACTCTCTGTCCGTCATCCCAATCCGCTGCAACACCGCATACTGCCGTCGATCATGACTAAGCGACGTATACAACCGGAAGTAAATGAAACTACCGGACGCAAGGAAAAATACGCCTGCGAGTAATAAGCCAATAAACAACAGCAACGAAAACGTCATACGGATATGCGAATAATTCAACCCCGGATTCTCAAACTCATAGCGCACCGGGTCACGGTGTTCGAGCATGAGCCCCGCCAACACTTGGGCATGGATAGTTAGACCGATTTCCCGCGTCTCCTGCCAGTCCACTACGTTAAATGCATAATAATTAAACGCCAATGCATCGACATGTGCTTGTTCTTCAATGCGATCGAAATCCAAATGATTCACGACAATCGTATTGAGTCCAAGCGCGTTTGGTGGAAACAATTTATACGGATACACGCCTTCAATCTCGAGTGAGACACCACTATCAGCCAGTTCAGTGTTGACTGATTCCGTCGACAATTGATTGGCCGCAGCGGCTGTTGCGGGTAAAAACAACGCATGTCCTCTATGTAATGAAAGCGGCTTTTCCCCGAAGCTTACAGCCAGTTCATTCAGATCAGACAGCTTGACGATATTGACTTTATTCTTAGTATAAGAAGATTGCTGTTCCAGCACACGAAATCGTACAGCCCAGTAGTCAAGACCTGCTTGATCGAGCTCATTGGTCAGTTGCGCGATATGTGGATACTCGAATTCATTATGCGGCAAGCTTTTATAGATGAGCCCGAGCGGATTTACTTCACGGTATTGCGAAGCGAATGACGTTAACGATGCCAGAATACCGACTGACATGAACGCGATAGTCGAAACGATCGTCACGATGAAGAACATCCGCGCATTTTCTTTTAAACGTACGATGCTTTCCGAAATCGAGATCAACCAAAAGTCACGCCAGAAGATGTTCTTTTGCCGTCGCAATGCATGCAATACGAGCGGTAACGTATCGGTGAAAAAGTAATACGTCCCGAATGTGATGAGTGGCGGTAGCAAGAAGAACAAACTGAGGATGCTCGAACGTGATACGAACGCTGCCATAGCGTAGGCGAGCAACAATAACACGACTCCGAAGATCCCACGGCTTTTCGAGTACGAATACACCGATTGTACGGCCATATCCCCATGTAATAAATCCGAGACTTGTCCTTGCTGAATGAATACAGGTGCGATATAGGAAATGATAGCGAACAAACTAAGGAATGCACCCATCGTCAACACGAATGGTTTCCAGGACAAATAGAGCGGCAATACCGGTATTTGCACAATCGCTTTGACGATCATGAAGAAAAACTTTGAAAACATGAAGCCAAGGAAAATTCCGCTTATAATTGAAGCGAAGCCAAGCAACATCGTCTCGATGAAAATGAGTCGATGCAACTGGCGTTTTGCCATTCCGAGAAGCAACAACACACCGAACTCTTTCGATCGCGCCTGCAAAAATGCACGCATTGAATAAAATAGGAAAAACAGCGTGAAGATGAATAGAATGATTTCCGCTATTCCCATACCGAGTGTTGAAATCTCTTTTAGAAACGTATTTTCAATCGATGGATGGAACAGCAACATCGAATAGAGGAAAAATACCATAACGGAAAATACACTCGCCATGAAGAATGCCGCATAGACCCGGCGGTTACGAACGACATTACGGTAAGCGAACTGTCGAAAAGTCATTCACGTTACCTCCAAGTAATGACAACACATTCAAGATACGCTGGAAAAATGTTTGCCGGCGTTCATCTTTATAAATTTCATTGAAAAACTCTCCATCTTTAATAAACAGAACGCGGTCACAATAACTCGCAGCAATCGGGTCATGCGTCACCATAATAATCGACGTCTTTTCATGCTGGTTAATATGTTCAAGTAATTCAAGCACATCTTTCGCGGATTTCGAATCAAGATTTCCTGTCGGCTCGTCCGCTAACACAATGCTCGGTTGATGGATGAGCGCTCGTCCTATCGCAGTTCGTTGTGCTTGTCCACCCGATAGTTCATCTGGTCGCCGCTCCAAAATATCTTCCAAATTCAACTTTTGCGCCATATCTTGTACACGTTTCTTCATCTCTGCAACGGGCAATCCATCAAGAGTTAACGGTAATACAAGATTTTCTTCCACCGTCAGCATTTGCAGTAAATTGATTTCTTGAAAGACAAAACCAATTTGTCGTCTACGGAATAAAGCAATATCGTTTTGACTGAGCTTTTCAGGTTCCACGCCTCCGATGACAATCTTGCCATACGTCGGAATATCGGTGGCCATCAATAAGTTTAACAATGTCGTCTTACCACTCCCCGACGGCCCCATGATCGCAACGAACTCCCCTTCTTGCACATCGAAGTCCAATTGATTCAATGCACGATGTATTACTTTTCCTTCATAGATCTTCGTGACATCTTCCATCTTAACGACCGGTTGCGTCATCTGATTGTTCACCCGCCTCTCCGTCTTTAAATAATAATGCGATTGTCGTGCCTTCTCCTTGTTTCGAGGAAATCGTCAGTTGGTGACCCAGTTTCTCACAAACTTCGGATGCGATGTATAATCCCATGCCCGTCGATTCTCCAGACAATCTGCCGTTTTCTCCCGTGAAGAAAGCTTTCGTTACCCGGTGTAAGTCCGATGCCGGTATGCCGATTCCTTCATCCTCAATTTCAAGACACAGACCTTCTTGTAACTGGACTGCATTCACATGTATTTTCTTACCTTTTTCAAAGGTATATTTTACAGCATTCGTAATGAATTGATTGAGCATAAACTTGATCCACTTTCGATCAGTCGCGACGGTTAAGTGTTCCTCCACATTCAGCACAGGAAACAGACCGTTCGTAATGAATAGTCGTTTATTTTCATTCAGCACTTCTTGCAACACTTGTCTCAACAATAGCCGTTCAATTTGCATATCTTCTTCAAACGTTTCAAGCCGTGCATTGACAAGGACGATATCCAATCCATTTTGGATGCGTCCCACTTCCTGCTCGATACTCTTCTTGTCCACTGTATCTTCTTGCAATAGTAAATTAATGACCGAAATGGGTGTTTTCATTTGATGCACCCATTGATTCATGAAATGCAAATGACGGTTTTGTGTGTCATATAAAGTCTGTACTTCACGTTGATACAAGCGATACAATTCGCGCGTAAATTCCATCGTCATTCGATGTTCGGCCGTCATGACATGCCGTATCAAAGCATCTTCCATTTGCTTTGGTTTTTCAACGATCTTCGCATAATATGTACGCCGCATGATGAATTTCGCTCCCAAATAGCCTGCCGTAAGTAAAATACTCATCGCGACCGAATAGATGGCTGTGTTCGGATTGCGGAAACCGTCTAGCCAAAACAACAGTAGAATGAACGACACCAGCCCGACTTGAAACAGCATGAACGGTACATGCTCTTTAACGAATAGTGTGAATGCTTTCATTTGGCTTCCGATTCCGGCATGAAACGATACCCCGCACCGCGCACTGTTTCAATCCAAGATTGCACGTCATAATCGGTCAATTTCTTGCGCACTCGAGCCATATTAACGTTAAGCGTATTTTCATCAACAAATGATTGATCATCCCACAGTTCTTCGAGTAACCTTTCACGTGACACCACTTTCGGAGACTCGCCCATCAACAGTTCCAGAATGACACATTCTTTCTTCTGAAGTGGAATTTCTTCATTGCCTTTTTGTAACGTCATCCGTTCTATATACAACGTCAAATCGCCCGATACGATCAAGCGCTCCGATTGATTCGGGGAATATTCGCCAAACGATCGACGCAAATGACTTTTAATTTTTGCTAATACAATTTCATAATGGAACGGCTTCGTTATGAAATCATCGCCTCCATTTTCGAGCGCAAACACTTGATCCATATCACCTGAGCGCGCCGAGATAAAAATAATCGGACACATCGTATGCTGTCGTAACTGACGACACCAATAGTAGCCGTCATAAATCGGCAAGTTGATATCTAAAAGCACTAGATGTGGATTATACGCGTTGCATTCTTCCACGACTCGGTCAAAGTCCTGTATGATCGCGACTTCATATTGATATTTTTCAAGCGTTCCCGCTAACAATTGAGCAATTTTCAAATCATCTTCCACAATAAATATTCGATGCTTCACCGTAACCCCTCACTTTCTCTTTATGTTCAGTATAGCGTATTTTACAGCACACATAAATCAAACTTCATATACAAACAGCGCATGCCCCGCAAGACATGCGCTGTTCCTTAATAGATTACATCTACAAACTCTTCTAGCTTAATCCCACCAAGGATTTTCTCCACGTCCATAGATTCAAGCGCTTCTGTGATCGCCTTGCGCTCATATTTCACACCGATTAAACGATTTTCGATTTCTTGGACTTCGCCCACACCGAAAAAGTCACCATAGATATTGACGTTTTCTATACTGCCTTTTTCTACTTGCAAGCGGACATCGATTCCGCCAACAGGAAAACGTTTGGACTGTTGCAAGTTGAACTTCGGTGAACGCCCATAATTCCACTCCCAGTTGCCATAACGCTCTGCAGACAATTCATGAATTTTTTTCCAGTCTTCATCCGTCAACACGCGATACTCAATATTTTCTTCGCCATCGAACATCGAATTCAAAATTTCTTGTCTAAACTGTTCAATTGAAATAGGCTCTTCCAAGAATTCTGAAATATTTGCGACACGACTGCGAATCGACTTGATCCCTTTTGACTCAATTTTGTCCTTCTTCACTTTGAGTGAATTCACGACACCTTCCATATCTGTATCAAACAATAACGTCCCATGGCTAAACATGCGGTCCTTTGTAGCAAATTGGGCGTTTCCTGAAATTTTACGTCCATCGATCAAAATATCGTTACGTCCAAGCAATTCCGCTTTGACACCCATTTTCGCAAGCGCTTCTGTTACTGGCTCCGTGAACTTCTTAAAGTTACGGAACGACTCCCCATCGTCTTTCGTGATGAAACTGAAGTTCAAGTTTCCTTTATCATGATAGACCGCACCGCCACCTGATAGTCTACGTACAACGTGAATGCCTTGACGATCGACAAACTCCGTATTGATTTCTTCTACTGTATTCTGGTTTTTCCCGATAATGATAGAAGGTTCATTGATGTAGAACAGTACATACGAATCTTTGTCTACGTCCATCGTGTTGAGTACATATTCTTCAATAGCCAAGTTAATACGTGGGTCTGTGATGCCTTGATTATCGATAAATTTCATAGTTTCTTCTCTCCTCACAAAATTGTCGCATTTATTTTCTGTTAATTCTCACAATTAAAGCCGACAAAACAGCTCGAAAGCGCGTCACAAAGGGCCTGAATCCATTTTAACAGAAAGATAAATGAAATGTTGACTTCCGGCATCTGTTATAATACAATGTGTATATGCCAAAGAGTTATACAACAAACAAAAAGGGGATGGATAAAATATGGTAGAAAGCATCGTAGAATTTTTCAAGAACTTGCCGGCGAAGGTTTGTGCGACATGTGGAACTGAAATTGAAGAGCAGCACGAGTGTTACTCTAATCAATGTAATCATTGCAACGTAAAATAAAAAACTTTCATTCGGCGAATATTCCTATATTCGCTTTTTTTATGCGTAAAACATCATAAAACAGTTGGCGCATTATGCTAACCAAACTGCGCCATTCCCCTTACGAACTGCGCCTTCCACTGAAATCTACTTGTTATACAACATAAAAAATCCGTACAACATTTGTTGTACGGATTTTATCCTATTACGTAAATAGCTTTGCTAGCACTTGATCTTTTGCTGCGACACCTTGATCGATACAGTCAGGCAAACCCACTCCATTATAGGATGCACCTGCAAGCTCGATCATCGGAAACGCTGATTGCATTTCCTCTCGCGCACGTATAATTTTCTCTTTATGGCCAACGCGGTATTGCGGTCGGTCTTCTTTCCAGCGTGTGATGATACAGAAATCCGGTTCACCTGTAAGCTCGAGAATTTCTTCCAAGTCTTTGCGAACGATTTTTTCTATTTCAGCATCTGGTAAATCGACAATCGCTTCTTCCCCAACGCGTCCGACGAATGCACGCACCATCACTTTGTCATCAGGTGTGGTCGTCGGCCATTTACGGTCGACAAGCGTACAAGCTGTAATGGAATGATTGCTGCTACGTGGTACTAAGAAACCCGTTCCATCAATATCGCTCTGCATCGCACTTTTTGGGTAACCTAGTGCTACGGTTGCGACAGATGTCATCGGAATCGTTCCTAGTTCTTTCAACAGACCATGCGGTTCGAACAAACGGCTCGCTACGGTGTGGCTCGTTGACAAGATCACTGCATCCGCTACGATTTGCTGTTGATCATTCAATGCCAGTACAGCACGGTCGCCTTGTTTCATGATGTTGGTGACACGCGTACCTTTCATAACATTGACATCCGTCAGCTGTTCTTCCAATGCTTCTACCAAGGAATCTAGACCTTTTCTAAATGTATGGAAAGCGCCCATTTTCTTTGAACTGTGACTATTCTTTTGCGGTAGTTGCTTAGGAGTGGTCTTCTTCATTCCCAAAATCAAGCTACGATGATTTTTTTCCACTTCATAAAACTGTGGAAAAGTCGACTCGAGGCTCATATGATCAATATCGCCGGCATAGACGCCTGACAATAATGGCTCGATGAGATTTTCTACCACTTCTGTGCCAAAGCGACGGCGGAAAAACTTACCGAGCGACTGATCTCCAGTTACTTCAGAACGTGGTAATACAAAGTCGCCGGCTGCGCGTATTTTACCACTCAAACTAAATAAACCGGATGTAACGAAAGGTTTGATTTCAGTCGGTACACCCATGACAGCACCTGCCGGGATTTTGTGCATCTGATTATGCAACAAAATATACGCTTGCCCTGTTGCGTTTCGAACAAGTTGATTTTCTATCCCCAAGTCAGTCGCTAATTGGTCTACACTTTTTTTACGGATCAAAAAGGAGTCGGGACCGCGTTCGATTACATAGCCGTCTCGACGGACTGTTTGGATTTTTCCACCTAGTTTTGTTGATGCTTCAATCATGATGATATCTATGGGAAGTCCTTGTTCACGGGCATCTTTTTGCATATAGTACGCTGCAGCGAGACCCGTGATTCCGCCGCCGATTATGACTACTTTTTTTCGTTCACTCATGTCCTTTTTCACTCCGATCCACTTGAGTTCATTTTATTGCGTGTAATTGATCCATTACCGCATCCGCCATTGCATCAATGAATAAAGGATCGGTGTTCGGCATGGCAGGTCTGTGGTACGCTGCGCCGATCTCGTCACATACTACTTTACACTCGTAGTCGTTATCGTATAGAACTTCTAAGTGATCCGATACGAAACCAACTGGTGTGTAAACGAATGATGTATATCCATTTGTTTCAAACAGTTCACGTGTTAGATCTTGTACGTCCGGCCCCAACCAAGGATCAGGTGTTTGCCCTTCACTTTGCCAACCGAGTGCGTATGTTTTAACGCCTGCTGCTTCTGTAATCATTTCTGCTGTTTCTTTCAACTGATCAGCATATGGATCACCATTAGCCAGAATCTTTTCTGGCAATGAGTGAGCTGACACGATCAAGCATGATTTCTCACGTTCTGTCTCGTCCATCGCATCATACGTTTGACGCAATTGGTTCGCCCAGTACTCGATGAATTTCGGTTGCTTGTACCAGCTTTCAACGGAAGTAAGTGTAATCCCGTGCTTGTCTGCTTCCTCTTTCGCGCGACCGTTGTACGATTTAACAGAAAACGTAGAGAAATGTGGCGCCAATACAATCGATACTGCTTCGGTAATGCCATCTTCATGCATTTCTTGTATGGCATCTTCCACGAATGGCGCAATATGCTTCAGACCTACATATACTTTAAACTCCATTTCGTTTTGTACAGCATTCAAACGTGCGCCTAGTGCGTCCGCTTGATCATCCGTAATCCGCGCAAGTGGTGATATGCCTCCGATTGCTTCATAGCGATTGCGAAGATCTTCTAGTTGTTCCGGAGCCGGCGGACGGCCTCTACGGATGTGCGTGTAGTATGGTAATAGATCGTCATAGGAGTTGGGTGTTCCGTACGCCATAACGAGTAAGCCCATTTTCTTTTTCGTCATCATATTCACCTCGTAATTGGATTATTATTTCGAACGTAATTCTCTACTATATTCATGTACGAAAGCTGTTAAGCGTTTCAATGTTGCAGGTTGTACTTGAGGGAATACGCCATGGCCCAAGTTGAAGATGTGGCTACCGTGCTCTACACCTTGTTCAACAATAAGCTTTGCACGTTCTTCGATGACTGACCAGTCTGCCAGTAACATGGACGGATCCAAGTTTCCTTGCACTGGTTTTGTCATACCGCGCTCACCAGCTTCTTTTATAGACAAGCGCCAATCCAGTCCGACCACGTCGACTGGTAGGTCATGCCATTCATTCGCCAAGTGACTTGCGCCGACTCCGAATGTAATCAATGGAACATTCAATTTACGTAGTTCCGAGAAAATACGAGTCATAGTAGGTTTAATGAAGATTCGGTAATCCGAAACATTTAATGCGCCTACCCATGAATCAAATATTTGCACGGCTTTCACGCCAGCGTTAACTTGTGCTTGGATATAACTAATCGTCATATCAGCTAATTTATCCATCAATGCGAACCAAGCTTGTGGCTCAGATACCATGAAGGATTTTGTCAGGTTATAGCTCTTTGAAGGACCGCCTTCGATCATATAGCTCGCAAGTGTAAACGGTGCGCCTGCAAAACCGATCAGTGGAACATTCAATTGCTCTTGTGTCAGCATTTTTATCGTATCCAAAACATAAGGAACTTGCTCTTCTGCTGAAAACTCCCCTAAGTTAGCGATGTCTTGTGCAGAACGAATCGGGTTGGAGATAACAGGGCCTACGCCTGGTTTAATCTTTACATCTACTCCGATCCCTACAAGTGGTGTAACGATATCTTTATATAAAATGGCTGCATCTACATCATATTGATCTACTGGAAGTTTTGTTACATACGCACATAGTTCAGGCTGATGCGTAATTTCTTCCAAGGAGTATTTCTCTTTGATTTTAAGATATTCGGGCTGTGAACGTCCCGCTTGACGCATGAACCAAACGGGTGTGTGTTCAATTTCCTCGCCTCTCGCAGCACGTAATAATGTATCATTAAAAGTTGACATATTCAGAGATACCTCTTTCCATATTTTTAATTTCTTCCACGTGACTCATATACGTTCTCATGATAAACCGTTGACAAGTTAATGTATAGTGAATTGCGCCTTTGTCATAATTTTGTGCTAAGACAACTCCTATTTCTGCCATGCTTTAGACAATCATTCCTAACTTGCTTGCAATAAGTGTTTGATTCGGGTGATTTAAGGGAATTACTACATGTAGAATCATACACTGTAAATAGTGCTTTCAATAAAACGTAGCACTGACGATCGTTACTAGCCAAAGGAGGAATTTTCTATGAATATTTATATGACAACTGGAACGCTGGGTTTTATGGAGAAAATCAAAGATCAGCACGCTGACGAATCAATACTTTTAATGAACGGTGGCGGTAATACGCTGTTGCTTCATGAGACGAATGGCAAAAGCATATTTCAAACACCAAGGAAGTTTGAAGTAGTAGGTTCTTACGGTAACCTGACAGAGCCTGGATTCTTTGCAATGGATAACGTTGCGGTGACAGATGAAGGGAAACCTATTTTCGAACATCAGTACAAGCACTTAGGTGAAAATCTTCAAAACATGCCAGGTTTCGTAGCATTCCGCTTACTGCGCCCTATCGGTTCTGATACGTATACATTATTGACGCAATGGACAGATCGACGGTTGTATGAGATTTGGTATAACTCCCCTGGTAATCAGTTATCCGATAAAACGGTATTCAAGGATGCGGGTGGTGCTACACAACATATCTTCACAAGCGCCCCATACACTACTCATTATAAAACCCCTACTGAAGAGGTTTGACGTTTCGACGTCAGACCTTCTTTTTATTGGAAAGTGATCTAACTTATCATTTTTATACTATATTCATTCAGTTTATTTACTCGACACTTCAAAACATGAGTTTGCGATGTGGCTTGCTGCTTGCTATACTGAATGAGCTGATTGACTTATTTGTCTATTCGAGAGGGGTTTTATAATGAGAAAACAATTATTCCAGAAACTTGAACAATCTTATGACGATATGGTAGAGATTCGCCGATATTTACATATGAACCCGGAAGTTTCGTTTAAAGAAACGAAAACCGCTGCCTATATCGCTGACTTTTATAAACAGCTTGGCATAGAAGTACGTACTGGAGTAGGCGGCAATGGTGTCGTCGCAAGAGTCAAAGGCGCGAAGCCAGGAAAAACAGTTGCTTTGCGGGCAGACTTTGACGCATTACCTATTCAAGATCAAAAAGAAACACCATATGCATCCACTGTTCCTGGCGTTATGCATGCTTGTGGACACGATGGCCATACTGCTACGCTCCTTCAATTAGCAAAAGCAATGAATGAAATGCGCGATGAGCTTTCTGGAGAATATGTATTTATCCATCAACATGCGGAAGAATTGGCTCCAGGCGGTGCGATCGCGATGATTGAAGACGGCTGTTTAGAAGGTGTCGATGTCATTTTCGGCACGCACTTATGGTCATTATTCGAATCAGGTGTCATCTGTTACGCTTCAGGCCCGATCATGGCTGCAGCGGACCGATTCCACATTACAATTCAAGGAGCTGGCGGACACGGCGCTTCTCCACATCAAACGAAAGACGCGATCGTCATCGGTTCACAGCTAGTGATGAACTTACAACAAGTCGTCTCAAGACGTACAGATCCTATCGAGTCAGCTGTTCTATCAGTCGGTTCATTCGTGGCAGAAAACGCCTTCAACGTCATCGCGGATCAAGCTGTTCTAAGCGGAACCGTTCGCACGTTCACCAATGACATACGCAACCTAATGGAACAAGAAATAAAGCGTATAGCAGAAGGCACAGCCTTGGCGCACGATTGTGAGATCACTGTAGAATACTTCCGCGGATATCCAGCAGTGGTCAATCATGAAAATGAAACGAACTATCTAAAAGCTGTTGCTGAATCTATTCCAGAATTAAAAGGTGTAGAAGAAATGCAACCTCAAATGGGTGGGGAAGACTTCGCCTACTATCTTGAAAAAGTTCCGGGCACTTTCTTCTTCACAGGCGCTCGGCCGATAGATGCATACCCTCACCACCATCCACGTTTTGACATTGATGAAAAGGCTATGATTGCTGCGGCTAAAACATTAGGTGCAGCGGCTATTGAGTATCAGAACTGAATTTTAGTCATACACTGAAGATCACGCCTTCGATAGTAGGCATGTCTTCAGTTTTTTAATTCATTTTATGACTACTATGTGAATTGGCTCACCGCGGTTTCCTCCCAAACGCGTCCACCTACAACATCGTGCCACCACCTATCCATCACTAATCGATAAAATCCACCACGTTAATAGAATATTTACTCTTTTTATAATATTATAGTTGATTTTAGTTTTTTCTATACTATAATTAATACGTATATGGTCCTATTAAACGGGAGGGAACGACATGGCTAACCCACATTATCTATCGTCTTACATCGTTACATTTCATACTTTTGCATTACTTCATGGGCAACATGCGAATCCATACTATACAAAAGTAGTGGAAAGCGACCGGACTTTTATCGTTGAGAAAACACCACTTGAAATCATGAGGGATTCTTGTGCACATTACCGTTCCAACTTTGAGGCCATCATTAACAGCTCCAAAATGGATTTGAAAAATCGACCGAAGCCACCCATCATGCTGACACATTCAAATGACCGACCATTATTATTTTTTCCTTTACTGTCCCCTACATTACATAAAAACTCATGGGTAGCCTATCATGCAGTAAAAGACGCTGTGCAACACGAAGAGGGTGTGACCGTTATTTTAAAAAACGACACGCAGATGCAATTAGATACTTCGATAGCTACTGTTTATCGTCAAATGGCGCTATCACATATTTTGTTTCAACGATTTGAAAATGCTCAGGAAGAATTGCGAAGTTCTTATTATATGATCATGGAGCCGAAGAGTTCTGACACGACAATTTCCTAATATACAAATTCAATAACTCTTCCGATCGATTACGTAAACGGACATTCAAATAACGACGTATATCTTGATAGCCATCATGTAAAAATATATATTCCGTAAATAGTTCATCTGTTGAATGGCGTATCACTTTCATTTTATGCTCTTGCAAGTACATAGAAGTTGTTTGTAAATCAACAGAAACTGTATTCATCGTTTCGTCCAGCAAATTAAGATACGGACTTTTCAATTTAAACGGTACCTTCTCTAACAATCGACGGTCACGTTCCATAATCGTCAATAGCATAGGAAGATAAATGTAGTTCTCCAAATATGGCATTGCCTCTGCGGGGATCAAAGGCATTGAAATCGCCTCCTTATAGAACGTATGTTCTTCAGTTGATTATAATTCCTTTAGCGAAGAAAAGCAAGTACTCTTAGTATGGCTTTTTTTTGCATAAAAAACTATATGATTGCTTCGCAATCTCTGCCATGACGGAAAGGTAGCTCGTCCAGTATAATGAAGATAGGTAATACAAATCCGTACGTTTAATGGGTTTTGCCGAACCTGTATAAAAAACTGGATGAGCTTCTTATCACGAGCGATCAGCCGATTACGTCTTAGAACGTGGAAATAAAATTTCTATTTTTCATAAGGAGCTCCATTACCTACACTTTATTCGATGGAGGGATTCTAAATGGAAATCATGGTAGAAACATGTTGTGGCATCGATGTCCATCAAAAAACCATTGTCTGTTGTATTCTGGATGGTCCCTTAGATACGAATCGGCCTAAAAAGTATGAAAGAACGTTTGGTACTCGCACCCATGAGTTACGTCAAGCACTTGACTGGTTGAATAATCATGAAGTAACGGATGTCTTTATGGAAAGCACCGGACAATATTGGTTACCTGTGTTCAATATTTTTTCCGAAGCTCCGTTTCATATTACACTTGCCAATCCTCAACATATTAAGAATGTTCCTGGACGAAAAACGGATACGAAAGATGCCGAATGGATTGCCCAGTTGGGTCGTTGTGGTCTTATTCAGGCTTCATATATTCCCGACTTCAAAGTGATGGAATTGCGATTACTGACGAGGCGCAGACAGTCCTACATGCAAAAACGAACGCAGGCCAAAAACGAACTACACAATGTGCTTCAACGATCCAATATTAAACTCACTGGCTACTTGTCGGATATTTTTTCAAAGACAGGACAAGCCTTACTCCGACTATTTATTGACGGAGAAGTAGTAAGCATCGAACGGATAGAGGCATGTAGACATGGACGTGTGAAAGCGTCTGCGCAGGATTTATTGACCGCGATGGATGGGAAACTAAGTAGGATCAATCGTCGATTATTGGAAGATTCTTTCGAGGAATATCATTTTTATTCACGAAAGATCAAGCAGATAGAGGAAGACATTGAACGTCATATTTTGGAGTACTTTCCGGAAGAGTACGCGCTGCTGATGGAAATACCTGGTGTGAAACAACAGAGTGCCGCTGTTATTTTAGGAGAAATTGGCCCAAATGTAGAGGCCTTTCTAACAGTTGGACATTTAGCTTCTTGGGCAGGGGTTTCTCCAGGGTCTAATGAAAGCGCAGGGAAGAAAAAAAGTTCACGCACCACTCAAGGGAATAAATATTTGAAGACCGCACTGTATGCAAGTGGTGGGATGGCCGGTCGTTCTAAGGATCCAGCCTTTAGTTCACTCTATTATCGTATTTCTGCTCGGGGATCGAAGATGAAAGCCGTGGTCGCCTGCGGTCATAAATTATTGAGGGTTATTTATAAAGTATTATCGGAACGAGTGCATTACAACAAAGAAAAAGCCCTAGGATCGCGGCAACTAAAATGTACCCTATAAGATAGACACTTTGAAAAAAGTCTATCCTATAGGGTACTTTTGTTTATAATGAATAAAAAGATGTGGGAGCGGATGAATGTGACTGAACGATTGTTTACCTTAAAAGAACAAGCACGCTTGCAATGCAATCCTAACGTACAAGCTGTTAGTGATAAATCCATCACCTATACAGATGAGTTTAAACGTCATTTTATTTCGGAAAATGAAAAAGGAAAACTGCCGCGAGACATTTTTGAAGAGGCTGGATTAGATGCCGATTTAATAGGAGCAGTTCGGATTAAATCTGCAGGAAAGCGTTGGCGTGCCGCCTATAGAAAAAGCGGGGTGGAAGGCTTACAAGACACACGAAAAACCAATTCAGGCCGTCCATCAGAACGCGACTTGACATCCGAAGAAAAGATTGAACGTCTAGAAGCGAAAAACCGCTTATTACAGGCGGAAAATGAACTGTTAAAAAAGCTCGATCTACTCGAAAGGCAGATGATGAAAAAGAAATCACAATCCAAACGACGCTAAAATATGAACTAATTAATTTCACCATCCAAAAGTATAAATTAGCACGTTTGGTGAGCTACTTATGCGAACTTATGGAGGTATCGCGTTCGGGCTACTATAGGCACTTTGGAGAGAAATCTAAACAGAAACGTGCCGCTCGCGAACAGGCAGACGAAGTTGTAAAGGAAATCATTTTAAAGGCCTATCATTTTCGAGGACGAAAAAAAGGAGCACGCCAAATTAAAATGACACTCGAAAATCAGTACGGCATTACATATAACCTAAAACGCATTCGCCGGATTATGAAAAAATTCGATATCATCTGTCCCATCCGCAAAGCCAACCCAGCACGTCGTATGGCAAAGGCGACGAAAGAGCACCGCACATGTGAAAACACGTTACAACGTGAGTTTAAGCAAGGGGTGGCTGGAAAGGTATTATTGACCGACATCACCTATTTGACATATGGAAATGGCAAACGTGCTTACTTGTCAACGATTAAAGACGCCCAAACGAATGAAATTTTAGCCTATGAAGTTTCTTCTTCGTTAGGTTTGGAGATCGCAATGAATACGCTTCGCAAACTAAAGAAACATCGTCATTTAATGACAGATGCCTTTATACATTCAGATCAAGGATTTCATTATACAAACCCAAAGTATCAGGCAGCAGTGAAGAAAATGGGGTTAGGACAATCGATGTCACGCAGAGGGAACTGTTGGGATAATGCTCCACAGGAATCATTTTTCGGTCACTTCAAGGATGAAACCAATATAAAAGATTGTGAGACAATGGAAGAAGTTAGGCGGGAAATCAAGAGTTATATGACGTACTATAACCATTATCGCGGGCAGTGGAACTTGAAAAAGCTGCCGCCTGCAGAATACAGACGACAGCTTCAACAAGCAGCTTAGGCTTTTTTTATAATTGTCCTTTACAAAGGGTACATTTTAAACAATCAAAGGACTTTCTCTCAAATTAAAAAATTTTCGCATGTCTATTATAACATAGGTAGTGCTTTTTTTTGCTTTTTTCAACTTATTCTTTCAAATAAAAACTTCCAGTTAGCCTCACTGGAAGTTTTGTCGTTACGTTAATATATAAAATGATTTTATTCGTTTACCGGTTCATCGCCAATAAAGTGGATAGAGAACACTTTCCATGCCCCATCTTCTTTAGTGAAAACAGTCACTTGGCGACCTTCTGGTGAATTTTCCACTCCCGTCTCAATATCCGTGAATGTCGTTTTCAACGTAGAAAATAACTGTGCGCTATCCTCTGAATATTTTACGATCGTTTCATTATCTGTTTCACGTTTCATCTTAGTATTCTCAAGCATTTCTTCCGTAGCCTGTCGCTCTTCTTCTAGATCATAGCCTTCGGTAGAAAGCGTAGCGAGATAACCTTCTACGTCTTGATTGTTCAATGTTTCGATGTAGTTTTCAAAAGCAGCTAGAATTTCTTCTTTAGCTTCTTTTGGTACGTCTGCCGCTTCTTCAACCTCGTCACCCGACATACTAAACCCTACTTTATTATCGTCGACTCCATGATCGATAGCACCATTGCCTGGTGCAGCTTCGCCAGTTTCTGGATTGTTCTGTTCGGTTTCATCTGCGTTACCACATGCGCCAAGTGCAAGCACTAATGCCATGGACGCGACTGCTATCTTTTTCTTCATATGCCCCTCCTACGTAGAGAAAAAGGCCTTCCGTATACAAAGACCTTTTTCATTCTATTATTATTTTACTTCTACCCAACCATTTTTGATTGCTGTAACAACCGCTTGTGTGCGGTCATTTACACTCATTTTTTGCAAAATGCTGGAAACGTGGTTTTTCACCGTTTTTTCTGAGATGAAGAGCGTTTCACCAATTGTTCGGTTACTCTGGCCATCTGTCAACAATTGTAGAACTTCACATTCGCGCTTCGTCAATAAATGAAGAGGGCGTCGAATGTCGTTCTGCTGGAAGGATCCTTTATGTTCTCTCTCGCTCAAACGACGGAATTCTGTTACCAAATTATGCGTGATTTTAGGATGTAAGTATGAACCACCATTTGCTACTACTTTGATCGCTTGAATAATTGCGTCTGCATCCATTTCTTTCAGCATGTAGCCAAGAGCACCTGTTTTCAAAGCGTGTGTTACGTAGGACTCGTCGTCATGAATGGATAGCATGATAACGCGCGCATCCGGAAACTCTTTAACTAATTGCTCTGTCGCGTCTACACCATTCATGCGTGGCATATTAATATCCATCAACACGACGTCTGGCTCGTACTCTCTGTACAATTCAACTACTTCGACTCCATCGTCGCCTTCTGCTACTACGTTAAACGATTCTTCAAAATCCAAAATTCGTTTAACTCCTTCACGGAATAATTGGTGGTCATCTACTATCAAAATTTTTGTCGCTTCCATATCCTATTCCTCCCAGTAATTACCTTACTTACAGTTCTTCGTCCAATGGAATTTGAAAAAGAATTGAAGTGCCTTCCCCTACTTTCGAAGTGACCTTCATTTTCCCTTTCAATAATTCCACACGTTCTTGCATGCCAATTAAACCAAATGATTTCTCTTTTACTTCATTTGTATCAAAGCCGAGGCCTTGGTCTTTGATTAATATATTAACTGAATCTCGTAACCATTCAATTTTCACCCATATTTCATCAGTTTTCGCATGTTTAATACTGTTATTCACTGATTCTTGGATGAGACGGAAAATACCTACTTCAAAATTGGTGGCAAATCTTTTCTCTGCTCCATTGCTTTGAAAATGAATGATGAGCGGCGCCTCATATTCACTTATGGTCAATAAATACTTTCGCAATGTGGGAACAAGCCCTAAGTCATCCAAAGCCATTGGTCGCAAATTATAAATAATACGACGTACTTCAGATAACGCTCCTCTCACCATTTCTTTTAGGTAAGATAGCTCTTGCATTGCTTCTTCCGGACCATGTTTAACAAACGTTTTTTCGATTAAGCCAGAACGCATCAAGACATTGGCTAGCATTTGCGCAGGTCCATCATGAATATCACGTGATAAACGCTTACGCTCTTCTTCTTGGGCCTGGATAATCTGAACCGCAAAATCTTGTTTTTGCCGAGCCGTTTCCAGTGCTGTGCTTACATTTTTCAAATCAGATGTTAAATATGTGATTACAGTAGTTACTTGGTTAACAAGTTGGTCCGCTCTTTCAATTGTAGAGAGCAGTAACATCAATCGACGTTCAAGTTCATCTCGTCTTTCACGAAGTTGTTTCTCTTCCATTTTATTAATGGAGGCGCGTACAAGCAAGTCATTTGCCACACTATAAGCGTGTTTAACTTCTTCTTCACTATACGTTTCAAAATCTTTTGATACAGCAGCAAGACGTTTTCTTGAGTGACGTGACATATCATCTAAAGAGTCACCTTCTGTTATCACATGAGAAATACTTTCTTTCACTTCTGCTAACTCTTTTTGCATCTCTTCAAAACTTCGGCGGCTTTGTTCACTAATTAAAAAAATGTCGCTTTTTGAACGATCCATTACATTAACCATGTTGCCAAAGATTTTCTCCATCTGTTGAATGTCAATTTCCTTATCGTTCAAATAACTCCCTCCCGCATCCGTTTATGTGAAATTTCGCAAAGTGAGCATTATTGCAGTTTAGCCTAAATACTTATACACTTCATATATAGTATATCATTTTAATGATGAGAAAGTATTATAAGTATATTACAAATGTAGGGGGAACGACAAATGCGAGCTAATTATAAAACCGTAAAACTGCACGGAGAGAGTGAATTCGTCATCCAAAAATCCCGTTTTCTGTCATTTGTCAAAAGAGTCGAGACAGAACAAGAAGCACTGGACTTCATACAGGACATTAAAAAGAACCATCATACAGCTACACATAATTGTTCTGCCTATATCATAGGAGAACATGACCAGATCCAAAAAGCGAACGATGACGGTGAGCCTTCAGGCACAGCCGGCTTCCCCATTTTGGAAGTGCTAAAAAAGCAGCACTTAAAAGATACCGTGATTGTCGTGACACGCTATTATGGCGGCATCAAACTCGGTGGCGGCGGACTAATCCGCGCTTATGGTAAAGCAGCATCTGAAGGCATTGCCGCAACAGGTATTGTGGAAAGAAAATTACACACACTAGTTAAAACTTCTATCGATTATACATGGCTAGGCAAAGTAGAAAACGAAATACGGCAATCCGACTACCCGTTAAAAGAGATCGTCTATGAAGAGGACGTTGAACTCTTTTTATATGTTCCTGAAGAACAGCAGGAGATTTTTCAGGAATGGATGATGGAACTAACGAACGGCCAGGCGATCATCGCCACAGCCGGACATAAATTCCTAGAGTTCGACATCTGACTATACGTCCAATTGAAAAGCGGGTATAATGGTAGAAGGTGAACCTTATTGAGTAGTAAGTCTGAATTCATTCAATCACCTTGAATTTTTATGTGAAGATTGGCCACTAATCATTAAAATGAACTTCCCATAGATTCGCCATTGACGGTTTTTTCCGCCGTACCCCTGGAGGTATAACATGAAAAGAGAAGAGTATAAGAAAAAAAAGGGTTCCAAAACAAAACGCTTCTTAAAAATAGCATTATTTACATTCTTCATCGCAGCCTTAGCCGTTTCCGCTTATGCATTCAAGCTTCATAACCAAGCGATGAACGTACTCGATCGCTCTTATGAACCTATCGCTAAGCAAGATCCGCCAGAAATATATGTAGAACCCGCAAAAGATAAAGTGTCGATTCTCTTGATTGGTGTAGACGAAAGCGAAGCACGCCAAGATAGAGAAGCGCACGGAAGATCAGACGCTTTAGTGCTCGCCACTTTGAACCCTAAAACCAAAAGTATCAAACTCGTCAGCATACCTCGTGATTCCCATGTTTATATTCCACAGGTAAACTATAGAGATAAAATCACACATGCCCATGCCTATGGTGGAACAAAAGCCTCTATTGATACAGTCGAAGAACTATTCGATATTCCGGTCAACTATTACGTCAAAATGAACTTTAATGCATTCATCGATGTGGTAGATGCACTTGGCGGAGTCGAAGTCGAGGTGCCATACGAGCGTATTGAGAAAGATGAAAACGATAAAAATGCGATTCATCTCATGCCAGGAGTTCATCGTCTAGACGGCCGCCACACATTAGCCTTAGCACGTACTCGTAAACTTGATAATGATATTGAGCGTGGTAAACGCCAGCAGATGATTCTTCAGGCGATGATCAAAGAAGCGACATCGATTACTTCCATTACAAAATATGGAGACGTGATCAATGCGCTAGGCGAAAACATGAAAACCGATATGACCTCCAAGCAAATGTTGTCGTTTATCCAATATATAAAAAGCGGACTTCCGGATGTGGATACGATCACTTTAACAGGCTATGACGATATGTCGACAGGTACTTACTATTACAAGTTAGACGAGCAGAAACTAGAAGAAGTGAAACAAATTTTGAAATCCCATCTAGGCATAATTCCAGACTCCTCTTCCCTAACCGAGCTAGACACGGACCAATACTCCGCATCCGCTCAAAGCAACTATCAATAGTACAATCAGAAGCGATGTGACCTTAACTGGTTTCATCGCTTTTTTATAGATAGAGGAAGGAAAGTGTAGGCCGATTAGAGAGTGAGAAGTAGAGAATGGTTTGGGATTTGCGTTTCAGAGGGGACGCTTTTGAACTGCACCCCAAAACTTGGACACATTCAAAGGAAAAGGATGTGGTTCAAGTGAGAAAAATTCATGTAGAAGATAAGATTCAAGCGGTTAAACGATACATTGAAGGTAATGAAAGTCTTCGTGAAATCGCTCAATCTATCGGAATTGATAAGAGTGAAATTCGTTATTGGGTACAGCGATATCGGTATCACGGAGAAAATGGTTTCAAGAAACCCTGTACAAGTTATTCTGTACAATTTAAACTGGACGTAATCCATTATATGGTTGATGAGAATACGTCCCTCAGAGATACTGCTGCCCGCTTCAACTTAACGCACCATTCCACGCTTAGAAGATGGGTAAATGCGTATAGGGAAGAAGGGGCGGACGCCTTGTCACCAAAAGAAGAGGGGCGTCTATCCATGAAACAAAACCCAGAAAACAAGAAGAAACCATCTGTTTCTGAAAAAGAACTACAAAAGGAAATTGATTTCTTACGAATGGAAAATGCTTATTTAAAAAAGTTAAATGCCTTAGTTCAGGAACAGGAAAAACTACTAAAGAAAACAAAGCGCAAGTAGTCTTCGAACTAAGGCACCGATTCACAGTGAGTGCGCTTCTACAACTGGCAGAACTTGCCCGCAGCACGTATTACAACTTAGTAAACCGATGGGATCGATCTGACCCTGACGCGACTATTAAACAGCTGATTCTTAGCATCTATCATGAGCACAAAGGACGTTACGGCTACCGGCGGATTCAAATGGAATTACGATGTCTCGGCCATATTGTGAACCATAAAAAAGTACAACGCATTATGAAAGTGCTGAACCTTACCTCTCTAGTCCGGATCAAGAAATACCGTTCGTACAAAGGAAAAGTGGGCAAGACCGCCCCGAATATCCTGGAACGAGATTTCCAAGCAGAGCAGCCGAATGAAAAGTGGGTAACGGATATTACTGAGTTCAAGCTATTTGGAAGCAAGTTCTATTTATCCCCGATGTTAGATTTATTTAACGGAGAAATCATTGCGTATACACTCGGTTCCAGACCAACCTATGTCTTGGTTGACGAGATGTTGAATCAGTCATTACAGACCCTAACAAATCAGGATCAACTAGTCATCCATTCAGACCAAGGTTGGCATTATCAAATGAAACCATATCAAAATACATTGAGCGAAAAAGGGATTACCCAAAGTATGTCCCGAAAGGGCAACTGTTACGATAACGCGGTCATGGAAAGTTTCTTTGGCACGTTTAAATCCGAATTTCTGTATCTACAGGAATTTGAAAATAGGGAACAATTCACAAAAGAGCTAGCCGAATATATCTCCTATTACAACTCCAAACGTATTAAATCAAAATTGGGGATGAGTCCGATAGAGTATCGAACTCACCACCAGCTTAGTGCGTAATAAAACTTGTCCAACTTTTGGGGGTCACTTCATTTCTGGAGGGGGTGCGGTGAGTCGATCAGTCGCTACGCTCCTTCTGATGAACTGCACCCCAAAACTTGGACACATTCAAAGGAAAAGGATGTGGTTCAAGTGAGAAAAATTCATGTAGAAGATAAGATTCAAGCGGTTAAACGATACATTGAAGGTAATGAAAGTCTTCGTGAAATCGCTCAATCTATCGGAATTGATAAGAGTGAAATTCGTTATTGGGTACAGCGATATCGGTATCACGGAGAAAATGGTTTCAAGAAACCCTGTACAAGTTATTCTGTACAATTTAAACTGGACGTAATCCATTATATGGTTGATGAGAATACGTCCCTCAGAGATACTGCTGCCCGCTTCAACTTAACGCACCATTCCACGCTTAGAAGATGGGTAAATGCGTATAGGGAAGAAGGGGCGGACGCCTTGTCACCAAAAGAAGAGGGGCGTCTATCCATGAAACAAAACCCAGAAAACAAGAAGAAACCATCTGTTTCTGAAAAAGAACTACAAAAGGAAATTGATTTCTTACGAATGGAAAATGCTTATTTAAAAAAGTTAAATGCCTTAGTTCAGGAACAGGAAAAACTACTAAAGAAAACAAAGCGCAAGTAGTCTTCGAACTAAGGCACCGATTCACAGTGAGTGCGCTTCTACAACTGGCAGAACTTGCCCGCAGCACGTATTACAACTTAGTAAACCGATGGGATCGATCTGACCCTGACGCGACTATTAAACAGCTGATTCTTAGCATCTATCATGAGCACAAAGGACGTTACGGCTACCGGCGGATTCAAATGGAATTACGATGTCTCGGCCATATTGTGAACCATAAAAAAGTACAACGCATTATGAAAGTGCTGAACCTTACCTCTCTAGTCCGGATCAAGAAATACCGTTCGTACAAAGGAAAAGTGGGCAAGACCGCCCCGAATATCCTGGAACGAGATTTCCAAGCAGAGCAGCCGAATGAAAAGTGGGTAACGGATATTACTGAGTTCAAGCTATTTGGAAGCAAGTTCTATTTATCCCCGATGTTAGATTTATTTAACGGAGAAATCATTGCGTATACACTCGGTTCCAGACCAACCTATGTCTTGGTTGACGAGATGTTGAATCAGTCATTACAGACCCTAACAAATCAGGATCAACTAGTCATCCATTCAGACCAAGGTTGGCATTATCAAATGAAACCATATCAAAATACATTGAGCGAAAAAGGGATTACCCAAAGTATGTCCCGAAAGGGCAACTGTTACGATAACGCGGTCATGGAAAGTTTCTTTGGCACGTTTAAATCCGAATTTCTGTATCTACAGGAATTTGAAAATAGGGAACAATTCACAAAAGAGCTAGCCGAATATATCTCCTATTACAACTCCAAACGTATTAAATCAAAATTGGGGATGAGTCCGATAGAGTATCGAACTCACCACCAGCTTAGTGCGTAATAAAACTTGTCCAACTTTTGGGGGTCACTTCATTTCTGGAGGGGGTGCGGTGAGTCGATCAGTCGCTACGCTCCTTCTGATCGTCTCTCCTGTCACCCTGATCCTCCCAGAGTCGCCCCTCTTACACTCCAATCCTACCTTTCGACTATAAATAGTTTAGGAGTACATTGAAGTTATTAACTGATTTCATGTTGTTCACTTCACCTTTTTAAGTGCAAATTTCAAATTCACAAGCAGAAATGACTTTGACTTCGACTCTATAAATCCAAAAATCGACACGAGGTGATCGTAAGCGCAAAGCGGCGACCGATGGATCAGCGGGAGCCTTGAGACCATAGGCGTCAACTTAATGAATAGTTAATCGGTTGTATGATTTGAAATGAAGTTTTTTTAAAAAAACTTTATTATTTTTAGACTTTCGAGTTTCGCTCCTATTTGTTTCGGGTATATATTTATAACAGGATTTGATTTTATGCATGCCAAATAAAATTCATTTCCCCCTATTTTTTTCTTTAGGTATTCCAACCGATAGGACTCGGTTCTTTAATATTTTTCCTTCCAATTGAACGAAGGATTCTTTCTAGACTTTCTAGGGTGTTTTGCCAGACCGTTTCATCACGGGCTCGCCAAAGCACCCATATTTTTTTGCCAACTTCTCGCATTGTGATCTGTTCACTCAAAATCAACCCTTCGTTTTTCCAGAAATGAATACGGAATTGGTAGGTAATCAATGTACTGAGAAGCAGCCTAATCAGCTCCACGTACAGATGAGATTGCCATCTTTCTATCTTCATTCTTCGAAAGTGCGCTACTTTAAAATCACTTTTCCACGATCTAAACAGAAGTTCAATTTGCCATCGATATCGATACAATGCGATAATTTCTTCCGCTGGGACTGTGGGTGGCAGATTGGATATCATCATGGAAACTCCTGACAAATCTCTGGATTTTTGTTTGATGATTCCTGGCTTTGTCCGGTTACGCACCGCGATTTTCTGGTCTTGACGACTTTGTTCCTTTTGGGTCATACGATATAAAATTAAGCGTGTGGGAATCTTGGAGTTGGCCCCCATATATACAAGAGGATATTCTTTATACTCTCCTCGGTTGATCGAAGGGAAAACACTTTCTATTAACAATCGTTCATATGCA
This sequence comes from Sporosarcina ureae, assembly GCF_002101375.1. Lineage (GTDB taxonomy): Bacteria > Bacillota > Bacilli > Bacillales_A > Planococcaceae > Sporosarcina > Sporosarcina ureae_B. The sequence goes on along the minus strand of NZ_CP015207.1, from coordinate 2,721,417 downwards.
TATTTCTGCATAAGAGACCCGTCTGGATGGTACTGTGGGTTGGGATGGAGGGTATGGAATTGTGTATCGGCTTTGGCGCGAGAAACAAAGAACGCTTCCTTCTCATTTATCCCTTCTAATATCTTGAATTTAAAGTAGCCTAAGTCTTGTAAAAACACGTCATTCTTTTGTAGGTTTTGTAATCTATCCAACCCAGCAGGACCATCACCTGCTTTTCCTGGCTGTAAGTTGATATACAAAAAGCGCCCCGTGAGTAAATCAAATTCTATCTGGATTTTCACGCCAGCTCCCACACTTCCAGGATAGAATTCACTACAGTCCATAGATAACGTCACAGTAGTTCCATCTAATACTCGTATAGAGCGAAAAGGAATACTACTTCTAAACGGTATGGAGCTAAGCTCCAATGTCAATTGCGCATCATATAGAAGTAAGAATATTTTTTGTAAGAATAGGACCATAGGTTGGTTAATTCGTTTATTCAATGCCTGTTTGGATAAGTGAATATCGGAATTACCTAGGTCCCCACACATACCTGTTAATGAAAGGGTAGAAAGCACACCGGGTTTAGTAAAAATCATGTTTAAAAAAGAAATAAGCGTGAACTTCCGATTTCGTTGTATAAATTTTGTTTCTCTAGCTAAATCGTTCAATTCTTTTGGGTGGCAGAAGCTGAAATAACTGTTTTAATTGATAAACTGGATGATGCGGCTTCATAGTAGACTCCTCCTTTATTGGTTTTACTCTATAAATACCAACAAAGAAGGAAGTATAACCCTATATTTTTTCTTAAGTTGACGCCTATGGCCTTGAGACCCCGGACAGTATGCCTTAATTTCTGAAAAGTACACAGAAATTAAGGCAAAGCAAACCCTTCGCTGTTCACTTGGCTCAAGCCGAGCCCATGGGAAGGCATCCCCAACTGGTGCTTCCATGCCCTCACACTCACACATTCACTCACCACACCCAAAACTCTTGCTCTTGAACTTAACCATATTCAAAGACAACAATAACTAACACACCACCTTCAGTAAGTGATTCAACTACCTCCACTATCCACGTAGGATGGAAGCGGAAGTTGGGGCGACTCCTGGAGGATCAGCGTGAGTTCGAGACCCTGGACTGAACGAAGTGAGGGAAGCGGCTCGGGCCACGCCCTCAGGAAAGCGTCCCCAACTGGAGCTTCCATCCCCTCATACTCACAAATTCCCTCACCACTCCACCACTCTTGCTTTTGAACTTAAATAAGTTTAAAAGCAACAATAACTAACACACCACCTCCAGTAAGTGATTCAACTACCTCCACTATCCACGTAGGATAGAAGCAGAAGCTGGCGGCGAGTGCAAAGATGTGCTCCTAACGCTTCGCTTTTACTCGCAAGTACCGTTCTTCGTTACGGCTCTTCCCACGAGCCCATGAGAAAGCGTCCGCCTGGAACGTCGATCAACGGTACCCTCCCCCAGCAATCACTTCATCTTTATACATTTCAGCATAAAAAAAGCCCTCATCCGCTTCTTAGCAGACAAGGACTCGTTTTACTTATTTACCAATCATGCGTACTAAATTTAACAACGGACGATAATTCGCCCCTGCCAGACCAATCAACTCTACAAACAGCTCAATCACAATCAGCATAACGAAGATCAGAAGCAACGCGCCCCACACGGTTGCTTGTGAGAACAATACAGCAGCTGCTCCGAATAGAATCGCAATACCATAAATCGTCAGCACAGCTTGTCTATGCGAGAACCCTACGCGCAATAAACAGTGATGTAAATGCGACTTATCTGCCGCTGTAATAGACTGCTTCATGCGAACTCGTCTTACAATCGCAAAGAATGTGTCTGAAATAGGAACACCTAGCATAATAATTGGAATAATTAGGGATACCACTGCAACATTCTTAAAGCCAAGTAATGCCAGAACCGAAATCATAAATCCTAGGAATAGCGATCCAGTATCGCCCATAAAAATTTTCGCCGGATGGAAGTTGAACACTAAGAATCCAAGCGAACTAGCTGCCAATATAGAAGCGGTTGCAGCAACGAAGACATCTCCCATTAATAAAGCCATTACCGTAATGGCAATGAGCGCAATAGTGGAAACACCTGCTGCTAAACCATCTAATCCGTCAATCAAGTTGACAGCGTTCGTGATTCCGATGATCCAAATAATCGTGATCGGAATACTTAAATAACCAAAGTCGAGTTGCCCAAGAAAAGGCAAGTTGATGAATTCAATTTGTAAGCCGCCCCATAGAACAACGACCAACGCAGCCGCTAGTTGGCCTAACATTTTTGCTTTTGCTGTGATTTCCAGCATATCGTCTAAAAAGCCAATCATGACGATCAGTACTGCACCGATTAGGATGCTTACTGCGTGCTCGTCTTTCGGCAATAATATAGCATATCCAATAATAAACGCTCCGAAGATCGCGAGCCCGCCGATTCTAGGCATGATTCTCGCGTGAACTTTCCGATAATTGGGGCGGTCAACCGCACCGATCCGATACGCGAATTTGATGACTAGCGGTGTTAGTATAATTGCAGCGATAAAAGCTACAGACATTGCAATGAATAACATGTCTTTCCTCCCCAATTAGCATTAAGTACATATCGCCTTTTAGTATAACATGATTGTTGCTAGTTTTCATCCTTTAGTACGCATTACTTATCTGTTCCCTTACTTGCTTACATGCAAACACTATTAAACACCGCCACGACGAGGATTTAGCCATTTTTACGCGCGGTAAATTGTCATAAATCTATTGTTCTTCTCTTTCTATATATAGATAGTCTTTTGTCGGTCCTTTTGGTAAAATAGATAGGAATCTCTCATTTAAATAGAGATTTATAAAGGAGCGTCTAATTCATGTTAAAAATCTTTAAACGTAGAACTGGAACGAGTGAACGTCAGTTGCGTAAATACCGCAAAATTGTGGAGCAGATTAATTCACTAGAACCTAAATATATCGCTATGTCTGATGATGATCTTTCTGGAATGACAGATCAATTCAAACAACAGTTAGAAGACGGCGCAACCGTCGAGACCATTATGCCGGATGCATTCGCAGTTGTACGTGAAGCATCTAAACGGGTTCTCGGTATGCGCCATTTTGATGTGCAACTAATCGGTGGAGCTGTATTGACGGAAGGTAATATTGCTGAAATGCCTACCGGTGAAGGTAAAACACTTGTCGCTTCCCTACCTTCCTATGTACGCGCGCTTGAAGGTAAAGGCGTCCACGTCATTACAGTCAATGATTATTTAGCAAAACGGGACTTTGATCAAATCGGTCAAATTCATCGTTTCCTTGGATTGACTGTCGGCTTGAATGTTCCGATGATGCAAGGGCCCGCTAAGCAAGCCGCTTACGAAGCAGATATTACGTACGGTGTAGGTACAGAATTCGGCTTCGACTATTTACGAGATAACATGGTGCAGCACACGTCTCAAAAAGTGCAGCGACCTTATCATTTCGCTATTATCGATGAAGTCGACAGTGTCTTGATCGACGAAGCAAAAACACCATTGATTGTGGCAGGCAAAACGCAAGCCGATGCAGACCTTCACCATATCGCAGCTCGCCTAGCCAAACGCTTTAAAGTGGAAGAAGACTTTGATTTTGACGAGGCAACAAAGGCAACTTCTCTTACCGAACAAGGTATTGAAAAAGTCGAAAAAGCATTTGGTATCGGAAACTTGTATGATCTAGATCACCAAACTCTTTATCATTATGTCATCCAGGCTGTCCGTGCATTCGTCATCTTCAAGCGGGATGTCGATTACATCGTACGAGACGGAAAAATTGAACTGGTCGATATGTTCACCGGCCGGATTATGGAAGGTAGAACTCTATCTGATGGTCTTCACCAAGCAATTGAAGCTAAAGAAGGCGTCGATATTACGGACGAAAATAAAGCACAAGCTCAAATTACCATTCAGAACTACTTCCGTATGTATCCAAAACTTTGTGGAATGACGGGTACTGCGAAAACTCAGGAGAAGGAATTCCGTGAAGTCTATAATATGGAAGTAATCCAAATCCCGACGAACCGCCCACGTGCGCGAATCGATGCTCCAGATTTCGTTTTCAGAACGACAGAAGAAAAGTATAAAGCAGTAGCAAAAGAAGTAGCCGCTCGTCATGCGAAGGGCCAACCCGTATTAGTCGGTACTACTTCCATTCTTCAGTCCGAAGCAGTTGCCAAGTATTTACGTGATGAAGGATTGAAGTTCCATCTATTGAATGCGAAAAGTGTCGAGCAGGAAGTTTCATTGATTTCCGAGTCTGGTCAAGCGGGCAATATTACCGTCGCTACGAATATGGCAGGTCGCGGAACGGATATCGTACTTGGTGAAGGCGTGGAAGAAAACGGTGGACTATTTGTATTAGGTACAGAAAAACATGAAAGTCGCCGTGTCGATAATCAGTTACGCGGCCGTTCAGGTCGTCAAGGAGACCATGGCGAAAGTCAATTCTATCTCTCTTTAGAAGATGAAATGTATATCCGCTTCTCTCCTGAAGAACTCGAGAAATTCTTGACGAAAGTTCGCACGGATGAGAATGGTAAAGTACTGAACCCTGAAGTAGATGAACTGACGGAACGTACACAACGGATCGTGGAAGGCGCGCACTTCTCTATGCGTGAATATAATCTAAAATTAGATGATGTGATCAATGATCAGCGTGAAGTTATCTATTCCTTACGCAATCGCGTACTCGAAGGCAATGACATTTTCGATAAACTCAAGACGATGTTGTCGGAAACGGTTGAGTTCGTCGTTCTAGATAGTTGCCCAGATAATGAAATTGCTGATAACTGGGATTTCGATCGTATCGAACGGACGATGAACGCACTTTTACTGACGCCGGTCAAGCTTCCTAATTCATTAGATAGAACTGCAGATATAATGAAAGAGTACGATGAAGAAATGGCAGAGTTGTTTGCATTTATCGACACGTTCACTGATAATGAACAAGTGAGTCAACTGTTGCCACAAGTCATGTTGAGCTATATTGACACGATGTGGGTTAAGCATTTGGAAGTGATGACTCGCCTCAAAGAAGGAATTGGATTGCGTTCATACGGACAAGAAGATCCTATGCGTATTTACCAGCGTGAAGGCTTGCAGTTATTCGCCAAGCACTATCAACGCCTGCGCCGGGATATTGCGTCCGAAATTATCGCATTCATGAAGCAACTCAATACAAAACAGGAGGTTTCCCAATGAAACTCTTCAATTTATTCAAAAAAACCGAAAAAACCGGATTGGACAGTACAGTCGAATCCGAGGAAATTTTAGAATATGGCCAAGCAGGTTCAGGCGACGAAGATATCGAAACAGAACTATCTCTTCATGAGCAATGGAGCCTAACACAGGAGCAAGAATATGTTTTCCGTTTTCTTGCAAATGAGCAAGAGCCTTTAAAACCAAATCAAATCTCCTTGTCAGGTATCGATATCGATTTGGAGCCAACAAACGGTAGCTGGTTAGTTAAAGCATTTTTCCGTTCTTCACTGGATCAAGCGATCACTGTAGGCGAAATTGAGTTATTATTACTTGATGAAGAAGGCAATACAGCAGCATCTGCAGAGTTCGATTTGAACGAGTTAGGTGAAATTCCAGCGCGCAGTGCACGACCATGGGTATTCGTTTTCGAAAAGAAAGATCAATTGGTAGAAGAAATCCCTGCAACGAACTGGAAGCTTGCATTCAACGTTCATTCGATGATGCCACACCAATTGGAACTTGCACCAACATGGGAAGAACAACTCCCTGCTGAGCAAAAAGAAGCGTTATCTAAAATTGTAAGCGATCTTCCAAAATTGAAGCCACGCGAAGTGAATATCGCAGGTTTCCAAATCCAATCACAAGATGAAGGTACGATTGCAGCTTCCGTTTTCGTTCGTAACGGTCACTCCAAACAAATCAATATTGAAAAGTTACCGCTTGAATTAATTGATGCAACAGGAGAATTGGTAGCACGAGGAACATTCGACCTCAATCCTCCACTTTCCGTGAAAGCAAACAGCACGACCCCTTGGACATTCATCTACCCTAAGGAATTAGTGAAGAAAGATGAACCGGATTTCTCTCGTTGGACAATCCGCGTTCCACAAGACGCAACTACTTAATACTTGCCGGATAAGATTGGGAATCCCCTCTCCTATCCGGTATTTTTTCGTAAAAAACATCGATCTTCCACATAGGAAGATCGATGTTTCTTCTATTAAATACCTGCAACACGCTTCGCACCTATATAGCGCTTGCCCCAGTACGTATCATTTACTCTATCCACACGCACACCTTTTGATGTAGAAGCATGTGCGAACTTGCCATTTCCAACATAGATTCCCACGTGTGAAACACCGCGTCCTGTTGTGTTAAAGAATACTAGATCACCATTGCGTAGACTCGATTTCTTCACAGCACGCCCTGATGCATACATTGCACTAGAAGTTCTCGCTACTTTTAAACCATTTTGCTTGAATACATAACCAACATAACCTGAGCAATCAAATCCTGCTCTCGTTGTACCACCATAGCGATATTTGATACCCGTTAAGCTAGTTGCTGTTTTTGTGATATTCGTTGTTTTACCGGCTGCATCTGCTTGTCCAGCAAATGGTGAGACGATCAAAAGTGTAGTAAGTGCTAGGACTGAGATAGCCTTTTGTAATAGATTCATAAGTTCCTCCGCGACAGTATGTATTTTTAGTAGTTTGCTTGTCTGTTTATGTATCTCATCTTAGCATTGTACAAACTTATGATTTATTACAGTAATGTAACAAGGATGTTTCAAAGTCGAATGGTATATTACACTTGAAATATTTGTGTCTAAAATTGACAAAAGTAAGTACCCATTTTGTTGAGGACGTCGCTCGACTTATTTTTGGATTCTGAAGTTAGCAAGTGTTCACTTTCTGGACCCGCGCAGGCACGTGGGGGATTGCCTACAGCCATGAGCCAGCTGGCGATGGTGCTGCCAGTTGTCTCATGGCCACGGCCTACCCCGCAGTTGTGCCTGCGCTACTTTGGGGAAATGATTTAGTTTGTGTTTCTAGCAAAAAGAAAAACAGTGACATGGTGATAGCTATCATGTATTTCTTGCTCACTTTTTGTTTGGGGCGTCGCTCGACTTATTTTTGGGTTCTGAAGTTAGCAAGTGTTCACTTTCTCGACCCGCACAGGCACGTGGGGGATTGCCTACAGCCATGAGCCAGCTGGCGATGGTGCTGCCAGTTGTCTCAGGGCCACGGCCTACCCCGCAGTTGTGCCTGTGCTACTGTGGGGTAATGAATTAGTTCGTGTTTCTAGCAAAGAGAAAAACAGTGACATTGTGATAGCTATCATGCATTTTTTGCTCACTTTTGTTGGGTACGTCGCTCGACTTATTTTTGGGTTCTGAAGTTAGCAAGTGATCACTTTCTCGACCCGCACAGGCACGTGGGGGATTGCCTACAGCCATGAGCCAGCTGGCGATGGGGCTGCCAGTTGTCTCAGGGCCACGGCCTACCCCGCAGTTGTGCCTGTGCTACTTTGGGGTAATGAATTAGTTTGTGTTTCTAGCAAAGAGAAAAACAGTGACATTGTGATAGCTATCATGCATTTTTTGCTCACTTTTGTTGGGTACGTCGCTCGACTTATTTTTGGAGACTGAAGTTAGCGAGTGTTCACTTTCTGGACTCGCGCAGGCACGTGGGGGATTGCCTACAGCCATGAGCCAGCTGGCGATGGGGCTGCCAGTTGTCTCAGGGCCACGGCCTACCCCGCAGTTGTGCCTGCGCTACTTTGGGGAAATGAATTAGTTTGTGGTTCTAGCAAAGAGAAAAATAGTGACATTGTGATAGCTATCATGCATTTTTTGCTCACTTTTGTTGGGTACGTCGCTCGACTTATTTTTGGGTTCTGAAGTTAGCAAGTGATCACTTTCTCGACCCGCACAGGCACGTGGGGGATTGCCTACAGCCATGAGCCAGCTGGCGGTAGGGCTGCCAGTTGTCTCATGGCCACGGCCTACCCCGCAATTGTGCCTGCGCTACTGTAGGGAAATGAATTAGTTTGTGTTTCTAGCAAAAAGAAAACCAGTGACATTGTGATTGCTATCACTTGTTTTTTGCGAACAATGTGTCCTATACCCTATCAGCGAAGATGCTAGCAAAACAAGGGACATCATCTATTACGCAACCTTGAAACGCTTTTGGCAGAACCACTACCCAACTGCCCGTCTTGCTCACTTTTGTTGGGTACGTCGCTCGACTGATTGTTGGATACTTAAGTTAGCAAGTGATCACTTTCTCGACCCGCGCAGGCACGTGGGGGATTGCCTCCAGCCATGAGCCAGCTGGCGGTAGGGCTGCCAGTTGTCTCATGGCCACGGCCTACCCCGCAGTTGTGCCTGCGCTACTGTGGGGGAATGAATTAGTTTGTGGTTCTAGCAAATAGAAAAACAGTGACATGGTGATAGCTATCACTTGTTTCTTGCGAGTGAAGTGTATGAACTGTCCTACACACTATCTAACGAAGGCGCCTGCTGTGGTAGACGAAGTAAGGAGACAGAGACAGGCGCACTTCCTGTCTGTGGCTCCTTGCGAAAGCCATCCACCAGCGCCGTAGTGGGGACAATGAGCATTACACTTACATTGCTAGCAACACCACATACTCCTAACAGAAACGTAATCCAACAGCACTACTTCCATTTAAAACAACGATCCAAACTGCCTCACACAATCTAACGAAGGCGCCTGCTGTGGTAGGCGAAGTAAGGAGACAGAGACAGGCGCACTTCCTGTTTGTGGCTCCTTGCGAAAGCCATCCACCAGCGCCGTAGTGGGGACAATGAGCATTACACTTACATTGCTAGCAACACCACATACTCCTAACAGAAACGTAATCCAACAGCACTACTTCCATTTAAAACAACTATCCGAACTGCCCCACACACAATCAAACGAAGACACCTGCTGTGGTAGGCGAAGTAAGGAGACAGAGACAGGCGCACTTTCTGTCTGTGGCTCCTTGCGAAAGCCATCCACCAGCGCCGTAGTGGGGACAATGTGCATTACACTTACATTGCTAGCAACACCACATACTCCTAACAGAAACGTAATCCAACAGCACTACTTCCATTTAAAACAACTATCCGAACTGCCCCACACACAATCAAACGAAGACACCTGCTATGGGAGGCGAAGCAGGACCAACGTACAGCACATGTTCATAGTCAACCTAATACTCACTTCACACAAAAAAGGCTACCCTAGAAGTCAAGTTACACTTCCAGGATAGCCCCTGATAATCATCTATTCTACTCAATCAAGCTGTAAATCCGTAATCACAATTACATCTTCATGACGCAATAACTTTGTAATCGGCCACTCCGTTGTGATCTCTCCAGCTTTCAATTTCTCCATCGCCGCACGTTTCTTCTCGCCAAATGCAACCATGATTAACTTCTTCGACTTTACAATGGAAGAGATCCCCATCGTCAAGGCGATATTCGGAATCTTATCATCGTTTTCGAAATATTGACTGTTAACTCCTAGTGTAGAGTCTGTCAGTGTCGCAACATGTGTTACAGAATCAAATGGTGTTCCTGGCTCGTTGAAAGCGATATGACCATTCTCTCCCACTCCCAAAAGTTGAATATCCAACGGGTGAGAGTTCAACTGATTCTCGTATTCTTCACACTCTTGATCTAAATTTCCAGCCATACCGTTTGGAATAAACGTTTCTTTGAATGGCTTTTTACTGAACAAATGCTGCTTCATAAAGTATGCATAACTATTTGGGTTATCCGCGTCAATACCTACATATTCATCTAAGTTGAATGCTGTAACGTTGGAAAAGTCTAACGACGAATGAGTCCATTCATCATAAATCGGAATCATCGTGCTGCCTGTAGCCAATCCAAGTACATGCAATCTATTATTTTGAAGTTCTTCAGAAATCAGATTAAATACTTCCTTCGCACCTTCTTCAGGGCTTTTCACTGTAATCCATTTGACATTTTCCATTTACACACCGGCTTCCTAGGTTTTACCTTATTATATTATAATTTCAATTCAACATACGGTCAACATTGAATACATGTTGTCTCACTCTGTATTCCCTATTTCACTCACTGTTACACCTATTTTTTTATGCACCTGACGAACTATACCATTAGCACCTTCAACCTAGCTCGAATCACAATTACAGCGGAATGTGTATGACAAAAGCATGTAAAGTGATTGAACATATTGTGAAATTTACGTTTTTTCTTCAATTCATAGGGAATTCCCTAATTCTTTATTCCCCCGCTAGGATTATGATAAAAGTACGAACTCCATTTAGACAAGGAGGTGGCCGTATTGAGCAAGAAGATATCTTCTCCCAATCAACCAAAAGAAGAAACGAATTTAAAAGGTACCCTGATCATGGTGATGATCGTCGGAATCGTCATTCTTGTCATGTGGTTTGGCGCTTACGGATTATTCTTATCTAGATAATAACTAGCATTAAAGGAGGAAACATTATGCATTTGCATAAGTATGAAAAAGTATGGATTGTATTCGGTTTAGCATCATTGGTTTTATTCTTACTTATTATTGGCTTTGCGGCATTCTGGAAAGGAACACATCCACAAAGTCATATCGAAACTATCGATCCTCAAAACGTCGAAGCGAACGAATCTTTCCAACCTGATAATCTTGGTCTGACAGAAGTTGCTGACGGGAAATATGTTGTCAATATGGTCGCTTCCGCTTTTAATTATGACTTCGGTACAGAAGAAGATGGAACCGCTACTAAGACGATTCGCGTACCGAAAGGTTCCACAGTTCTTTTCCAAGTAACAAGTAAAGACGTCGTCCACGGATTCCAAGTGGCAGGTACAAATGTCAACATGATGGTTGAACCTGGACATATCAGCCGCTTCGAATCCGTCATGAAAAACGATGGCGAATTCACAGTGGTGTGCAACGAATATTGCGGCATCGGTCACCATTTGATGTTCGGCACAGTGGAGGTGTACTAACACATGGAATTATTTAATTTCTCAAAAAAAGAATCCAGATTGTATATGGCTTTTATGCACGTCACGTTCATCTCTCTTTTAGTCGGTGGCTTGATGGGACTGCTTCAGACATTAGTCCGTTCCGGCAAATACACATTACCATTCAATATTGATTACTATACGATTTTAACAACGCACGGCGTCATACTCGGTTTAGTATTGACTACGTTCTTCATCGTCGGTTTCCAATTCTCACTTATGGGGAAAACCGTTGGCATTTCAGACAAACAATTAATGTGGGGTTGGATTTCATTCTGGGTCATGTTGGTCGGTACGGTATTATCTGCATGGATGATTTTAACAGGTGAAGCTTCTGTATTGTATACATTCTATACGCCACTTCGCGCGCATCCTATTTTCTACATCGGACTGACATTAGTCATTGTAGGAAGCTGGATTGCTGCTTTCACTAACTTCCGTCAACTATATGTATGGAAGAAAGCGCATAAAGGTGAAAAGTCTCCTTTACTAGCATTTATGGTAGTCATCAATATGATTATGTGGTTCGTCGCCACACTTGGTGTAGCGTACTCGGTCATCGTATTGATCTTGCCTTGGTCACTTGGTTATGTCGCAACAGTCAACGTATTATTGACGCGTACATTATTCTGGTACTTCGGTCACCCGCTTGTATACTTCTGGTTGTTACCTGCTTACATGGCTTGGTACGCAATCATCCCGAAAATTATCGGCGGAAAACTATTCAGTGATCCTTTAGCAAGACTGGCTTTCATTCTGTTGTTGATGTTCTCGATTCCAGTCGGATTCCACCATCAATTGACTGAGCCAGGTATTGATCCCACTTGGAAGTTCATCCAAGTCGTCTTAACATTCATGGTGGTCATCCCTTCATTGATGACGGCGTTCTCTTTATTCGCTACATTTGAAATTACAGGTAGAAGAAAAGGCTATAAATCACTATTCGGTTGGTTCAAAAAACTGCCTTGGAAAGATGTTCGATTCTTGGCACCATTCGTTGGTATGGTAGCATTTATCCCAGGTGGAGCAGGCGGGATCATTAACGCTTCTCACCAAGTAAACTCTCTTGTTCACAACACGATTTGGATAACAGGTCACTTTCATTTAACAGTTGCAACAACAGTCATTTTAACGTTTTTCGGTATTGCGTATTGGTTGATTCCACACTTGACTGGCCGTCGTTTGACCCCTTCATTGAATAAACTAGGTATCATTCAGACGTTCATTTGGGCAATTGGCATGACAATCATGTCAACTTCCATGCATATTCAAGGCCTCATCGGTGGACCACGTCGTTCAGCATTCTCTGAGTACGCAGGTGGAGATCAAGTTTCTACTTGGATCAGCTACCAAATGTGGCAAGCTGTCGGCGGAATCATCTTATTCGTTGGTATTCTATTGATGTTCTACATTTTCATTCAATTGGCATTCTTCGCTCCACGCGGTTATGAAGAATATCCAATCGCTGAAGAAGAAGTAGATGCTGAGAAATCACCGAAAATTTTGGAGAACTGGTATATATGGATTGGTATTACCATCGCATTGATTCTATTCGCGTATACGATACCCATGATCGATATCATTAAGCACTCGCCTCCTGGATCGATTCCATTTGACTGGCCTATCGGACGTTCTTAAACAGCAGAAAAGCCCTGAACAATCCGTAACATTACTTCGGATTGTTCAGGGCTTTTACTATAGTTTGAAGTAGTACGATAAAACACGACTTTGCGTTTACCCATAACATACATACTGGTTACAAAAAAACTGAGTCCCAAGAACCACTTTCAGTTTTAAAAAATACCCTTTTATAGTATTTACTCATATGTTAAACCTAAACAACTAGTAAACTATTGATTAAAAATAAGTCTTAAGATACGTTTAATATCCATTACTGTAATGTATGATAGGTTTATAGGTTTAATAACTAGTTAACACTCTGCAGTACAAAGTACCAAATCTAGTATACTTAAAGGAGATACGTCGAAATGAAGAAAATTGCCCTAGCCGCGATCGCCTCTCTTTTGCTTGCAACAAGCATCTCAGTTGGTAGTGTTGCCGCTGCATCAAAAACGCATATCGTGCAAGCAGGAGATACTCTTTACAAGATTTCCAATCAGTACAAGATTACGGTAACTGAACTAAAACGTCTGAATTCTCTTACTTCTAATAATATCAAAGTTAAACAGAAACTTATAGTAGAAAATAAAGTGAACTCTTCACAAGCTGTCTCTTCTACTAATTCATTGGGCTCGTTATCATCAAACAAACCTGTGACGAAGCCGAATGTTACGACCACTAGCCAGGCGCTAGGTCAAAAATTAGTGGACATTACACAGCCATTACTAGGAACTCCTTATGTATGGGCAGGTTCTACTCCATCAGGATTTGATTGTAGCGGTTTCATTTATTATGCATTCAACCAAGCTGATGTTAAAGTTCCTCGATTAGATACAATCGGTTTCTTCAACCGTTCATTATTTATAAAAGATCCGGTAGTAGGAGATTTATTATTCTTCCAAAATACATATCGTCCCGGCATCTCGCATATCGGTATTTATCTAGGAGACAATAAGTTCATTCACGCGGGGACAAAAGCAATTGAAATTGCTTCTCTAGACTCTTCATATTGGAACTCACGTTTCATGGGCTTCAAACGCTTTGTAGATGTAAAATAATCAATGAAAAACGGGTTGTCCTGTAAGTCATCATGACTTGTAGGACAACCCGTTCTGTTTATATTTTATTATCGTGCAGAATAACCGCCATCAATTACAAGCTCTGCGCCTGTAATATAAGCCGCTTCATCTGATGCCAAGAAGAGTACGGCATTCCCTACATCTTCCGGCTGACCCAAACGTTGTAGTGGAGTCATTTTAATCAACATATCCAGTTGAGCCTTAGACTCTTCAAGATTTGCCACCATCGGCGTTTCAATAACTCCTGGGAATACGGTGTTTACACGGATACCTGCTTGTCCATACTCCGCTGCTGCCGCTTTAGAAATAGCACGTACTGCACCTTTAGATGCAGAATACGGATTCAAGCCCATACCAATCAAAGCAGTATAAGAAGAAATATTGACGATTGCACCTTTTTTCGCTTCCTTCATATATTTTGATGCATGCTTCATACCTAGAAATGTACCGAAGCTATTGATATCTGAAAGTCTGCGCCAATCTTCAATCGTGATTTGATCTACAGTTTTTTCAGTTGAGATACCAGCATTATTCACAAGAATATCCATTTTCCCGAAGTGATCGACAGCTTTTTTCATAGCCTCTTCCCACTCTGCATCTTCCATTACATTCAATTTGATAGTGAAGATATTATCCTGACCGCCCCACTTTTCTTCAAGTGCTGCTGTATTAATGTCAGCTGCAATTACTTTCGCGCCTTCTGCCGTGAATTGCTTTACCATCATTTCACCCATACCAGATGCCCCACCTGTAATGAACGCTACTTTGTCTTGTAATCTGCCCATAAAATATCTCTCCTTTATTGTTGTTACTGCCATATACTTTAACACTAAAGTATATTCGAATCAATTATTCGGTTCGACACTATCTTCTTCAATTATTGAACTTTTATACATCTCCCCCTTTATACACACCTTGTATAGGCCGTATGCATACCGTATAATAAGTGTTGTATATATACACTAAAAATGGAAGAAGTGAACAAATATGTTCAAAGATCCACGTTATCTTAATTATAATGCAGCGGGCTTCCGGCAGGATTTGATAGCAGGGATTACTGTTGGAATTGTGGCCATTCCACTTGGGATGGCTTTTGCCATTGCTTCTGGCGTCAAACCAGAATACGGGCTATATACTACGATCATCGCAGGTCTTTTAGTCGCCTTGCTTGGTGGTTCACGTTACCAGATCGCCGGCCCTACTGGCGCATTCATTCCCATATTACTAGCTATCGTACTACAATACGGTTACGAAGATCTTCTACTTGCCGGATTTCTCGCGGGTATTCTTCTTGTCATTATGAGTTTTCTCGGTGTCAGTAATCTCATTCACTTCGTCCCGCGATCGGTGACAATCGGATTCACTGCGGGGATTGCAGTCATTATCTTTACTGGACAGTTCCAAAACTTCTTTGGCTTGACGGGAGTGGAGAAAAAAGAGTTCTTCCATGAAAGCATGGTAGAAATCGCTCGTCATTTTCATACTATCAATACATTTAGTATCCTAACTGCCACAATCGGTCTTGGTGTCATCTTTCTTTTACCCAAAATCTCTCCAAAGGTTCCATTACTACTTATTGCACTGTTAGTTCCTACTATCTGCTCGATTTTGTTCTTCCCAGGTAAAGTGGAAACAATCGGCACAGCATATGGTGGCATTCCACAACATTTACCTAGTTTTCATTTTCCAGAAATCACGCTCGCCAAACTGGTGAATCTATGGCAGCCCGCTTTAATCATTGCTGCACTTGGTGCGATCGAATCTCTGCTTTCCGCAGTTGTGGCTGACGGAATGAAAAGTAATGTACCTAAGCATAATTCCAAGAAAGAATTATTTGGTCAAGGTATCGCTAATATCATTACACCATTATTCGGGGGAATCCCCGCCACAGGCGCCATCGCACGTACCGCCACAAATATCGGTTCAGGCGCGGTCAGTCCCATTTCTGGCATCATACAAAGTTTATTTGTATTGGCTTTTCTATTACTATTCGCACCTTATGCTTCCTATATACCGTTGGCCGCAATGGCACCCATTCTGATGTTTGTCGCTTGGAATATGAGTTCACGAAAAGCCTTTGCCCAAATCGCTTCGTTACGCTCAAGTGATTCACTTGTGTTACTGACAACTTTCCTTTTGACCATATTCGTGAATTTGACAATCGCAGTCGAAGTCGGAATCTTGCTCGCCGCCCTGTCATTCTTACGCAAAATGAGTGGCTCATTGGATATTAAAAAGAGTAAACTGTCTGACGTTGAAAAATTCAAGTTGTCTATGGGAAATGAATCTGAGCTGATCAAATTCAAAATCTCCGGTCCACTGTTCTTCGGTACCGCGAAATACTTCGAGGATCGATACCCTGAATTATTGAATCTTGAACAAACCACAATCATTTTAGACATGAAAAATTTAACAGCTATCGATGCAACGGGTGAAGCAGCTCTTTCCGCCATGCTCGACGAAGCAGATCGCCAAAACAAGCGACTCATCTTTAAACGAGTCCCTCCTGAGAAAGTGAGCTTGTTCAAACGTAGTGGTTTATATGACAAAATCGGTGAAGAAAATTTCTTTATGCTGTAAATCATTTCATTGGGATCGTCGCTCGAGTCAGGTTTGGCATCGAAAATAGTGCGTATCTGCTTTCTGGACTCGCACAGGCACGTGGGGGATTGCCTCCAGCCATGAGCCAGCTGGCGGTAGGGCTGCCAGATGTCTCATGGCCACGGCCTACCCCGCAGTTGTGCCTGTGCTACTGAGTAATATTTATTCAATTTGTGGTTCTAATAAGAAGATCTGAGACAGGCGAACTTCCTGTCTGTGGCTCATTGCGAAAGCCATCCACCAGCGCCGTAGTGGATGCAATGATCTCGCCACTTACATTGCCAGCTAAACGACAATCCTGTGATCAAACACGAAACAGTAAGAGTAAGAGTACGTGCAAGAACCACAATCCTATGCCGATTTTTGCGCAAATTTCACGGAAACACAATCCAAAAAACCACAAAAAAGCTTCCACTCAACTTACTGAGTGAAAGCTTTTTTTCATATCATTACAACTTCCATTTAAACCGAGCATACCCGGCGAGTAAAAGGAAGTTCACTGCCGCACTGACGACAGTACCGTACGCAATGGCTTGCGCACCAATCTGATCAACAAACGCAAAAATAATACCGATATTAATTCCAAATACGCTGATTAAACTAAAGATAATAGGTGTGATCGAATTACCTTTTGCATAATAAAATCGAGTGATATAAGTATTAGCCGCTAAGAAAAACATCGACAGAGCGAATACTTTGAACACCGGCACGGTCAACATAATGGACTTCTCATCGAAATTCCCATAACCGAATACTAAACGGATGAGCGGCTCAGCTAGGAAATAGCAGAACACCGTCGCTGGCAATAGTAACGCGACCATGTAGAGCATTCCTTTCTTGTAAAGCGCCTTGACCGTACCCGTATCCCCTTCGCCTTCTTTCTTCGCGAGCATTGGATAGATCACCGTCGTTACGGCTGTCATTAGAATAGCTTGTGGAAAGCCCGTTAGTTTCGATGCGTAGTTAATAGAAGAAATCGCACCTTCCCCTAACCCACCCGCTGCAATACGATGAATAATGAAGTAGAACTGTAATGAAGCGCCACCGAATAAAATCGGCAAGGCGAGCCACCACATTCTCTTAATATCCGTAGGCATACCAAATGAAGGTTTCAGCGAGGAAAGATCTGCACGTTTGATACCCCAATACAGGAATAGCCCCATTAGGATGGCACTGACCATGGCACCAACACCATACGATTCAGGTCCAAGCCATTTTGTTAGCGCAAAGCCCACTCCAACAAACGCTACGTTATACAGTAAGATGGCAAGACTTGATAACTGAAAACGGTCATTGATATTCAATAAACCGCTCATCCATGTCGACATGACCAATACGATGGAAGAAGGCATCATCCAAAGGAAGAGATTTCTTACTACTGTGTAGTCTTCATCACTTAACTCTTTAAAGAATAGATTCAGAATCGGATTCGTCAAGACGATAATTACTAATGTAACAAGTGTGGCGGTCATGACGACTGTCGTGAATGCTTTGCGTACAAATAATGGCCGATCCATACTCGACGAATGGTAGATCG
Source organism: Sporosarcina ureae (assembly GCF_002101375.1). GTDB lineage: Bacteria > Bacillota > Bacilli > Bacillales_A > Planococcaceae > Sporosarcina > Sporosarcina ureae_B. The sequence continues at coordinate 2,703,538 of NZ_CP015207.1, read as the reverse complement.
ATATAAAGGCAGTCGTCAACGCTCCACCAAGCACTAGATAAATGAAGTTCGGAATCGTATACGCTGTCGCGATGGCATCCGCCACTGTCGAAGTACCATATTGTATGCCAATTACGACTTCGCGCCCGAAGCCAAACAATCTGGCAACAATATTAATGATGGCGACAGTGCCAATGATCTTGAATAATTTACTCATTTGGAAGATCCCTTTCCATTCTGTTCATAGATATCGTTCAACCTTTTGACGATCTCTGATGAAGAATGTTGCTGAATCACTTGTTGCGTCACTTCATGTTGCTCTCTGGTCACTTCATTCGAAAGTGCTTCCTCGAGTCCCATAGCCAAGGCTTGCGCATTCCGTGGCTCAACTAATGTTCCGACATCGTCTTTCAATAAATACGGTAAGCCCCCGACATTCGTCGCTACGACTTTGGCTCCTGAGGCAAGGGCTTCGAGTGCTACTAAGCCAAAACCTTCATGATAAGAAGGTAGCGCGAGAAGATCTGCTGCCGACATCCATTTCGCGAGTTCAGTCTGGCTGACAGGCCCTTTAAAGCGAATGCCCGAATTGTTGCCGACTTTGTCCTTCACTTCCTGCGTAAAACGCTGGTCCTTTTGTGAACCTACTATATATAGAAGAAGATCTTCATGCGTCTCTTGTAATTGTTCAAATGCGTCAATCAATTCCATAATGCCTTTTGCTTCGATCACATTCCCCACAAAGAGTACTACACGTTCATTTAAAGGCACGTCCAATAAAAGTCGAACTTCCTCCTGAGCCATTGGCTTAAAGATACGCGTATCTACACCCATACTCATGACTTCTACTTTGCTAGGAGCTATATCATAATCATGGATGACATCATTTCGCAACTTTTCACCGACCGTGATAACCTCCGAGGCCTCTTGTAAAATACGATGAGTGAGTTTCGCAATACGTGGACTTTTCTTAGCCATTTTATCTAAATCTCCACCATGTATTGTCACTACGTACGGTATCTTCCATAATTTCTTCGCTAGCAATGACACCAGTCCAGTTGGAAACGCGTAATGCGCATGTGTAATACTAATATTCTTTTTATGCTGTAAAACATATAGAAGGGACTCTATTCCCCATGATAGATATTTGACTATTTTTCCGATCTTTCCTTTACCCGGATCCTGTATGGCGATGACTTTAATATCTACGCCATCTTTTTTTAATTGCTCCACTTGGTTCTTGACAAAGATTCCAAAGGTAGGATGCTCAGCGGAAGGATACATATTACTAAATACTACTACTTTAGACACTTATAACTCATCCTTTATTACTTACTGACATAAACTAATACGCTCTTTTCTACGTTGAATGATTATACCACATACTACGCGCATATAAAGGCGCAACAGCAATTAACTCACTATTTTATTTCTTCTCTATAGTAGAAATATCGGTAGTTATTTATATAAACATTTCAATCATATGTCAGCGTGTAATTTTCTTGTAATATAATTGTAATAATTCCCATGTTTATTCGTGCTAACATGTTCCTAGATTACAAAGCGCAACAATGATTGCGCGAAAGGGGAATTTGAGCACAGCATGAAACGTCTAATAACTCTGGTCATGGCAAGTCTACTATTCTTTTCATTCGTACCAGAATTTGCTTCCGCAAACTCACCAACATCATTAGTAAGCACTGCAAAAAAATATATGGGAACACCTTATCGTTTAGGTGGAGCAACCCCAACGGCTTTTGATTGTTCAGGATTCACTCAATACGTGTTCAATGAAGAAGGTCTTTCTATTCCAAGAACGACTGGGCAGCAAATGGCGACCGGAACTTCTATTTCTAAAAGCAATCTAGAAGTTGGGGATTTAGTATTCTTTAATACATCAGGTCGCGGCGTATCACACGTTGGCATCTATGTAGGGTCTAATAACTTTATCCACGCTTCTGTGAGCAAAGGCGTCATGATCTCCTCATTGGATGATCCATACTACTGGAAGAGCCGTTATATCGGTGCTCGACGCGTAGCGAAATTCACTGATAATGTAAGTAAAGAAGAAGATAAGGTAGCTGCGTCTGCTCCTGTTAAAGAAGTTGTGTATGCAACTCGCGGTGAAATAGCACAAGTACTTGCAGAAAAATTAGATCTGGATATGACGACGGCTAATGTTACATTTAAAGACGTAGATAAATCCAATCCTCACTACAACGCAATATCCGCAGTCGCAGAAGCAAATATTTTCTCTGGTGACGAAGGTAACTTCAATCCAAAGAAAGAATTAACTCGCGCTCAAATGGCAAAAGTTTTAGTACAAGCATTTGAACTAAGAGGTTCCGCTATTGCGAAATTCTCTGATGTTCCTCCTGGTCACTGGGCGACTGAATATATTAACATTTTATTCTACCATGAAATTACGACTGGTTACCTAGATGGTAGATATGGTTTGTCAGATAAAGTATCAATTGGGCAATTAAATAAATTCATCGATCGTATTAATAAATAATTATCCTACCGAATGTTCAAACTTGAACATTCGGTTTTCTCCGAATTCAGCTCTATCTCCCCCTTCTGTACCACAATCCCTTAAATAGTAATGAAGAATCATTATAGTCATATTGCTAATTTACGAACCATGACGAAAATATCTAGTAATTAGTTTTCATAACTGGTAAAATGAACCTATGAGTCTAGTAATACATTATATATTAAGGAGGATCTCATGAAACAAATTAAATGGGCAACAGTTGGTCTGTTGCTGCTAACCATCTTAGCTATCTCACCTCTCCAGTCATTTGCAAGCTTCAAGTTTTCCGACGTCCCCGCCAACAGTGAATATTACAAAGAAGTCCATTACATAGCGGAAAAAGGTATTATTAATCAAACACCTAAATTCAATCCTCAAGATAACTTACGACGTTCACATGTTGCGAAAATGCTCGTTATTGCAACTGAAACACAAGATACACCGTTGAAAAACATGGAAATTAACGGACTGAAGCCAACTAGCGAACAATACAAGTTTGCTAACATTGCTCTTCAAAAAGGATACTTCCCTAATACTGACGCAAACAACTTCAAACCGAATGAAGAAATTAAACGGGATGAAATGGCATACGCGATGTCAGTAGCATTTAACTTATCTGAAAAAGTAACGAGCCAAAAACCTTTAGGTATGGATGATGTGAAAAATCACAAATACGTTGATCGGATCAACGGTTTGTATTATGCAGGCATTACACAAGGCGACAACAAGAAATTCTTACCAAATAATTTGTTAACACGTAAACAATTCGCATTATTCGTTGCACGTGCGATGGACAAGCAGTTTGCGTTGACTGTTAAAACTCCAGATCAACAATCCAGCGTGAAGTATGTGCGCGTAGCAACTGGTGATGATTCAGATCCATTGAACGTACGCAGCGCACCTTCCGAGTCTTCTGCTATTATCCATGTGTTGCCTAACGGTACAGTGGTAGAAGTAATAGGCAAGCAAGGCATTTGGTTGAAAGTCAATATCAATGGTTTAGAAGGCTATATCCATGAATACTTCACGACTCCTAATTTAAATGATGTCAAACCGGATACACCAACACCTAAACCACCTGTCACTACACCAAAACCGACGCCTGTTGCGAAGACAATGGGTAAAGTAACGGTTAATAATTTGAATATGCGTTCTGCAGGTAATTCGAGTGCCCCTACTGTTGGGAAGCTTCAATCAGGCCAAAAAGTAGAAATTTTGTCCGTTTCGGGATATTGGGCAAAGATTCGCGCTGGTAGCACAACTGGTTATGTGCACAAGACCTATTTGAAGTTGTTGAATCAAACGGGTAATCCATTGAAAGATCGTATTATTGTTGTCGATGCAGGTCATGGCGGACATGATCCAGGCACTGGTAAGAATGGCACATCTGAAAAATCTATTACACTGAAAGTTGCAAAGAAAGTCGAAGCGAAGTTAAAAAATGCTGGCGCTAAAGTGTTAATGACGCGTTCCAATGATACGTATTACACACTTCAAGCTCGTACGGATTTCTCCAAGAAGAATTTTGCAGAAACATTCGTTTCCATTCATGTGAACGCAGCAGGTTTTGCTGCAAAAGGAGCAGAAGTCTTCTATGACTCTTCTTCCAACATAAACGCAACAGAAAGTCGCGATTTAGCTTCTTTCATCCAGCGCAATATTGTGCAAAAGGCGAATATGTCTGATCGTGGTGTAAAGAATAAAGGTTTTTATGTAATCAAAAATAATAACGTAGCTGCCGTTCTTGTGGAGTTAGGCTTCATTACAAATGCACAGGACTATTCGAAGTTGACAAGTGAACAGTATTTGAATATTTATGCTGATGCGATCTACACAGGTCTGTATCAATATTACAGTAAGCAATAATGTCATCCGCCTCCTAGGTTGTATCTAGGAGGTTTTTTTATTGTACGAGCGCAGTTGTGTAAACATAGTGTGTTTTTGTGGAGAGCACGGTTAATAGCGTCGCTCGATTGATTGTTGTGTACTGAAGTTAGCAAGTGTTCACTTTCTGGACCCGCGCAGGCACGTGGGGAAATGAATTAGTTTGTGTTTCTAACAAAAAGAAAAACAGTGGCATTGTGATAGCTATCATGTATTTCTTGCTCACTTTTTGTTGGGGACGTCGCTCGACTTATTTTTGGGTACTGAAGTTAGCGAGTGTTCACTTTCTGGACCCGCGCAGGCACGTGGGGGATTGCCTCCAGCCATGAGCCAGCTGGCGATGGGGCTGCCAGTTGTCTCATGGCCACGGCCTACCCCGCAGTTGTGCCTGTGCTACTTTGGGGTAATGAATTAGTTTGTGTTTCTAGCAAAGAGAAAACCAGTGACATTGTGATACATGTATTTCTTGCTCACTTTTTGTTGGGGACGTCGCTCGACTGGTTGTTGGATACTAAAATTAGTGTGTGTATGCTTTCTCGACCCGCGCAGGCACGTGGGGGATTGCCTACAGCCATGAGCCAGCTGGCGATGGGGCTGCCAGTTGTCTCATGGCCACGGCCTACCCCGCAGTTGTGCCTGTGCTACTTTGGGGAAATGAATTAGTTTGTGTTTCTAGCAAAGAAAAACTAGCAACATGGTGATACTGATCAAGTGTTTATTGCGAATGAAGTGCCCCGAAGATGCTAGCAAAACAAGGGACAACATCTATTACGCAACCTTGAAACCCTTTTGGCAGAACCATTACATGGCTGCCCGTCTTGCTCACTTTTTGTTGGGGACGTCGCTCGACTGATTGTTGGATACTAAAATTAGTGTGTGTATGCTTTCTCGACCCGCGCAGGCACGTGGGGGATTGCCTACAGCCATGAGCCAGCTGGCGGTAGGGCTGCCAGTTGTCTCATGGCCACGGCCTACCCCGCAGTTGTGCCTGCGCTACTGTAGGGAAATGAATTAGTTTGTGTTTCTAGCAAAAAGAAAACCAGTGACATTGTGATTGCTATCACTTGTTTTTTGCGAACAATGTGTCCTATACCCTATCAGCGAAGATGCTAGCAAAACAAGGGACATCATCTATTACGCAACCTTGAAACGCTTTTGGCAGAACCACTACCCAACTGCCCATCTTGCTCACTTTTGTTGGGTACGTCGCTCGACTTATTGTTGGATTCTGAAGTTAGCGAGTGTTCACTTTCTGAACCCGCGCAGGCACGTGGGGGATTGCCTACAGCCATGAGCCAGCTGGCGATGGGGCTGCCAGTTGTCTCATGGCCACGGCCTACCCCGCAGTTGTGCCTGCGCTACTGTGGGGTAATGAATTAGTTTGTGTTTCTAGTAAAAAGAAAACCAGTGACATGGTGATAGCGTTCACTTGTTCCTTGCGAGTGAAGTGTATGAACTGTCCTACACACTATCTAACGAAGGCGCCTGCTGTGGTAGGCGAAGTAAGGAGACAGAGACAGGCGCACTTCCTGTCTGTGGCTCCTTGCGAAAGCCATCCACCAGCGCCGCAGTGGGGGCAATGAGCATTACACTTACATTGCTAGCAAAACCACATACTCCTAACAGAAACGTAATCCAACAGCATTACTTCCATTTAAAACAAGTATCCAAACTGCCCCACACAATCTAACGAAGGCGCCTGCTGTGGTAGGCGAAGTAAGGAGACAGAGACAGGCGCACTTCCTGTCTGTGGCTCCTTGCGAAAGCCATCCACCAGCGCCGTAGTGGGGACAATGAGCATTACACTTACATTGCTAGCAAAACCACATACTCCTAACAGTAACGTAATCCAACAGCACTACTTCCATTTAAAACAATTATCCAAACTACCCCACACACTATCTAACGAAGGCGCCTGCTGTGGTAGGCGAAGTAAGGAGACAGAGACAGGCGCACTTCCTGTCTGTGGCTCCTTGCGAAAGCCATCCACCAGCGCCGTAGTGGGGACAATGAGCATTACACTTACATTGCTAGCGAAACCACAAACTCCTAACAGAATCGCAATCCAACAATGACATCTGCCGTCGTAGACTCAGCAAGAAAGTGGCTCCAATCACTAGCCGCTTACCAAACTAAAAAACCGTTATAAGAAGCAAGCTCCTCACAACGGATCATTTTATTAGACAATCAGCTGATTAACTTCTTTCGCAAATACACTTTGCGCTTTAGAAATATCTACTTCATGCCCCATCTCGTTCAACGTTTCACCAATTTGCATAACTGCCTTCTCCAGCATATCCGCTGTAGTATTCCCCATATGTCCGATACGGAACGCCTTGCCTGCTAAATGGGCGAGTGAACCGGATAGGACTGTCCCTTTCTCCGCCATAGCCGCACGGAACTTTCCGTCATCAATACCTTCAGGATACAAAATACAGCTCAATGTTGGTGCCGCCACTTCTTCTGTTGCAATCGCATTCATACCATAGACCGCTAGACTCTGTCGGACAGCGCGACCGAATGCTTGATGACGTTGAATTCTCGCGTCTAGCCCTTCTTCCAATACGATACGTAATCCCTCTTCTAACGCATACACTAAGTTGACTGCAGGCGTTGCGAAATATTTTGAAGGATCATGCATGATCGGAATCCAATTATAAATATCACAATAGTAAGCTTGCACTCGCTCCATGGCGGCACGAGCTTCCAAAGCTTTCTGATTAAACGCTACGAGCGCAATGCCTGGTGGAACTCCAATCGCTTTCTGGGATCCAGTCAAGACGATATCAATCGTGTTGCCTACCCCACCGTATTCTTTACTCATATCCTCATCCATTGCAGTAGTCGCACAAACGCCGTCTACAATAACAAGAGCACCATGCTTCTTAATAACGGGCACAACTGCTTCCAAATCAATCCTTACTCCAGTGGAAGTATCTGCGTGCGTCACAGTAACTGCCTTATAATTCCCTTCAGACAATTTCTGGTCGATTTCCTTAGGTGATACTTGCTGACCCCATTCGGATTGTAATACGTCTACTTGAATACCGAATGCTTGTCCCAATTTAATGAAACGGTCTCCGAAGTACCCTTGGCTAACGACGAGAAGTTTTTCTCCTTCAGCAACTGTATTGACAATCGCCATTTCCATTCCGATTGTTCCTGAACCGGCGACTACAAATACTTCACCGTCTGTATTAAAGATCTCTCTCGTTTGATCAATAGTATGTTTATAGATTTTCACAAAACGCGGATCAGTATGTGACCATGTCTCACTGGCCATTGCATCATAGATAGAATCGACTACTGGTGTGGGTCCAGGGATTAACAGCATTTCTTTATTTCTCATTATTTAATTCCTCCTCTTAATGAAGTACATATCTTCTATACTATACAAACTATTTTAATTTTTCAATCAAAAGAAAAGGAGGGATTGGATGTATATATCCAATTCCCTCCACACTTCACACTATCTAATTGAAGATGGTGTGACCCCGTTATCATATGAATACCCCTTTGTTGCAATGAATGAAACTTTCTCCCAAAGGTCACATTCGGTAAAGCAATTATACTATTAGAACTGTGCTGTTTCAGTTGAACCAGACATAGCAGTTGTTGAAGATTGACCTTCAGAGATAACTTGTGTAACTTCGTCAAAGTAACCTGTTCCAACTTCACGTTGGTGACGAGTAGCAGTATATCCTTTTGATTCGTTTTCAAACTCAGCTTGCTGAAGCTCTGAGTAAGCAGCCATTCCGCGAGTTTTGTAGCCATGTGCCAATTCGAACATGCTGTGGTTTAATGAGTGGAAACCAGCAAGTGTTACGAACTGGAACTTGTAGCCCATCTTACCAAGCTCCACTTGGTACTTCGCGATTGTTTCTTGATCAAGATTCGCTTTCCAGTTGAATGATGGTGAACAGTTATAAGCAAGCATTTTTTCAGGGAATTTCGCGTGAATTGCATCAGCGAATTCTTGTGCTTCTTCAAGTGATGGGTGAGAAGTTTCACACCATACTAGATCAGCATATTCAGCATAAGCAAGTCCACGTGCGATTGCTTGTTTGATACCTGGTGTAGTTTTGAAGAATCCTTCGTTCGTGCGCTCTCCCGTGATGAATGGAGCGTCGATTGGATCGATGTCGCTAGTTACCATATCCGCAGCGTCAGCGTCAGTACGAGCGATGATGACTGTATCAACACCTAGTACGTCAGCAGCTAGACGTGCAGCTGTAAGGTTACGAACTGCGTTTTGAGTTGGAAGAAGTACTTTACCACCCAAGTGTCCACATTTCTTTTCTGATGCTAATTGGTCTTCCAAGTGAACACCAGCAGCTCCAGCTTCGATCATGCCTTTCATCAATTCAAACACGTTCAATGGACCACCGAAACCAGCTTCCATGTCAGCTACGATTGGAGCGAACCAATTAAATCCGTCTTCACGGCCTTCAGCATGGTCGATTTGGTCTGCACGTTGAAGTGCTTGGTTGATGCGCTTAACAACTGCAGGTACAGAGTTTGCTGGATATAAACTTTGGTCAGGATACATTTGTCCTGCAAGGTTTGCATCAGCAGCAACTTGCCATCCGCTTAGATAAATAGCTTGTAGACCAGCTTTAACTTGTTGAACTGCTTGGTTACCCGTTAGTGCACCTAGTGCATTAATGAAATCCTCTTCATGAAGAGATTCCCAAAGGCGAGCAGCACCCTTTTCAGCTAGTGTATTTTGAATTAGAAGTGAACCTCTTAGTTTAACTACATCCTCAGCAGTGTAGTTACGTTTGATTCCTTTCCAACGGCTATCCTCGGCCCAGCTTTTCTCCAGTTGTGCAATTTGTTCTTGTCTAGTTGACATTATCTTCACACCTTCCCAATTTTTCAACGGCTAACTGTTACAATCTGTTTCATAACAGCTATCTTCGTTATGTATTACTATATAACAGTGCTTCAGAATTGTCAGTCCATTTCGACAAAAAGGCTTTTTTAGAGGATGAAAGAATGGTAGAATGGATGAAAGGGCATACATTGGAATAAAATTATATAAAAAGGGGATTTTATGAAGATTATGGAAAATATCGATATCCCAAAGAAAATTCTGAATCAATACGCTTCTGTATTAGAAGACTGGGTTCCAAAAGACGCGTCTATAGCTATCGCAGTATCTGAGCAGTATATTTATTATGTTCCAGGCATGCATGATATTCATTTGAAGGAAGGCCAGCATATCCAGACGGGCAGTATCGCGGAAGTTACGATCAAAGATCAGCGCAAAGTGGAAGTTGTCATGGATAATTCCCTTTATGGTACGTCTTACTTCGGTATTGGCTATCCTATTGACGTGCAGGGAGAAAATGGCGCGTTAATCATTATCCTTCCGCCTAACTTCCACGTACTCAAAAAAGCTCAGTTACAGTTCCTAACCGGGAAGAAAGATGATGAGTGGTTCCCCATCCCTTTAGACCAAGTCAGTTATGTAGAAAGTTTACATAAGAAAACATGGTTTTACACAGCGGGTGAGAATTATAATATTAGTTTCACGCTGAAAGATTTACACCTTCGTTTGCCGCGGTATTTCCTACGTATTCATCGTTCATACATTATTAATATGAATTGTATTGAAAAGATTTCGCGAGACTTTTCTTCGAATCTTGTAATTAAACTAAAAGACGGTACGGAATTGCCAGTTAGTCAAACGTATGTGAATGAAGTGCGGTCGCTTTTAGGTTTTTAATATAAAAAAGACTGAACACCATTCCAAGTAATTCTCGGTTGGTCTTCAGTCGGAGCATATGACTCATTTCATATGCTTTTTTTATTTGTTCTTTTTAATTGCGTCCGTAAATTGTTTTGTCCCTTTCATCGCTTCTTTATATAATGAAGCGGAAAGTTCTGCGGTTTTTGCACATGTACCTTGCCAGTCTACTGCCAGTGCATCAAAAGCTTTAGTGAAGTGATCGTCCGCTGTATGCATTTCACCAATTGGAATCGCCACATCTGATAGATCTGCAAGTTTCATGAAGTCTGTCACTTTATGATGGTAGCAGACCGCGATAACAGGTGTTGCCGTGCATGTTGCTAAGATCAACGAGTGCAATCTTGTGCCAATTACTATATCTTGTTCAGCAGAAATTTGCAGTAAATCTACTGGTAATAAATTACGATCGATTATAGTCGTTTTTTGAGCTTCCTTCATTAAGGATTGAATATCTTTCGTAACATCGGCATCTTGAGGGAACTTTGTAGCAAAGAATGTGATTTCTACAGGATGTTTAGCCGCTAATTCATCTAAGTTTCTCGCCATTCCTTCTATATATTGTTGATAGATATCTTCTTTGCTTTCCGGCCAGTAGCCAGCATGATAATAGGGTACAGCTGTAATCCCGATTTTCAACGGACGATCAGCTGTCACTGTGCGCTCACGTTTTAATGAAAATGCCGGATCCCCTATCACTTCCACAGGTTTCTGTACGCCTACTGACTTCAATAATTCAGCGGATTCAGGATCTCTCACTGAAATACTTTCAGCATGTTTGCTCATATACCGGATGAACCATTTGCCTAACTCACTGCTAAGAGGTCCTGCCCCACAGCCATAAATGACATAAGGGACACCAGAATTTTTAGCCATCATAGCGTATGATCCGTATAATGGTGCTTCGCGTTTATACAGATCCATTAGAATTCCGCCACCACCTATAATCAACAAGTCGAAGGTTTTAACAATCTTTTTGTTTTGAAGGTATGTAGCACCAAACGTTTTCACTGCGTTGCCTTTTTTATAATATAAAGGTGCACTCATTACTTGATAGCGCTTCGCAGTTTGCTTCGGGTTATTGCTGAATACCGTAATGACGTCACTTGGGACATTGAACGTCGATGTAACTTGTGAAATAAGACTCAATAAAATGGCTTCATCGCCATTATTGTCATTTCCGTAGTTCCCTACTATTCCTATTTTCAATTTATACCATCCTCTGCAGTTCATTTGCTATAAGTATAGCAGAGTGACCTTTTATAGTGTATTCAAAAGACAGAGAAGCCTTCCAATCCAAGAACACACCAAGGATTGGAAAGCTTCTATTATTACTTTTCTATACTTCTATATAAGAACGCACTGAATTGAGCACGGTTGACCGGCTTGCCTGGCATGAATTCCCCTTTTTCATTTCCAGTTGTAATGCCGTGGTTTGCCAAAATATGAATTTGCTTGTACGCACCATGCTGTGGGGAAACGTCTATGAATTTCTTCGCAGACTCTCCTTCTAAATTATAGGCTTTGACTAAAATCATCGCCATCTGCGAACGAGTCAACTGTCCTGTCGGATTAAATGTCCCATCAGAATAACCGCCTACGATATTGGCATTGGCGATCGCACTGATTTCTTTGTAATAGCGATGTGTCTTTGGAACATCACTGAATTCTTTACGTGCTTCCTCTGCCGGTGATAAATTGAAAGCTCGGCTTAAAATCAATGCCGCGTGCTCTCTTGACAAAGTGTTACCCGGATTGAATGTTCCGTCTGTATCTCCATTAATAATACCTCGATCACGTAAGAAATAGATTTCTGTCGCGTACGCATACGATAAAGGTACATCTTTGAACAATTCTTTATTCGGATTATCTATAATAGGTGGCGCAGGTGGGCCTTCAGTGGATTTCACTTCAACCGGTACAGAAATCACTTTCTTGCCAAGAGTCGCCTGCACTTGCCCTTTACCAACTGTTGTTGCCGTAAACGTTCCAGATGAAGTAATCGAACCAATATTACCTGTGACACTCCATACTAATTGGTGTGGTTGATAGATGATCGGTTTACCGGAAGCATCTGCCGGAGTAGCAGTAAATGTGATTTTTTCACCTGGCTTGACACTTGTTGCAGAAGACTTCACGTCGAGTCTTGCAGGTTGGTCAATGACCGTGATGGGGAAAGATTGTTCAGCTAATCCGTAGTTGACGCTGATGCGATCTTCTCCTGCCTGAACCGCTTTATATGTCAGACCTGTTCCTTCAACCGTTCCTTTTGCAGACGTCGTTTTCAATTGGGAAGCGCTCGGCACAATGGGATTATAATGCGCATCCAATACATGATTGATTTTCAAATCGGCTGTAGCACCGACCAACATTTCTCCCATTTGAGAACGGGAAACACTCACATGTGCTGGTTGCCCAGTTGGTGCGGTACTTACCGCTTCGAGAATTGCCGAGATATTTCGTTGTGTCGAATTGGATGTACGATTAGCCAATACTACTTCGTTACTGCCATAATTGCGAATTCCCATCGTAGTAGACCCGCCACCGTCAAAGTTCAACGCGCGGTCATATCCTTGTGATACAAGATAATTTGCAAATTGGATCAATGTCATGCCGTTACTATATCCTGCTCTTGAATCAACGGTCACCATATGAACTTGCTTTTTATCTTTACTGATTGCAATAGCCGTTCTAGCCGTCTTTGCGGTCGCACGCCAGTTATTCGTATCCATCGTGATATGGCGTTGTCCGTCTTTCACAAGCATCGGCCCACTCGCCATCATAAATTCAGAGTCTTTCCATTTATCATCGATTGATAGATTCAAGGACAGCGGATCTCCAACAGCGACGGATTTGAATCGTTCCAATCCTTTTTTCCCATGGATAGATACAACAAAACCATTTTTCGGTATCGTTGCTGCCTGCTTATCGCCGTAACCACGTACTTTGACCACTTTACCTTGAAGTTGCTGCCCATAATGGGTCGATGTGATCGGCGCATCTGTTTCAACGACTAATTCAATGCCGTATTCATTGGAACCGGTTGAGTTTTTCACATGCTGCGGAGTGAAGATGATGGTTTCATCCGCCTGACGCTCACGGTTAAGGCCCGTCATTTGAAAGACATTACCATTGACTCCCACTTCAATTCCTAGATTGAAATAATCAATTTCGGAAAGACCATTACTCGTCACACCAAATGCAATTGGATGGCTGACATAGAATGAACTTGCATTCGAGATGACACCACCATTAACGATTTCATTACCTTCGGACAACAGATACATCGGCATACCTGTGTTCATATCGAAAAACGAAGTGTTTACTGCACCTACAACGCGATGACCTTCTTTTGAATCGCGGTTTGCCAAAGTCAATGTAGGGGCTGTTTTCGAAATAGGTGCGGGAAGACCCATTTTCAATTTCGTGAATGGATCACTGAGATTCACGCCTATGTGATTGATGTGACTACTTGCTGAATATGTATAGTGAGAATAAGTAACACCTGAAGACACGGGGTAACTAGAAACAACTTTCGTGCTCGCCGCCGCTGAAAATGGCAATGAAATGAGCATAGCTGCTGACATAGCGGTAACGACTACCTTCCGCTTCGTGCGAGACAGCAAAGTATTTTGTACGATAACACAACTCCACCTTTCCTACTCTTATCAATCTCTAGTCTATCAAATAAGGCCTATGTTTTCATGCACCGTTTGAACGAAATAAGTAAAGAAAAGCAGAATTGTGGAATTTGAGAGAGATATAGGGATCTTATGAATTGGTGGTTTGGATTTATGATGCTTATCACTTATTTTAGCTCGAGACGTGGATCTTGGATGAAACAATGAGCGGGTTTTAGTCTGTATTGAGCGGTTACCGCGTGACTTTGAGCGGATTCCAAACAACATTGAGCGATTACCACGGGGCTATGAGCGGATTCCAAACAACATTGAGCGATTACCACGGGGCTATGAGCGGATCCCAAACAACATTGAGCGATTACCACGGGGCTATGAGCGTTTTCCAAACAACATTGAGCGATTACCGCGTGACTTTGAGCGGATTCCAAACAACATTGAGCGATTACCACGGGGCTTTGAGCGGATTCCAAACAACATTGAGCGATTACCACGGGGCTATGAGCGGATCCCAAACAACATTGAGCGATTACCGCGTATCTCCCCCCAAAAAAACCTACGAATGGATTAACCATTCGTAGGTTTCGATGTGTCTTGCTGCTTGCTAAACGCAACAAATGCACCAAGCAAGATAAAGTAAAACAATGTATACATCTTCAGTTCCCAAATATTATAGTACATTCCGGAAACGCCTGTTGAAAACCATAGTGCAATCATAAATACACCGAAATTCGTGTGACGTGATTTCCAGAAGTACCACAACATACTTAGTAAGAAGAGCGCGAAAATCAATACTCCGATTATGCCGGTTTCTGCAATCACTTGAATATATTGATTGTCTGAGTAGAAATACTTTCCACCGTAAATATCCGAATTGATACCATAATGGTCATAAATCGGTGACCCATACGATAATGTGGCTGAACCGCCGAATGAACCGAATCCTGTTCCCGTTATAGGATGATCACCGAAGATCTCAAACCCTTTACTAATATAGAAAAACCTTCCGCTCTCAGTCATGAGCGCTAAGTTCTTCTCATCAAACGTTTCACCGAAGCGTCCCCCGATACTTCCCGCCCCGCTAGGCTTTTCATCAACTGTCACACCTAACTCTGTTATATATTGTACAGCTAAGTTTACTGGATAATATATCAAGATAATTGATGCGACACCTGCAATCACTAGTCGTTTCAGAAGATACCATTTTTTCGTCATAAGGATAAAGACAATACCGAACACCACTGCTGAAATCCAAGTTCCTCTTGAATAAGTAAGAACTAGAATACCGAAGAACAATACGAGTAATACACGAAATGTCCATTTGTATTTATTCTGCTGGTAAACATGTTGCAAATAAACGATCCCGATAATCCCGAAAAATAGGGATAATGCCAAAGAGTTCGGATTACCGGTAAGTCCGTAAATACGCACAGCATTTGTTGCAGATAAAACTTTATACTTCCATTCTTCAGGAAGCAACCACTGACGCAATGACAGTTTTTCCACTAAACCATGAAGCGACATCACAATGTTCAAAAACACTGTCACCCACGCAAGTTGTTGTAGCCATTTGTTCGTCAATGTCATTCTTGAAATGATGTAGTAAAGCAAATACATAATCAAAAATGTTCGGACTTGGAAAATAATAGAAGTCGGTGTGACATCGTTCAAGAATCCTACGATCGAGCCAAATAAAATAAAGGCAAAGTAAGACCACTCAAACCATTTGAATGTAAATAGAGAACGAATATTATGTCGGTACTGGAACAATGTCCACGCAAATACGACAAAAATAATTAAATCTCCTATTAACTTCATCCCACTATTCACTTCTAGCAAAAATGGTCGGATGTTGACGTAGATAACCAGAAATAGAATACTTTGCTGGGGTTTAATGATAGAAAATAGGACAAAAAATAAGGCCGTTCCGAGTAATGCTATCTTTGACGGCAGCAATAGTGCAATGATCATCACTGCTACTGCAATCAGTATGGTACTTGTGTTTTGTTTTTCTAATCGTTGTTTCCATATATTCATTAGTCTATAAAACCCTTTCTACGCTTGCTAGTTCCTTGTTGCATTATATCACTATCTAGGACGGAATAGTGAAAGCATTCGTTGCATCTTTTCAAATAATTGTAGATTGTCGTTTATTGTTATATTTGGTATTTCAACCTTCAAGCGTATTTTTAATAATTGGTATGCCCTTTTATCCTACCGTTCTAGTAATACCACTCATTATACAGGAATTAATTACAATAATAGTCTATTAATATACCAAAAGGTGCTTACCAATAATAGTCCTTTCTGCTACAATAGTAGGAGATTTATATAGGAGGTTTTGATTTGAAACGTTTGATTACATTACTGACACTTTCGCTTTTGCTAGCTTCTCCTATCTTCACACCAGTGGCAAGTGCAAATGATTTCACTGGTCATCAAATGCAGCAAGAACTGACATTTTGGGTAGATAAAGGCGTGATACAAAAGGATGCAAAAGGGAATGTCTATCCGAATCGTGCGGTCACGCGAGGAGAATTTGCTTCGTATTTGGCACGTTCACTCGAATTACCTGCTTCGACAAGATATACCTTTAAGGATTTAAAAGCAAATCATTCCCGCACTATTGAGATTCAAAATGCTGCAGGTGCTGGAATTTTAGCAGGATATCCTGATGGTACATTCAAGGCGAATCAGCAGATTACTCGACAGCAAATGGCAGGAATGATATTTAAAGCATTCCGCTTCCTTGATATCTCTGTCAATACACCTACAGTTCAATTTAAAGATAGCAAGAAAATCTCTTCGAACTTCATACCGGCTGTATCTGCGGCTTCTTCATTGAATATCATACGAGGAGATCAAGGGTATTTCAAACCGACAAGTAACGCAACGATTGCTCATGCTTCTGCATTTTTATTCCGTATGTTCGCAGTCGCTGACGGAAAAGGCAATACTCGTCCCCCAACGGATGTTGGCGGTACGGAAAACCCTAAAGTGCATAAAGTCAGCGCCATTTCAAACAATCAGCTGAATGTAACAAATGAATCATACCTCACGTTTGAAGATGCATTAGCAGCATATAATGCCTCTTCAAACATTCAGGCGATTTCCGTTAATAATACAATCATCAAAATGAAGTCAGGTCAGGCATTTGCTTCAGAAAACCCAAAGCAGTATACGTCACTATATAGTGACCCCACATTAAAAAACGAAGTGACATATATCCAGAAAGGGTATGAACTGGACTATGTAGGCAGTAGCGCAGAACGTGTTGTAGTAGACGTAGGCGGCTATACCTATTATGCAAAACACGATGAAATCGATCTAGTCCCTTCATTATTATCTAAAGGGGCAAGCCAGTATAAAGTAACAAGCGACGGCTTACTCATTCACCAACCATATTATCGTACGTACGATGCCAAGACGAAACAATATAAAGGCAGTTACGCAGAGTATACAGTAGGCCCGGCTTCTCCCGCAATGAAAAAAGGACAGACCTATACAAGTAACGATGGTGTTCATTTTAAAGAATTGAACGGTACGGCGACTATTACCTATTATCCGTATTTCCAATTCCAATCCGTGCGCCAGCCCTCTACTTACACTGGACAGGAACTAGATCGTTTTATTTCTAATGCATTACAAGCCAGACAAAAAACAGGTATTGCACGCTATAAAAATGCTACAACTAAGTCGAAATTAATCGGATTGGGTACGTATGTAAAACAAATGGAAAAACAGCATAACGTCAATGCGATGTTCATTTTAGCAACCGCTATACATGAGAGTGATTATGGAATGAGTGGCAATGCACAGCAGAAAAACAACATTTTCGGTATCCGCGTATTTGATTCTTCACCAGATAAAGGTGAAGTCTATAGTAATCCGACGAAAAGTGTCGATGCATTCATCACACGCTACATCAACTTAAACTATGCGAATCCACTCGGTGCTTATGCCAATGGTGCAGCTCCAGGAAATAAAGCTGTCGGCTTCAATATGAAGTATGCATCGGATCCTTTCTGGGGAAGTAAGATTGCGGGCCATATGTGGCGGATCGATCAGTTCCTAGGTAATAAAGATGCGAACCAAGCGCAATTAGCTGTGATTTCCTATACAGGCAATACAGCAGTTAATATTCGGACAAGCCCTGAAACGGGGAATAAAAATAATATTCTATTCTCTTACAAGCCCAAGCATCCAGGTAATCTGGCAGCATTCGGCTATCCACTAATTGTTACGGATCGTACGACAGGCGCAGATGGTTTTGTTTGGTACAAGGTGCGTCTGGATATCAATCCAGGGACACAACAAATCAACGAACCATATGGCTGGATCCGTTCCGATCTAGTGACGCTTATTAATTAAATAGACCGTGAAACCACCATCTCCAGTTGCTTAGGAGATGGTGGTTTTTAGTGTGGAGAATCATTTAAGAAGAAGAAATGCTCATAGTTCTGTGATATCCGCTCATAAACCTTCAAAAGTGCTCTACAATCCCTCGAAAACGCTCTATCTAACTAAGTAATCGCTCTATGAAACTCAGCAAGCGCTCTATGCGCGTTAGTAACCGCTCTATTCATCTTCACCAGGATACCCCTCAATCCATCTAGAATTGCCATCCACTTTAATTGCTCAGTAAAACAACAAAACACCATCTCCTAGACGAACGGAGATGGTGATGGCTTCATTACAATGCGTCTGTATACTCTTTACCTGCTGGCAATAAGTGAGACATGTTGATACGTTTCAAACCTTCTTTGATTTTCGTCGTATAACCTTTTTTCGTACTGTTCAAATAACCAGCCTTCGATTTAATCATCCGCTCAAATACTTTAGCTTTCGACTGATCGACTTGTGACCATTTTTCATAAGAATAAATTAAGTCTTCTAATGTCAGATGAACATAATCTGTTCCTGAAAATTGACCATTTGGGGCACGTTTGTACCAAATGTCCCCATTTGGACGCGTCCATTTCTTTTCTTCAAAGCGAATCGCTTTTTCAATGGCACTGGCATTTTCCAAATAGACCGGATCATTGAACTCCTGGAATGCAAGCAAGAGAATGTTCATGCCGCCTAGTAAATGATTCATTGACGTATGGGTCTTCACTTGTGATTTTGCCGGGAAGTAATCCGGAATATAATAGGCAGTTGGAGACAAGAAGTTTACATTCCCTTTTCTATGTTGCTGAACAAGCAAGTTCGCATAGTTACGTAAGCCTTCGTTGTAATCTTTATGATTGAATGCTTTGCCACCATTATAAAGGAATAGTGCAATCTGTTCATTGAAGCGTGTATCGACGAATGGCGCTGTAAAGCCATATAAATTCGTCAAATACGTACTAGTCACTTCAGTTTCCCAATACGGCTTACTTCCTCTAAAGATAGCTAAGTTCGTAAAGGAGTTATGCAAAATATCTTCATAATAGCGTTCTTTCGTTTGGTTGTATAACAACATGACACGATCTTCTTTTACTAAAAGTAAATTACGACCATATCCTCGCCCTGAAGCAGGCATCGGCTCGATAGTAGTTGCCATCTTATTGTATGGCCCTTGTGCTGTATACCATTTATTGCGCTTTTTATAGTTGGTAATGGACTCACGAAGCCATGAATCCAATCTTTCTTTTGACGAAAAGAGTTTTTTATTGGATGAAAGATACCATTGATCCACTACATCGTACCCTCTAGAGTTTAACTCATACACTGATACACGATTATCACCCATAAGAATATTGCTGTACGATTCTTTCTCGTCCTGGAGTTCTCGTGTTCTGCTGACTGCACCATTACGGTATTTTAACTCAAGCTCACGTGAACGATAGGTTTTTGATATCATTTGCTGTCCAGTACCTTGTTGCGAAATCGTTTCAAGAACACCAACTGGCGAAGTAGCAATATCGAATCCGAATGTTTCATCTACATCTTTTTTCATAGGGAACTTATCGAAACGTTCCATCGAATTCGTTTTAATATCTCCATCAATTCGTACCAAGTCGACACGAATCGGCAGACGGTCAGGGTTTCTCAACTCTACGAATGTAAAGTAATCGCCATTTGGCAATTCGCGTTTCGTTACAGTGACTCTCGTATTTTTTCTTTCACTGACACCATAGACATAAATATGATCCGTTGCATGTCCATGGGCTTTTACTCGCTTAGCTGTTAAAGACATGAAATGGTTTGACCGCAAGTATGTCTGTCCTTCTTGCGTTAGGGGGACTTCCGTAAGAAATTGATTAAAACGTATCGGATCAAATTTCCCCATAGTTTGTATTTTATTGAAAACAATCGGTTGCTTTTTTTCAAGAAGTCCTGCTTGAATCATTGCTCTATGTAGGAATACAGCGAATGAACCACGGTTTACGGAAAGTTTTGGAGCAAAGGATCCGTCCTCCTTACCTGTGGTAATGCCGTGTTGCATAAGTACTTTGACGCCATATCTGTGAGATTCACTAATTTTATTCTCATCAGTAAATTGTACTTTTTCACCTGTGTCTTTTAATTTAAATGCATGAACTAGCACACTGGCCATTTGTTCACGTGTTAATTCATCACTTACACCGAAGTTACCATCGGGCTTTCCTTTAAATATACCTTCTTGATAAGTAGACATGGCACCGCGTAAGTAAGATGACTTTGCGCTGACATCCTTGAATATCGGCTGGTAGGGAGCTTCCGGTAATTTCAAGGCCGCAGTCAGCAAGTTTGCTGCTTGTCCACGTTTAATACTGATGCCTGGTCGGAATTGCAAATCTTGGTATCCGTTAATGATTCCTTCTTCCACGAGCTGCATTACTTCATCTTTTGCCCAATATTCATTCCCTACATCGGAGAAACGTTGGTTTACCGTTTCCGCTTGCGCATGTATTGGTAGTACAATGAAGCATAACATCACGATGAGAAAAGAATTAAAAATAGCGAATGTACTTTTCTTTGATGCGCTGAACATCTTAAAAATCAACTCCAGTCTTTGAATTTCTTGATTTTAGTATGTAGTTTCCTTCGACAATTATAGCATACCAAACATTTCATTTGGGCTTTCATTGTAAAGGAAGAATACTCCATACTGTAAAGCTGTGATACGTACTTAGGCTACTTTTCAATTCATTGTAACCGCAGCGTACAGACGTAGAAAAATAGAAATAGTTTCAAAATTTTACACTTTACCTTCACTATTTATGCCCACACGAAAAAACAGTTCATGCTAAGTAAGCGATGAACTGTTTTGAGTTATGCATGTTTTTGTTCGTACTCTGTAATCTTATCTTCATATTGGAAGGTCAGGGAAATCTCATCCCACCCGTTCAACAACATCTTTTTATTATACGGATCAATATCAAAGCTATACACCGAACCATCCTCACCTGCTACAGTCTGGTCCTCGAGACTCACTGTTAATGTATACGGGGCTTTTTTCCCTTTTTGTAGAAACTCATCAATTTCTGCAACAGATAGCCTAATCGGTAAAATGCCGTTCTTGAAGCAATTACTATAGAATATATCTGCAAAGCTTGGTGCAATAACAACTCGGAATCCGTAATCCAAAATTGCCCAAGGTGCGTGTTCGCGAGATGATCCACAACCGAAGTTATCATGTGCAACTAGGATAGTTGAACCATCGTATCGAGGATCATTTAACACGAACTCTTCATTTTTTGTACGATCTGCATTAAAACGCCAGTGATAGAATAAATATTTCCCGAAACCAGTGCGCTCAATACGTTTCAAAAATTCCTTGGATATGATCTGATCTGTATCTACGTTATTTTTATCTAAAGGAGTGAGTACACTCTCTATTTTATTAATTGGTTCCATCTGAATACCCTCCTCAAATTTGCACAGCTGCTTCGATTTTACGAACATCTACGAAATGTCCATGTAGGGCAGCCGCTGCAGCCATGGATGGGCTGACTAGATGTGTGCGTGAGCCTGCACCTTGGCGTCCTTCAAAGTTCCGGTTGGATGTAGAAGCACAACGTTCGCCAGCTGGTACTACATCATCGTTCATAGCCAAGCACATACTGCATCCCGACTCTCTCCACTCAAAACCAGCGTCCAGGAAGATCTTATCAAGTCCGATCTCTTCTGCCTGCTTTTTCACTGTACGTGAACCAGGTACAACAATTGCAGTCACAGTCGGATGAACATGTTGACCTTTTACCACTTTCGCCGCTGCTTCCAAATCGCTAAGACGCGCATTTGTACATGAACCAATGAATGCGTGCTGAATTTCAATATCAGTTAACGCCATTCCTTCTTCAAGTCCCATATACTCCATTGCAGAACGAAGTGCAGATTTATCAGTTTCGGATACATAGTCTGCAGTCGTAGGGATGTTAGCCGATATTCCAGATCCCATCGATGGGTTCGTTCCCCACGTTACGAATGGTTCGATTTCATCTGCATGAATTTCAAGCACTTGATCATATTTTGCATCTTCATCCGTATTCAATGCGAGCCAACGCCCTGCTGCCGCTTCGAATTCTTCGCCCTGCGGTGCATAACGACGACCACGCAAATAATTGATTGTTGTTTCATCGGGGCCAATTAAACCAGCTTTCGCCCCTGCTTCTATTGACATATTACAAATGGTCATACGTTCTTCCATTGTAAGTCCACGAATTGCTTCTCCTGTATACTCGACAATATGTCCAGTACCCACGCCAATTCCAAACTTTGAAATGATCGCGAGAATAATATCTTTAGCTGTTACGCCAAACCCAATTTTGCCTGTTACGCGAATCTCCATCGTTTTCGGTTTACTTTGCCATAATGTTTGCGTAGATAATACGTGCTCTACTTCACTTGTGCCGATACCGAACGCAATGGCTCCAAACGCACCGTGTGTTGATGTATGGCTATCACCACAAACAATCGTCTTTCCTGGTTGTGTCAATCCTAACTCAGGACCGATAATATGCACAATACCTTGGTCTGGATGTTGCATATCTGCCAATTGCACACCAAACTCTTCACAGTTTTTTTGAAGTGTCGTGATTTGTTTTTTTGCAATCGGGTCATTGATTACCGGTAAGTTCTTTGTCGGGACGTTGTGATCCATCGTCGCAAAGCAAAGATCCGGACGACGCACTTTGCGATTTGCGAGACGTAATCCTTCAAATGCCTGCGGTGATGTGACTTCATGAATCAGATGTAGATCAATATACAATAGATCCGGCTTTCCCTCTTCTTCGTACACAATATGCTCATCCCATATTTTTTCAATAATTGTTTTAGCCATAATTGTTTCCCCTTCCAAGCCATTACCATAATAATGTGTGGCATCTGTTTCAACACTTCAGTCTGATCCCTACCTACACACAAAGGGCGCACCAGTTTCGGTATGCCCTCATGTGCATGTCGAGACTTAGACAGCGTTATTTTTTTAAATATACGAGTACATAATACTATTCGAAACGAACTGAAGATCCAATTCATCTACAATCTTATCTGTCCATTCTTTAGTCGTTAATGAACGTTGGTCTTTGCCAGCCAAATCTGCTGTAAAGTGACCTTCTTCGAATACTGTATTAACAGCCTTTTCAATGGCTGTCGCTTCAGTTTCTAATCCAAATGAATACTTCAACATCATTGCGACAGAAAGAATTGTCGCTGCTGGATTTGCTATCCCTTGCCCTGCTACATCCGGTGCTGAACCGTGCACTGGCTCGTATAAACCTAAACCATCTGAACGGACACTCGCTGAAGGTAATAATCCAAGTGATCCTGTAATTACAGACGCTTCATCACTCAAAATATCTCCAAACATATTCTCTGTAACGATTACATCGAAATAGGCGGGATTTGTAATTAATTTCATTGCTGCGGAATCCACTAACTGATGCTCTACTTCAACATCTGGATACTGCGCTTTTTTCTCTTCTACAATCTTTCTCCAAAGCTTACTGGATTCGAGCACATTCGCTTTGTCCACAGAAGTTACTTTGCCTTTACGTAGGCGAGCCAACTCGAAACCTTTGTCGACAATACGTTCGATTTCTTCACGTGTATATACAAGCGTGTCAACAGCTGATTGATCTGTATGACGGCTCGGTTTACCGAAGTATAGACCTCCAGTTAATTCCCGAACAATCATCATATCGACTTCTTTGACGATTTCTTCTTTTAAAGGAGAAGCTTGGATCAAAGAAGGCACAGCTGCAACAGGTCGAAGGTTTGCAAATAGATCGAAATGTTTACGTATCGCAAGCAACCCTTTTTCCGGTCGTAATTCAGATGGATTCTGATCCCATTTAGGACCACCCACTGCTCCTAGAAGAATGGCGTCGCTTGACTCACATAACTCGATTGTCTCTTTAGGAAGTGGATTATTCTTTTCATCAATCGCTGCTCCACCAATTAGTCCATATTCTGTATGGAATGTATGGTTAAAACGTCTGCCGATCACTTCCAATACTCTGACTGCCTCTGCTACTACCTCGGGGCCTATGCCGTCTCCGGGTAATACTGCTACTTTCTTTTCCATAGAACTTCTCCTCCTTGATCAATCTCGTATCACTCGATCGAATACTCTATCCCTTTGACATATGTTGCTTATTTTATTAACTCTTCTTTCCGCAATTGTTCGCGAACTAGTTGACGATTGATAGCATTCAAATAAGCTTTTGCAGACGCTTCTAATACGTCTTGCGCTACGTCCCGGCCTGTAAGCTCAAGTCCGTTATGTCTTAAGTTGACTACTGCCTCTCCCAGTGCATCGCGGCCTTTACCGATCGATGTTACACGATAATCCAGAATGAGTACTTCACCTTTAACGGCCAATTCCAGTGCGTTGAAAATAGATTCAACAGAACCTGCACCAGTCGTTGCCACTGTAACTGTTTCCCCGCTAGGCACTGTCGCTGTCACGGTAGCAGTCGGAATATTATTTGTTCCATATTGAACTTGAACATTATGCAATTCGTAAATTGGTGTATCCGTATCAGCCAATTGCTGTCCTGTGAATAGAACAAACAAATCGTCTTCTGTAATTTCCTTTTTACGGTCCGCTAATTTTTTGAAGTTATCAAACGCTTCATTTAATTGGTGATCAGTCAGTTCAAACCCCATCGTAATTGCCCGATCTTTGAACGCAGCACGCCCGGAGTGTTTACCTAGCGCTAGTGGCCTATCCGTTTCACCGATTAATTCCGGTGTAATAATTTCGTATGTCTCACGGTTTTTCAGCATGCCGTCCTGGTGAATACCAGATTCATGTGCGAATGCATTCTTACCGACAACTGCTTTGTTTGGCTGGATGACTACACCTGTCAAACGACTAACAAGCTGACTAGCTTTTTTGATTTCTTTTAGGTTGATTCCAGTTTCCATGTTGTAGAAATCTTTACGGATGTGCATGGCGACAGCAATTTCTTCTAATGCTGCATTACCTGCACGCTCTCCGATACCATTAATCGTACATTCCACTTGATCTGCACCATTCTCAACTGCTGCAATAGAGTTTGCAACGGCCATTCCAAGATCATCATGACAGTGAGCGGAAAGCTTAACGTTGTCTATTCCTGTTACGTTCTCTTTCAAGTACTTAAATAGAGCGCCATATTCTGCAGGTGTTGCATAGCCTACAGTATCGGGAACATTAATGGTTGTAGCTCCTGCCTCAATTACTTTATTAATAATACGTACCAGGTATTCCTTATGAGAACGGAAAGCATCTTCTGCCGACCACTGAACGAGTGGGAAATACTGTTTGGCGTATTTGACCGCATCCACGGCAATGTCCACTACTTCGTCTGGAGATTTCTTCAATTTATATTCCATATGAATCGGTGATGTGGCTAAAAACACATGGATATGTGGCTGTTCTCCGCCTCGTAATGCTTCCCATGATATATCAATGTCTTTCTTCATGGCTCTAGCAAGGCCTGTAACAGTGGAATTCTTTACTGTTTTGGCAATGCGTTGAACGGCTTCGAAATCACCTGGGGATGAAGCAGGAAATCCTGCTTCAATAACTGCTACCCCAAGTTTTTCTAGCTGACGAGCGATTTCTAACTTTTCTACTGTATTTAAATTAATACCTGCAGATTGCTCACCGTCGCGAAGAGTTGTATCGAAAAGATCAATTTTTCTCACTCGCTACCACTTCTTCCTCTTTTGATTTAGCTCCTTCGTTGATGAATGGCATCATAGAGCGAAGCTTCTGTCCTACTTCTTCGATTTGGTGCTTAGCTTCTGCTTCTTCGATTGCATTGAAATTAGGACGTCCGTTTTTATTCTCTTCAATCCATTCTTTTGCGAACTTGCCTGATTGGATGTCCGTAAGAATATCTTTCATACGTGCTTTTGTATCTGCATCGATTACGCGTGGTCCAGAAACGAAGTCGCCCCACTCTGCAGTGTCTGAGATGGAATAACGCATTCCAGCCATTCCGCCTTCATACATCAAGTCAACAATTAGTTTCGTTTCGTGCAATGTTTCGAAATAAGCTAGTTCAGGCTGGTATCCAGCTTCTACTAATGTTTCAAATCCTGCTTTAACTAATGAAGTCAATCCTCCACAAAGTACTGCTTGCTCTCCGAATAGATCTGTAACTGTCTCTTCTTCGAAAGTTGTTTCCAAAACGCCGCCACGTGCAGATCCGATGCCTTTTGCATACGCAAGGGCTACGTCTTTTGCTTGGCCAGATACGTCTTGATAAACTGCGAATAGTGCAGGAACTCCGCCACCAGCTTCGAATGTTCTACGTACAAGGTGTCCTGGTCCTTTTGGAGCTACTAAGAATACATCTACATCAGCAGGTGGTTTGATTTCACCGAAGTGTACGTTGAAACCGTGAGCGAATACCAATGATTTACCTTTAGCAAGAGCTGGTTCGATTTCTGCATCGTAGATTGCTTTTTGGTTTTCATCTGGAAGTAAGATCATGATCAAATCTGCTTTTTCAGAAGCTTCTTTTACTGAAAGTGTTTCAAGACCGTCCGCTTGTGCTTGATCGAATGATTTTCCAGCACGAACACCTACTACTACGTTAAAGCCTGAATCTTTCAAGTTACGCGCGTGTGCGTGCCCTTGTGAACCGTATCCGATGATTGCGATAGTTTTACCTTCTAATAGTCCTTCATTGATATCCTGGTTATAATACATTTTTGTCATTTTAATTTCCCCCTAAGTGTGTGTGTGTTTTACTGTTTCAAAATTGACAGCTGTGGTGCTTGAACTTTTTGCATATCGCGGGCAAAGCCGGTTGCGCCAGTTCGTGTTAATTCTTTGATGCCATATGGTTTCAGCAAATCGATAAACGCTTCGATTTTATCTGGGTCACCCGTTACTTGGTACGTTACTACATTCTTTCCGGAATCAACTATTATCGGTCGGAAAGGTTCCACAATACTATTCATTTCAGAGCGAATCTGTGGTGGTGAGATGACCTTTACTAGCGCTAACTCACGTAACACGATTGCTTTGTCTGTTATATCTTTCACTGTAATAACATCAATCTGCTTTTGCAGCTGTTTTACAAGTTGTTCAATTTTCTTCTCATCTTCTACGTGAACTTGGAATGTCATCTTGGATCTGTTTGGCTGTTCCGTAGCGCCGACGGTCATACTTTCAATATTGAATTGACGCTTCATTAGCAGTCCCGTTACACGGTTTAATACCCCGCTCTGATTAATTACTGTTACTGTAATAATTCGTTTCACTGAGGACTCACTCCAATCATGTCTTGTAATCCTTTACCTGGAGCCACCATTGGATAGACGTTTTCACGTTGTTTCACTCGGCAATCGATCAAGACCGGCTCGTCAGATAATAGTGCTTCTGTAAATACTTTTTCGGCTTCTTCTAAATTGTGAATTCGATACCCTTTCAGGTCATATGCTTCAGCCAATTTAATGAAATCCGGTTGTACTGGAACTAGTGACTGTGAGTAACGTTCTTCATAGAATGTCTCTTGCCACTGACGTACCATACCAAGTGCACCGTTATTCAAAATGATGACTTTTACTGGAATACGCATTTCTTGAAGAAGCGAAAGCTCTTGTGCTGTCATTTGGAAACCTGCGTCTCCAACCACTGCAATTACACGATCTTTCGGTCTAGCAAGTTGTGCACCGATTGCCGCTGGGAAGCCGAAGCCCATCGT